>CBETWA010000083.1:0-2248 GCA_965539975.1 uncultured bacterium | reverse complement strand
GTTGAGGTTAGATCTCTAACTGAGGAATTTTACACAAGAATTTGGACTTGATCCCCCCAATCAGGTAAATCTATATAATTATGCAAAACATATTTCCATAAAATACTGAAACTAAAATACTGTTAGAATAAAATTACAAAAAAAATCTAAAAAAGATGGAATCAGCTCAATATCCGATTACCGTAAGTCAAAAATTTAACAAATTACATAAATAGCAACAAATTTACCAACGTAGCAGCTTTAGCATCACAGACTAAATTTGGAACGCTATCGATAAATTTTCCAGATAAATCATCCCCCCTTAACCCCGATTTTTTAACCAGGGATCAATATTAATTTGAAATTGATGAAAGTTAATCACTATTGTATAAATTAACATTCGTTGTTTCATCCAATGTGTACTTAGCAATATGGATGTATACAAGCTCCTTGGTAACGGTAAACTGGAAGTAAGAGGAAGTTAACTATTAAAAGCTTTTTAATTCTTAAATATTCCTTATCATCACTATAAGAAACATTATTATTACCAAAATAATATAGATAATACCTTTGTGAATAATTTAACATTATAAAAAACAAACGTCAATAACATATATTACATATTTCGAAAAAATTAGTATGTAGATTGAGCCAATTGCATAATTCCCAGCCTATGTATAACACGGGCTTAAGAAGCCAGGAAAAACCGTTTACCCAAAACTAAAAATCACAAATATCTCTTAAATATTACCAAAATGGAAAGGTTTCACCTCTTTGCTTGTAGAAATGTTCTTTGTACCCCTACAAATAACATACAAGCGAGGTGAAACCCTATAATGTATATTCTTGAAGGAGTACTTTTTCCCTTTGAAGTTTTTGCAAAAA
Source organism: uncultured bacterium (assembly GCA_965539975.1). Classification (GTDB taxonomy): domain Bacteria; phylum Bacillota; class Desulfotomaculia; order Desulfotomaculales; family Desulfallaceae; genus CBETWA01. The sequence continues at coordinate 1,384 of CBETWA010000083.1, read as the reverse complement.
ATTTTAATGAGGACGATAAAGTTTATCAGGTTATCAAGCAAATTGACTGTAGGGGTATAGCTAAACTTAATACCAGTTGTGACGGTCCGGGGCCGGGACGCAAGGGGTACGATAGACAGGCTTTGTTTCGCGCCCTGGTTTTAAAGAAGCTTATGGGACTAACCACCACAAAATCACTGGTGAAGTGCTTGGCTTATTCCCCTTTACTAGCCCACTGGTGCGGGTTTGACATTATGAAAAGGACGCCGTCTGAAAGCGTGTTCTCCCGGTTTGAAAAAGACCTTACTGACCCAAAGTCGCAAAAAGCACTCAGTGATATGTGTACCAGCCTGGCCACCCAGTTATTGTCCGTATCTGGCTCGGATGGTGAAATAGCAATTGATAGTACGGATATCCCGGCCAGGGAGCGCCCGCGCAAGAACAGTGAAACCGGTGCCGGCTTTGGTCACCGAACTGCTTCCACCGGGGAAACTGAGTCTTTTTATGGCTATAAGCTGCATTTGTCGGTTGTTAACACTAAATACGGGCCGGTACCGCTGGCCGCCAAATTTGCCCCGGCTAATTTTAGTGATTACGAGTTTGTTCAAGATCTGATGAATGAATCATATTACCTGCATAATAAAGTGCTGGGTTTTACACCACGGTATTACTTATTGGATGCCGGTTATGATGCCGAGTATGTATACTCGCATGCTTTAAAGCTGCGCGGTCAGGCGATCATTAAACTGAATCACCGCGGTAAAAAGAGTGCTTACAAAGGCTACACCGGTGATGGTACTCCCCTGTGTCCGGGTAATAACCCGATGGTTTATTGCGGTACCGAGAAGAAAAACATGACCAACAAGTTCCGGTGCCCCAAGGCCTGTGGCCAACAGGTGGTGTGCAACAATGAATGTAGGTGTGCCAGTTCTTATGGTTATGTAAAAAGGGTATCCATTAAGGAGAACCCGCGCATGTTTTGCAGTCCTCATCGCGGCAGCCGCACTTGGAAAGGGCTTTACTGCCGGCGCACTTCCATTGAAAGATTGTTTTCGGTGTTAAAGGACCACCTTTACATGGATTGGCTGACCAAGCGTGGCATAGATAAGGCTTTTACTGATGTCATGGTTTGCTTGATTACGTTTATAGCTGCGACAATGGTGCAGATTAAAAGCAAGCTATTGGAAACGGCTGCTTAGTTGTTATAACCCTCAAAAGGTTTGTTAAGTTTGTTGTTATCTGTGTTATAAGAAGCCATAGGTGGTTTTTTGCGCTTTTTTTTGCGTTAGGTTTGATCATATACCTGTATTACGCCATAAAACAGGCTAATTTTTGTTTTGGCTTGTGTTTATTGGTTGTTGGCTTTTGGTGTTTTGGTTCGGAATGTTAATTTTGCAATTGGCTC
>CBETWA010000082.1:0-3233 GCA_965539975.1 uncultured bacterium | reverse complement strand
AATTGTGTTCACCCTAATTTGCTTAAATTTGTTAACTCTATTTTACCAGTCACACGGTTTCACTCCTTGTTTCACCCCTTATTGTAAGTTTTTTAATAGAGAACTCCTCTTTGGTTACCACAATTCATCTCAATTCCGGCACACATTTATGACAAATAATTGCAAAAAAATTTCCCCTTAAAGCCTTATGCCTCAAGGGGATTCCGTTCTTCTTTCATTCAATTTATACTGTTTATACTGTCAAACCAGCAAGATATTGACTTTGGGACTCGTAAGCATGTACAATCAGAGGTAATACCACATACCTATAGTAATAAATTGCCTAATACCACTTATTCAGTTGTGATTTTTTTAAACTATATCATAAACCATTTTTTAACTGGCTGTTTCCCAAATATACATACAGAGGTATCTCCATATGAAAACCGTGGTAACAGAACTCATCTGGCCCGAGGGTTTGGACATTCTGTCCGGCCTGGGTGAAGTTATCTACGATCCCGACCTGTGGAAAAAAGAAACCCTCCCGCAGGCCATTGCCGGTGCCGACGCCCTGGTGGTGCGCAACCAGACTAGGGTAACTCGTGAGCTGCTGCAAAAGGCCCCCCAGCTAAAAGCCATCGGCCGTCTAGGCGTCGGGCTGGACAATATCGACCTTGGCGCGGCCCGGGAACTGGGTATCCCCGTTGTATACGCCCGTAATGCCAACGCCATATCCGTAGCTGAATATGTATTCGCCGCCATGCTCACTTTTGCTCGCCGGCCGGCCGAAGCGACGGCAGACGTAAAGCTTGGCAACTGGAACCGCAAAATGTTCACCGGCGCCGAGCTACACGGCAAAACACTGGGCCTTGTGGGCACCGGCGAGATCGGCTCCCGCCTGGCAGTGCGAGCCAAAGCATTCGGCATGGAAATTTTGGGATACGACCCCTTCATGCCGCCCTACGAGCTGGCCATCACCGACTTTGGAGTACGGCCGGCAACGCTGGAAGAAGTCATGTCCCGGTCCGACTTTATCAGCCTGCACGTACCCCTGACAGCCCAAACCAGGCACATGATCAACAGCGACACACTGCGGCTGGCCAAGCCCACCGCATATATCATCAATTCCGCCCGGGGCGGCATCATCGACGAGGACGCCCTGTACCAGGCCCTAGCAACGGGCCGCCTGGCCGGGGCCGCCCTGGACGTATTTGAATCGGAACCGCCGCGCCAGTCACCCCTTCTAGCGCTGGACAACGTCATCCTCACCCCGCACATCGCCGGGCTCACCGAAGAGGCACAGATCAAAACATCGGTGCTGGTGGCGCGGGAGATCGCCAAAGTACTGGCAGGACAGCCGTCCAGCTGCGTGGCAATGTAAATGAACTTAATGTCATTACCGCCCGGCTTACTGTCAATAGGTTATTTCCGTTAATTAAAAAAACGCTTATAGTTTGTTTCGCCCAATTTCGGGAATTTTACTCCTTAGCTGGGCTGGTGCCGGCATATACCAAATTCAAGACATTTAACGAAACAGCTTGCTGCTCATACCTGTGGCTGGTTTTGGCCAAACGACAAAGAGCACCCGTGTAAGCCGAATGCTCCGTTCAAGTTACAAGTTTCATGGGTTAGTGTTGTAGATATTATCGTTACATTCAAATATAGAATCAACTCTCTTAATTACTTCCAACCCATACGCTTCTTTCAGTAGGGGTTTCGAAATCCAAATATATTCAAGATGCTGGGTATCCCTGATACGCACAACCCTGCATTTTTCCGGCTGGTAATAACTACAGGCGGTTTCAATCGCTTCTTTCTCCGTGGGCAAAATACATGGAATTTTTACCGAGCCTAGAAAACCAGTGGTCAAAGCGTTTTTGTACGTGTTTTGTAAATCTATTTTGTCAACCAAGGTTCGCGTAGTAAGGTCGGCGAAACCTATGCCCAGAGCGTTGCCATTGGACTCTTCGGTCAAATCAAGTACCACAAGCGTCCTGTAATTCAGCGTGGGAGCTCCGCCCAACCGCCTGTGCATACCGATCACATTAACATCCATGCCCGAACCGCTGATGTTTTTTCCCATCCGGTCCACTACCAGCACGTCAAGGTTGTCAAAGGGAATTCCGGGCAATTGCCCCCAAGCGGCTTTGAGCAACTGTATTTCCACTTCTTCGCGTTCCAACGGCTTTACCCCTTTTAGGATGTAGAGCTCCCCCCGGAAGTTGTCAACCGAAGCAATACCGCCGAGCAATTTAATATGCTGGTCAATCACCCGCGCCATTTCAACCAGGTGTTTGCCTAATCCCGCGCGGTGCGCGGCTTCCGCTCCTTTAACCTTACCCAGTCCCACGGCCATCATTTTAGTCAGGCCGCTCTCAATGGGTGCCCGGAAGCCGGTATGCGGTTTGACTCTATTGAAAAGAAACACACCGTCAGCTTCCAGCGCGTACTTGTCACAATAAACCGGTACACCATGCGGGGTTTCACCGATAAACACAGATTCCACACACGATTTAACAGGCACACCCAGTGATTCTTCGCTAATACCCATTTTTTTCAACACCTGGATTTGTCCTTCGTCAGTACCGCCCCCATGGCTGCCCATGGCCGGTACGATGAAAGGCTCAGCACCCCAGGCCTTGAAATTGTCAACCAAAGCTTTGATTACCCGAAAGCCATAGGGAAAGCCCCTGGAACCATATGTCAGGCAAATTTTCATGCCCGGAAAAACCTTGTTATACAACCCCAAGCGTTTTAGTTCCCTTTCTACGTGCTCTTCAATATTGGTTATGGATTCGCAATTAAATTTTTGCTTTACCAGGTACATGCTGAACATCTTTTAACTACTCCCGTTGTTTACCGTTTTTGTTTTGATTAATTGCAAAACCCCATGTCATTTTCATCAGGGTTTCTGAAACCGGTATGCCCTCCGTCTTGCTTGATAATTCCTTTTTGATGTTCCAACTCCCTGGATAAAGAACTTGTTTAACGCCTGGTACCGGTTTTACCACGTTTAAAACACCGAAGAAACCTTTCAAATCCCGACCGGTGTTGGCGAAAACAGGTCTACCCGGAAAATGCTCTCGGGTATGGGTATACCTGTTCCGGGCTCGCTTTTTCCGAGTAGGTGAGGTACTACAAAACCAGTACCAACAGGTAGATAAGCACATATTCCAAGAGGCGACCAAAACCGTGTTTTAAAACTCCCGCGCCGACGGCACCAACGGCTTATACGTTGGGGACATACTTCCGAC
>CBETWA010000081.1:0-3741 GCA_965539975.1 uncultured bacterium | reverse complement strand
CTAGGTGTTAAAAATTATTTGCGTAAATTTGTTCAAAGTTACTTGACAGTCACAGAAGTGGCCCTGGCTAAAATTAAATGGTGGATTGAAAAGGAAGTATAAATTAGTATGGAGGTGTGTTATATTGCCGTTTATTGAGTTCAAGGGAAAACGCCCCCAGGTTCACAAGGGAGCCTTCGTGGCCCCCACCGCCGTGCTTATAGGTGACGTAATTGTCGAAGAAGGTGCGAGTATCTGGTTCGGGGCGGTACTACGCGGAGATTTCGGGCAGATTAAAGTTGGTAAAAATACAAGTATTCAGGATAATGTGGTTGTACATACCTTACCCGGTGACAAAACAATAATCGGTGACAACGTTACCGTGGCCCATGGAGCGGTACTACATAACTGTACGGTGGAAAATGGTGCCGTTATAGGTATGAACGCCGTGGTACTTGATTACGCGGTGATTGGTTCCGAATCCATGTTGGCTGCGGGCTCGGTTGTAAGTAATAAAGATAAAATCCCCCCACGCCACCTGGCCGCAGGGGCGCCCGCAGTTCCCAAAAAGGAATTATCCGGCAATGCCTTAATGTGGGTAAAACAAAGTGCTGTTGCCTATAGCCACCTGATGAAATCATACCTGGAAGAAGGAACCGGTAAAGTACCCGGAGAACATGTTAATGAAAATGGCGAGCCGGAAAAGCAAATTTAAATCCTTACAAACGGTCCAATTGTTTACACTTTTAACAATTGTTGTGATACAAGATGGTTTCAAAATTTTTCACTTTTTAATAAATTCCCACTGAACTGACCCAACACAACCATATAGTATATATTTCAGAAATATACATTGCCGAAACCGTTTTACACAAAATAAAATGCTCAATGCTCGCGCTTGCGAGCTTTTTTTCTGTAATTGCAATATTTAAATTTGTTACCCCTGATTACATATATATATATGTTTACACTTCCTTTTAATAAAATCCATTCACGGCTACATAGAGAATTTCTTTTAACCCTCGCCAAAGCTATTAAGCCAACTGTTTCAGGTGCAAAATAATTTTTTGCTTATTTGCCTAAGTTTGCATGATTCTTGCATATCTCAGTAAACAGAGGGTCGCAGCATGTCTTTGCGTACGGGCTTTCAACATATCGACAGCGATGCCATTACACCGAAACACTTGCCCCGGTACCTTCAGTAAAAGGCAATAACGCCAGGTAACAAATCGCTGTGATGAACGGTGGACCACTATACACCATCGCCAGCTAAAAAAGATTCACCGGAGCTATCAAACTGGCCGGGGAAGAGGTGACAAGGCTGCCTAAATGTTAAACATTTACAGAGCCGGTCTGTTTACTATCGTAACATGAATATAGTTCTAATTTACATACCTGTCCAAGCATTAGACTACTGCCGGCATGGCTGAAATAAAGCCCTGATTTTTAGTTTTTAAAATAAATGAGGTATAAAAAAAGACCTTCCAAAGTATTTTTATGTAACTGAAATTTTGCGAATATTTCTTGGATTTGCGCAATATTAAACATTCGATTAATTTTATATATTTATTTAATTTCGGGTCTTGTTTTCAAAAAACAAAAGGGCGGGGAAACGAATAGGCAATGGCCAGCATGTGGTAGTGATTAGCGGTAAAAAAGCATCAGTTCAAGGGGTGGTAAGCCGGTCAAAAAGCGTAAACATCTTGGCCTTCTGTAATTTTATCATCCGGAGATAACCTGTGACAATATAATAAATATTTTCCTTGGAAGTAAGTTGTTTTTAATATAATCACCAAGAAAAAAAAGGAGGTGATATCTTAAAAAAGCGCTGGTTGTTTGTTAACCTTTGATGACTATTTAATTGGGGAGGATGGTTTATGTCGGGACATAATGGTGGTTGGGCAAACCCAGCTCCCGCTGGGTTGGTAGCTCTTGCGATGGCCTGTTTTATATTCTTTGCCGTTCAAACAGGCCAGGTCACGCACGCGGCAATCGGTTTAATGGGTCTGTGGCTGCTCGGGGGATTTGTAGTCCAGATAATTGTTGGTGTGCTTGAAATACTGGAAGGAAACTCAACGGGCGGTAACGTATTTACTTATTTTTCGGCATTCTTCATGTTGGTTACCGGATTGGAATTAATTTTTAAGTATTTCGCAGGAATGTATGGCTGGGAACTGGATGCACGAGTTGACGGTTGGGCCTGGTTAGCCCTTTCCTCAGCTTTAACCATGTGGACTCCTGCTTATTTTAAATCTCCAAAATGTTTATTAGGGGTGGTTTTGGCGTTACTCCCCGCTGTATGGATTGTAACCTTTACAGATATGGGAGTATGGCCCAAAACTTTGGTACCCATTTCCGGCTGGTGCCTGTTCATCGCGGGTTGGCTGGGCTTGTACACAGGCGCTGCTGTGATCCTAAATACCGCTTATGGCAAAACAATATTACCCATGGGGGCGCCTCTGGTAAAACCAAAACCGGTTTCCCATGGCGCTTCCAAACCGGCATAAAGATATTCCATTTACACAAACAAAGCCTCCGTTTCACCGGAGGCTTTAAATTTTTACTTGTAACCCGTGCTATGTTAGAAATAATTCACCGCAATATCCTGACGGCCCCTTTGTAATTACTGGCATAGTACGGGGAATCCAGCGGTGTTTCTATTACTCCATGCTTAGTAGAAGAGTGGATAAACAACCCATTTCCTGCATAAATACCTACATGACGGATATCGTGACTACCGTAGTAACCGAAAAATACCAAGTCCCCTGGAGCCAGCTCGCTGCGTGACACTTTCATCCCCGATTTATACTGTTCAGCCGCGTTATGTGGAAGGTTAACACCTACACTCCGGTAAACATACATGGTAAACCCGGAACAGTCAAAAGCGTTGGGGCCGCTTGCATGGTATTTATATGCACTTCCAAGCAATTCACTGGCTTTTTTTAAAACCAGACGTACATCTTCCCTGGCCGCCCTTGATGCTAACTGCACCTGCCTGGCCGGTTGACTTCCGCTTGTTATCACAGCCGTATTATTTACAGGAATCTTTATTTCAGGTTGGTTATATGTATTATTGTAAAGAATATTTTCCCTTAAAATTACTTGTTTATTGTTATCCACAACCGTTACCGTACGCTGCATCGGTATGGCCGGTGCTTGTTGATAAACCGGTATAAAAACAAGTGCCGCAATACCTAATAAAATTAGTATATTTTTCCGCAATACCCGTCTCCTTTCGCCCTTAATAATTTTTAACAACCCCAATATTCGACAAGGGGACAAGTATTCCTCCCGTGAACGGTACATTAATTTAGCAGATCTCCCAAAGTAGACCCACATACCACTATCGCGACGCCAGCAGAAGGATAAAAATACTTGTGGGTATACCTGTTCCGGTTGAGCGCTTTGCAGGAGCGCCGGTAACAGCACCCGGCGCAAGCGAATCGGCGAAACCGGACGAGCGAACGTGATGTTCGCGAAAGCCTTTCCGAACCGCAGACGGTGAGTTTATGGCGGTCCGGTTTCGGACAGTGGTCAGGGGACACACTTCCCCTTTGGGGTCAAATCTTTTGGGTCGGAAGTATGTCCCCAACGTATAAGCTGTTGGTGCCGTCGGCGCGGAAGTTTTTAAACACAGTGTTGGTCATCACCTGTAATATGCTCTAAACCTTTATAATGGTGCCGTTTAGGTAGTGCATCACCTGTTTAGAAAAAGCGAGCCCGGAACAGGTATACCCATAACCAAGAGCATTTTCTGGGTAG
>CBETWA010000080.1:0-4834 GCA_965539975.1 uncultured bacterium | reverse complement strand
GGAAAATGCTCTTAATCCTCCTAATGGTGCCGTTTAGGTAACGCGTCACCTGCTCTGAAAAAGCGAGCCCGGAACAGGTATACCCATAACCAAAAGTATTTTCCGGGTAGTTGCGCCCGGTTTTTGTAATTATTTCGTTCCCCGTTACATATACTTGGGGCAAGGATTGCAAATAACCGGTTGAATAATTTTTTTCTTTGCCTTACGGTTTGAGGAGTAGGCCTTGATGGAAACCTTTGTTAACAAGACGGTGCTCATTTTTTTTACCGCGCTGGGTGTAATGCTCGGCGCATCCATTATAGGCTCGCTGGCCGCAGTGCTGGTGGGAGAACCACCCATCGGCACAATGCTAAAACTGGCCAAGGAGATTAAAATCTGGGCCATCGTGGCGGCCATAGGCGGGACTTTTTCCACTTTTGAAGTGCTTGAGTCCGGCCTTTTCCAGGGTGAAGTGCGGGCTGTGGTTAAACAGTTGATTTACATAGTCAGTGCTCTGGCCGGCGCGCAGTTTGGTCATTACCTGTTGTTGACCATATCGGGTGATTACAGGTGAGACTTCTATTGCCCAAGATTGCAATCTTCATTCTCGGATTTATTACCGGTGCGGCGGTAACCGGGGTTGCCACCGGGTATCATTTGGATGAACTGTATATGGAAAACAGGTTGCTGAAAAACAAGCTGGTGGCTGTTGAAAAAGACCTGCGACAACTACAGGAACAAAAGCGGAAACCTGGGAGAGTTGTTACACAAATAAATACCACCGTGAGCTTTCCCGAAGATTGTGACTTTACGGAATATGAAAAAAGCGCGGTGGAAATGGCTGTTGAAAAAAATGTTGGAGAGTGGCTGAAGCTGGTAAAGGGACAGGAAATAGACACCATTAACTACCAGCTTGTGCCGAGAATTGTGGATAACAGGGAAATTGAAATTGAAGGGGAGAAGATCCGGTTGAAGGTGTACCTGGTTGTAATATCTGAAAACCTGGTAGTCTATCTGGAAGTCAGGCCGGTCAATGAAAATGTGTAAAAAACATATTGCATACGTTCTTTGTATGACTCTTTCACGCGTCTTGCATACTTCGTTAATGATAGGAGCAGAAATACAGTTTATGGTTTGATAACAAAAAACCGGCAATTCGCAATAACACCGGCTTTTAATAATATGGTTTCACCGGGGGACAATAATATTAAAAAGGAGTGTTTATTGAATGGAAGAATTCATTCGTTCCCGAGTCCCCTGGAGTACAGAACCCAGCTTGAAATTCAAGGCCGAAGAAGTGGGTGTCGATTACAACGAGTTGATAGACGGCATCAAGGAGGGCAAATCTGACGCTGAAATGGCTGAAGAATTTGATGTTACGGAAAAGCTTATTTACCACTTGCGCGATCACTTCATGAGGCACGGGTTGGGTTCCATTATGGGTCAGGATTAACATATATGACTAGTGTTAGATGTTATTACAATAATTTTTGTCCCCTTATCATTATCAGGTATGCTATAATTAACAAATATATATTAAAATGATTGTGGCCTGAGAGGAGTGAGGGGACATATTTCCTGAAAAATTCGCTAAAACGGGATTGACTTTTGATGATGTGCTGCTTATACCTGCTGCATCGGAAATCTTGCCCCGTGATGTTAATACATCCACCCGCCTGACGAAAAAAATAACGTTAAACATACCACTGATGAGTGCCGGCATGGATACGGTAACCGAGTCCCGCATGGCCATAGCCATGGCCAGGGAAGGTGGTATTGGGGTGATCCACAAGAACATGTCCATAAAAAGGCAGGCCCTGGAGGTGGACCGGGTCAAGCGTTCTGAACACGGGGTGATTTCCGATCCCATATATCTTTCTCCTAGCAACACCGTTAGCGAAGCCCTAGTCATGATGGAAAGATACCGGATTTCCGGTGTGCCGGTGGTGGAAAACGGTAAGCTGGTGGGAATTTTAACTAACCGGGATTTGCGGTTTGAAAAGGACCTGAACAAGCTTGTGGGCGATGCAATGACCAAGATCAACCTGGTGACCGCGCCTGTTGGAACTACCCTTGAACAAGCCAAGGAGATCCTCCAAAAATACAAAGTGGAGAAATTGCCCATAGTGGACGATGATTTCAACCTACGCGGCTTGATTACCATTAAAGACATCGAAAAGGCCCGCCAGTACCCCATGTCTGCCAAGGATGAGGGAGGGCGGTTGCTGGTGGCCGCCGCCGTTGGAGTGTCGGCGGACACTATGGAAAGGGTGGAAGCCCTGGTGGCAGCCAAAGTGGATGCGGTAGTTATTGATACGGCTCACGGCCATTCCCGCGGTGTGCTGGACACGGTGGAAAAAGTCAAGAACAAATACCCGGAGGTACAGGTCATAGCGGGTAATGTCGGCACGGCGGAAGGAACACGGGACCTGATTCTCGCCGGCGCGGACGCCGTGAAAGTAGGTATCGGTCCGGGCTCGATATGTACCACAAGGGTGGTGGCCGGTGCGGGAGTTCCCCAGATAACGGCTGTTTACGATTGCGCTCAGGAAGCCGCCAAGCACGGAATACCCATCATTGCCGACGGCGGCATAAAGTATTCCGGGGACGTGGTGAAAGCTATTGCCGCGGGCGCGGATGTGGTTATGCTGGGCAGCTTGCTGGCTGGATGCGAGGAAAGCCCCGGTGACATGGAAATATACCAGGGCAGGAGCTACAAGGTTTATCGCGGCATGGGCTCTTTAGGGGCGATGAAAGAAGGTAGTAAAGACAGGTACTTCCAGGAAGACCAGAAAAAACTGGTGCCGGAAGGAGTGGAGGGCAGGGTTCCATACAGGGGAACGCTTGCAGATACTGTTTTTCAACTGATTGGCGGGCTGCGCGCAGGTATGGGTTATTGCGGCACGGCAACCATTCATGACCTGAAAACCAAGACCAAGTTTATCCGCATAACGCCAGCCGGTTTACGGGAAAGTCACCCCCACAATGTTATTATTACAAAGGAGGCGCCCAATTACAGCCTGGGATAAACGGGTTGACGCTGGCCTGTTTGGTAAGGCCGGCTTCCGTTTTTCGGGAACTGTTTTTTAAAAACGGTTCTTTTTTTTATTCTAAAAAGGAAAAAATTAGAAAAAAGTTTAAAATTAAGAAGGATTTAGAGGCTATAAAATGAAATATATAAACAGTTATAAAATGGAAGTAAATTAATTATTTGGGTGGTGTGCTTCGTTGAGCGGTAAGTTAAATTCTTTAACCGACGTGCTGAAAAAAACACTTTTCTTCTTTGAGACGCTTTCAGTGCCGGAATTGGTCCCTTATGTTCACCGCCAAATGCTGGCTGATTACAGCGCGGACAAGGTGGAAGAAAAAGTGCGTCTTTGCCTGGTACAGCACAAGTGTTTCCACAGCGAGGATCAAAATACCTGGACGCTAAACCTGGAAGGGCAAAGGGAAAACGACAAGTATTACAACCTTTTGCTAAAAAAACAAAAACCGTTGAGTTTAAATGAGATGGTAAAAAACGGTACAGGTAAAAAAAAGCGCAAGCCCGTTTCTGAAACGGCGGGGTTAATTAACGACGGAAGATTTGTTCAGCTGGAAAACGGCTTATGGGGCCTTACAGAATGGGAAGTGGAAACGGGGAATTACTCCCTCCGTCACCTGGTTATTAAGGCGCTTAAACTGTATCCCACCGGTTTGTCCCCAGCCCAGCTGTGCGATGTGGTGGGTAAATGGAGAAAGACTGAAATAGCTGAGATTAAAAACATACTGAAAAAATTTCCTTACTTTGAAGAGGTGGGGGACGGGATTTGGTGTTACAACGCGGAAGCTAAAATTCTTCACGACCGTATTTTAAAACGATACCTTCAAGCATTAAAAAGACAGAGGGAATGCTGGCACAGGGATCGCGAGCGCTGGAACCGGCGCCTTGAAAGTTTAAAGTCACAACTCGAAGAAGTGTCGGCGGCCCGGCGTGAAGCAGCTGCGGCTTTGGCCCAGCGTAGAGAAGATATAAACCGTTTTGACCAGATGGTCACCCAGATGGCTGAAAAGGATCTTTTGCTGGCTTTGCGAAAGAAGGAAATATATCGTTACAAGGAGCACCTTCAAAAACTGGAATCCAAAGCAAATAGTATTTTACACCAGTGCAGGTTGTGGGTTAAAAGGGCCAGGGATAACGAGGCGGAAAACAACAACCTAAGGGAAAGCCTGAGGCGAAACCAGCAAAGCCTAGAAACCCTTTTCAGCAAGCTGCAACAGTATAAGGAACGGGATAGGGAGAACAAGGTAAGGATCATGGAGCTCAAAGAACAACATGCCGAGAGGATAGCCGAACTGCAAACACAAATAGTGGAGCTGCGCCAAAAGCTGGAGAGAATTCAGGGGGCTAGGGAGCACGAGGAAAAAATTTGGCGAGAAGAAATTAATACCTTAAGCGCGGACCTGAAACATTCCATGTCCGAAAATGAAAGGTTGAACAGAGCCCTGCGCCTGGCCCAGCAGGAACTGGCGGAATTGAAAAACAATTGCAAGGAAAAAGAAACACAACTGGCGCACCCTCTGGTAAGATTTGTTTCCAAAATAGTGGGGAAATTCTCCCGGGGTGCCCGGCAGGCTATTTGAGGGATACCGTAAAGGTATCCCTTTTGAATTTCATAGTATTGTGGTATATTTGAAAAAAGGTTTACAAGTTTTTTTAAATATTTTTAAAATAGACACCTATACCGTTGCGTGCTCGCTAAAAACATGCGAAAGAGTATTTTCCGGGTAGACCCCCATGCTGCAGCGTTGTGGCACCATCAGTAAGATGAAAATAGCACTGGGGTGGGCTGGTGGCTCCCCGCAAGTGATGTAC
>CBETWA010000079.1:0-4899 GCA_965539975.1 uncultured bacterium | reverse complement strand
ATGTGATGTGTACCCTGTACCGGTTGTCTTTACCTTTGATTAGCTCCATGGTGTAAAGTAAAGTTATGTGTTTCGCAGCTGCTTAAACCTCCCCGTATCTCAGTGTTCGGCACCGCTGTGTTCAGCTGTGTCGTCCTGTTCCAGCATTTCCGCAACCAGCCGTAACACGGCAACAGTATTTGTAACCAGCGCTTCGTATAAAAGCAGGGGTAAAACCTCCTGGATGGTGGGGCTGATTTCACCCCCGGCAACCTTTTGTTTGACCACATCTCCGGCCCGGTTAAGGGCGGTATTCACAAGGTACTCGATTTCATTCTGTCGAGTTTTGACAAACTTATCCACGTCAATTCTGCCTTTCAGGCCATCACCCCCTTAAAACCGGGTTGTGCAAGGTAACCGGGCGGCTTTTTTTGCGTTAACAACTACATATTCTCGATTATACAAGTTAATTCCTTGCTTAGAAAACAAAACCCTGGTTTTTACACACATAGTTTTATCTTTTTTTCAAAAACTATGTAAAACACCCGCTTATTCAGTTTTGCCCCCGTGCGTTTTGGGAATTATTCTGTTGTTCTTGCATAATTGGAATTTTGGAAGTTGGAGGTTACAGGCCGGTTTGAAAGATTACCCCTCGAATTTCTTGCCAGACCCCAATTTCCAAATTCCAACCTCCAATTACTTATTATGACTGCCGGTGGTAAGGTGTAATTTGCTAAAAGTATTAAAAACGGAGGTGCGGGTTTTTGTTGGGCCGGGTATATTTCAACAAAAAAATAATGGTGGTAACGGGCACACTGGTTCTCTTTTTTGCAATATTGCTGGGAGTGTACGCTTACGAGGCCAAAGCGCAGGGTAAAACGCTTTACTGGGGAAGCCGGGGCAACGAGGTAATAACAGTGCAACAAAAATTAAGGCAATGGGGGTATTACCACGGGTTTGTCGATGGGGTTTACGGTTCCGCAACCTACCGGGCGGTACGCGAATTCCAGCGCAGGAACGGCCTCAGGGCCGACGGGGTTGTGGGACCCGCCACCTGGGCGGCGCTGGGCTATGGGGGAGGCACGACGGGTACTCCCCGGCCAACGGGCGGTAGCGAAGTATCCCGGGGGGTGGTGCGCACTTCGCAGGACGTAACGCTGCTGGCCCGGGTTATAGAGGGTGAAGCTGCGGACGAACCTTATGTCGGAAAGGTGGCGGTTGGGGCTGTGATTTTGAACCGGGTGCGGCACCCGTCCTTTCCCAATACCATTGCCGGTGTGGTTTACCAGCCCCACGCTTTTGAATCGGTTACCAACGGCCAGTATAACCGCCCGTTGACAAAGGAAGCCATACAAGCTGCCAGGCAGGCAATGGCCGGGTGGGATCCAACAGGAGGGGCTACGTTCTTTTGGAACCCGTCTAAACGGGTCAGCCCCTGGATATGGAGCAGGCAAATCATTAACCGTATAGGCAGGCATGTTTTTGCCCGGTAATGATCATTTTAAATTCTGGTGGTGATAATTTGTACAGGAAATGGATATTACCCCTTGGTTTTTTGGCACTGGCCTTGGTGGCCGGTGCATGGGGTTACTGGCAGCACAATGAAAACCGCTTGTTGCGAGTTGCGCTGGAGAATAGTTACTATAGAGCCTTTTTCAACCTGGCGGACCACGTGCAAAATGCGGAAGTGTTGCTGGGGAAAACCCTGGTTTCGGCGGATCCCGCGCGGATGCGGGATCTACTGGAGCAAATACGACAGCGGTCCAACCAGGCACTGGACAACCTGACCCAGTTACCGGTGGAAGACGAGCTGCTGGGTAAAACGGCAAAGTTCATCACCCAGCTTGGGGATTACTCTCGAACCTTGTCCGAACAGGTTGCAACCGGAAAGGCAGTTTCCGGTGAACAGTGGGAGACTCTGAACAGGCTATACAACCAGGCTTCCAGCCTGAATGCCGAACTGGGCAAGATTTACGCCGAAACAACCGGCGGGCGGTTTGGTTTTTATGAATTGGCAGCGGCCGGTTCCCGGCGGCTGGCCGGGGAAGGCGGCACCACGGCCGGCGCTGGCTTCAGGGAGATTGACAATCAAATGCAGAAATACCCCACCCTGATTTATGACGGGCCCTTTTCCGACCACGTGGAACGCGGCAACGGGACCTTGATTAAAGGAAAAGAAATTTCGCCGGGCCGTGCCAGAGAGGTGGCCATGAATTACCTGGACACCGGGGAGGATGAAGATGTCATTGCCCGGGTAACGGGTGAACTGGAAGGCGATATTCCAGCTTACCGGGTACAAATGACACGTCGCGTTCAGGGCAAGGTTAGCGGGGAACCCGCTGTTGCCGATGTGTCGAAAAAAGGGGGACACCTGGTGTGGATGTTGAACCCCCGTGACGTGGATAGTGCCAAGCTTGACGCTGAGCAAGCGGCGGAGCGCGCTCGTAAATACCTGGAGAAGCACGGTTATGATTCCATGAAACAAAGTTACTACCAGCGCAACGATAATACCATAACGTTCAACTACGCTTATACGCAGGAAGGAATAATCATTTACCCGGACCTGGTCAAGGTAACCGTCGCCCTGGACAACGGCCAGGTGCTGGCGGTGGATGCCCGTACTTATCTGATGTCGCACCGGCAGCGAAAACTTCCCGGGGCGAAACTTTCCGAGCAACAGGCCCGCGACCTTGTAAACGACAGGCTGGACATAGAAGGTCCCGGGCGGCTGGCGCTAATCCCCACTGAAACAGGCAAGGAAAAACTGACCTGGGAATTCAAGGGTACCCTGGGAGAAGAAACTTACCTGGTATATATCAACGCCCTGGACGGGCGGGAGGAAAACGTGCTGCGCCTGATCGATAACCAGGACGGCGTCCTTACCATGTAAAAAAACCCGGTGCCGGGTGTTGCAATCTGGTGCCAGGTGTTGAAAATCTATGGTAGACAGTACGTGGCAAGCTAAACAGGTCAAAGAACTAAAGAGTTTCTTGGTGCAGGTAATACGAGATAAGTAAAATAAATCATGGATTTTCAACACCTGGCACCAAAGCCCGGTACCAAAAGCTCTTCCAATTAGTTTGTCCGGGGGGTATAATGAAAGCAAGGAGATGATCCCTTGCTTTCAGCAGAACACTATTTAGGCATATTTTTAACCTTAGCTCTAGTAACATCGGTGGGGGTCTTTTCTTTTTTCAAGGTTAAAACGGCGGATGATTTTACCGTAGGGGGCAGGAAACTGTCATCCGCCGGGGTGACCGGAGCCATAGTGGGCTCGTTCGCCGGGGGTACGGTTACCATCGGAACAGCCCAGATGGCGTATTCCCTTGGTCCGGGTGCCATGTGGTTCACCATTGGCGCCGGTGTTTCCTGCCTGCTGCTGTCTTTGTTTTTGGCCCAGCCCATGCGTGAAAAGGAAGTGGTAACCGTTACCGAATACCTGGTGGGCGAATACGGGCCGCCGGTACGCCTATGGGTGGCCGTATTTACCGCCGCGGGCATGTTCATTCAGGCATCGGTGCAGATAATGGCCGCGGTTCCCGTTCTCCAGGGAATGTTTCCGGTATCGCCGCTGGCCGCTTCCACCCTGACGGTGGTGCTGATGATCCTTTACGTAACCGGCGGCGGTATTTGGGGCACCAGTTTGGTGGGCCTGGTCAAGCTGGCCTTGCTTTCCGTTACCCTTTTCGCCAGCGGTATATACAGCATTACTTTTTTTGGCGGCCCCGGCGGCGTAATACAAAATTTGCCTCCCGGGCAATTGCAAACCATGCTACCCAGGGGTGCCCTGGTTGATTTGGGCGGCGCTTTTTCAGTAATTGTGGGATTAGCATCCACCCAGACTTTCCTGCAGCCCCTGTTCGCGGCCCGGGACGCTCGGGCGGCCAGGCTTGGTGCCATGTACTCTGCATTGTTAATTCCGCTTTACGGCCTGGCCGGGGTTGCGGTGGGCCTGTTCATGCGGGCGATGCACCCGAACATCAATCCTGCTTTTGCCCTGCCCGGTTTTATCTATATGCACCTGGACCCGTGGCTCGGGGGTGTTGCCGCCGCAACCTTGCTGGTGTCGTTGATCCTGACCGGTGGTGCCCTTACCCTGGGAGTCAGCACCGTGCTCACTAGGGACGTTTACCGTCGCTTTCGCAGCAGGGCAACGGATTCGGAATTATTGCGCTTGAGTAGGGGTATCATTCCCCTGGCCGGGATGCTAATGCTGGTTCTGGCAAATATGTCGCTGGAATCGTTGATACTGGACTGGTCATACCTTTCCAACGCTCTGCGAGGTGTCACGGTTTTTCTGCCGCTGCTGGGCGCGGTGTTTTTTTCCGGCCGGTTCAGCCCACGGAGTGTATACCTGGCTGTGATACTGGGCCCCCTTGCTACCCTGGTGTGGGCGATTTTTGCCCCTGTTTCCATGCATCCCCTGTTTGCCGGTCTCCCGGTAGCTTTGCTATGTATGCTGGCGGGCGGAAAAACAATCGGCGCAGGGCATCATGACAAAATATACCGCGGTTAATTAACCCGGGAATGTTGACATGATTTGTGTACCGTGCTAATATGTTTTTAATTTTGAATATGAAACAGCCGTGAAGGGGAATAAGGGTTGCGTTTAGTCCCAAGCGAGCCGGGGTAAGGTGCAAGCCCGGCGGATGAAAGCACCTGTGCCGCCCCGGAGCTGCAGGCTGAAAGCGCCAGACGCAAAGTAAGCCGTGCCGGCCGGCCTCCGTTAAAGGTCCCGAGTGGATCGCGCCCGTTATTTTTTAGTTAGCAGCCGGGAGCGATCAATTAGGGTGGTACCGCGAGAATACCTCGTCCCTTGCCGGGACGGGGTTTTCTTATTATACCGGTAGACCCCCATGCCACACTGTGGCACCATCAGAAAGATGAAAATATATGTGGGTATACCTGTTCCGGTCGAGC
>CBETWA010000078.1:0-5224 GCA_965539975.1 uncultured bacterium | reverse complement strand
GTCATGGGGAGGCCGCTTGGCTGTTTTTAAAAACAGTTAAGTTTTTTGAACCAGGTTGTTTTAAGAATGAGAAACGAAGGGATGGAAGGTTTAAATAAGAGGGAGTATGGCGCTCGTGCCGGCAACTTCACGGGTGCCCGTGTTGCGGCAGCTGCGTTGACCGTTTTGTTGCTTGCCGGGGCCATTGCTTACTCTTATACTTCCGCCATGAAGAGGGTTACGTTGCTGGTTGATGGTGAACGGTTGGAGATAAAAACATTCGCGGGTAACGTAAAAGAATTGCTTAGCGAGCAAAATGTAAATCTGGGACCGCTGGATAAAGTCTCTCCAGTGCCCGAAACCGGGCTCGAAGACGGCATGACGGTAAAAGTCCTGCGGGCCATACCCGTAACGCTACAGGTGGGCAACGACAGGTTTCTTGTTAACACCGCATCGGAAACCGTAAAGGATGTGCTTAAAGAAAGAAAAATAGCCCTGGGCAAACTGGACGAGGTTTCCCCCGGGCTGGGCACTAAACTGGAACCGGGTATGGAAATCAAGGTGGACCGGGTTGAAATCAGCACTGTAGAAGAGGAAGTGCCAATCCAGTTCAGCACCAAAAGAGAAAACGACGGCACGCTGCAAAAGGGCATAACCAGGGTGGAGCAGCGCGGGGTCAATGGCCTGGCGCGGAAAACCTGGGAAGTTACTTATAGAAATGGCAAGGAAACGGAACGCCGGCTGGTGCGCAGCGAAGTCATCAAAAAACCCGTCGATCAGGTGGTGCGGGTGGGGACCGTACAGGTTGCGTCCCGCGGCGGCAATGAAATAAGGTTTAAAAGGGCATATGAGATGGTGGCTACAGCTTACACACACACCGGCTATAATACCAGTACGGGGATCAAGCCCCGGGTGGGGGTGGCGGCAGTTGACCCTTCGGTTATACCGCTGGGTACCCGGATGTACGTGGATGGTTACGGCTATTGCCGGGCCTTGGATGTGGGAGGTAGGATTAAGGGAAATAGAATTGACCTTTTCTTTGAAACCAGAAGCGAAGCATTGAAGTGGGGTAAAAGAAAAGTTAAAGTTTATATTTTAGAGTAAAGGGAGTGAAAAACTCCCTTTTTGACTTCCCGTTAAAAAAGATTATGATATATACTAAAAATAGATTTATTTATCACGGAGGTTGATTATGGATCCCGCCGCGCCGGGCACCGCCAGGGAGCTGATTGCCCGTCATGGTTTCAGGATCAAAAAGAGCCTGGGGCAAAACTTTCTCGTGGATGCCAATATAATCCGTAAAATAGTTTCCTCTGTGGCTCCCGAGCCCGGTGAAACCATTGTGGAAATAGGCCCTGGGCTTGGTGCTCTGACCCGTTCCCTGGCACAAAAAGCGGGGCGGGTACTGGCTATTGAAATTGACCGGAATCTTTTACCCATACTGGAAGAGACCCTGTCGGGTTTTGAAAATGTTCATGTCATTGAGTCCGATGCCTTGAAGACTGATTTTGACCGGCTAGTGTACGGCTTGACCGGTGACGGTACCGGGAAGTACAAGGTGGCGGCCAACTTGCCGTACTACATAACCAGCCCGTTGATCATGCACTTGCTGGAGAACCGGTTTTCCATCAGCAGAATTGTAATTATGGTCCAGGAAGAGGTGGCAAGACGTATTACTGCCGCGCCCGGCAGTGAAGAGTACGGTGCTCTTACAGTGGCGGCTAACTATTACGCCAAAACCGAGATGCTGTTCCGGGTTCCCCGGACGGTTTTTATCCCGCGCCCTGAAGTGGGTTCGGCCGTGGTAAGGATGGAGGTAAGGGATAAAGCGGCGGTGGAAGTTGCGGACGAAAATGATTTTTTCACCCTGGTGGGGGCTGCTTTCCGGCAGCGCAGGAAAACGCTTCTCAACGCCCTCAGCGGGTCCGTGGCGCAACTTACCAGGGAACAGTGGTCGGAAGTGTTACGCTTGGCAAGCATTGAACCGGGACGCAGGGGTGAAACCCTTGATATAATGGAATTCGCGCGGCTGGCCAGCGAGTACCGCCGTGTCGTGAACAAGTACGGGTTAGCCCCCGCCCGGTGACAGGGACCGCCGTTTGATTTCCACAGCGGCCGGCAAGCCGGCGCATTCATTTAAAAGGAGATGGACCAGCTTGTTTTTCACCAGTCCAACCAAGGGCAAACTGTCATTTGCCGAAATGATGGACGATATACGCGAGTATATCTGCGGGCTTCCTTCTTCCTCGTATAAAATAATCGTGGGCACTGATTCAATGGTCAGGGAGGAAACCAGTTTTATTACGGCCGTTATCGTGCACCGGTTGGGCAAGGGCGCTCGTTATTATTACCGTAAAAAGTCACATAACAAAATTAAAAGCTTGCGCCAAAAAATATTTTATGAAACGGCTCTCAGCCTGGAACTTGGAGGTCAAATAGCCAAGCTGTTTTCCGAAAACGGCTTTTCCGAGATGCCGGTGGAGATCCACATTGACGTGGGTAGGAAGGGTGAAACACGGGATTTGATCAAGGAAGTGGTTGGAATGGTGACGGGGAGCGGTTTTCAGGCTAAAATCAAACCCGACGCTTACGGGGCTTCCTGCGTGGCAGACAAACATACAAAGTAAGTGCGTTTAAACCCGGCGGGCAACGCCCGGGTTTTTTGCGTGCCGGCCAGTATCCAACGCGTTTTTTCAAGCGTTATTGCGCGCCCGTGGTACAGGATACCGCTTTGCCGGCATTGCGGGGCCATTCGCCCTAAAAGCAATCCCCCGTAATCCGACCGCTAATAAAGTTATTTAGAATATCCCACCTTCTTTGGGCATGGTAGCCAGTGAATTCCCGGCCGCCGAAAACCCTGCCGCCCTGTTTTCCGTTTACCGTGTACAAGGCTGACAAGCAATCGCCAATAATGGTTTCCGCAATATTTTGGGCATGGCCGGCACCGCGCACGGGTGAACCCAGTTGCGTGTGGGCAATTTCCGCTCCCAGCCCGATTTTTAACCCCTTTAGGGCCGCCCTGGCCAGCAGCAGGGGCGGAACGGCGAAATCGTACGGTGTAACTGAGCGAAGTAACCGGCCTGAAACGGCGTGCGGGCCGTGGGAAGGTGTTGCCGTGCCGATTTCTTCCAGTAAACCGATCCGCCGGTTTAGTTTTTTTCTCATTTTTAGCAGGCAAGAGGCCTGAGGGCTCAAATGGCGGTGGGTATACGGCGGGTAACAATCTGTTAAGGCCAGGTCCAAGCCTTTATCTCGCACGGCCCGCACCAGTTTTTCAAGAACATCCATGCCCGCTCCCGTCATATCACCATCCAGGAAAAGAACACCTTCCGCATCCAGCCTTAATGCTTCCACGGCCCCCACTGCCCGTGGGATATCTATGCCCAGAGGTTCGGCGAAGCACAGGGGAGCCAGGCGGGGGCAATTTAGCCGTTCCAGCACGGCCAGCGAATTATCTGTACACCCGTTAAGAACGGGAACCGCAAGGTCAAGACAATGGCCGGGCAAGTTTGAAATGACCCGGGCCAGGTTCCCGGCCTCGTTTTTGACGGGAATAACTGCTATAAACACCACCGACTCACCTTTTCCTCTTATCTAATGGCAAAATTTACCGGTTAATGGCAGGCGCCCGTGCCGCGTTGCGGCGCCAGCAGTAGGATGAAGTACATGTGGGTATACCTGCACTTATAAATATTTTCCGGTTGTCCTGTTAGAAACTTCTGGAATTTATATTAACAAAATATGCTAAAAACCCCGGTAAGTTTCGCCGCCGGGATTTCACAGCCCACCATAAAAGCACTTGCGACCTGAATTACATAATATTACATAACAGGCAAAAACCGTAGCTTCGGGAGGGGCGGCTGTGAGTGACATAAAGGTGGGTGACATAGTCGGGCGCAAATCATATAAAAATGACATTTACTTTAAAGTAATGCAAATCAACGAGAAGGGCGGGGTTAAAACCGCCAGCCTTAAGGGCCTGGATGTGCGCCTGTGTGCGACGGCACCCTTGGAGGACCTTGAGGTTATTGAACCCTCCAAAGTGGCTAATTACTGGCGCGTGACCATGGCCAAAAATCATGAAGCCATGCGGCAAGTATTCAAAAGGCGCAAGGAAGAGCGCAAAAGGAGTTTGATCCGGTCGGTGAGTGACCAACCCGGCCCCGGTGACGTGGAGGGGTTTGACGTTCCGGGAAGCGTACTGCATATAGATGGGGACAAGGATTACCTGGACCTGTGCATGACTACATACAAACAGCTGAAGATTCCCGCTTACGGCTATCACGTACCGGAAGAACTGCAGGCGGAAAAGGTTTATGATCTGCTGGTGGAACACCGCCCGGATTTGCTGGTTATAACCGGGCACGACGGTTTTGTAAAAGGCACAAAGGACTTTTCCGATATCAGCAACTATCACAATTCCATGCATTTTGTAAACGCCGTTAAAGCAGCCCGGAGTTATGAAAAAAGCAGGGATGACCTGGTTATTTTTGCCGGGGCGTGCCAATCACACTATGAAGCCCTCCTGTCCGCCGGGGCCAATTTTGCAAGTTCACCGCAAAGGGTCATGATACATGCATTCGACCCGGTTTTTGTTGTGGAAAAGGTCGCCTATACTTCAATTTACGATCCCATCGCTTTACGAGATATAATAGCCGGCACCATTACGGGTTTTGACGGCATTGGCGGGATGGAGACACGGGGGAAATACAGGTTGGGTATACCCCGTTCCCCTTATTAGCGGGTACGGAACCCTTTGTTTTTTCATTGCATAAAATGTCATAGAAAAGGAGGGGGTGTCATGGAAAAATGTCACCGCGCCCTGACCAAGGTGCGCCGGCAATTATTGAACCTGCCTAATGTTAGGGGTGTGGGTGTGGGATATAAAAAAACAGGAAATGTTTGCACGGGAAAGCCGGCAATAATTGTTTTTGTGGACAAGAAAATGCCTCCGGGTGATCTCGCCCGGGCTCAACGGGTTCCTCCCAAGCTTATGGGGCTGGATACTGACGTTGTGGAAATCGGTAGAGTGCGGTTATTGCGGGACAGGACAGGTAAATTAAGACCCGCCCTTCCGGGCGGCAGCATCGGACATTATAATATCAGCGCGGGTACATTCGGTGCGGTGGTTCGCGATAGAAAAACCGGGGAGAAATTGATACTTTCCAATAACCACATTCTGGCGAATGCAACCGATGGCACCGACGGCAGGGCCAAGGTGGGCGATCCTATATTACAACCCGGC
>CBETWA010000077.1:0-6000 GCA_965539975.1 uncultured bacterium | reverse complement strand
AAGTATGTCCCCAACGTATAAGCCGTTGGTGCCGTCGGCGCGGGAGTTTTTAAACGCAGTGTTGCTTGCCACTAGGAAAATGCTCTTAATCCTCCTAATGGTGCCGTTTATGCAACGCGTCACCTGCTCTGAAAAAGCGAGCCCGGAACAGGTATACCCATACTCAAGAGTATTTTTCCGGGTAGACAAAGAAAAAAAATTTGTTGCATTTGTTTATTACTGTGTGTACAAATATATACACTTCTTCAGGGTATAACTTTTCTTTTGTTTCGCATAATATTTTGAGCAAGTGAATTCAGGGGAGGACAAAATAATGAAACTAAAAAATTTCCTTACCTTTATCATGATGATATGCTTTTGCCTGTTACCGGCTTTCCAGGCGCCGGCCGCTGAAAACGATGAACAGCCCGGCACTGGTATTGAAACTACCGCCGAATCAGCAGTGCTGGTGGACGCGGCCACCGGCAAGGTATTGTGGTCGAAAGAGCCGGACAGGGAATTACCAATGGCCAGCGTAACCAAGATTATGACTTTACTTATTGCCAACGAAGCCCTGGAACAAGGAAAAGTGGCCCTTGAAGATATGGTAACCGCTTCCGAGAACGCCTGGAAAATGGGTGGATCACAAATATACCTTGAACCGGGTGAAGAATTAAGTTTCAGGGAAATGCTCATCTCCGTGGCGGTGGGTTCTGCAAATGACGCCAGCGTGGCAGTGGCCGAACACATTGCGGGCTCTGAAGAAGCCTTTGTGGATATGATGAATAAAAAAGTACAGGAACTGGGCCTGAAACACACCAGGTTTGCCAACTGTACCGGTTTGCCCGCTGAAAACCATTATACATCCGCATACGATATGGCAATTATATTACGCGAGTGCCTCAAACACCCCGTGTTTAGAGAACTGTCGTCAATTTACAGGTACGACCTGAGAGGTGGCGATTTTGTACTTTGGAATACAAACAAGCTGCTTAAGTGGTATAAGGGCGTAGATGCGGGAAAAACAGGTTGGACCAACGAAGCCAAGTATTGCCTGGCATCGACCGCTGAACGAGACGGCTTGCGGCTCATTACCGTAGTGCTGGGCACACCGGAACCCAGAAGCCATTTTCGCGAATCGATAAAAATTTTTAACTATGGTTTTGCGCGGTACGAAGCAGTAAACCTCGCCAAAAAGGGCGAAAAAATTACTTCTGTCAAAGTTTGCAAGGGTATACGCGATACGGTTGAAGTAGTTTCCGCTGCGGATATCGCCATGGCCGTGCCCAAGGGAGATAAACAAAAATACAAGGGCCGCGCATCCATACCTGGTGAAATATGTGCCCCTGTTGAAAAAGGACAAAAAATAGGGGATTTCATTATCGAGGCTGAAAGCAAAGAGATTATGAAAGTGCCGCTGGTGGCAAAAAACGATGTTCCAAGGGCATCCATAATACAACAAATGAATAAAGTTCTGAACCGTGCCCTTGCACGCTAGTACTTCCATAAATATCGCAATGCCAAAGCTTCCGGTTACGCCTTTTTGGAAACCGGAAGCTTTTTTTTGCCATATTTACGGCAAGTCAAGTGGCTAAAGCAGTGAACACGCGCGCAAAAGAACCAAATGAGCGCGTGTTTATAACAGCGGGTTTGCTTATTTGACCAATTTGTGGTAGAATCTAACAAATACTGGTTATACATATGATTGACCGGGGGTGACCGAAATGCATTATACCATTTCAAAGAACAATCATTATCTTTTAGTTTCCCTAACCGGTGAAGTGGACATAAGTGCCACCGATTTCCTGCGTGATGATGTGGATAACGCTTTGGGCGATAATGCAGGCGTCAATCTCATTTTTGACTTGTCCGGTGTCAGTTTTATTGACAGCGCCGGGCTAGGTGTTATACTAGGTCGTTATAAAAAAGTTTCCGCCGCCGGGGGGAAAGTTTACCTGGCCGGCGCAGGTCCGCAAGTAAAGAAAATACTTGAGCTTTCCGGGTTGTTAAACTTGATGGATAACTACCCGTCACTGGACGAGGTTTTTAAACAAATTAGTTAGTTTTTTCCTCACTGGCGCTGTCACGCACTATTATCGAATAAAAATTTTAATTGTTTTCTTGCTATGATAAAGTCGGTATATTTTTCTTATATAATGCACTTTATGGGGAGGCACGGATAATGAACAAAGCGGTGCTTGAATTTTCCAGCCGGGTGGAGAACGTGGCTTTTGCAAGGGTTGCTGTGGCCGCGTTCATTTCCCAGGTGGATTTTACAATCAACGACCTGGAAGAAATCAAAGTAGCTGTTTCAGAAGCCGTATCCAACGCCATCATTCATGGTTATGAAAATAATCCCGAACGGGTGGTCCGGGTGGAAATGAGCATTGCCGGTGAATACATGGAAATTGAAATTATCGACAGTGGCAAAGGGATAGAAGATATAGAAAAAGCAATGGAACCCGCATACTCCACTGATCCGGAAAGGATGGGTCTGGGATTTGCTTTTATGCGTTCATTCATGGACAAGCTTGAAGTGCATTCTACACCCGGCAGGGGAACCCGGGTCAAAATGTCCAGGAAGGCGGGATCGACCCGCAAGGCCGCGGTTCCCGAGCAGTAGGGGGTGTAAATAAATGAGCGGTAAGTTGACGGAAATGAACCTGCCGCGTTTTCCCCTGCTTAGCGACGAAGAAATGAAAGACCTGCTGGCAAGGGCTCAAAAAGGCGATGCCAAGGCCAGGGAACGTCTAATAAACTGTAATTTAAAACTGGTATTCAATCTTGTCAAACGCTTTCACAACCGGGGACACGAGCTGGAAGATCTCTTTCAAATTGGGTGTATCGGACTGATGAAGGCAATTGATAAATTCGACTTGAATTATAATGTGAGGTTTTCCACCTATGCCGTTCCAATGATCGTGGGAGAAATAAGGCGTTTTTTAAGAGACGACAGCCCCGTCAAGATCAGCCGCTCCCTCAAGGAAACAGCTTACAAAGTCCAGCAGGGTCGCGAATCGCTAATGTTGAAAATGGGGCGCGAACCAACTGTAAATGAAATTGCTTCAGAAATTGGTATATCCCGCGAAGATGTGGTTGAAGCCATGGAAGCGGCGCAAACTCCTACTTCCATTTATGAAACGTTGCACCAGGACGACGGCGATCCCATTTATCTTCTGGACCAGTTAAGCGAAAAAGAAGAAGGTTCCATGTTTCCCCGGTTGGATAGCATTGCGGTCAAGCAGCTTTTAAAGCAACTTCCCGATCGTGACAGGATGATATTGTTGTGGCGTTTTTTTGCCGATAAAACCCAGGGGGAAATTGCAAGTAAATTGGGGTTGTCCCAGGTTCAAGTATCCCGCCTTGAACGCCAGGCCTTGAAAAAACTGCGTGACATGATGGAGGGCGCCAACTAAAACATAACTCTGACAAGTTGTATAAAATCCTGTTCAATACAAATAATACAATTGCCACAAGATATAGCAAAGGAGGTTTCTATATGCACATCAGGGTTATGGAAATGGTGGGTGAATCCACCGAAGGATGGCGCAGCGCCGTTCAATCCGCAGTCGATGAAGCTGCCAAAACAACGGGTAAAATCGTTGGCGTTGAAGTGGTGAATTTCACAGCAAACGTTGAAAACGGCAAGGTAGTTGAGTACAAGGCCAACGTTAAAATAGCCCACACCGATTAACAGATCTAAGGACACCTGAAGGTGTCCTTACTCTTATACATGCTTACCAATGGAGGCAACTCATGCCTGTTGATTCCCCAGTGAACATAATAGTGGTTACCGACGGTGACCAGGTTGCGCGCCAGGCGGTTGAAACCGCCGCTCGTAATGTCGGAGCAAGGTGTATTTCAGCATCAGCCGGAAATCCCACCGCTTTGACCGGCGAACAACTTTTGAATTTGATCAAGCAGGCCGCACACGAACCGGTGGTGGTAATGCTCGATGACCGCGGTTTTAAAGGAGAAGGTCACGGCGAATCGGCACTGGCTTTTCTTGCCGCTCATCCCGGTATAAGGATACTAGGAGTTCTAGCGGTGGCATCCAACAGCGTTTCCGAAGACGGCGCCCGTGTTGATTTTTCCGTCGACCGTGATGGTAACTTGGTTGAAGGGCCCGTTGACAAATTCGGTAGAAAAAGCGGTGGCGGCAACGATACATTAAACGGCGATACCGTGGAACTGCTGGACCGGCTGAATATACCCGTGGTTATAGGTATTGGCGATGTTGGAAAGATGGACGGCGCGGACGATCACCTCGCCGGTGCTCCACTCACCACCAGAGCAATGCGGGAAATCTTGAAAAGGAGTGGGTATGACGTTGGCAACCGCTGCCATTGAGCACCAAACAAGGCTAAGTAAGGATATCGAGACAAACAAAGACCTGCTGGACGGTAAGCTGAATTTTGATAAAAACTTTGACATTGTCCGGCGGGAAATGAACATAGGCGGTAAAAAATTACTCATGGTTTTTGTCGACGCTTTCACCAGCGCTGATTTAATGACTGAGATTTTACGCAACCTTACCGCCCTTGGCAGGGAAGACCTGTCGGTGGACGCTTTCCGGAAACTATTCGACAGGCATATCAATTATGTGGAGGTATCCACATCCGAATTCCTTGAAGACCTTGTGGAAAAAATGCTGGCGGGACCCCTTGCGCTTCTTATTGATGGTTCGGACAAGGCCATATTGATTGATGTCAGGACATACCCGGTACGCAACCCCGAAGAGCCGGACCTTGAAAAGGTGGTAAGGGGCTCCCGGGACGGTTTTACCGAAACCCTGGTATTCAACACGGCCCTAATCAGGCGCCGTATTCGTGATCCCCGCCTGCGCATGGAATATATTCAGGCGGGCAGTCGTTCAAAAACCGATATAGTGATTTGTTACATTGAAGATATTGCTAACAGTGAACTGGTGGACAGCATAAGGGAAAAAATATCCAGCATAAACCTGGATGGCCTGCCCATGGCCGAGAAAGCTGTCGAGGAATTAATTACTCCCGGTAATTACTGGAACCCCCTGCCCAGGGTGCGTTACACCGAAAGACCGGACGTGGCTGCCATTCACCTGCTGGAAGGGCATGTTCTGGTAATGGTGGACACATCCCCGAGCGTGATGATTACCCCGGCCACTTATTTTCACCACCTGCAGCACGCTGAGGAATACCGGCAAAGCCCGGCGGCCGGTGTTTACCTGAGGTGGGTTAGATTTGCCGGTGTGTTTGTATCTATTTTCCTTCTCCCCCTATGGTTGCTAGCGGTGGTACAGCCGCAAATATTACCGCCGGCGCTGAAATTCATCGGGCCCGATAAAATTGGCGCCATACCGATATTCATCCAGTTTTTAATCGCAGAACTGGCTGTGGATATGGTTCGGCTGGCCACCATTCATACACCCACTGGGCTGGCCACCGCACTGGGCTTAATCGCCGCACTGTTGATTGGTGACATTGCGGTAGCAGTGGGTCTTTTTAATGCAGAGGTGGTCATGTACACCGCCGCCGCGGTGGTGGGAACCTTTTTGACTCCCAGCTACGAATTGGGATTGGCCAATCGCCTGATTCGCCTGTTTCTTGTAATAATGGTGGGGCTATTCTCGCTGCCCGGGTTTATCGCCGGGCTGGTACTTACCCTGGCCCTGCTGGTTTTCACCAGATCATTCGGCGTGCCGTACATGTGGCCGTTGATCCCGTTTAACGCCAAGGCATTTTCCTCCATCGTTGTTCGCCGCCCGGTCCCCACCAGCAACATGCGTCCAAGCATTACAAAACCCCGTGATACGAGCAGGCAGGGCACGCCCGTTCCAGCAAGGAAACCCGGCACCGGCGACGGCAAACATGACGCCCGTTCCGGAGAGAAAACAAAAGATTAAAGTCAAAACTCCACCCGGAATAACTCTACCCAGAAAATGCTCTTGGTTATGGGTATACCTGTTCCGGGCTCGCTTTTTCTGGGTAGGTGAGGTACTACAAAACCAGTACCAACAGGTGGATAAGCACATATTCCAAG
>CBETWA010000076.1:0-6034 GCA_965539975.1 uncultured bacterium | reverse complement strand
TCATGGGGAGGCCGCTTGGCTGTTTTTTAAAAACAGTTAAGTTTTTTGAACCAGGGTGCTTTATGCAGTGTTACATCTGTGATGGAGAAATGAACAAAATACAAAAAGACGTGGAAATAACCTGGAAAGGTAAGACTGTAATATTCAAAGGTCTAAATGTATATGCTTGCCGGTCATGTGGAGAAGAGGCTTACGAGCCGGATGATGTAAAGGCCATGCAATATTTCATAGAAGGCGCCATTAAACAAGACGATTACCCGGAGATAATGAATGTGGAAGAAGTAGCTGATTTTTTTCGAGTCAGCAATCAAACTATATATAACATGTTAAGAGCAGGTAAACTGCCCGCGGTAAAAGTAGGACGGGAATGGCGTTTTTCAAGAGAAAAAATAAAAGCGATGGTAAACCAAACGGAACCAATAGAACAGCCTGTTAGAATTGCAGCCCGGGACAGTGGATTAGGTTTAAGTAAAAAAGACGCGGACATTATTGCCAGGCATCTCAGGGAAATGGAAACATAAAAAGAGGTGCTTTTCCCATGGAAGTAAAATTTATGCCAGGGCTATCACCAGCCGGCTTGCAAAATTAACATCCCGAGCCCAAACACAAAAAGCCAACAACCAATAAATGCAAGCCAAAACAAAAATTAGCCTGCTTTTATGGCGTAATACGGATATAGGGTTAAACTTAACGCCAAAAAAGCGCAAAAAACCACCTCTAGCTTCTTACCAGCACAGAAGCTTCTTATAGCACAGATCACAACAAACATAACAACCCGTAGATTATAACAACTAAGCAGCCCTTTCCAATGGCTTGCTTTTAATCTGTACCATTGTTGCAGCTATAAATGTAATTAAGCAAACCATGACATCAGTAAAAGCCTTATCTATGTCGCGTTTGGTCAACCGGTCCATGTAAAGGTGGCCCTTTAACACCGAAAACAACCTTTCAATGGAAGTGCGCCGGCAATAAAGCTTTTTCCAAGTTCGGCTGCCGCGGTGCGGGCTGCAGAACATGCGCGGGTTCTCCTTAATGGAAACCCTTTTAACATAACCATAAGAACCGGCACACCTGCATTCATTGTTGCATGCCACCTGCCGGCCGCAGGCCTTGGGGCACCGGATGCTGTTAAAGGTGATAGCAGGTTTGTTTCCTGGATAGATTTACCTAACTATCCCGAATTAATGGCCAAAAACAGGATTGGGGACATAGTTACGCAAGGGCTGGTTAAGCTGCAGTCCCCTGCCATTTAATAAAGCATTTGACAGGTTGCTGGAAGAGAGAATAAAAGAGGAAACTATTCCTTTGGAGGATACCTTCAGGAATTTTGAGAATAAAGAAAAAAATTATGAGAAGAATCCAGTTTTTCCAATCGCTCTATGTTATGGAGCGATTTTTTTATTTCAGTGACAAACTTCTGTCATCTTGTACCGCTACAATGATATCAAATCCACAAAGAGGAGGGATTGCCTTGTGCAGGTGACGGGTAAAATTGATGTTGCGGAGATATCTGTTTCCCATTACGCCGCCATGCGGTGGTCCCAGCGGATTGACCCTGGGAGTAAACCGGCAGTTGAAAAAATAGCCTTTACCCTCTGGCTGTACTTAATGTCAGGTAAAATTAAGTGTTTAACTCCGTACAACCTCGGCATCTTTTGCGCCGCCGGTGACATTATCTTCTGCGGTTCGCTGGTTAATGAAGAATTGGTAGTGAAAACTTTTACCGGCTGGAAAAGCACCAACCAGGCCCTGCGCTGGGAACCGGTCAAGGCTGTTTTATGGCACAACAGGCAGACCCGGAGGGAAATGAAAGCATACGCCAGGGCCATGTAATTCCTTAAGTTCCATAGAGAGGGGAGTGGGACATTGGACAACACCACCATTAACAACCTGCAGCCCGGTGCAGAAGTAAACGGCATATATGCCCTGCGCGGCAAAAGACTACTACCTTACCGGGACGGAACCGGGTATTTCCTCAAGCTCACCCTGGCAGACAAAACTGGCCAGGTGGAAGGCATTGCCTGGGAGCAGGCGGAAGAAATCAACAACTGCTGCCGGCCCGGTGACGTAGTACGGGTGACCGGCCGCGTCGCTGAGTACAACGGCGCGGTACAACTGAACCTGACATCCGTGGCCAGGTGCCAGGACGATATGGTGGTACCGGAAAAGTTTATTCCTTCCACCGGCGTCACCAAGGAAAAAGTGTGGGAAACATGGCTCAATATAGCCTCCACCATTGACAACCCGTATTTAAAACAGTTGCTTTTCCTGATGGCCAATGACCACAAACTGGTGGAAGCGGTGACCAAAAGCCCGGCCGCCAAGCGCAACCACCACGCCCTGCTGGGCGGGCTCTGGCAGCACAGCATAAGCATGGTCAAGGCCGCCGAAAAGATGGCGGCAGTTTACCCCCAGGTGGACCGGGACCTGCTGGTCACCGGGGCTTTGCTGCACGACATCGGCAAAACCGAAGAATTCCGGGTGCGGGCCGGCATAGATTATACCGACGCGGGCAGGCTTTTGGGGCACATTATCCTGGGCACCGTCCTGGCGGACCGGTACATCAGCCGGGTGCCCGGGTTCCCGAAAGTGCTACGTTTAAAGCTGCTGCACATGATTGCCAGCCACCACGGGCAGTATGAGTGGCAGTCGCCCAAACGGCCCAAGTTCCTGGAAGCCGCCATCCTGCACCAGTTGGACATGATGGACACCCAGGTAGATATGTTCAACGAAGCGATAACCGGCAGGGAAAACAAAGAAGATAATTGGACCGGCTGGGTCAGGGGTCTTGATAGATATGTTTTTTGTGGTTGATTTTGTAATATAATGCAGGATTTTCTGTAATTCCGGCGAAAAGAAAAAAATGATAATAACACGTAATTAAAGGCCGGGGTTATCATGGCGCGCAGAAAACCCAAAAAAGACGCCAGCCGGGGCCTGCGCCTGAACATGATCATCGACCACATCAATAAGCGGACACCCTACGGCGGGGTAACCGTAAAAGAGCTGGCGGAAAAACACGAAGTCACCGAACGGCAAATTCACCGGGACCTGAACACCATCCAAAACCACCTGCGGGTTCCCCTGGTGAGAAGGGAATCTGTTACCGCAGGGCGGAAAAGCGTCTCTTATTGCCTGAAAGCCGGCTACCTGCCCAGTTTGAGCCCTGAAAAAGCTACCGCCATTTTCCTAAGCATGCTGCAACAGCAAGGCTCCGCCCTGGCCGGCCACCTGAACGACCTGAAAGATGCCCTGGTATCAACCCTGTTCAAGTATCATTATGATCCCGCCGAGCTGGCGGTGGAAAAACTGCAGAACCGGATCCACCTGGTGGAGGAAGCCCTGGCCGAACCCATGCGGGTGGGAGAATTGTTCACCAAGCTTGTGCAATCTTTAAAAGATTGCCACCGGGTGAAAATATGGTACTACGTGAGCTACAGCGGCCAGTTAACCGAGCGGGTGGTGGAGCCATATGGCCTAATTTGCAAGCGGCAAAACTGGTACCTGGTGGCCTACTGCCTGGAGCGCCGCGCCATCCGGGTGTTCCGGGTGGACCAGATAGATGATGCCCACCCGTATACCACTGAAAAGTTCACCTACCCGGAGGACTTCAACCTAAAAAAACACATGGCGCAAAGCTGGGGTGTAATCAACGACGGGGAAGTATGCACCGTCAGGCTCAAGTTTAAACCCGAAGTAGCCTTCAGAATTAAAAACCTGATCTACCACCCCTCGCAAATACTGGAAGAGGAACTGTCCGACGGGTCCATTATTGTTTCTTTCCACGTGTGTGGCATCATTGAAATGAAAACCTGGATCATACAGTGGGGGGATGCTGTGGAAGTGCTGGAGCCGGGCTGGCTGAGGGAAGAAATGTGCCAGATGGCAGAAAGCATTTTAAATGTTTACCACAGAAGCAAATAGGAAGTTCCGACCCATAGCCGATCGGGCTCTTTAAAACACGTGCTTACCTCATACCGGGCCGCAAACTCATATATTGTTTCCCCTGGCCGGGGCCGGCGCTCAGATAGCACCAACTCCGCCACAAACCTATTGGCTTGTCGCTCGAATTTCCCCGGGTGAAAATATGTATTCTCAAGCAGCATGAAATAGTTGCCCTGGTGCAATAGCCGGTGGGCAATCTCGTGGTATACCACCAAGCCTTGGTGCCTACGGGGCAAATAGCGTGCTGTACCCAATGCAGGTTGACTCATCAATAACTAAAAGCATGCCGCGAATTCGCTTAAACTGGTAAGGAATCAATATAAATCCCAAATAATCAGCTAACTCAAAAGGGTTTGAAGTTCTGTACTTGGCTATTAGCAATTTGACTTCTTTGCTAATCCGATCCATCTCCAAAACCCTCGTTTTTGTCGAATTATATCGAATGTCCATATAAATATTTTAAGCTACTGTTTGGTCAGTAGCTTGTCCGTCTCATGATGCCGCGCGTATTTTTTTATTTTGCCATCTTCTCAAGCCGGGCAACCCTGGATACTAGGTACCGGGTATCAATCTCAACGCTGTCGAGACGTTCTTCGATTTTACCGAGCCTTTCCATTACTTCCCTATGCCGTTCTTCCTGCACTTGGTTGGCCTCAAATAAAACCTGAATTTTTTGAGCAACATTGTTTTCTATGCGAATTTCAAGCTTACTTATTTTATTTTCCAAACTACCCATGCGCTGGTTGATAGATTTTAATTCTTTTGACACATTTTGAAAATGCTGCAATACCAGGTTTTGAAATTCTTCACCGATCACTTGTTTCACCTCCTAATGAGTCCGGCGCTTGTCCATCCTCTTGCTGTTCCCGTTTTCTTTTGATAGCTTTCAGCGCCACCCGGATAAATCCGATTATGTCCTCTTTATCCTCTTCGGTAAGCGGTGCCCCGTCAAACTGCAAGTCCGCTTTTCTGATTACTTCTTCGATTTCCTGGGGAGTGGGTTCGTCGGGGTCGGTGCCTTGTTTCTGCAATCTTATTTTCCTTATTCTTTCATCACAATAAACCTTGCTTGATTACCATCCGGGCTACGATAAACTTCTTTCATATGCTTTAATGGCGACCGCCCAAGCAAGTAGCCAGTGGTTACATTAATTAACATCTTGGGATTTCCCGCAGTTTTTATGGTCACATTGAAACCGGAAAAAGAAATCCCAGTTATGGCTTAGCCAGAAAAATAGCTGACTTTTTTGGCGTCGAAGTAGAGGATGTTTTTTTGACCTTGATTGCTTTAGATTGAAGCCCAAGGCGGTTGGTGAGGTGGAAAGATACGCGCATACCACCGGCACCGACGGCCAATAGGGAGGCAAAAGCCTTGTTAATCCTATAAGATAAGGCATCCGGTAATCCTAACTCATTTACTATTCGTTGAGCCATAAAGATGTTATCAGGTGCAGGATTATCAGGCATTATCCGATACCTGAGCAATTTTTCAAATGCTGGGTTATTAAACAATGTTTGATATCTAGGGAGGTTATTTAATTTCATGTTATCTACTATTGATTGAAACCTATGGCTGTTATTAAATATCGGGTACTTTTCAAAAAGCTCAGTCACTTTGGGCCAATGCTCATAATGCCGTAATAATGGACCGTAAGTTTTATCA
This sequence comes from uncultured bacterium, assembly GCA_965539975.1. GTDB lineage: Bacteria > Bacillota > Desulfotomaculia > Desulfotomaculales > Desulfallaceae > CBETWA01. Next base: position 426 of record CBETWA010000076.1, on the reverse strand, counting down.
AACATTTGTTGCATGCGTAAGATTGATTTTAGGATTTTGCTATCCATTTATAACCTCCCCTTAACGAAAACCAACGGCCACTAGCTAAGTAGAGAGGGCAACGTGTTACCTGGCACTGTATTCTTCCTGTTTGGTGAGCCGGACATCCAGGCGTTTTATGTCATCCCAAACAAAACGAAGTTCCTTCTTTATATCCGCTACATCTTTTCTTAATTTGCGTTGTCCTTGCTCTAATCGTAATTGACTTTGCTCTACTCGGTCCAGTCGTTCATGCAGTAATTGCTGGCCTTCTTCCAGCAGCTTTTGGCCTTCAGTAAGTGACTTTAGGTCTTCAGTAAGTGACTTTTGACCTTCAGTAAGTGACTTTAGGTCTTCAGTAAGTGACTTTTGACCTTCAGTAAGTGACTTTTGACCTTCAGTAAGTGA
>CBETWA010000075.1:0-6603 GCA_965539975.1 uncultured bacterium | reverse complement strand
CATGGGGAGGCCGCTTGGCTGTTTTTTAAAAACAGTTAAGTTTTTTGAACCAGGTTCAGTTAAATGGAATACAAACAGCAAGTTTAAATTTCCATAATAAAAGAAAGCGTGATCCGGATCCACATCTTGCCCAGAACAAACCGGTGTGCCCACACCGGCCTGCATGAGATGCCGCATTTTCTTTTGCACACTTTTTTGACCGCTGAATAAAATATATCAACAACCTGGTATTCCACCAGGCAGGTGACAAAAGGGTTTTAACAGATAAGAAGGAGGTGCAATATTGACCAGGCATGAAATTTTTTACATGGTGTCCCTGGCCTGTCTGGGTTTATTCATATTGCTGGGCATTTATATCTGGAAAAGTAGCGCTGCTACCCCCGTAAAAATGGAATATTACGCCGGGCAGGATGCCGGGCAGGCGGGTGACCCGGCGGGGCAGGAAACAGGTGAACCACAATCCCGGCCAAATACAAAAGGCAACTCCACCAATACGGCGGAGACAAAAAAAGTCAACCATGCAACCCCGGCAAAACCAGGCGCCGTATACGGTAGCACGTCCCAAAACGCCGCCTCGACCACAACTCCTTCGACTGCGCAAAACCAGATTCCAAAAACAAATACCACGGCTAATGGCGGCATTAATGTCCCCGGCAGCAAAGTCGGAGACATCATAAAGATAGGCGACGTGGAAATGGTGGTAACCAAGGTAGCAAATACACATAAAATTATTGACATCACCCTCACGGGTAATACCACAGGCCAGCCGCCTAAACTGGTTTTGGTGGATCAAAACCGGATTGTTTACGAAATACCCGCTGGCGTGGATATCAAGGTGGACTTAAAAGAGAAATAGCCATAGAAAATCCCCGTTGTTCAATAACAGCAATTACCAAAATTTAAGCCGGTCACAAACCGGCTTTTTCATATTCCGCGGGATTAGTTCATTATTTTTATTCCCCAACCTCTATTCTTTACTCAAAGCTTCGCCAAGTACCTGGCATACATAATCAATTTGTTGTTCGGTAATCCGGTTAAAAAACGGTAGCGCCAGGGTGGATGAAGAGGCCCGCTCGGTGTTGGGGTAGCATCCCTCACGGTAATGGAACAACCGCCGGTAAAAAGGTTGCAGGTGGATGGGCGTAAAATAGGGCCTGCAGTCAATCCCGTTATCTTGCAAATAACGCATTACCCGGTCCCGGTTAATCCCCTGCTCCAGGCGTATAACGTATACAAACCAGCTCACCCGGACCCCCGGTAGAACCTTGGGCGGAATAACTCCTTTTAGTCCACTCAGTTTGGAGTGGTAATAGCGGGCCACCGCTTCCCGCCTGTCCAGAATCTCATCCAGCTTTCTCACCTGAGCCACCCCAAGGGCAGCACTTAGTTCATCCAGGCGGTAATTATATCCCAGGCGCTCATGGTGAAGCCACAAATTATTCACGCTTCTACCCTGGTTGCGCATGCTCCTGAGCAGGCCAGCCAGTTTACGGTTGTTAGTGGCTATTATCCCGCCTTCACCGGTGGTTATTTGTTTGTTGGGGTAAAACGCGAATATACCCGCATTCCCCATGGTCCCGGCTTTTTTACCCTTGTATAGCGCGCCAATGGCTTCACAGGCGTCTTCAATTACAGCCAGCCCGTGTTTTGTGGCAATGCCCGTCAAGGCATCCATATCCGCCGGGTGACCAAAAACGTGCACCGGCAGTATCGCCTTTGTTTTGGTCGTGATTAACGACTCAACTTGCGCCGGGTCTATATTCAGGGTCTCGGTTTCGATATCGGCAAATACCGGCCGGGCACGCGCGTACAAGATACAGTTGCTGGAGGCGACAAAGCTAAAGGGCGTGGTGATAACCTCATCACCCTCGCCTATTTCCAGGGCACTTACCGCCAGGTGCAGCCCGGCGGTGCCGTTGCTTACCGCCACCGCATCTCCAACTCCCAGGTAGCCGGCCACCATGCGCTCAAACTTCTCCACCATGGGGCCGATGCTTAAAATACCGCTATCCAGTACCCGGCTGACCAGTTCATGTTCCTCCGGCCCGATATCCGGAAACGATAAAGGTACTTTCATTTTTTACATCCTTACTTTTTTATTAATTTTGCTCAACCGGCCACATCCCGCACCAATTGGGCAATTTTTTCAATTTCTGCAGGCGCAAGACCGGGATATAGAGGAATGGCCAGCACCTCTCCGGCCGCCCTTTCCGCCTCCGGCAAGTCGCCCGCTTTGTACCCCAGGTGCTTGTAGGCCTTCTGCAGGTGTAAGGGGATGGGATAGTATATACCGCAACCAACCCCGTTTTTTTCCAAGTGCGTCTTGATTTTATCCCTGTGGGGTGACCTGATTACGTACAGGTGATAGGTGTGCCTGTTACCCTCCATCACCCGGGGGGTTTTCACCACCTGGCCAAGCAAGCGGTCGTACCGGCGGGCCAGGAGTTGACGCTGTTCAATCCACCTTTCCAGGTACTTAAACTTAACCAGCAGCACCGCGGCCTGCAGTTCATCCAGCCTGCTGTTGTAACCCATTGATTCGTGAATAAATTTACCACGGCTACCATGGGCGCGCAGGAACTGAACCCGGGCCGCCAGGCCTTCATCCCGGGTTACCACCATACCCCCATCCCCGTAGCCACCCAGGTTCTTGGTGGGAAAAAAGCTAAAACAGCCCGCCTTTCCCAGTGAGCCCGCCCGGCAACCCCTGTATTCCGCCCCCAGGGCCTGGCAGGCATCTTCAATAACCACCAAACCGTGTTCTTCTGCCAGGCTAAGAATGGCGTTCATATCCGCCATTTGACCAAAAACATGCACCGGAATAATAGCCTTGGTCCTCCTGGTAATTTTGGGCTTAATTTTTTCCGGGTTGATATTGCAAGTTTCGGCATCAATATCCACAAAAACCGGGGTGGCCCCGGTACGGGTGATGGCACCGGCGGTGGCAAAAAAAGTAAAGGGCGAAGTGATTACCTCGTCCCCGGGCCCGATGCCGCAAGCCAGCAAAGACAAGAACAGGGCATCGGAACCGCTGGCAACGCCAACGCCGTGTGACACCCCGCAATACGCTGCCACGGTTTTTTCCAGCTGCCGCACCCGGGGCCCCAGGATGTATGTCCCGGAATGCAGGACTTCCATAATAGCAGCGTTTATATCATCGTGCAGCTCGGAATACTGGCTTCGCAAATCGAAAAGTTCAATGGGCATCATGTTCCTCCGTTGACAACAAGGGTAACGAAACCGGTTGGCCGGTTTTGGCCGACCGGTAAATGCCGAGCACCACTTCCAGCGATTTTCTGCCTTCATGGCCATCCAGCGCAGGGCAGCAGCCCTTTTTCATAGCGTTGACCAGATCCTGCAACACGGCCAGGTGCCCGGCTTCGCTACGCTCCCCCGCGCCCGCGCAAACATACATGGCCTGGTTCTTGCTGATAAAATCAAAAAAATCCCAGGCCCTTATTCTACCACTGCTTACATCGCCAATTACCACCGTGCCCCTTTCCCCGAACACGGCGATACTTTCCTCAAGGTTTCGCGGGTAGACGGTGGATGCAGCCTCAATCAAGCCCAGCGCGCCGTTTTTGAATTTCAGCATGGCCATGCCCACATCCTCGGCAGCAATGGGCCGGTAACGGGTGGCCATTTGCGCCATTACACTGTCCACTCTGCCCATGAGCCACTGCAGGGCGTCGATGCTGTGGATTGCCTGGTTCACCAGCACACCCCCGCCTTTGTCCCTACTGCCGCGCCAGGGGCGCTGGCTGTAATAATCATCGTTGCGGTTCCAGCGCACCGTGGCCACCCCGTGGCTCAGCCGGCCAAACTTGCCTCCCTCAACGGCAAGTTTCAGTAGCTGCAGCGCGGGCTTAAAACGGTTCTGCAACACCACGGACAGGTATACACCCTCTTTGGCGCAGGCCTCAATCAACCGGTCGGCACCCGCAAGGGACAGCGCCATGGGTTTCTCCACCAAAACATGCTTGCCCCGGTGCGCAGCCATGATACCCATGGTGGAGTGCAGTTCGCTGGGGGTACAGATGATGACCACATCCAGGTTTTTTTCTTTTTCCAGCATCTCTTCATAATGAAGATAACCCCTGCCACCGTAAAGGCGGGTGAAGTTATCCAGGGTGCCGGCGTCTGTATCACAGGCCGCAACCAGCTCTACACCCGGTAATTGCATGAGCGCCCGGGCATGGTTTCTCGATGCGTGCCCGCACCCGGCAATGCCGAAACCAATCCTGGCGCCGGTCATACCTTGGGCACCCGGCAATCTGCCACCAGCACCACCAGCACCGATACCGCCAGCCCCGCCAAAGCCGCAGTAATGACCGCCAGTATGACATTGGGCCCCGCCGGCTTTCCATCAGGCAATGCCGGGATGGCCTGCTGCAGGTTATTCATTTTCCATTCCTGCATCTCGTGCTGTTGCAAGATACGGGACAGGGAGTTGGCTATATGGGCCGCCCTGGCCGGGTTAATATCTTCAACCACAATTTCAAGCAGTTCCAAATCCTTCACCTTGCGCACTTTTACCATTTGCCCCAGCTTCTCCGCCGCCGGCTCGCCACCCAGCTCCCCGGCCAGCTTTTCCAGTACCGGCTTGCTGGTGGCCAGTTCGCTGTAAGTCCTGGCCAGCTGGCGATACATCATCAAGCTGTTGTAATCCATGCCCGGTTCACCGGTTGCCGAGTCGTACCGGCTAAGCATCATAACCGCCCTGGCCTGGTACTTGACAGGTGTGAGCATGCAAGTAACCCCGGCACCCAGCACGGCGAGCATTACGGTAAGCAGAATAAAAAACAGCCTTTTGCTAATTGCCTCCATTAAGCACCTGTAAAGCAAGTTATGTCACCTCTTACAGTTTTTCCGCACCGGGTACCGGCCGCACAAACCTGGCCGGCCGGCCCATAACAATGGATTCCGGCGGGGTATCCCCGGTCACCAGCGACCCCGCGGCCACAAAACTTTCCCGGGCCACCGTGACCCCAGGAAGCAGTAGCGCCCCGGCGCCCACCCTGGCATTTTCCTCAATACGCGGCCCGCATAGCCGGCCCTCTCCGTCCCTGTTCCTGCCGGCCCGGTTGTCGTTGGCGGTGATCACCATGGGCGCAATAAAGGCACGGGCACCGACCGCCGTGTGGGCTGTAAGGTAAGCCCCGGTTTGAATTTTGGCGTAATCCTCCACCACCACGTTATTTTCCAGGGCTGCACCCCGGCCGATGATTACCCGGTGGCCGATGACACAATTTTCCCGCACCGATGCCAAGTCCCCCACCATTACTTCCATACCCAGTACGGTCCCGGCATATAGCACCACACCGCTACCCAGCACGCATCCCGGGCCTATTTTCAGGGGCGGCTGGCATTTGGCGGCCCGGTGCCGGCTGGTTACCGCAGGGTGGGGCTGCTTGCCTATGACACAATTGTCTCCGATGCTGCAGTTTTCACCGATCACTGTTCCGGGGTATATTGTTACATTATTGCCGATACGCGAGCCGCGCCCGACAACCACGCCCCGGCCGATTACAGAAAAGAACCCAACCCGGCAATCCTTATCCACCATGGCCAAGGGATGAATTGAACTGGTCAAGCAACCCACCAACCCGTTCTTTTTTGCCTTTCCCTCATAATATGACCCCGGCCGGGTTATGGTGACGCGTCACAGGCAGGGAAACAAAAGAGCTACCTGCAATACACAGGTAGCCCCTGGTTAGCTTACACCTTGCTAGAATTGTCAACAGCCTTGATAAACTCTTACCCCACCCATGTCGACTACAGCACCAGTAGAAAAAGATGAAAACATCATTGGGGTGGGCCGGTGGCTCCCCGCAAGCGATGTCCTTTGAGCGTCGGTAACAGCACCCGGCGCAGAGCGAGGCTTCGAAACCGGACGAGCGGCCATGAGGGCCGCTAGAGGCTGAAATTGAGCCATGGACGGCGAATTGAAGCCGGTCCGGTTTCGGAAAGCGGTCAGGGGACACACCTCCCCTTTGGGGGCAAAACTTTTGGGTCGGAGGTATGTCCCCAACGTATAAGCCGTTGGTGCTGTGGACGCGGAAGTTTAAAGCGCGGCGGGGACCACCGGCCCGCAAGAAATAAGAGAACATTTTCTGGATAGGATACTATACCTTTCGCATGGAAACATCGTCATAATCATGGGTGCCCGAACCGCCGTTTACCAAAAGTTTAATCAGTACCCGGGACGCACTGGCAGGAGCCGTCACCGTTTGAGCAGGCATTTGCTCCCAGCCCGTACCGCGGTGCTTGTACAATAGGTTGCCACTGCTTAATTGCTTGCCCGATGAATCGTAAAAGAAGTAAGCTATCCTGGCTTCCGATGCCGCATTGCCCTTGCGGGTTTTGGCCGTCAGTACGTATTTGGCTCCCGGCTGCACTGTTACGTACTGGTAAAAGTTCCAGCCGTACTTGGCACTGGCGTACTTGTTGCCACCGGGCTCGCTCTTCACCACCACGTCGGGACCGGACCAGCCCGCGGTGCCCAGGCTGAAGTTACCGTTATGCACCAGTTCCCCGGCGGGAGGGTCGTCCACCGGCGGGTCATCTACAGGTGGTTCCTCCACCGGCGGCTCTTCCACCGGC
>CBETWA010000074.1:0-7043 GCA_965539975.1 uncultured bacterium | reverse complement strand
CGCCCTTTTCGCCCGCCCGGTAACAAACCCGGCCTACTTGGGGGGGGGGGCGGTTTACAAACCCGCCCACCCCCTCCCCCCCCCACCCGCAATTGCTTGATAAAAACCGCAGCTGGTCAAAGAACCAGGGGGAATGGCAACAGTAAGGAGGTAGTACATATGAAATTACCTTTTTTGAAAAAAACACCCGCCTGCCCTGCATGCGGTTCAAATGATACAACCACCGGGCGCATGGTTAGACTTGCCGCGGGATTTTCCATTGGTGTGGTTATCTCATTTATTATATACCTGATAGGTTTTATTTACCCCATGGGACGTATTTTACTACCTTTTACAATTATAGCCGGCCTGATTATTTGTATCATCCCTCCCCTGGGCAAGTATTGTTGCCTGGAATGCGACGCTTACTGGAATCCGGAAACCCCCGAGCTTATCTGGAGAACACGACCTCCTGGACTTTGATAAACGCTCCTCTCCCCGGATTTCGCCTCCGCAAAGGAGGCTTTTTTTTTCATCGCGGCGTACAGGGTCTTGATAAGGTAAACAAATTCTGCGACCATAGATATTACAAGGAGTTGAACCTAATCCATGAAACCAGGAACCAGTTTGCAGCTATTTTTTTTCCAAGAAGGATTTCCGCTTTCCAAGAGAGAATGATACTTAACACGGTTTAACAGGCGGCTGCTGTTGTTCTGTTACCAATAAATAATCAATGGTAATTTTAATCAATAATAATTCATTTGCATAGATATGTAAAGATCGTCCCCGGCACAACCAAGGAGGTTTCATTATGAATTTGCCGATGCGGCTTGCCGAAATAGCCAGGGTGTCACCGGGTCAGGAGGCAATAGTTTTCAAAAACCGGCGGATGACCTACGCCCAACTGGACACGCAGGTCAGCCAGCTGGCCAGCGGGCTGCTGCAGGTGGGAGTTAAACCCGGCGACAGGGTGCTGATGGCGCTGGGCAACTGTCCGGAGTTCGTTGTCGCATATTACGCGACAATTAGAATGAAGGGCATAGTGGTTCCCATCAGCCCGCAGTATACCATCAACGAAATAGGTACCATTGTCAAGGACTGCCTTCCCTCTGTGGTGATAACCTGCCCGGAACTGCAAGAAACATTTAGGAAAATTGGTGAAAACATTGAAATACCACGGGGTGTCGTCGTTAACGACAGCAACCTGGAAAGCGATAAGTTTATGTCCTTTGAACAGGTATGCGGTAAAGGTAGCCGTGTTTTTCCGGAAACCAGGTACAGCCGCGAGGATCTGGCTGAAATACTATACACCACCGGGACCCACGGTAAACCAAAAGGTGCCATGTTAACCAATTTTAACCTTTACAGCAACGCCCTGACTTTCTCCCAGTTGTGCAAAATGGGCCCGTCGGACCGTGCACTTCTCACCGCACCGGCTTACCACGCCGGTCCCCAAACATGTGTCATGAACAATGCCATTGTAGCCGGGGCAACCCTGGTCATCCAGGATCGCTGGCGCGGTGCCGAAGAATTGCTGCGCGTAATCGAGGAAGAGAAAATCACATTTTTCTTCGGCACTCCCACCATGTACAAGTTCATTGTCGATTATCCAGGCCTGGAGCAATACGACCTGAGTTCATGGCGCATCGCTTTTACCGGCGCGGCCACCATGCCCGCAGAGCTTTACAACACCTTCCGAGAGAAACTGAACATGCACCTGGCCGAAGGCTACGGTTTGTCCGAAACATCTCCCGTTGTAACAGTCAATTTCATTGAGAAATCAGGCAAACCGGGTTCCATTGGTATACCTATTCCCGGTGTAGAAGTCAAGATATTCGATTATGAAGACAGAGAAGTTCCCCAAGGTCAGGTGGGTGAAATTGTGGTTCGCGGCCCAAACGTGATGACAGGGTACTATAACCGGGACGAAGAGACTCGCTGGGCGCTGCGCAACGGCTGGTTCCACACCGGTGACCTGGCGTACGCCGACAAAGATGGTTACCTTTATATTGTGGACCGCAAAAAAGACCTGATTATCCGCGGGGGCATAAACATAGATCCCCGGGAAGTGGAAGAGGTCCTTTACACTCACCCGGGCATATTCGATGTGGCCGTGGTAGGCGTGCCGGACGTGGTAATGGGCGAAGAAGTACTGGCATTTGTGATGCCTCGAGAGGACCAAAAACTCAACGACGAGGAACTCAAGGAATTTTGCCGGGGCAAGATGGCCGACTACAAGATTCCGCGGTATTTCAGGTTTGTGGGCAACCTGCCCAAAACTACTTCGGGCAAGCTCATGCGCAAGGGACTCCAAAACTGGATCAGCAAGTAAGGTTCCCCGGCAATTAGATAGCATGAATTAACGGTATTGATTATCCAATACCTGACGTAAAACGCCGCAGAAACAACCTGCGGCGTTTTACGTTTCCCGAAGCCGAACTCCGCGAAACCGGAAATCACGTCTCCGGTAATAAGTATTTAAGTATATAAACCTACCTAACCTGGGCCGGTTTTTCACCCACCTGTACGGTTATATACATTTGCTGGCCCTCCCTGTACACCAGAAGCAAAATTTTCTGCCCAATGCTAGCGTTTTTGATTCGCTGGCTCAAGTCATCCGCGTCCTTTACGGCTTCTTTATCCATTTGCAAGATGACGTCCCCCTGGCGCAAGCCGGCTTTGCCGGCCGGGCTTCCCGGGACAACACCCACGACAACCACACCGTTAGTTGTTCCCAGGCCAAAATAATCCGCCAGTTCTTGTGTTAGGCTGTGCATCTGTATACCCAGCCATGGCCTGACAACCTTGCCTTTTTCCATTAAATCCGAAAGAACACTTTTAACTGTGCTGGTGGGAATGGCAAATCCAATACCCTGCGCCTGGGCCACGGCGGTGTTTATACCCACCACTTCACCCTTAAGGTTCAGCAGCGGTCCGCCGCTGTTGCCGGGGTTGATGGCGGCATCTGTTTGCAACAGGTTTTTATAGTACCGGTCCTGCACGTGAACCGGCCTGCCCTTGGCGCTGATGACGCCCACTGTAACCGTGTGGTCGAAACCAAACGGGTTGCCGATGGCGATAACCCAGTTGCCCACCTCCAGTTTTTCGGAATCGCCAAGCTTAAGAAACGGCAGCTTTTTACCGGCGTTTATCTTTAATACGGCCAGGTCAAGGTCATAATCAGAACCAACCAGCTGGGCTTCATACTCTTTTTCGTCCCCCAAAATGGTTACCTTAATCTTGCTGGCACCGTCAATTACGTGCTCGTTTGTCAGAATATAACCGTCCTCCGATATTATGAAACCCGAACCAAGGCCGCTTTGGATTTGCGGCTGGCGCGAACCCGAGCTGGGAGAACCGAAGAAATAACGGAAAAACGGGTCGTCCCACAGGGGATCCATTCCGGTGCTCCTGCGTACTTTTTCCACGCTTATTTTCACCACGGCCGGGCCGGCGCTCTTTACTATCCGGGCTATGGTATTGTCATTCACTCCCGGCAATCCCTGGTCGGCAACGGCAACCTTGCCGGAAAATTGTTTGGAGTTATCGCCGTTTCCAGCCAGGTCGTTCACCACCAGGCACCCGCCGGCAAACATGGCGCCGGCCACGAAAGCAACCAGCGATACCAGTAAAACCACGCGTTTAATACTTGGCAAGTTCATCCCCCCTCTACAATTATTCTAGATTAAATCACGCGTGCCCCATATTCAAAATAACGCTCTTTATATTATAAATCAAGTAAAAATTCTTGTCTTTGGTAGCAAACATAAATAAAATAATACCAAATAGCAAAAATAAATTATGAAAAGGAGCTTGTATATGAAAATAATCTCAATATATGGCTTAGCCAAGCAGAGCGGTAATACAACAATTGCTGCGGAACTGGCGATAGTCAGTCAAAATGAAGGATACAAAACATTGCTGGTTGACCTGGACATCCACAAAGGAGACATAACCGAAAGATTGAAACTTAATCACAATCCCAATATCAGCGACTGGTGTGAAGACATCTACCTGAAAAGCAAAAAAATAGGGATCATTAACGTTGAATATACACAACCCGAATGGGAGCGCTTTCTGCAAAAACACCCCTCCGGGCTGGACGTGCTGGCCACCAATACAAACCCCAAGTTGCCGGGCTACGGAAATATTTACTATGAGATTAGAATAATCCATAATTCAATTAGAAAAAGCGATTACGATGTAGTGGTAGTGGATATTGGCAACACGCAAACCAGCTTCAATTATTTCGTCCTTGAAGATTCCGATGTGCCGATGCTGGTGGTTGACACGTTCAGGTATAACGTAAACTTGCTCAAACGTTTTATATGGAACATGGAAGATGTGCATTTTCCGGTGCATAAACTGCAGTTGCTGTTTAACCGTGAAGCCTCGCCTATCGAGGACATGCCGGAAACCGTCGGCCGCGAGTTTAATCTCCCCGTGCTCGGCGTGTTAAATGAAATCAAGAACCAAGGCGAGCAATTCCATCTCCGGCTCATGTCAATATTTAAAAAGATAATGAGCAGCTAAAATGGACTGTGATTATCAAAAAAGCTCCCAGGATAAACCGGGGAGCTTTTATCATACTCCGGCAATTCATTCCCGGCCCTTTGAAGCAGGAACCGGTAGAGCTGTGCTATTCTTTCTTGCTGGCTTGTCAGTTTTTCTTACAAACAGATATTTTAGTTCTATGCCGCTTTTTTCCGGGCGCTCCTTTCCAGTGCCTTGTTAATGGGCATAAAGGCCAGCGCCACCACAATTCCAAACGCCAGGGTAACTGCAATGGTAATGGTCTCGGGGAATATATACCACAGTATCATGTAAGCAGATGACAGAACCAGCGACATGAGCATCAGCGGGAACGCTATCACAAAATACATAATAAATGTAATGGGGCTACCGCGCTTTTCGGCCATACCAATTACCACGACGTTGGCCGATGCGCCAATTATAGTTCCGTTACCGCCCAGGCATGCTCCCAGGGACAGGGACCACCAGAAAAAGTTCAGTACGCTGGGGTCGGTAACACCCATGAGTTCACCCATGTTCTTGATTAAGGGGATCATGGTGGCCACAAAAGGTATATTATCCACAAAGGCCGACGCTATCCCCGACAGCCATATTATCAGCATGGCGGTGGGAATCATCGCGCCACCGGTAATTTCCATAGCCGCTTCGGCAATAGCCCTAATGACGCCCACCTTTTCCAAGCTCCCCACCAGGATAAACAGGCCAACGAAGAAAAATATCACCGGCCACTCAACGGCTTGCAGGGCGCGTTCCGGGTCCTCGCGGCTAATTAAGAGCAACAGGCTGGCGCCGGTAAGAGCAATAACCGACGATTCCAGGTGGACATACTGGTGAATTGTAAAGCCGAAAATAGTCAATGCCAGCACAAACAGGCATTTTTTCAGCAACTTTTGATCCTTTATCTCGTCATACTCGTTCAGTTCCATGATGGTGGCTTGCCGTTCCGGATCCGCCACCAGCTGCTTGCGGTAAATCAAGCGCAGCAAGGTGAGGGTACAGACGTAAATTACCACCACAATGGGAGTCAGGTTAATAATAAAATCCATGAATCCAAGGTGGGTGGCACTGCCAATCATTATGTTGGGCGGGTCCCCGATTAACGTGGCGGTACCGCCGATGTTGGATGAAATAATTTCCGCTATCAATATGGGTATGGGGCTGATTCTGAGTTTTTGCGCTATGGCAAAAGTAACGGGTACGATCAACAACACCGTAGTCACGTTATCCAGAAGGGCGGATAGCACCGCTGTTACCAAAGACAGTGCAGCCATTATCTTTAGAGGTTCGCCCTTGGAACTTTTGGCCGCCTTGATGGCCAGAAACTCGAACACCCCGGTCTGCCTGGTAACGCCCACGATAATCATCATACCGACCAGCAGGCCAATGGTATTGAAGTCTATGGCGTTTACCGCGTCTTGCATGCCCATAATCTTGGTTACGACAACCAGCGCGGCTCCCACCAGGGCGATTATAGTCCGGTGGATCTTTTCAGATACGATGATGGCATAGGTGATCAAGAAAACCGCTGAAGCAAAATAGATTTGTACGTGCTCGGGCAAGTCAATACCTCCTTAAAAAACAACAAACAGTTTAAACAAGCATCAATAATTACTTAATCGACTGCTCTGATTCCTATTGTATTTAAGTACGAGTCAAAACTGTATTAAGGTTTCCTTATAATAGTGTAAGACTCGCGTGGGAGCAACCCCTCCCCCCTCTGAAAGTCACCGGGAAGCTCGGTGACGGTACATCGCACCGAAAATACCGGGTGGGCCCCCATGCCGCCGCATTGCGTCACCAGCAGAAGGATAAAAATAACACTGGGGTGGGCCGGAGGCTCCCCGTAAGTGATGTCCTGGAGCGCCGGTAACAGCACCGACGCAGCAGCGAAGTTGCAAAACCGGACGAGCGGCTGGTACGGCCGCGAGAGGCTGAAATTGAGCCAGGGACGTCGAAATAAAGCCGGTCCGGTCGGGAAGAGGTTAGAGGACAACCCTCCTCTTTGAGGTCGAAACTCCGTTGTCGGAGGTATGTCCCCAACGTATAAACCGCTGTTGCTGTCGACGCGGAAGTTCTAAGCACAGCGGGGACCACCGGCCCACAAGAAACTAAAAATTATTTTCCGGGTAGACGCAAATAATATTTAATTTAACCTGCATGTGGAACCCGCGGGGATAGCTAGACATTACCGGTATAACTAAATTCACTTCGCGTACAATTTTTGTTTTATGTATTTAAGAAGGTTTCCCCTCCCCTCTCTGCTGCAAAAAAGTTTTACCTTCTTTTAACAATATATTTCTAATAATATATAAAACAATCATAAAATAAAGTTTGCAGCTTGTGAAATAATTATTTTACCGTTGCGGTTTTTGTCACAAGCCATAAATGCCCTTCGTCTAATTTTATCATAACGCAATTCTGGGAACAAGCAATTTCCATCCCGGTATACATAATGCAATTTTGTCACCATAATATGTTATAGCGGACCAAGCCCGTGGCCTTTGCGGGCCACGGACCTAGTATCTTTTTTA
>CBETWA010000073.1:0-7078 GCA_965539975.1 uncultured bacterium | reverse complement strand
GGGTGCCGTTACCGGCGCTCCCGCAAATCGCTCCACCGGAACAGGTATACCCACAAGTGTTTTCATACGCCTGCCGGTGTCGCGATAACGGATGGGAGCCTACCCCAAAAACAAAACGGCCTCAATGGATTCATAATAAAGCACTATATGCCAGGGGATACTAAAAACTGCACGTAATTCCAACCACTCTCTTGTTTTGAAAGGTGGAACAGAATTGTCCTGGTGGAAAACCCTTTGGGACCACTTACTTTATAAACCACCCCGGCCCTCCGCGGTTGAGTTTGAACCCGGCATCGAGGACAGGGTGCGGGGAGAAGCGGGAGAAAGTGATGCAAAAAGGGAAAGCGTGGAATCAGGACGGGCTGAACAACCCGGCACCCAAGAAGGCACCACGGGTGGTGATACGGGAAGGCGTGCGGGAACCGGTGGCCATGTGGAAACGGCAATAGAAGAAAAAGACTTGTTGGAAGAAGCACAAAGCGGGCGTTCGAGCAGGAGATACCGGGATCGTAATGGCAGGAGAAAAAGACAGCGCAATACCGTCGTGCAGGAAAAGTACTCCCACACGGTGAGGGAAAACAGGGAAGTAGACCGCATTTTAAGCGAAAAAATCGAGCTTTCTTACAGGCTGGAAGAAAACAAAAAGGTGTTGGAAAAAATATTCCGCGTTCCGGAAAATAAGGACGCGGTTTTCCGGAAATTCACCATCGGCACGGAGCCTCCGGTGAAAGCAATGCTGGTATTTATTGACGGCGTGGTTAACGCCCAGATACAGAACCTGGCCGTGCTACAGCCCTTGATGTTGCTCACCGGCGCCCGGGACGTGCGCGCGGAGAGCCGGCCCGTCAATAGCGGCGGCACTTCAAGGTACAGGGATTTTTTTGAACGTGTGGAACACGCGGTATTGCCAAACAACCAGGTGGCGGTAGCCAAGACATATCAACAGGTGGTAAATGATGTGCTGAACGGAAACAGCGCTTTGTTCATCGAGGGGTACAACCAGGCTCTGCTGCTGGAAACCAAGGGATGGAAATTCCGCAACGTCAGCCCTCCTCAGGTGGAAGCGGTGATACGCGGGCCCCAGGAAGCTTTTACCGAAATGCTCCGGATTAACACCAGCCTTGTGCGCAGGATCATCCACCGGCCATCCCTGGTGACGGAGTTTATAAAGGTGGGAGGCGCGGGACCCATGCAGGTTGCCGTCATGTACATGGCTGATCTGGCCAATCCCGACCTGATCAAAGAAGTAAAGCGGCGCCTGGAATCCATCCGGGCCGATATCATACAGGAAACAGGCCTGCTGGAACAAATGATTGAAGACAACCCTTACCACATGGTGCCGCAAATACTTACCACCGAACGCCCGGACCGGGTAGCCATGGGCCTCTTGGAAGGCAAGGTGGCCATCCTGGTGGACGGAAACCCCTTCGTAATGGTGGTGCCATGCACATTTTTCACCATGATGCAGGCGCCGGAAGACGCTTACGTGCGGTGGCCGTTCGGCTCATTTGTGAGGGTGGTGAGGTATGCCGGGTTGTTTCTAGCGCTTTTGTTGCCTGCCCACTACGTGGCCATTGTTGCCTACCACCAGGAATTCATACCAACCGACCTGCTGCTGGCCCTCACCGGCAACAGGGAGAAGGTGCCCTTTCCGTCTCTCGTGGAGATACTGATAATGGAGGCGTCATTCGAGCTGATACGCGAAGCCGGAATTAGAATTCCCGGCACAATCGGCACCATGCTGGGCATCGTGGGCGCGCTTATCCTGGGCCAGGCGGCGGTGGCCGCCAACATTGTAAGCCCTATCCTGATTATCGTGGTGGCGGTAACCGCGCTGGGATCGTTTGCCATACCGAACTATTCTTTCTCCCTGTCCATCAGGCTGCTCAGGTTTGCATACGTTCTTTTTGCCTCGGTGTCCGGCTTGCTGGGCATCCTGGTTGGATTTTTCGTACACGTTGGTGTTGCGAGCACCGTAAAATCATTTGGCGTCCCGTTCCTGGCTCCGGCGGCCCCGGTTACCCGCAAGGGGCACGATTACTTTATGCGGGGCCCGGTATGGGAGCAGGAAACCCGGCCCGACTACATAGACCCGCTGAAAAAACGGCGCCAACCCGGTTACAGTCGCGGTTGGGTGAGTCCCGGTGGTGAGGAAAGCGGTGAAAAAGGAAAATGAATTCGTTGCGCCGGCCGGTGATAGGTGGTTCCGAGGCGGTTGCCCTGCTGTTTATATTCCTTACGTCCAGGATATTCTTGGCGCACACTTCTTTTGTTCTGGACGACGGTATGAACGCTTCCTGGATGATCCCTCTGGCAAACACTGCCATAGCAGTGGCGGTTGTTTTTTTACTGGCTTCGGTCCTGGAAGAGTTTCCGGGCAACAATTTAATAGAGACGGGTGAAAGACTGGCCGGGCCGTACTTGAACTTAATGTTTGGCGTTTACTACATATTAATTTTTGTTGTGAATGCCGGTCTTACATTGAGGCAGGCTTCCGAATGGGTACTGGCGGGCTTTCTGCCCGATACTCCCATCAGCCTGGTCAGCATGCTTTTTATCTTTGGCTCGCTGGTGGTGGCTTACTTGGGGGCGGAAGCCCTGGCCCGGACCGCCAAGTTTCTGTTTAAAGTGATCATAATTACAGCCTTTTCCCTTGTCTTGCTCTCCATCCCCTTTTGGCAGGAGCACGCTCTTTACCCCCTGTGGGGAGGCGGGCTGCAGGGAATCCTTGCGGGCATTTACAAAAATGCCGGTGATTTTGTGTATATCCTGCTGCTGGGAATAATTTACCCCTTTTTACCTGGCGGCACCGTGTCGTCCGTTGGTGTAAGGGGGGTTGTCCTGGCGGGCTTATTCATGTTCTTGTTCACTTTAATTCACATACTGGTATTCACATTTCCCACAGTAAAGGAACTTACATTACCAACGCTGGAGGTTGCCAGGTTGATCTCCATCGGGCGTTTTGGCCAGCGCATGGAAATCCTGTTCCTGCCGGTGTGGGTGTTCGGCAACCTGGTGTTCCTTTCCGCTTCCCTGTACGGTGCCGCCGCCGTGCTGGCCGGCCTGTCCCGGCTAACCGACGTCAGGCCCTTTGTGCTGGCCGTTACAGTGCTTGCAGTGGTGGTGGCTTTTATACCCCAAAACGCGCCGCAGGCCTCCGAGTGGAATTACTTGTACATTAACCGCTTCAGTTTTGCCGGGCTTTTAGCCATATTGTTAATTCTATACCTTGCAGCCTGGCGAAAGGGGAGGGGTGACGGGTTTGATAAAGGTGGTTCTTAGGTTCATTGTGGTCCTGTGTTTTACCCTTTGGCTGGCGGGTTGTTACGATTACTCGGAACCGGACGAGAAAGCCTGGGTGCTGGCCATGGGCATGGACCGGGGCAGGGAAAACATATTAACCGTAACGGCCGTCATAGCCATTCCCAAAAATATCGCCGGAGGCGGGGGCGGCCAGTCGGCGGGCAGCGGGGGTGACGGCGAAGAGGATTTTATTACCGTTTCCATGGAGGCGCCGACATTGCTCAGCTCTTTGGAATTGCTGAACGCTGTGGTGGACAGGCGGGCTGATCTTTCCCACACCAAGTGGTTCGTGTTCTCCCGTGATCTGGCTGAAGAGGGTATCGAGCGTTATTTTTCTCCCATTGCCCGGTTCCACCAGTTCCGGCGTTCAAGCTACATGGTGGTTTGCGAAGGAAGTGCGGAAGATTTCCTGTCCCGCGGCGTCTCCAAGCTGGAGGACAACGTGGGAAAATACTACGAGCTGATGCAGCGGGGATGGCTTTACACCGAGTTTATACCCCGGGATACTTTTCACGAATTTTATCTCGAGTCCCACGCCCGGGGCGTGTCCCCGGTGGCAGCCCTTGCTTCGCTGCAAAGAGAAAGACCGGTTTACCCCGACAACTCTCCGAAACCGAAAGGCGATTACCGGGCGGGGAAGATCCCTATCAAGGGAGGTGTCAACATTGAAATCATGGGGGGTGCGGTTTTTAAGCTGGGGAAAATGGTCGGCACCCTTAGTGCAAGCGAAATGGGGGCGAGAAAAATGTTGAACGGCACGTTAAAGCGGACAATAATGGACGTTCCGGACCCCGGGCACCCCGGCAGCTATATTATAGTCGAGGCGTACCCGAGGCAGGGGCCGGACGTGGAAGTGAGTATCGTCGACGGTTTCCCAAAAATAAAGGCCGACATTAAGCTGGAGGGGGAAATAATAAGCATCCAAAGCCGCAAGGGATACGAAAAGCCGCAAAACATAAGGGAAGTTGAGAGGGCCGTGGAACAAGAAATAATGAAAGATATCAATGCCACCATTGAAAAAAGCCTTGATTTGGGAACTGATTTTTTTGGATTCGGCCTGAAGGCGAAAAAACTGTTCCGCACCTGGCCCGAGTGGGAGGCATACAATTGGGATGAAAAGTACCCCGCCGCCGATATCCAGGTAACCGTTGATTACCGCGTGCGCAGGACGGGGCTGATTCACGAGTCGGTTCCGGTTTTATAGGAGAAATAATACGGGCTGGAAATTCGGGGAAAGGAATGGGAAGTTGTGGTGCTTGTGGTCATTGAAATAGCGGTGGTGGTGCTTGTTGCCGTGCACGTAGCCAGTTACGGGCTGTATGCCCTGCGCGAGGAAAACAACAGGCGCGGGGCGGCCGGGGCTTTTATCACCGCCCTGGTAACGTTGCTTTCCCCACTGTTACTCATCTGGTACTACGCTTATTTCACCTAAAGGAACAGGCGCAATGTCATTTTTTATATATAACTCAGCAATGTCTGACCCCGGTTAACCGAAATGCCGGCAGCCATAGCGAAAAAAGGCGATAAAAGCCCGGGAAGCTAAGAATGCAACCACAAGGCTGGCAAGTGTGTAGTGCCAGCTCCAGTTTAAATATACAATTAAATCCGTGTGTATCTCCAGGACGTACTCCACCGCGGTAATGCCGGCGCTGAACAGCAAAGCATAATAAAATACCGGCAACAAACCGTGTTCCCGGGTGACCTGGTTGTACAAAATACACAGAACGGGGAAAACGAACACCTCGAACAGGAGGCTGGTATCGAACAGGGACCCGGCAAAACGATAAGGGTAACTGATTAATCCTCTCTCAACAACCATGGAGCCAATCAGGAGATCCAGCTTGGTTTTAAACAGGTACACCACCACCCAGTCCCGGAAGAACCGCCAGTCAACCGCGAATACCAGAAGTAAAATTGTTAAAACGATTGCGGTTACCGATATAATCCACTCGGCGCTGAAGTTCATTTGCGTACACTCCCTGTTGACTGTGCTTTGCGTTTTAAATAATCTTTCTGCGCCTCGGCAAATAACTTGTTTTTCTCCACGGTGTCGTTGTACGCGTCCCACATGGCGTAAACGTAAATGGACGGGAAAAAAAGCAGCCACTGGTAATCAACAACCTCCCGGGCCAGCGGAAAGTTACCGTTGAATGTGGCAATGATTGCACTGTTGAGGTGGGAAAAATGGATAATAAAAACCATCCATGCCACCAGGATCACCGATTTCAATGCCTTGTTGTTGTATAGGTGACCAAAACCCGTAAACAGAGCGGACCAGGCAATGGCGGCCCATGGATTCCCGCGGTCCAGGTAATTAAAACTGTAAGCCGACATGTGGACCAACTGGTAATGGTGGCGTGGCTGGCCCTTTTCCAGGCGCGATAGGATGTTTAACTCCACCCCTAAACGGTAACTGTCGAAAATGGCAAAACCAAAAATAACACCATAAAATAAGGCCCACTCGGTGTTCAGGACCTCCGCCGCCCGGGTAAACTGGCCGGTAAAAGTGTATAATATGGCTTCGTTCAGGCGCGCCTTGTAATTGATTATTATTTCCCAGGACATTAGCACCAAACCTTTGAAATAATGGCCCTGGCAAAAATGCCCCAAACCCGGCAAGGCGGCAGACCACCACATGCTTATCCAGGGAGGTGTGGGATGCAGCATGGACAGGTCGGTTCCGGACAAAAACATCCTGGGTATCCTTATGTTCTGTTGCCGGTTCATGAAAATCACCCGGTTTTGGCTGTGTAAACTAGAATAACCTTTGATGCTTTGAATTATCCTTAAAGAAAAAACGGGGTGGGACATGCATTACGTATACGGTCTTTTTGCGCCCTCTTTTATTGTGGAACAGGCCATTGCCTCCCTCGAAGAGGAGGGTTTTGGTGGGGACAGGTTGATGGTGGTTGTGCTTGAACGCGTGAAGCCGGGTGGGCAGAGGTTGCTTGACACCGTATACAACACCGACGGTGCGAGCTTGGTGGACGGGGTGGCACTGGCCGCCGCGGTGGGCATGATTTTTGGAGTCATTTACGGTTCGGTGACGTATATAGGGCCTGTGGCTATGGGCTTAATAGGCTTTGTTGCCGGGGGATGGGCCGGCCTCCTGATCGATCGGGCGATTCGAAAAAAAACCTCGCCCCAAAAAGCTTTTCTGGAAGGTGAAATCATCGT
The DNA here is from genome assembly GCA_965539975.1 of uncultured bacterium. Lineage (GTDB taxonomy): Bacteria > Bacillota > Desulfotomaculia > Desulfotomaculales > Desulfallaceae > CBETWA01. Next base: position 598 of record CBETWA010000073.1, on the reverse strand, counting down.
GGCGGTGCAGTGCGCGGGGGATAAAGAAGCGGCCAGGGTGGAGTCCATTATGAAAGAGTACCGGGCCGTCGCCCTGGGGAGAGGGCCGGAAATCAAAATGGAATAAAACCGAGGAGGCTAAAAGCCTCCTCTTGGAATTCATTGCTGTTCATGGTTTTGCTGGGCTTGCTGGTAAACCTTGTACTGGGGTTCTTGCTGCTCAATGTAGTTGATGCGGTTTTTCATGCCTTGTTCGATTTGCTCCAGCTGGCTGGCAAAGTCTGTGAACATTTGCTTGGCTTGCCGGTCTTCGGTTTCCAGCGCGTAGGTTTTAAGATCAGCATGGACGGAACGTATGCTGTTCAGAGTCTGGTGCATCTTTTCCCCTATAGTCATGAGCTACCTCCTTTTGCGTTTTATAAGCTACATAAGTTATTATGTGCTTTTGTGATAAAAATATTATTCATAGCGGTTTGCATGCTCTTCAAAAACACCAAACCCTGTTTAGGTGGTCATTTGCAAAAAATTATTTCCGCTTTTTTTTACTCGTTTAACAATCTTTTGGCAATCACCAGGCGCTGGATCTGGTTGGTGCCCTCGTAAATCTGGGTGATCTTTG
>CBETWA010000072.1:0-7434 GCA_965539975.1 uncultured bacterium | reverse complement strand
ATGGTTAAGAATGGTAAAGTAAAGTTATGTGCTTCGCAGCTGCTTAAACCTCCCCGTATTGGGAATTATTATTTTCTTCTTTTCATAGGCCCCAAATCTTCCCAAATTTCATCCCTAAATCTACAAACAGTTACAATGACCGGACGTGGTTGAGTAGAGGCAACTACCATATAAAAAGTTGAACCGTCATCACATTCACTTTGCAGTAAATACTTTATATCTCTTCCGTGGTCCTGGTGCTCAAGGTATTGGCCTTCCAGTAAACACCTTTGGACATCATCATCGCTTATGTTTCTTTCGCCCATTCTTATAAGTGCGTGTTTTGAAATAATATAGTTTTTTTTCCCGCGGCCCTAAATAAATCAAGCCAAGCTTCAGGCCAGGATACCAACATAATCCCCGTCCTTATAATATATTATAAGATATTATAAAATACAATAAACCAATATAAAAAATATATTATTGTTTTGTAACCTTCCCTCAATAAAGTCGACTGTAAAAAAAAGCAATTGACAAATAAATTGCCTTTATTTGTCAATTACGCAAAAATAAAACCTAAAAACCTTCTTGATTTGACAAAAATAGCAAGCTATATGCGATTTCCAGCTTCGTGGACTGACAGCCTAGGCAGCTGCGCACCCTGCGGGTGGTGTGCTGTGTCTAGGCTGTAACGGGAACCGGTTGAAACCAGGGAGGGACAGCGCTTGCCACCTGGCCGCCTTTCGCTGGCACGCCGGTGGTATAGGGTGAAGCCGGTTGCATATATTAGGCCCGAGCATATATGGAGTAATTTTACCATTCGGTAGCTGCCGGTGTTGCAGTTAAAGTTTTGCCGGGCTTTATTTTTTGGTAAACTTATTATAGAATTGCCATAAACGAAAGGGAGGTGCCATATCGAATACCAGTAACAACCTTATGGAGCAACTTGCCGGTCCGTCCACCGGTGAGCTTGATAATTTTCTGAAAGCTTTGAAAAAACCAGCCAAAAACGAGCAGATTAAAACTGGCCTGAGATTATTGAAAGATTTAAACCAGTGCTGAAGGAACTTTCCGGGTGAAGCAGCTTGAGGTAGATACGGTTTTGAAAATTTTACGACATAATTATTAAGTTGACTGGCGGTAATTATGGCATAAGGGGCAAAGGGTTCTTGGAAAGAGCATTATATTCACCACTGGCTACCTTCCGCGGAGAAGGTTTGTATTCGGATTTTTTTGCGAAAGCGAAGAAACGGTCCGAGAGCTGGAGGTAATGAAAGCTATTTTGCCAGGACATTTAAGCTCAACCTGGCATAATAAATCTAAATTATAGAGGGATGTTTGATTATGAATAAAAATATAAACACGATGTATTTCAGCCCCACCGGCACAACCGAAAAAGTTGTATGCGGAATAGCGAACAGAATATCACAAAATGTCAATGGGGAAATAAGTGTTAAGAATATTGATTTTACATTGCCGGATGCTAGAAAAGAAGCGGTATCTTTTACGGAAAAAGATGTTGTTGTTATGGGTGTTCCGGTGTATGCCGGAAGAGTTCCCAATGTTTTGCTTAAATATTTGAATACTATTAAGGGTAATGGAGCTTTGGCGGTTTCCGTGGTTGTATATGGAAACAGGAATTACGACGATGCCTTAATAGAACTGAAAGACATACTTGAAACAAACGGTTTTACGGTTATTGCCGGGGGTGCTTTCATAGGGGAGCACTCGTTTTCCTACACTCTTGCCAAAGATAGACCCGATGAAAAAGATATGGCCATAGTAAATGATTTTGCCGACCAGGTATATAAAAAATTGACGGGCCCTGACAGTATTAAAACTGTGGATGTCAAGGGCAATAGACCTTATAGACCATATTACATGCCCCTGGATGAAAATGGCAACCCCGTAGATATCAGAAAAGTGAAGCCGAAAACAAATAGTAACTGTACAGACTGCAAGCTATGCGCGGATGTATGTCCTATGGGCTCTATTGATTACGAGGATGTATCAAAATTAAACTGGATCTGCATTAAATGCGGTGCCTGTATTAAAAAATGCCCCGCTCAAGCAAAATATTTCGATGATCATCACTATTTACGTCACAAGCTCGAGCTGGAGATCAATTTTGCTAGCAGGAAAGAGCCGGAATTATTTTTATAAAAACTACCCCTAAAAACCCACGGGCTTGTTCCGTGGGATGAAAGGGGTGCTTGGTTTTTTAACTACCACATAGTGTTTTGTCCAAAATATTATTTTGCCCCCGCTGGTAGCATTTACCTCCGCGTATTTCATATCATAAAAAAATAGCATTTAGGGGGGTAACTTTATGTCTCATCATCACGGTTTTACCGATGAGCAGGCAAGAATGCACGTTCACGACCACACAGGTATAACCAGTTGCAATGAGGGGCACTGCCATATGCACCCCGGTGTGACGGGCCCGCCAATTCCCGCCGGCTCTAGCCATTATCACGAAATAATTGGCGCAACAACGTATGACCACGGACATTACCACGTTTACAAGGCTTGCACTGAACTGGCCGTACATTTGCCTGACGGGCAACATACTCATTTTGCCTGTTTCAGAACCAGCTTCAATTTTGGGCATGACCACATGATAACGGGTTACGTCAAACCAACGACGGGTAGAATGCATAAACCAAAACCATATGAGCAAGATGCCCAAAAGTAGATTTTAGTGTTTAGGGAAAGACAAATTTGGATCAGTGAGTGTTTGCCATTGTTATACCCGGTCAAAAAGTAAAAGCGCCGGTTGCCTGTGTTTGCCGGCGCTTTTTACTGCTGCGTTTTCACCTTGTGTTACGGCTCAACCTTTTCGGATTGCTTCAGGTACCTATGGAAGAAGTACTCTGCCACGGCAACCAGTAAGGCAAATATTGCCAAGGATGCGAAAGTGGTGTCAAACGCTGCGGTAATCAAAGCAATAATGTAAGCAACAAGAGCAGCAGTAATGCCGTCACCTATAGAAGCGACTATGTTACCATACTTGGGGAGAACATAAAGATCCCCAAGCAAATAGTTTGCAGCTGTGGCTAAAATACCAATTATAAAAATCCATAACCACGTTGCACTACCCGCTGTTGTCATACCCGGGCTTCCCAAAAGCATGAAAGCAATGGCAGCTGCAAAAAAGGTTATAACAAATTTTACCAACAAAGCTGTTGCTGTATTATTCATGTTATCACCTCCTTCCCGGTAATATAATTACCTACTTTTAGCTTTTTAAAACAAAAAACTGGATCTATATCGATCCAGTTTCACAATTTGTGATATTTATATTATTTTGTTTACACGCTAATCGACCAATTTGACAGAGCCGGTAGGGCAATTATCTTCGCATGCGCCGCATTCGGTGCAAGCTTCCGGGTGGACAACCTTGGAATAATCGTCGACCTCGAACACCACCGGGTCCGCCGGGCAAACGGCGGCGCAGGTTCCACAGGCTATACAGGTTTCTTTATTCACTTCTGGTTTCATAAATGGCATCGCCTCCCTGGTTTGTTTCTATGTAAGTGTAAGTTTTTTCAGGAACTGCAGCAGTGACGTTTATCACATTTATGCTGTTTATTTTAAATGTAAAGATTAAAAATCCGGTTTTTGAACCGGAATTTTTAATTGCGCTGCATTATGACCGGACGGCGGGGGCAAAATTTTAAGGGAGGGTTAAAGATGACAAGCGTGCCCGGCGAGGTAAAAGATTCGGACTTCCATGCTGTTGACGGTACCGGCGGGTGCCCTGTGAACCACCCCTTTCTTACGGGCAGGGAATTCTCCGGCGGGGAGGTTAAAAGCAGGCGGGGTCGCGCTTACCGGCTGACATATAAAAGCTGGTTGGAGTTTACAGCCAGTCAAGCAGCAGCTCCTGTTTGCGTAGGTAAGAAAGAATAATTCCCGAGAAACCTATAAACATGTTTATTATACCGAAAGTAAGATACGCGGGACCCACGATGCCTTCCAACCGGGTGGAAATTAAAACAAAAATTAGTCCAAGCAATATAAAGGAAAAAGATTTTTTTCGGGATGCCATGATATCTTCCTTAATGGATAACGCCATATCTATACCGGAAATCCCGTGTTCCCTGTCTTTGCGCCATTTTTCGTCCTGGAACACGGGGTGCCCGGCTCGCCTGGCCAGCCTTACCAAAGCGGTACCGTCAATAAGGTGAATTCTTGCCCGCCCCCTTATGCGTTTTGCGAACCTGCGGGCATCCTCCGAGAACGACCCGCTTGTGATTACGATGCCGTGGTCAAACCCGGCCGCCCGGATGGCAAAGACAAATTTTTTGATTTCTTCCGCCGTGGTTTTGTCGTTTTCTTTGTCCGGGTTCAGGCACAAAACTCCCAGCTTGCGGGAACGTATATAGCCTGACAGGTCGATTGAAGAGTTTCCGGCTGGGACCAAAAGTTTTAAGCCTTCAATGGGGAGAGTGCTGGTTAGGATTTCTCGAACCAGGGTGGCAAATTCTTTTTTTGACGTTATTGCTTTTATTTTTTCCCGACATTTGCGGGCTGAATACCAGGTATCCCGGTGTATTTTGTGTTCCCGCCTTTTCCTGATATACATCCATGTGACAGTAAATGTAACCAGTAAAATCGTTGTTACCGTGAGTATCAATGATACAACTTTTTCCAGAGGCAATAATTGAACCAGCAGGGCGGAACAAAGCCACATGAATAGCAGTAGCAACACAAAATCCAAAACCCGCGCCGTAATGGAGCGGTCGTCCCGGGAAGGATCCTTTACATAATAATGTGGTTTGTCTTTGCTCATAATGTTCCTCCAGGTTAATTCTTATAAAAAAATTGTTTCCATGTTTTGTGCTTTGTAATCACCCGGAGGTGTTTTATTTTGCATAAATATGAAGAATTTGACGAAAAATACGCCGCTTTGGACCGGGTTATTGACCGGTATGGTGCCGACAGGGGACATTTAATCCGCATTCTGCAGGAAGCGCAAGAAATATTCGGTTACCTTCCGGAGGAAGTACAGTCATACATTGCCGGAAAAATGGAGCTGCCGGTCAGCGAGGTAAACGGAGTGGTTACTTTTTACGCAATTTTTGCCACCAAACCTAGGGGCAGGTTTTCCATAAATGTCTGTACCGGCACGGCCTGTTACGTCCAGGGCGCCCAGGACATACTGGACGATTTCCGGCGCGACCTGGGGCTCGCGGGTGATAGTGATACTACGGGGGACGGGTTGTTTACAGTCAAAAGCACCCGGTGTATCGGTGCCTGCGGTCTGGCACCGGTGGTTACGGTGAATGAAGAAGTGCACGGCAAATTGACCCGCAAGGATATATCCCGGATTATACGGGCCTACAGGAAAAAGGCGGAGGTGAAGGACGTTGATCAGCTCCCCGCGGGACTTGGAAAAGATCAGGGACAACCACCGGCCCGGCATTGAACTGCGTACGGGCGGGTTGAGACGGGGAACCACGAAACACGTATTAGTGTGCACCGGAACGGGGTGCGTTTCATCAGCCAGCAACTCTGTTCTGCAAGAATTTATAAAGGAAACAAAAAAAGCCGGCCTGGAAGGCCGGGTTAAAGTGTTAAAAACAGGTTGTTTCGGGTTTTGCAAAATGGGCCCCATAGTAATGGTGCACCCCGGCGAAATATTTTACTGCCTGGTGGGTAAAAAAGACGTGCGGGAAATCGTGGAAGAGCACCTGAAGCACAACCGGGTGGTGGAAAGGCTGCTGTACTGGGACGACGTGGAAGGTAAACCGGTCCGGCGCCGGTCCGATGTACACTTCTTCCGGGCACAGCAGCGGGTTGCCCTGCGCAACTGCGGTTTAATCAACCCGGAAGATATATTCGAGTACATTGCGGCGGACGGTTACTTTGCCCTTTCCGAGGTGCTGGTGAATAAAAAGCCCCGGGAGGTAATCGAAATGATTACGGCTTCGGGGCTGCGAGGCCGCGGGGGCGGCGGGTTCCCGGTGGGTAAAAAGTGGTCTGTTGCGGCGGATGCCCGGGGCGAAGCCAAGTACGTTGTGTGTAACGCCGACGAGGGCGATCCCGGGGCGTTCATGGACCGCAGCATTCTGGAAGGCGACCCCCACAGTGTGCTGGAGGCCATGTCCATAGCCGGGTATTGCATTGGCGCAACTCAGGGTATAATTTACGTGCGGGCGGAATATCCCATTGCCGTGTATAGGCTTGAAACCGCCATTGAACAGGCCAGAGAACTTGGCCTGCTGGGAGAAAACATCCTAGGGACGGGATTTAAGTTTAACATCGAGTTGAGGCTGGGCGCGGGAGCATTTGTTTGCGGGGAAGAAACCGCGCTGTTGCGTTCCGCTGCCGGCCAGCGGGGCGAGCCGCGTCCCCGTCCTCCCTATCCGGCCCAGTGCGGCATGTATGATAAACCTACCCTGCTGAACAACGTGGAGACCTATGCCAATATACCGGTCATCATACGTTACGGGCCCCAGTGGTACGCTTCCATTGGCACCGAAAACAGCAAGGGTACCAAGGTGTTCTCACTGGCCGGCAAGGTCAATAATACCGGTTTGATCGAGGTGCCCATGGGCACCACCCTGCGGACCGTGGTTTTCGACATTGGCGGAGGCGTGCCTAAGGGGCGGGAATTCAAGGCGGTCCAGACAGGCGGCCCGTCGGGCGGCTGCCTACCCGCCGAATACCTGGATACGCCCATAGATTACGAGTCATTGAAAGAGAAAGGTTCCATGATGGGTTCCGGCGGGCTTATTGTCATGGACGAAACGGATTGCATGGTGGATATTGCTAAGTTTTACCTTCAATTCAGCCAGGATGAATCCTGCGGCCAGTGTACCCCTTGCCGGGTGGGAACCAAGCGCATGCTGGAGATAATGGAACGGATCACCCAGGGTAAGGGTAAAATGGAAGACCTGGACACCCTGCAGGAACTGGGAGAAGAAATCAAGGACGCTTCTCTGTGCGGTCTGGGGGTGGCGGCGCCAAACCCGGTACTTTCAACGTTACGCTATTTCAGGGACGAGTATATTGCCCACATTGAAAATAAAGTATGCCCGGCTGGGGTTTGCCGGGCGCTACTGGACTATGCCATAGACGAAGAAAAATGCATTTCCTGCGGTATTTGCGCCAAGGCCTGCACGGTGGGTGCCATCCGGGGGGAACAAAAAGGCCGGCCTTATTTCATCGACCGGCAGAAATGCTTGAAGTGCGGAGCCTGTATCGCTCGCTGCCCCAAGGGGGCCATTTATACCGGCAAACCAAAACCGGTAGTCGAAGCGGCAGTTACGAACCGGAAGATTGAACCGGGATCCGCGATAAGGGATGGGTAACCTTCTTACCGCGGCGGCATGGGGGTCTACCCAGAAAATGCTCTTGGTTATGGGTATACCTGTTCCGGGCTCGCTCATATGCTCCCGCGCCGACGGCACCAACAGCTTATACGTTGGGGACATACTTCCGACCCAA
>CBETWA010000071.1:0-7501 GCA_965539975.1 uncultured bacterium | reverse complement strand
CCAAAGTGTGGTTACCATTATCTAAATTTTTACTGTTATTTACAAGGCCGCTATCGCCGGGCAACGCGCCGGGGATCCGGCCCTTGATGATCACGCTCCGCCCCTCCACCACCACTTTACTTACCAGCAAACGGATAACGTGCTGCTTTTCCTCAAAGGTCAGCTCTTCCAGCCTACCGGCAAATTCACTCACCGCCTCCTTCAAAACCGATTGCTCTTCTTCCAGAAGCTGCTGGCGGCGAGATTCTTCATGGAGTTCCGCCAGCCGCCTTTCCATCCTTTCCACCCGCTCCTTGATTTCCAGCAAGATTTTGTCGGCCTCATCCTCCGGGATAATGCCTTTCTGATACCCGCGTATGATTCGGTTCCGTTCTTCAAAAGCCCCTTCCAACTGTCGAGTGACAGTTGATATTTCATCCTCCAGAAGCCTCAGATTTTCCCCAAAACCCTGCTCCTTTAACTCCCGGGCCAGCACCTGCGGGTCGGCTAGCCACCCGGCCACTTTGCCCCAGACGATCTTTTCCAGGCGTTCCGCCGGCACGTTGGAAGAGCGGCACCGCTCCACACCCCTGATGCCCGGACTCTTGGCGGTGCAAACGTAATACCGGTAATAACCCGAGCCGTTCTTTTTCTTTATCCGGTTTCCGTGCATGGTGTGCCCGCACCCCGGCACGCCGCACTGCACCATACCGCTTAAAAGGTATTTTTCAATCGCTCTGCCCGGCCTCACCCGCCTGGCGTCCCTCAACCGGTACTGCACTTCTTCCCAGGTCTGCCGGTCGATAATGGCCGGGATATGGACAGCGCACCATTCCTCCCGGGGCCGTCTTTTCCTGGAAACCCTTTCTTCAGGCCGGCGATAGCGATTGTTTTTAACGCCAGTTGTGTCTTCCACCTGAATATACATAGTACCGGTATAGCTCTCATTGGTCAGTATCCGCCTGACTGTGCCCCTGTACCAAACAGGTTCCTTGCCTTTTTTTGGACCCCTGGGAGGCGGTACCCCCAGGTCGTTCAGCCGCCGGGCAACTTCATACGGCCCTACATATTGCCCGGGAGCGGCTTCCAGTACCCAGGCATACATTTTTCGTACTATCCGGGCCTGTTCTTCGTTAACTATAAGCCTATCTGTTTCTTTGTCGTAATCATAACCGTATATTCCCGGGTTGTGGGTTAACAAACCTTTCTCGGCCTTTTTTCTCTTGCCCTCGCTGGTACGTGCCAGAATTTTCGCCTTCTCAAACTCGGCAATAGCACCCCTAATCTGGTAAAATAACCTTCCGTCAGGCCCCGGGCGAAACTCGAATTTGACAAAATCGACTTTTACGCCTGCTTTTTCAATATCTTTTGTAATAATTAACTGGTTCACCAGTTCCCGCGACAGGCGGTCGGGGTCGTAACATATAAAGTAATCCACCCCGCCCTGCTTAATTCTCTCCAACATGGCCATAAGGGCCGGGCGATTGAGGATTTCCCCCGTCACATCATCACTGAAAACTTCCACCCGGTCGCATCCCAATTCCCTGGCCCGCTGCCGGCACTTTTCCTCCTGAACCTCCAGGCTGTACCCCTCCTGGGCCTGGTCCTCCGTGCTAACCCGCAAGTATATTACGGCAACCAATCGAACCACCCCCTGGAACAATTAACATTTCAGATTTCCAGACGGTGGGTGATTTTTCCTGCCCGCCAGGCGCAAAACTACGTACCTGGCCGCCTGCCGCAATGCGTAATCCCGCTGCCCGGGCGTGCCAACTGCTTCCACCACCACCCGCCACCCCTCACACACCTTCTTATCCCCGGATTTTTCCCTCTTTTTCAAAGGCACCACCCCCTAATGAAATGCTATGCAATGTGGGATTTGTCCTATTTCATGAAATAAAAACCCCCTGGAATCCCAACCGGGGAGTGATTGATTTTAGCCTGACCGGGTGATAGAATTAGTACGAAAGGTGGAAAATACTGTATGGTGCAAAACTACTCCGAATGGCTCTTACAAGCCGAATACGATTTGATGACGGCCAGGGATATGTACAAAGCCGGCAGGTATATTTACACTGTCTATATGTGCCACCTGGCCATTGAAAAAGCATTAAAGGCACTGGTGAACGCCAAAACCGGCAAAGTGCCGCCAAAAATACACAACCTCATCAAGTTATTGCAACTAGCAGCAGTGGATCTGACCAGGGAACAAAAAGAGTTCCTGGCCGCGATCAACACAGCCGCAATTGTAACCCGGTACCCGGAAGATATAAAAGCTTCTTTGGAAAGATTTAACAAAAACATTGCTAAAGACTATTTGGCCAAAGCAGAGGATGTGATCAAATGCATAACAAAAGACCCGATATTAAAAAAATAATTGCAAATTTTGAAAAAGCACTAGAGAAGCAGGGCATAAAAGCGAACAAAATTTTCCTGTTCGGTTCCCAAGCCAAGGGCACAGCCGGAGAATACAGCGATATTGATCTGATTATTGTATCCAGTGACTTCGAGAATTTAAACTTTATGCAGCGTTGTGAGGTGCTTGGCCGTGCCATTGCGGAAGTCATGGAACCTATTGAACCCCTGGCGTATACCCCCAGGGAATTTGAACTCCAAAAACAAAAAGCCAGCTTCCTCAAAGAGGTGCTGACCGAGTCGCAGACTATTGAGTTGGTCTAATTTTTCAGCATCCTGGTAAATTCATCAATTGTACTCGCATTTATAACTTTACGCATCGTCTCTTTAATGACACCTGAGTCTTCAATTCTAAGGAGTTGGCTTTTTAAATCCTCTGGTACCATGCCAAATTTTACTTCAAGCAAGTCAATAAGCGCATCCAGCCTGCCTTTCACCTCGCCTTTAGCTTGCCATTCTTCCCGGATACCGTCAAACAGCGGCAGGTTTTCCAACTTGATCACCCCCAGCACCTTGAGAATTAGTTCCCTTGGGATTTTCAACGACGACAAAGCGGCCAAAGCAACGTACAAAACATCCCTGTCGTTATCTGATTTAACTTCTTCATCAAACCGCCGGGCGCACGTCTCCAGGATTGTTTCGGGCGGGTCTTCCTGTTTCATCAGCGGAGCCAGAGGTAACAGCTCCACCGGTCCTTTGTACAGTAAATCCCGCCCGGGCATGTCCTGCAAATTTAGCTGCCGGTAATTGAATTCCACCACCGTCAGTTCCAGGCAGTCCACGGTATAGCGTCCATTATACAGCCTGTCGCTGCCGGTAAGGTTAATTACCACCGGGTAAACGGGCTTTTGATACCGCCGGTGGTGCATGGCCGTGTACTCCAGCAAGCGCCTGGGCATTTCCTTGTCCGGGCGGGCTTGAAACTCCACCAGCATTATGTATTCGTAGCCATCCTCGTTGATCTTATATAACACATCGGAGCTGCGCTGCACCGCCACCGCTTCTTTGTCAGCTTCCTGAATGAATTCTGCTGGCACTTCGATACCGCGGACAAAAGCTGCCACCTGGCGGCTGTACCGCCCGGCCAGGGTTTTGATAATCAGGTCATATTCCGCCAAGGGCATCATCCTTTTCTGGTATAATTATAGCACAAGGTAAAGTAATGCGGCTAAACTGTGATTGTCAGTAGCGCTTTCAAGCTCAACAGTTCGTATGTTGCTGGGCAAACCCCCAGGCAACAGCCTGGGCAATCCATCGGTCTTCGGTTGCGTATACCTTTGCCAGTTCCGGCAATTGCAGATGGGGTATTTTGTAGTTCTTGGCAAATTCTAATAAATATGAAATGGTAGCATATTTTGCCTTTCGGCCCAGTGCCTTTTTCCCGTACACAAAACTTTCACGAGCGCTCCAGGAGGCAGCCTTGGATGGAATGTTTGAGTATTCTCTAATTTGTTGATCTGTTAGTGAGCAAATGGTGAATTCATTTTGTGGAACGATTACTTCTTCGACTGTGGTCTCCGTATTAACGACTCCGGCGGAGTTAAGGGCTTCTTCAGCAATTGCCATTATTTCTTCTCTGGTATATCTATCCTTATCTCGCACCATAAGATATAGCTCCAGGATTGCCGGCCCGGGCACGGCGGCCCACCCAGCTCTTTCGTTTCGAACAGCTGCAGTGGCGGCTATTTCCGCCCTTGCTGCATCAATTTTCTCTCCTACGATGCCCGGTACGGAATGGAACATTTTTCTAGGCATAACGTACAGAGATGGCATTGTTTGAAATGTATTTTTTTTGATTGTTTCTTTCATTACTTTCATAACTTGCGGCATTCGAAGTACACTTATCGCTAATTTGTAATATTTTCCATTTAAACATGAGTATACATGACCATATGCAAGCCGGCGTAACTCTGACATTCTTTTCGCAACAGCAACATATATCGAATTCTCGATATCTTCCGGTATGTAGTACAGGTATGCCGCCATGTGACGCAAGCAACGATACACAGTGTCGGTGCTCATGCCGCAGGCATAAGCGATAGCAGAAACGTCAGTGACGGGATCAAATACAAAACATATTTTAACATTATTCCCCGCACCTCTACCACGGTATGTTATGACAGGATAGAAAGTACCAAGGGGTTTAAAATGTACATTTTTATCGTTTTCCACTGCCTCCACAATAACATCGCAAAAATGCTGCAATAATTCCTTAGTGTCTTTTTTATAGCAGCCCATGCGCTTGGATACTTCATCTATTACGTCTTTAGTGTTCAGTCTACTCATCTTAACCACTCCAATCAAAAATAATATAAGCAATGCTCCCACCCCAAACGTGGCGGTAGTGGGAGCGTATGTCTCAATTCTTCTTTACGGCAAATACCTTTAAGCAGCTATGGTCAAGCGGCAGCGCATTTAGTAGAAACGACGCTGGCTAACACCTGTCCATGATAAACCTGTTGCAAAAATTTGCGGTTACCCGGACACAACCAACAAAAACTCCTCAATTGCTATTCAACAAACCTATTGAAAAACTCTTGCAACCTCTCCGGATCTCCTTTGCTCCTGCCCAGCCTGGCACTGTACTCGCCGTCCGGCAATCCCGCAGCGTACATGCGGAAATCTTCGGCAAACCATTCTTGAATTAATACATCCTCGCCGTATCCATCCAGCCCCAGCACCGACAAGAGAATACGGTCGCATTTATCGGGCTGGCCGGCCAGTTCCCGGTATTGAAGTTTCTCGTCCTCGCTGAGGACGTTGTGCCATACCCAGTGGCCCAACTCGTGGGCAAGGACGCCGGCCAGTTCCTTTTCGCCCAGTGAAAAGGCTTTATGGGTCAAAATTATTTGGTTGAGCCAGGAGCTGTACCAGGCCAATGTTTTTCCCGGGCTTTTTATTTCGGTTAGTTTTAACAGCGAAATAACCACTGAAGGCATGACGAAGTTGTCGTTGGCATACATTGGCAGTTGCATCAGACTTTCGTCTAAAATTTCAGCGGCATTATAGTAAATTTTAAGAATCTTGTCTTTTTCTTCACCGCTCAACATAACAGGTTCGACAATCCATTTTTCCCCGCCGTAAAACATAAGTGGGAGAAATTTAATGCTAATATCCTGAACGGAAAATGTTTCGTCTTTTTCTATAAGTTTTACATACACCCGTTCTTCCGCCCGGGCAGGATTCGTGGTAAATGTAATGGCAATTATCATAACTGCCAGTAAAAATAAAGATTTGATTCTCACCCTTGAGTGAACCTCCTTTAAAAGAGCACGGGAGCGTTAATCGCCCCCGTGCGTAAGACTTGAAAATCAACTTATTAATTCAGATTTAGTCCCCTCGTCTTCCACTTTCGGCAGGTTCAGCGGCGCTTCCACGAACGCGTCGAACGTCGCCCTGTTGTTGCCCGGTTTGCAGTCCTCCACACCCTGCGGCCACGCTTCGGCGGTGAATCTCACGGTACCGCTGCTCCCACTTAGTGTGAAGGTCGCTTCCATCAGCTCTGATTGGCCCCTGCCCAGCGTGATGTCCCACGTCCTGTTCCCCGCCGCCGATTTCAAGGTCACCTTGACCGGCACGGGGCCTTGGGGGCCGTCATTGGCCCGTTTGACGTTGAAGAATATGGTGATTTTGCCGCCGCTCGTCACACCGGGGCTGTCGGCGCCCATGGAGGTTACTGATATATCGGTGCAGGGCGGTACCGTGTTTACTGTTACCGATACTTTGTTATCGTCCTTGGTGGTTTCTTCAAACAGGTCGGGCAGAGGCGAGACGTTGATTACGCCGGTCAGGGTCGCACTGCCTTCAGCCGGGGCGGTCCAGGTAAAGTTAAATTCTTTCTTTTCGCCCGGGTTGAAGTCGGCTGCCGTAACCACGTTGCCGGCGGCGTCCTTTAGCACAGCTTGGTACTGGCCGTTGAACACGCCCACGGGCACTCCCTGGACCGGCTGGTCACCAAAGTATTTGAACGTCACAGTGCCATTGTATTTCTGGTTCGGGGTGGCCGTGCCGGTTACCCCTGGGTTGATAGCTGACGCTATGCAGTTCTTTTTGCTTTCCTTGGGTACCCCGTACCAGGTAATCAGCACCGGCGTGTACCAGCGCCAGCCCTGGGCCAGGTCGGAGAAGTCCATGTCGGTCATGCCCAGTTCGGCACGGACGGCGGAGTCTTTGAGGTTTAGCAACTTCGGCGCAAGGTCGAAGATCCTCTGGACGGTGACTGTACCCTGGGCCATGTTTTCGCCGGTTTTGGTGACGGAGTAGGCATTGGGGAGGTATCTTAAGTATTTTTCTTTAAAAAGAACCCAATCCTCCGACCGGCCAGCATTTCGGAGCTCATCATCCGTCAAGTTTGACGCCTGAGTTATCTTTGTTATTTCTACCCTGGTGGGTGTAAACTGGCTTGCGTATTGCGACTGGGGGTAGGTATAGGTTTCGGTTACTCTTTTACCGGTTTGCCCGTAAGGGTCAGCCTTGCCGTCTCTGTCGGTATCCTGCCAGGTGCCGTTTGTGTGCTGCCACACGTCAAAGTGACCAACGCTAATTTGGTTTAAAATAAACTGCTCCTGGGGATTGGCCAGGGCCGTTCCCGGGAGCAGCAGCAGAATCGCAAGCAAAAGTATTAACTTTGTTAAACGCATTAATTAGTTACCTCCTTTGTAAAGGGGGTTTTTGATGGCCAGGGCCTGGTTGTCATATAACAGCATGATGTGGGTGACGTCCTCGATCTTGGTGCCGCCGCCGGGATCGGCTTCCAAGCTTACGTAGTACCCGTGGGTGAATGGGTTGCTGTCATATTCGACCAGCGGACCATATGCCCTCTGCACCGACACGTCGTTGCCCTTGGCAAGTATTAATACTGCCGGTGCCATGCTACTTGCGGCTTGTTTGACATAAACCATATCTTTTTGTACATCCACGTCATAAATGATTTTATAGTCTTTACTATCACCCATCACAACCGGCTTTTGCCGCAGTTCCTCCACCGTGATTTCCATGATGCTGGCACCGGGCTGTTTGAATTCGAAGGGGATGGCCTTTCTCTCGGCAACCACATAGTCATTCGGATTCAGCGGCTTGCCGCTAAAGGGCCGGGTCCCTTCCAAAG
>CBETWA010000070.1:0-7988 GCA_965539975.1 uncultured bacterium | reverse complement strand
CTTGCGGGGAGCCACCAGCCCACCCCAGTGCTATTTTCATCTTACTGATGGTGCCGCAACGCTGCGGCATGGGGGTCTACTAAGCAAAAACGAGGCATTGGCGCGGGCAAATTCCCCAAACCGGCGGTAATGGAATCTTTATAACTTATAAAGAAGCAAGTACGGGGCATGTGCCCCCGTACTTGCCAGGAAAGGGGTGAGTGTTTATCAAGCACTGCGATACAGCTTTGTAATTACAAACTCTCTATGTCCCAGAGCTTCTGCACAGGTCAAGCGACCATTGCATACCCGGATCATCATATCGAGAAGTGCGTCCGCAGCCTGGTCGAGGTTCATTTCACGGCGTAATAACCCGCTTACGTCCACATCGATATGTTCTTTCATATCCACAACCGTCATCGGGTTGGCCGAAAGCTTAATTACCGGCAAGATGGGGTTACCGATAACATTGCCTTGCCCGGTGGGGAAGAAGTGCACCACCGCACCCGATGCCGCCCAGAGGGTGACAGCTTCCGCTGCCGCAGAGGAAGTATCCATATACCATAAACCTTTAGATGTGGGCGACTCGGCTGGTTTTAACACGCCGACATATTTACAGGTGCCGATTTTCTGTAAGTTGCCCAGCGCCTTTTCTTCAATGGTGGTCAGGCCGCCGGCAATATTTCCTTTTGTGGGTTGTGAGCCGGACAGGTCAACACCTTGGCTGAGAATAAAATCGTTGTATTCGCTCCAGACTTTATAAAACGCTTCACCCACTTCAGGAGTGGCACCGTGTTCCTTGCAGATATCCTCGCCCCCGGTAATCTCCGAAGTCTCGCCAAAACAACATGTTGCGCCGGCGGCAACCAGCCGTTCAAGGGCCCGTCCAACGGTGGGGTTGGAAGCCAAACCGGAGGTTGTATCGGATTCACCGCATTTAACCGAAACGTAAAGTTCATCAACCGAGCACTCGACCCGCTGAATCTCTGAAGCCCACTGTACGTATTCCTGCGCTTTCCTGGATGCTGCTTCCACTGTTTTATGCTGGCCGTTACGTTCAATTGCGAACCCGGCAACGGGTTTGCCGGTCTTGGCGATTCCCTCCACAATAACATTGGTCCATTCCGGTTCAATGCCAATTACTACTACCGCCGCCACGTTTGGGTTGCTGCCAAAACCGATAAGTGTACGGAATGTTAAATCAAGGTCTTCCCCGAATTGCAGTCGCCCGTAAGCATGCGGCAGGGCCATGGTTCCCTTAACATTATGCTCTACAGCTTCACAAGCCGCGTTGGAGAGGTCGTCAAGCGGCAGTATTACTACGTGGTTGCGAATACCAACTTTTCCGTTTTCACGCCGGTAACCCATAAAGGTAGGGAACTTATAAGACATTTATTTACCACCTCGCTGTTTTTAAATTGTGTATATGAACATGCTCGCCTTTGGCAATCGGGGCCACTACTTTACCGATGGGCTTGTTGTATTTAATAATTGGACTGCCAACTTCAACATCTTTTAGTGCAATTTTGTGACCGATTTTAATGTCTTGTTTGGCGGTGATAGTGATTGTCGCGTCATTAGACATAATCCAGCCCTCAACTGTTTCCCCGGCTTTGATTTCTTTCACTGCAACCCCTACATCGTCTCTCTCATCATGAACGATGAAATATGGTTGATTCGCCAATTTAACCCCTCCTATAGTTTAGTAATTTTTTGCAATAGATTCATCAATTGTCTAAGTACGTACTTTATAACCACCTCCGGTAAAAAATTTATCTCTCAAACACTTTGCATTATTGCGGACATCTGAGGTATGTGGTCTTACCAGTAATTTTATTGCTGTTTACTTGAATTGTCAACTATAAAGCTAAGCAATTTATTGACAAACTTACATTGTTTTTGCATGTTCAACCGTACAAACATGACACTGGTTGCGTTTTGCCCATCTTTTTATGCTAGCGACATTTAAACAACCACTATTCCGGGTCCCAAAACTACCGGTAGCCGGGTCCTCCAGTAATAGCTTTGCAACGCTTGCGACAATAGCACCTGTTCCACGCTTTTCTCTAATTTTTAAGCACAAGAAACAGCCCGCTTATAAAAATTAACACATTTATAATTATGATAAACTGTTGGTCGGTTAACTTATTAATAATCTTGGCGCCCAGCCAACTTCCCAAAAATAACGCCGGTGTAAGTATAATCCCTTTTATTAGCAGCGCTGTCGTTAGTATTTTCATGTTAAAAAACAAAATCATTTTAAGCACGTCGCCCACCAGCAGGAACAATACCAGTGTGGCTACAAAAGCGTGCTTGGTCATCCCAAGTGTCACTAGATATATAGATACGATTATACCACCCGAGTGGGCCACCGCAGAAGAAGCTCCTGCAAGAACACTGATGAGGGCACCATGATATGGTTTAAGTTTCAGGCTGGTAAAGAATTCAGATTTTTTTTGCCTGATAATTTGCAATGTGGAAAAAATAATAGCTATTACGCCAATTGTTGTTCGCGTTACACCCGGCGATGCCCACGACAGGTAATAACTCCCCACGGCAACCCCGATAATTCCCCCGGGGATCAGTACCTTAATGTGGTCAACATGCCATTTCTTCCAGTGCAACCCGGCAGTTGATATATCCGATAAAAGCATCATGGGAGCCATTAACGCCACCGCAACTTTAGCATCCATGGATAAGGAAAGGATGGGGGTCAAGAAAACTCCGGCGCCCACGCCAAAAGTGGTTTTTATTAAACCGGCCAAAAAAGCTGCGGCAACTGAAAATATATCTATCATAAAGTTCACCTTATATCGCAGATTAAGTTATACCTCGGTGGTCATACCAATATAAAACATATTCCTTTACATCAATCTCATCGCGTCAATTGCAACAAGACCGGTAGGGAATATCGCGCCGCTTGGGATTTGCGGGTAGGGAACTTGCAAAATAACGCCGTGTCAAATGATTTGATTAAGCTAGAACTTCAGTATTTCGGCTTTGGTATATTTACCGGAAGCGGTGGCAATAACTTCATTGACGACCAGCAAGCTATAGTCTTCTATCTTATATGTATCAGTCAACGCAATGATTTCCATTTCTAGGTCGTCTTTTGACTGCATATATGTGTCGTGATCGGTAACCATATTTATAACAGGTAACACAGAATTTTGCAGCATATACCCGCAATTCGACACAACCACCTGTACCCCCGAGCACAGCATGTCCATCAATGCCGACTCTGGGCTGTTAGCGCCATTGACTACGTATAACCCTTGGGCTTTGGGCACTTTTTGCCCCCGGGCCAACACTCCGCTTGCCTGGTAACCGGCTATTTCCTTAATTTTGTCGCGTCCCGCTTGATAACCAACAACCCGGCTATTATTACTCACCATGCCATTTATAAAATGGTACACCACGTCCCTAGCACTTTCATTGTCCACATACAACAAGCCGGTTACCAGCCTTGACAACCTGGTGACTTGGCGCTTATGCGTGCTTGCCTCCCTGACCATTTCCACAGCGCTTCTCGTTGCCTTTGCCAGCGCTTCAACGGCGCTGCCGCAATCAGCAAGGTTAATGACCGCATAAGGTTTACCAAGCTCCCGCAATTTATTTTCCACGCTTGCTATTTCGCTTTCCGGACCTGGTTCCAAGACAATTATCCCTGCGACATTCGGGTGCCCGGCCAGCCTGACCACCAATTCGTCGTCCGGGTGCACACCAGTATACCCGCACAATACAGGTCTTGTATTTGCCACCGAGTTGGCAACATTTATGGTGATGCGGTCAGTTTTCGCGCCGCGTGAAATAATAAACACGTGGTTTCTTGTCCCAATGCTTCCATCCGGCCTGATATATCCCATGAAGTCCACAGCTATCCCGCCTTTTCCAGAATTAAATTACTTTTCCATGGTTTGTTGTACGCTTTCTATATGAGCATACATGGCCTCGCTTGCACTTTTGGCATCGCGCCGGGCTATGGCACTTGCTATCGCCTCGTGATCGTTGATGGATTTGGCGGCCCTGCCGGGGATTATGGCCGTTTGGGTGCGCGCTTTTTCAAGCACGTCAAACAGGCCGGACATCATTTTGAGCAGAACACTATTATGCGATGCCATAATTATTTTGTCGTGGAATCGCGCGTCGTATTCCATGGCCAGGGAAAGGTCCAGCTTTTTCAGTGACTTTACTTCCTGAATGATTTGGAGAATTTCTTTAATTTCTTCATCGGTTGCTCTCTCCGCGGCCCAAGCAGCGGCTTGAGTCTCTAGAACCTTTCTTATTTCAAACAGCTGTTTTATCTCTTCCTTGCTCACAATAAGAGCGTCAGCCACATTGCTAATAATTGAACCCAGGGTGGCTTGCCTGATAAATACGCCGTGCCCTTTTTTAATTTCAACCAAGCCCATTGTCGCCAGTGTTTTAATCGCCTCCCGGACGGATGTCCGGCTTACGTTAAAAATACCAGCCAATTCCCGTTCGGGAGGCAACTTGTCGCCCGTTTTCAGTTTTCCATCGGCAATTAGTTCGCGAATTTGCATTACTATTCTTTCCGAGCGGCTAGTTTTTTCGGTTACAACGGGCTGCAAAATATGCTTCATAGCACAAACTCCATTCATTTCATTAAATTATCCGCTTAATACTGAATGTTTATTTTCCTAATTTCCTCCTCGGAAAAGCGAGTTGCTTTGATACCCTTTGTGTAATGTTTAATTTGCATGTTATCGTTTTTCTGGTAAATATTAACCAACCAGTTTTCATTGTCTGTTTCTGGGTAATCCTTCCGGTAATGCGAACCCCGGCTTTCCGTCCTGATTAAACCTGCGTTGGCAACCAGCCTGCCCACCGTTATCCAGTTGGTAACATTTATGATGTCATTCCACTCCATATTATACCTGCTGAGTGTTCTATTGGCAACACATGCTTGCCCAGCCATTTCCAGCAGTTCGTCCAACCTGGACACAGCTTCCTTCAGCAACTTGCCCTCACGCACTACCCCCACTTTTTCCCACATCAAATTTTTAATCTCGTCTCGAATGGGATAAATGTCCACGCCACTGGTACGTTTAAAGCAACTGAGCCAGCGCTTTTTAATCTCCTCCACCTGCTCCTGTCTGTAAGGCCGTAAATGTTCCTGCTCAGCCAGCGCCGCCGCTGTATCACCAGCCCTGCGGCCGAATACGGTTGATTCGCAAATTCCGTTACCTCCCAACCGGTTGGCTCCATGCACACCACCCGCATCCTCACCGGCCACCAGAAGCCCTTTCATGCTGGATTGGCAGTGTATGTCAATCTTAACCCCACCCATCTGGAAGTGTGCGGTGGGACTTACTTCCACAGGTTCCCTTGCCAGGTCTTTGCCAATGTCGCGCACCCGCTCGCACATACCTGGAAACTTTTGCTCCACAAATTCAGCGCCCAGATGGGTCATATCGATCATTACACCCTGGTTTTCGGTGCCCCTGCCGGCCATAATTTCCATGTAGCCCGCCCTGGCAACCCGGTCACGGGTGGAACGTTCCATTCTTTCGGGGTCGTACCGCTCCATAAACCTCTCACCGAGGCCATTGATTAGATACCCGCCCGCACCCCTGAGGCCTTCTTCCAAGACACTACCGCTCAACCTTGACTGGCCCGCCAGCAGTCCCGTGGGGTGAAACTGAAGCATTTCCATGTCCACGAATTCCGCTCCGGCTCTGAAACACATTGCCATTCCGTCGCCGGTTTTATCGAAGGAAGGAGCTGATATTTTGTACATGGACGCACTACCACCCGTAGCCACTATCGTCACCTTGGCATTAACCACGAATAACTCGCCGGTTCTGATATTGGCAAGCACCGCTCCTACCACGCGTTCACCGTCATCAGTGGTAAGCAGGTCGAGACCTCTTGTTTCTTCCAGAACCCTGATTTTTTCTTCCCGCCGGAAAATCTGGTCGGTCAACCTGGCAATAATCTGAATACCGCTCAAGTCGGCAACGTGCACCGTTCTGTCAAACGACTGGCCGGCAAAAGGTTTTTGGTGTATGGTTCCGTCTTCGGCACGGTCGAAGAAACACCCAACCTTAACTTCAAGTTCGTGTACCGTTTTGGGGGCATCATTCACCAGGGTCCAGGCAAGATCCTGGTTGTTTATAAAACCGCCACCCTTGATGGTATCCATGAAGTGTTTTTCAACTGAATCCGCCGGGTTTAGCACCACATTGAGACCGCCCTGCACCATTCGGCTACACCCGCATTTACCTATCAGCCCCTTTGTGGCCAGAACCACGTTAAGGCTGGGATTATTATCGTAAACGTGTAAAGCGGCAAAAAGACCAGCACCACCGCTACCCAGGATTAGTACATCGGTTTTAATCTCATTCACAAGAAGCACACCCCTTAACGATTAATATTTCATACGCTATTTGAAAACCCCGAATTTGTGTAGTACGCAGCGTTTTTTGAGTTGTTGGATCGACTTGGTCGGAACGAGGTTTTTGGGGCAAACCTCGGCACAGTTGAACTGGTCATGGCACCTCCACACGCCGTAAGCCTTATCAACGGTCTTAAGCCTTTCCACCCTGATGGCATCCCGCTTATCGGCTATTAACGTGTAAGCACGGTTCAGAGCGGCCGGACCCAGGTATTCTTCGCTTGTGGCCACCATTGAACAAGCCCCGTAACAACAGCCGCACGTAATACAATCCAACATTTCATCAATGAATTCCCTCTCGCCTGAATCGGGCCTGATTACAGCCGGTTCCGTGTACTCACTCTTTCCTACGTAATACGGCTTGATTTTTTTCCATTTTTCAAAAAATGGTTCCATATCAGTAGCCAGATCCCTGATGATCGGTAAATTTGGCAAAGGCATAATTGTTACTTCCGTCCCCTTGAGGCTGGAAACCTGAGTGCGGCAAGCAAGCCTTGGTCTGCCGTTGATATACATTGCGCATGAACCGCACATCCCAATCCGACACGAGCATCGAAAAGCTAGCGTTTTATCGATGTAATTTTGAATGTGCATGACCACATCCAGCACAGCCATGTTTTTAATCAGGGGCACTTTGAAATAATCGAACCTCGGCTCCGCATCACTGTTTGGATCATAACGAAAAACCTTGGCGGTTATTTCTTGGGCAGACAATTGGGATTCGCCTCCTATATTTGTTAAATCTTACAATATTGCCATAAACTTATATAATGAATTTCAATACAGAATACATGCCCACTGCAAACAGGGTAACCCCGACAACAAGCAATATGCACACGGTGGTAAGCCTAGCCTTCAATCCCATGTCGACCATGACAGTGTACAGGCCGTTAAGCGCATGAAAGAGACCGAAGGATAACAGAAGTATATAAAGAGTCACGTACGAGCCTGTAACCAGCCTGGCCTTCGCCTCTGAAAATGTGATTACCTCCGAAGGATTCACCACAAACTGCAACCACACGTGTATCCCCAGCAAGACAACAAGTAAAACAGCACTAATCCTTTGCAGTAACCATGTTATAGCGTTCACAAGCACACCTTCCCCCGAAATCATTTTAAGACAATTTGGTCACAACAATGTATATCCACAATGCCGCGCCGATAACCATGGCACCCCAGAAAATCTCCTTTTGCTTTGAAAACCCGATCCCCAGGTCGAACAACAAAAGCCGGATACCGTTAAGTCCATGATATATAATTGCTCCCACCAGTATGAATTCCATTACGTGAAGCACGGGATTGGTCATTAAAAAAGTCAAGGTGGCATTAAAAGCTTCAGCACCCCGGATTAAAGAAGTGGCCATGAGTGTTATATGCAGCAAAAGGTATAGCAGTATCCCCAGCCCTGTAATCCGGTGAAGCAACCAGGCCCACATCCCCACCGCACCCCATACCTGACTGCGGTTGGCGTACTTGTGGGCTAGCTTGCTGGTTGATGTCCAACTGTGTTCCGTCATGTAAATCCCCCTCAACATATTATAGCGGACCAAGCCCGTGGCCTTTGCGGGCCACGGACCTAGTATCTTTTTTA
>CBETWA010000069.1:0-8087 GCA_965539975.1 uncultured bacterium | reverse complement strand
AAATGGTTAAGAATGGTAAAGTAAAGTTATGTGTTTCGCAGCTGCTTAAACCTCCGGTGAATACATAGCTTGAAGCTCCGGGTAATTATCAAGCATATGCTTTTTGGCTTCTACCCTGTCATCTCTGACAAGCTTACCTGCTACTCTAAGCCACTTATCACCATCACAAGCACAAATCTCCACTTTTGGATTGGCCTGGATTTGCTTAGATACGTTTTTTACCTTGCCTGTTTGAATATAGAGTTTGCCTTCAAAAATATCCACTGTACCAAATGGCCTTACTCTAGGCTGATCTCCTTCTACTGTAGCCAAATAATACGTTCCACACTTCTTTAAAAACTCGTAAACTTCTTCCATAAAATACCCCTCCTCCTGTTTATTGTTTCTGTTTATTATTTATTTATAAAAAGTGTTTTTACTTATCATAATTAATAAACACAAGTCCAATCAGGCATATCAAAATGCCGACAAGTTTATTCCAAGTCAATGCTTCTTTGTAGAGCAATGCTCCTACAAAGATTAACGCAACAGCAAGAAATGCACTCTGCACAATTTGGGCCGTACTTACTTGCCACCCAGCCCTGTAGGCATAAATCCAGCCGACCTCCAGGCCGACCAGTACAATTCCAAAGATAAACGGAGCCCAGTTTACTTTACTGAACTCTATAGTTATACTTGTACCATTATTTAGTACAAAAAACAAAATCGCGGATACCACCGCTCCGACAAAGTAGGTTATGGTTAAAGAAGCAAGTGGATTCATTCCACTTGGTATAGATTTTGCGCAAATTTGATATGCTACATTTGATAATACCACCAGTGCAATTGGCCAAATATAATTGAACATGATGTTCCTCCTCAATAATAGCTGGTCCACTTTTCTCTTATCAATTTTTGTTCTATATAGAATGAACACACATCAGCCTCGTTTTTGGATACTGGGGTGGATGATTGAATACCTTTTTAAAACCTCAGTACTGTTTCCAGGTCCACAACCTATATCCAATATTTTTTTAGGACTAAGCATATTGATGCGATTCACTAAATCTATAGCCGGTTGTGTGCGTTCGGTTTTAAATTTCAAATATTGCTCAGAATTCCAATCCACAATAAAAAACCTCCATTTATGGCCATTTTTTGTTCATAAAAATTCTACGAGATAAGAAAAATGATTTATACTACCAACATCATTGAAGGCTATCACCGGCAATTAAGGAAAGTCACCAAAACGAAGACGGCTTATCCGAACGATGAAGCATTAATCAAAATAGTTTATTTGGCTACCATGGATATCTATAAAAAGTGGACCATGCCGGTGAAGGATTGGGACAGTGCAATCTCCCAGTTTGCCATCTATTTCAGTGAACGACTGGAGCCAGGGTTAGCAATATGATTTATGGGGCTTCGCCCCAGAGTTTATCGCTTTGGTTCTCCCAAAGGATAATTGAATGATAGTTTGAGGGGCAGCAGAAAGCCACCCCTATCCTCGGCAGAACCCTGCCAGGCGCTCGGGTTGCTCTCCAGCATTGCCCTATCCTCCTGAGCAGGTAAGAGCCAAGTATATTATCACCAGTTTATGACAAACTAATCCTGAGCTAGCAAGACAAACATTAAGGGACCAAGCCATTTACACAAAATAATTTACACTTCCCCTACCTGTAAAAACAGTAGTGATGAAAAAGAATCTTTCCTAGGTGACAATAACCCCGTCCCCTTGTCACAACGCCCTTGTCACAAAGATACAACATAATTTCGTCCCTTAGCTTTTGCCTTATACAGAGCATCATCCGCCATTTTTAATATATCTTCAATATCGTTTATATCATCACTGTTACCACGTATTGTCGCTACCCCAATGCTTATCGTAAAACTAATTTCCTGCTTCCCGTAAATTACTTTTGTCTTGGCTACAGTCTTTCGAAACTTTTCCGCTACCATTTTTGCTTCTTCCAAAGAAGCGTTCTTTAAAACAACAGCAAACTCTTCTCCTCCTATGCGGCCGGCAATATCGGTTTTTCGGAAACCGGACTTTATAATCTTTCCAATTTCACGGATTATTTCATCTCCTGCCCCATGTCCATAGGTATCGTTGATGACCTTGAAATTATCCACATCCATTATCAACACTGATAGCTCCTCATTATTACTTTTGGCCCAAGCAAATTCTTTTTTGGCCAAATTCATAAATTCTGCCCGATTAAATAGGCCGCTTAATGAATCTATAGTCGCCAACTGTTTCAGTTTCTCCTGTATTTTCCTTTCTTCTGTCACATCCCGGATAGATTTAAGGATTCGCGTGTTTACATCACGGGGATCCCCCAGTGGTATCGCGTCAATTTCAAAAAATCGTTTCTCCCCATCTATCACCAAAGAAATATCATGGTTGTCCTTACTTCCGAAAATTTCTAACAATTTCGGCTCTCGATCAAGAACATGCTCTAGGGGATAATTATTCAATGAAATATTTATCTCTTCAAAAAACTTTTCGGCAGCCTTATTGTAGTCTATTATTTTGTTCCCTGGACCCAATACCACCATACCGGCAAGGTTGTTCTCAAAGATTGTTTCCCTAGCTAGAGTTCTTATTTCCAAAAAATCGTATTTTAAAATTCCATAACTAATAATAAGCAAAGAAACGGGCATTAATATAGCGGAATAATCAATGCTCCGCTCATTATAAGCAAAAATAACCAGCACTATACCTATGAGAGGCAGTATTGAGGCAAAAAAGAAAACCAAAAAGTGAGATCTGGTATAGCCGGCCTTATTTTTCAAATATCCCATTAAGTAAACGATAACGGTAAGAACTAAGCACAAAATAGTATAAGAAATATTAACATAGTACCAAATGCCTCTGTCCATATACAAGGAATAATAACCAAAGTACTGCCTCATTTCCCAATTTGTATAGAAAAGATGGTGCCAGTGATTGGTAAGCCGGATAAAAAAGGTTAATACAGGCACAAAAAAAAGTAAAAGGGCCATCCGTGTTTTTAGGGAATAGATGGTTTTTGTATAAAGAAGAGCCACCGTAAACCATAAAACAGAAATAAAGGGTAACCCCAAATATTGAAACTGATTCCAAAAAATCATTTCCTGTAGATTGTTATTGTTGATAATCATTATATAACCAAATAAATAAACACTGATACATAAAACCAAGGCAGAGAACGCCTTTCGATAACTTGTTCTCCCCTTAGAAAAACAATATGCTGTGAAAAACTGAGCCAAGATAACCGCAAGCACCAGATAAAGGCTTAGTACTGTTTTCATAAAGACACCTCAGAATGTATTGGAACTCCGTGAATCTTTATAATTTGCCGCAAAATAGTAGACTGTTTCAGGGTTAATATACATCTCGCTCTTATATGATTTAATTATACATATTTCAATAAAATGTTTCTATAAATACATAAATATATTGTTATTATTTACTACCAAAGATTAATTCCTTGCCAATAATTCCAACCAATCTTCTTTTTCTAAAAAGCTACCCTCTACGTTTCCTTCCATTTTGAGCCAATTGCATAATTCCCAGCCCATAAATTACACGGTCTTAAGAAGCAAAGAAAAACTGTTTACCCAAAACTAAAAATCGCAAATATCTCTTAAATACTGCCAAAATGAAAAGGTTTCACCTCTTTGCTTGTAGAAATGTTCTTTGTACCCCTACAAAAAAACATTCAAGCGAGGTGAAACCCTAAAATGTATATTCTTGCAGGAGTACTTTTTCCCTTCGAGGTTTTCGCAGAAAATTTTAATGAGGACGATAAAGTTTATCAGGTTATCAAGCAAATTGACTGTAGGGGTATAGCTAAACTTAATAACCGTTACGACGGTCCGGGGCGCAAGGGGTATGACAGGCAGGCTTTGTTTCGCGCCCTGGTGTTAAAGAAGTTAATGGGATTAACCACTACAAAGTCACTGGTGAAATGCTTGGCCTATTCTCCTTTACTGGCCCACTGGTGCGGGTTTGATATTATGAAAAGAACACCATCCGAAAGTGTGTTCTCCCGGTTTGAGAAAGACCTTACTGAACCAGAGTTGCAAAAAGCGCTCTTCCGGAAGGTAAGTATTCTGACAGTTAAATATAGCCAGGAGGCTGTCGGCATTTATTGTGCCTCGCCTTAAAGCCTCGGCAAAGGCTGATTCGGCCGAGGACATATCGCCTGCCTTTAACATGGAGAGCAGGATTTGCAAGGATTTTTTCTTTCTCTATGTAGTCACATTTGGCAAAGTAGTCCTGGATGGTTGAGGGCAGTTCTTTGAAAAAGCCGGTGTACTTTAAAGCTGTGGGCCTTTTGGCCATCAGTTTCAGGTAGGGCCCCCAAATCATGGACTCATTCTGTGCTCCGTAAAGCCTGGGATGCCGGACTATTGTTTGGTATTCTGATCCAATACTTCCACATCATAGGCGCCAGCCTTAAGCCACAGGTTTTTGCCGGCATATTCAGGGGAAGACGAATAGAGTTTGTTTTCAAACCGGACTTTGCCGTATTTATCTGCTTTAACCGGCTCTAGTCGGTACACTTCAAAAGGTTTTTCCGGAAGGTTTTCCATGGCGGCCTTGTCTTCCACAAACAGGGCAGAGATTAGATTGGGCTTTTTGTAGTGCTTGCGGTTCATATCCGCATCACACAGCTCCAATAAACGCCGATTAAATGCCCGTAAATCATCAAACTCCGGGATGGGTACCAGGAAGTTTCGCCTGTGGTAACCAACCTTAGTTTCCACATGCCCCTTCTCATGGCCGCTGTCAGGATTGCAGAAATTACTCTCAAACCCATAGTGGAGCATAAACCTGGCAAAACCTTGGGTAGTATCCCGTTCCCCGTTTTTGCGGATATTTTTGACCACTGTAGACATATTGTCAAACCAGATAAAACCGGGTACCTTGCCCATGTATTCGAAAATGCTCTTGAGCCCTTCCAAAAGGAATTCTTGGTTTTCGGCCTTGAACAACTGCAGGTATCCGCCGTTGCTGAAGGGAAAAGACAGGTTAAGGTAAAAACCGTTGTACAAAACCCCTTTTTCGATAAACTGGGCCTCCCCGAAATCCACCTGCGCTTCGCCAGGCGGATGTTCCAGGGGCAGATACCCCTCCTGGTTTAGACCCAATTCTTTTTTACGTTTGGAGACATAAGCTCTTACGGAACGGTCAGATACACTGAAATCGGGAAACAGTTCCTTTAAGCGATCATATACCCGTTGAGCAGTGTGCCTTTGCTTTGGTTTGGCTTTGAGATCTGCTTCCAGCCAGGAATCTATTAGCTCAACATATGGTGCAAGCTTGTGGGGTCTTCGTTTTCGTGGTTTAAGTTCTAAATTAAAATCATTCTTCTCAACATACTTCTTGACCGTATTGAAATGGTGACCGGTTTCCCTGGCAATCTTCCGTAACGATTTCCCTTTGAATCTCCGCAAATATCTGATATTATGTATTTGTTCCATTGTCAGCATCCTTTCTTTACCCCCTTCGAGCTTGCACAACTCAAAGGGTAGAGTATTTCCGGGGTGCTGGCAATGGTTTTTCCATTTTTCTGCTATATTTTTTTACTTCCGAAGTGCTACACTTTTATTTCGCCAAAAACAAATAAGCTGTTTCTAAAAGATAAGGAAGCGTCTCCATTGAGGCGCTTCCTCTTTATTGCCTTATTTTGCGTTTTATCCCAAAGTCTTTGATATTGGCGCAACATGGGACGGCGCTAGTCTACAGAAAGATATCCGCCGGCTGCATTTCCTTCCAATAAATTCCCTTAAAATGTAAAAAAACCTGTGGCCGGTTTGTGAGACCACAGGTTTTTCTGAAGCCAAGCCTATTGGCTGGATTAACAATCATCTCGGCTATGCCTTACCATACACACCGCCATGATAGCAATAATAGGCATTTGCCCTAAGCGACAGGAGCTTATTCATTGAGCTCTCAGCCTGGTTTAAGTACATCGTGAACTGAGGGTTTGCAATAACAGGAAGACCTTCCTCCAAAGCCATGGCATCCCCGGTAATAACGATCGAGTCTTTCTCCATAAAAAGCGAAATGTGACCGGGAGTGTGGCCCGGTGTGGCGATTATACGGCATCCGCCGCACCAGTCCATTTGGTCACCGTCATTCAGAAATTCGTCCACCAAAACCGGCTCAACCCGGCGCAGCATATCACAAAATGCCCTGCCGAAATCCTGCTGATCCGGCGGGAGCGCTTCCTGCATCTCCTCAGCCTGCTTAAGACGAAGGGGCTTGTCCTGTGCGGAGATATAGGGCGCTTCCGCATGGGAGGAATATATTTTTAAATTGGGATTTACCCTTTTCAATGCGGCTGCCGCCCCCATATGGTCGTGGTCGTGATGCGTCAGCACCAACCCGGTAAGCTGCTTCACAGTCAGCCCATATTGTTCCAATTCCTTGTCGAGTGCGGGAAGGGAGCCGATAAAGCCGCAATCCACAAGCACGATGTTCTTTTCATCCCACAGCAGCGTGGGATATACCGTGTTTACCGTATCACCAAACGGCGCTTTTATAACCAGTCTAATTATCTTATATTCCATAAGTACCTCCAGTGTGTTTTAAGTTTCTCTTCCTGAGAAACTGGGTTTATTAACGAGGCTTACAGTCTTGACATCCTCACCACGCACTCCACATGGAACGAGCCGCTTGGATTGATGTCTTGGGCTAATTTTTTGAACCTTACGTTTACGGGAACATGTCAATGAGTTTTTCGGACATTTTTGAAAAATCGCTGTTCACGGGAACATATCTACGCAGGAAGTATATCAGCATAGCCCATTGAAACCTAAAATATGACTCTTGAGGAATAAGTCGTCTTCCTCCACTACTTTACTTTTTTGATTTTCAAGCATGTCTTTAGCAGATCATTCCTAAAGTCAATGTCAAATTCCCTGTAATGCTGGCTTTCTCCCCATTGCCGCATTGATTCATGTTCCGGATGCTTAAGGTCATTCCATGCTTCAAGAAATTCTTTGTAACCGCCAAAACCACCTACATCTTCCGGCGGACAAGCCCCCGCGCCTGCAAGTATTATAGGGTAACCAAACTCATAATCTTCAATGGTTTTTTCCAGTTCAATTTTATGTCTCCAATAATCGCCAAAGTCATAAATGTACTCAAGGGTCTTATATTTTTCCAGATAGTTATCAATTTTGACCGTTTGAGGCTGTCTAACGGTTGTTTCAATTATCCTGGCTATAATGCCATGAGGGTCTTCCTTTCTTGTTGGCTTTTTGCTTTTGTACTTGGCAGAGTAAAATTTAAATACCTCATAGGATTCTTCGTCATTTGTAATTCTGAGTTTCTCCTGCGGAAACTCAAATTCATAAAGATGATAATCCCGCCAACCCATTGAAAATTGTATTGTGTCATGCAGGCGTCTGAAGGTAACATCCGCCGGGATAACTACCCTTCTCCATATTAGTGGTTCGGAATCAATTAATTCGATTTTTATCTGAAAGGCTTTCATCACTTTCACCTGAATTCCTTTCCCGTTATTCTTTTAATCACTTTACAGAA
This sequence comes from uncultured bacterium, assembly GCA_965539975.1. Classification (GTDB taxonomy): domain Bacteria; phylum Bacillota; class Desulfotomaculia; order Desulfotomaculales; family Desulfallaceae; genus CBETWA01. The sequence goes on along the minus strand of CBETWA010000069.1, from coordinate 565 downwards.
CTGCCTCCATTCTTCTGGAAACTTATTGTCGCCATATTTTCTGACGGTTCTCCCGTCTGTAATTATTTCAACGCTCCATTGAGTCCCGTCACAGACTCCGGGTTCTACGTATTTTGCTTTCCAGTTCAGCAGATTGATCTCTTTTAAACTCTTAATGAATTCTTCTGCAGTTTTATTTCGGATGGATCTTGTACTGGTTTTTTCAGAACCACCCTCTTTGAACAGCCATGTAGTTTTAAGATTTTTCAAATCAATATCTACATGATAATACCCGCCAAAGTAACCACCCACTGATGCTTTAAGCCCTTTAATCTGACCGTATATGATGTCAAGCACCTGCTCCCGGTTCCACTCATTTTTACAATCCTTGCAGTAGTATTCCGGACCGCCTTCTATAATGCAACAACCGCCCAATTTTACTTTTCTGGCTTCAGCTTCCTGAAAAAGCTTAAAACTCGGCATGCCATATACAATTTTAACCGAATTCTTAGACCCGCATTTAGGGCATTTTTTATAATGGACCCAAGAATTTAGACACAAAAACAGGGGGTCTTAAGACACAAAT
>CBETWA010000068.1:0-8618 GCA_965539975.1 uncultured bacterium | reverse complement strand
ATTGTGTTCACCCTAATTTGCTTAAATTTGTTAACTCTATTTTACCAGTCACAACTTCTTCCACTTCGTGGGTTTTAATGCGCGTCATCAGGTTTTTGACTGCCTGTTCGGGGTGCAATCCCTCGAAAAGTACCCGGTATATTTGCTCGGTAATGGGCATTTCAACGCCCAGCTTTCGGGCCAGCTTATAAATAGCTCTGGTGGTCCTGACGCCTTCCACAACCATATCCACTTTATGTAAAGCTTCATCCAAATTTTTACCGCGGCCGATTTCTATGCCCGCCCGGCGATTCCGGCTATGCATACTGGTACAGGTTACAATAAGGTCTCCCAACCCGGCAAGGCCGGCGAAGGTAAGCGGGTTTGCGTGCATTGCAATACCCAACCGGGTGATTTCGACCAGGCCCCTTGTCATGAGCGCGGCTTTGGCGTTATCGCTTCCATTTAACCCGTCTATGATACCTGTTCCCAGTGCTATTATATTTTTTAAAGCGCCGCCGATTTCAACGCCAATTATGTCAGGGTTGGTGTATACCCTGAAATTTTGCCCCATGAATATGTCCTGGGCTTTATTAGCAGACTGCCGGGATACCGAGGCAACAACAACCGCTGTGGGCATTCCGTGAGCAACCTCCTCGGCATGGCTCGGGCCGGAAAGGACCACATAACGGTCAAGTGAGCAGGCCGAACCGGTTTCCTGGGCAAACACTTCAGACATGCGCATTAGTGTATCGACTTCCATGCCCTTTGCCGTATTTACCACCAGCGACCCCGTCGCCATGTGAGGAAGTGAGAGCTTTAGAACTGCACGGAAACTATGGGAAGGCACACTGAAAACAACAACCGCCGCGTTGAACAACGCTTTTTTAATGTCCCCGGTTACCGAAATTCTTTCCGTAAGGGTAACGCCGGGCAAGTAACGCCTGTTTTCCCGGTAGGTTTTCAATTCTTTTACCTGGTCGGGCCGCCTGGACCACAGGTAAACGCTATTGCCCAGACCGGCAAGGTGGCATGCCAGGGCTGTGCCCCAGCTTCCCGCGCCCAGGACGGCTATCTTTTTGTCCTCCATTTCATTTCTTACCGCCCTTCAATACTACTTTAAATTCCGTGCCATTGATGATGCGGGCAATGTTGGAACGGTGTTTATGCACCGCCAGAACGGCTATGGTAATGCCGAAAGCCACGTGCCAGCTGCTCATATCAAGCGCTACCATGGTTACCGGGACTGATATCGCGGCCAGCATGGAACCCATGGAAACGTAACGGGTTATAGCGACGGTGGACAGCCATATTACCAGGGCTACCAGGATTATGACGGGAGAAATGGCCAGGACAACCCCTGCGCCGGTGGCGATCATTTTACCGCCCTTAAAGCGCAGGAAAATTGACCAGCTGTGACCGCATAAAACGGCTAACCCCGCCAGCAATTCAATTCCCCCTCCGCCCAGGTATTTCCCCAGCAATATCGCGGCAACTCCTTTGGCCATGTCAAGAAACAGCACCGTCAAACCAGCGACCGGGCCCAAGTTGCGCCACACGTTGGTTGCCCCGATATTGCCGCTGCCGTGTTTCATGATATCCAGTCCCTTTGCCCTGGCCAGCAGGTAGCCAAAGGGTATTGAACCAATCAGGTAGCTGACAATAACGGCAACAATAATGTTCACACAGTTCACATCCCCGTTATCTTTTTCGCATCACAAACCTTATCGGAGTGCCTTCGAACCCGTAAGCCGATCGCAGGCGGTTTTCAAGGTAACGCAGGTAGGAAAAATGCATCAGCTCGGGTTCATTGACAAATAGAATAAATGTAGGAGGCTTTACTCCCGCTTGTGTACAATAAAAGATTTTCAAGCGCCGCCCCCGTTCGGACGGGGCGGGATTGTATAAAAGGGCATCACGGATTAAGTCGTTGAGGTCGCCTGTGGAAATGCGCATGTTTTGCTGCTCGCTGACATAATCAACCAATTCCAGTACCCGGTGAACTCTCTGGCGGGTCAATGCGCTGACAAAAAGCACCGGAGTATATTGCATGAATGCCAGGCCCTCGCGCAGTTCATGGATGTACCGGTTTGCCGTATTGCCGTCTTTTTTCACAAGGTCCCACTTGTTTACCACCAGTATGGAGCCTTTGCCCTTTTCATGCACATAACCGGCAATTTTCTTATCCTGCTCAGTGAGGTGCTCCACTGCGTCTATGAGAATGAGTACCAGGTCGCTCCGGTCCACAGCCCGCAGCGCGCGGATCACGCTGTATTTTTCGATGGACCGGCCTATTTTACTACGCCGCCTTATCCCGGCGGTGTCGATAAGCAAGTATGTTTTATTGTTGCGCTCCAGGCATGTGTCGATTGCATCCCGGGTTGTGCCGGGGATATCGCTGACAATGACCCTGTCTTCCCCCAGAATGGCATTGACCAGCGAAGATTTACCCACATTGGGCCGGCCCACCACTGCAATTTTAATCAGGTCATCCTCTTCCTCATCTTCGAATGCCGGCGGTAATTTTTGCAGCACCATGTCCAGCAAATCTCCGGTATTCATACCTTCCGCGGCTGATACTGGCACCGGTTCCCCCAGTCCCAGGCGGTAAAAATCATATAACATGTCCAGTGATTCATAGTTTTCAACTTTGTTGGCCACAAGAATAACGGGTTTTTCCGACTTGCGTAAAACCTGGGCTACCTCTTCGTCGGTTCCCGTCAATCCTGCCCTGGCATCTACTACGAAAAGGACCAGGTCGGCGTCATTTATGGCCATTTCAGCCTGGTTACGCACCCGGGAGGCGATTTCCCCGTCATCACGGTAATCAAGCCCTCCGGTATCTACAAGGGTGAAACTCCTGCCGTTCCACTCGGCATCTTGGTACAGGCGATCTCTGGTGACACCGGGTTGATCTTCAACTATGGCCACCCTACCGCCGACTATCCGGTTGAAAAGCGTTGATTTACCCACGTTGGGCCCGCCGACGATGGCCACTATCGGTCTAGACATCTGTACTCACCAGCTCTCTTACCAGGTCTTTCGGCCCGTCTAATGCTATAACGGGCACACCCAGGCGGTTGGACAGTTCTTTGATGGTTATATCGTCCAGAAAAATATCCCGTCCATCCCGAAGTGTTACCGAAGGTATGTATAAACGCCGGCCCGTTTTCCGCCCGGCCAGGCCTTTTAAGATGTCTTCGCCAGTTAGCAGACCTGCTACGGTAACATTATGGCCGAAAAAGTTGTTTTTCAAAACATACAGGGAAGCTTGTACACCCTCTATTTGGTTGAGCTCGCAGGTTACCTTTTGCAACAAAGGACCCGCCAGTACACCGGTAGCTATTGAAAAATGTACCGGTTTACGTATACGCAAAGGTAAATTGCGGCGTTCTCTTTCCCACTCATCCATAAAAAGCCTTACCAGGCCCACACCGTTTTCCGTCTGTGGAAACCCGCCGTAAGCTGCGGTGGGGGGCACAGCGAGGCCGGCGGACAGGTAAAACTCGTCGCTTGCAAAGACCAGCGGGTAATCATAACGGTTAAGAAAATATTCTTGCCAGCTTTGCACCTGTGCAATTACCTGCCTTGATTCTTCAGCGGTGAAGGGGCGAAGGCTGAACAACCCTTTTCTGTGAGCTGTAAGGCCAACCGGTACCACGGCAAGGGACCTTACAGCGGGCCACAAGGAACCAAGTTCCTCAATTGTTCGGTTCAGTTCCATCCCGTCGTTTACTTCCGGGCAAAGTACCGCCTGGGTATGCATCTCGATGCCGGCATTGGCTAAGAATGAGAGTTGCTTCATGATCCGGCCTGCTCCGGGGTGTCCCATTATTTTTTCGCGCAGAGCCGGGTTTGTTGTATGAACGGATATATACAGGGGGCTGAGCCGCATTGCGGCTATGCGCTCGAGTTCGGCAGGCCCGGCATTGGTCAGGGTTATAAAATTGCCCTGGGCGAAGGATAGGCGGTAATCGTCGTCTTTTACGTAAAGCGAGTGCCGCATTCCGGGAGGCATTTGATCCACAAAACAAAAAACACACTTGTTTGCACAGCGAATTGTTCGACCAATACCACCGTTTTTAAAAGTTATGCCCAAAGGCTCACTGAATTCCTTTTCTATATCCAGCAGCCATTGCTCGCCGCTTGTTTTTGTTACAAGCACCTGCAGGTCTTCATCCGCAACAAGGTATTTGTAATCAATAATATCCCTAACTACTGAACCGTTTATCTCAATAACCCGGTCACCTGCCTGCAAGCCCACTTCGGCCGCTATACTTTTATGTTCTACATGTTCTATTTCCAGTCCCCGGTTTTGCATTACAAAATTTCCTCCGGTTGACATTCTTGTTTCATTATCCGACAGCCCGGGATGTTAGTCAAGGTAAACCCTGCGAACCGAGCCGGTTGGACTACTCTGGCCACAATTGAACGGCAACCTACTTGCCGGGTTACGCTGGACAGGCGGCGGCCCGCACGATGACATTGTAAATACCCATTATACCCCGGCATATCAAATTCATGCCCACGCGCCGTGTCATAGTGAACCCGGCTAGAATTACTCCCGCGCGGACAGCTGGCGTGCGCGGGCATTTAAGAGTGACCAGTTTGTATTCTTCAATTCCATACAGGGACAGAAAACTTGTTATGGCCCTTTCCACCATGTCCCCGTTACCACCTGTCCATAGCGCCAGGCAGGTTTCTCCATCTTGTTTACTGTCAAACTTGAATATGCTTGCATCACCTTTATCAATACCACAGGTATGTAAAACATTTTCAATTTCGCGCTGCACCGGGAGCCTTTCCGACGGCAGGTGACCGCTTCTTACGGTCGCGGCCAGGACGGAGAATGGAAATCCGGAGTCGCTGTAAAAAATAATGGGTTTCACTACCAGCTATTCTCCTTCACCAGTGTGTTGCGGACCAGGTGTAATATTTCCGGGTAAGCCCAAATTGTTCCGATGGTAACCAGCGGGCGCCCGGCTGCAATCCACTTAAGTTTGCGGGACATAACACCTCCCAGTCTCATGCTGATGTTTACCTTGTGCATCACATTTACCAGCCGGTAGCTTTCAGCGGGAATTTGAAAATGCTTGGCAAGCCCGTGGATAACATTCTCGAGTATATGGGGCTTTCCTCTTTGACCTGCGAAATAAACTTCGTTGCCGGCTCTGTCAATTCCCATCAGGGTAATTTTACCATGGTTTCTACCATCCAGGTTGTCAAAAAAAGGTATGGACTGTAATTCTTCCGGTTTGGGCAAGCGATCCGCGGGCAAGTTTCCGAGATGCGCCGCGGCGGCTGTAACGGAAGAGTGAGTTCCGCCGAAGCAATGATAAATAATCTTCAATGTGAATCACCTTAATGCTTAACAATGTAATAAAGCCCGTTCCCGAGATCGTGTACCATAGCATCCAGGGTTTTGGACAGGTAATAGGCAATTTGTTCTTTTTCTTCCTGGTTCTCGGCAATGAATACAGGTATGTCACCGGTTATTTTATCTTTGTCCCTGTTTGTGGTTACTACCGCCAGTAGCCGGTCCCCCAATAAACACACCTCCATTTAATCCGATGCCATGCGGCCGGCTTGGGTTTTCAGGGGTTTAAAGCGCGCGCTTTCCAGCAGGGGAGTTCTTTTTACGGCTGCCAGCAACGCGTCCATATCTTTTTCCACGGGCATTATGAAAAGGGCTATCTCTCCAGTGTCGGCGTTTTTGTGCACCAGTGGGGTGAATTCGGGAGTGTCAGCTTCCTTTTTACTACCCATAATAACCGCGGCGGTATGGGCGATGGCCATACGCTGTCCCATGTCGTGCAAGGTGGCTCTGGCGTTGTCGTCATGTGGCTTGAGTATGACTGCCAGGGCCTCCCGGAGAATTTTTTCCCTTGACGACGGTAATCCCACATTAATCATGGCTATGTCGTTAACGTATAGTATAGGACCTTTAAAGCTTACCTGCGCCGGTATTACCTCGCATATATCGCCGATGTTTTTACCAGCCATAAATCTGACGCTGGTTAAAATAAGTATTACCGCAGTCGTCAACGCGAACCACAGGCCGGCAACAAACGCCGCGCTTGTAAAAAACGCTGTTGCCATAACCAAATAATTACGGGCCTCAAATGTCCTGGCTATGCCCTCTATGTAGTCATTACCCCTCTTCTCCAGCCGCAAATCTTCAAGGTTTCTTAAAGTCTCCCTTTCAATGTTTCTAATTTCCCTGAATTGCTGGGCAGCCAGGGCCAGAAAGGTGAATGCTGTGTAATCCTTGTTCAACAAGGCCGGCACGGCAACGGCACCAAGGGCAGATGCTATCGCGCCCAGGGAAAGGTGCGATATGTACCCGTGCGGGTACCCGGGGTATTGCCGGTAGTCAAGCTTTAACAGTAATAACCGCGCCAGTATGCCGGCCATGCTACCGACGGCAATCTGGAGAAGATTTGATTCCATTTTTCATTATCACCTGTTTACGTTGAACATAACTCGGGCGTATCATTTTGATTGATGAACATGATACGCCCGGTTTTAGTACGACTTTTTAATAGACAGGGACAAGAAAAATTTACTTTTCTCCTTCCCGTTGTTCGTTACTTTCGCCCGGACCCGGTTTCCTGGCCGGAGATCCTATTCCGGCGAGCTCACGTCCCAGGAATTTGTTCAGGCGCCAGCGGGCTTTATCGACACCGCCGGAGCTAACCAACAAAAACAAGCCACCGGCCAGTGCGGTTATAGCCAGTATCCAGGTTAGGTTTCTCCATCCTGAGGGTGTTTGCGACGTGGGACTGTACCCGCCGCCGCCCGGCGTGGTTCCGGCCAACCCCAGGACTCCGGGTAAAGTGTCGGCAAACAGGGCCACTCCTCTCTCCGCGGCCTCACGGGAATTTGTATGGGTACCTACCTCAATCAACATGGCAGAAGACATGAGGTCCTGGTTGTAATTGCCCCGGGCTATGAAAATTTCTTTGACGATATCCGGGTGTACCTTGTTGGCATAAGCCATGACCCGCTTGGCAAACTCCAGGTTTGACTGCATCTTGGGGTTTTGCCTGCCGACAACCAAACGAAGCTGGGTCACGTTTTCTCCGGCAATATTTTTGCTGTAAAAATCAGGGTCGGGAATGCCATCCCGGTGCACGTCTATAAGAGCCACCGGATTTTTTTTCATCATGTCCACCGCTGTGCGCCTTGAACGGTAATATGCGTTTTTGTCTCTTGGCTCGTGGGGAGACTTGTCGTGCAACACCCGTACACCTTTTTTTTCCAGCTCGGCCGCAAGGCTGCTCCCCACTTCGAAGATGCCACCCTGGTAGGGCTTGCTTTCAGTACCGTCTGTGGGAATATACGATTCGGCGCTGTGGGTATGGTAGATGGCTACAGGCCTGTTTTTCCAATCCTGTTGCCCGGCCTGGCTTGTTGCGGGCAAAGAACGGTTGTCGAATTCATCCATAAATGCCAGAAGCTCGCGGTCCATACCCATGAACTCCGCCTTTGCGTCATTGCCGTCAACGGTTTTTACTTTAAAACGTCTGCCATCGCCTGTTACCAGTTCGTCACCCACTGTTACCACACGTGACATTTTACTGAGCAACTTGTTGCTGCTATCTCTTATTGAGTAAACCTGGCCATCCACGTGATCGGATTCCACGGCTGTTTCCAATAACCCGGCGGGGGACCAAGCGGGATATTCTTGCCGTATCATAGCAAAATATGTGATAAGCGATACACCCACCATGAGAAGCCCGGCGCAAAACGCCAGTTTAAAGCGGTTTCTGGTCACGAGCGGTCCCCCTCCTTTTTTCCCGGTTCTTCTTGGTTGTCGCTGAACAATGGTTTTCGTAAACCCTCCAATAATTCCGGCGGTCGTTCCGGGGAAGGGCCGCCTTGCAGCCTTTCGCGGGTTTCACCAATTACTTCCGCCAGTAAAACTGCAATTATGCCAGCCAGTACTATGCCGTCAAATGCACCGGCTCCGCCTATAGCCACTGTACCGGCCGGGGCGCGAGTGGCGACAAGCCAAACAAGGTAGGCAATATCGACCAGGACAAGTCCAACTGTGGCGGCGATAAAGGCGGAGCGCCGTGATCGTCCAGCAATGTAAGCCACAAGCCCGCCGATTATGGGATATACCCACAATGAATCAAGGTAACCGAAAAAACGTCCCCCCGGCTCAACATCTCCACGCCCCATGAAGTAACCAACACCGTATATAACGGCACCGGTTACCAGGGCTGCGACAATGGCCCTGCCCCATTCCCTGGAAGTCCCGGCCCGCGAAAGCAGGTAACCAGCGACTCCCAGCGGTACCAGTGCGCCGCCCGCGTTTACAGAAACGTCGTAACGTCCCGTGGTAATGGGAATGTCTATAAAACTACCTACAATCAATAACGCGATAATTCCGAACGCAGCCTTGTCAGACAGCCTCAACCTGTCCAAAACACGTTGCGCCAGTCCGAAATAGATCAGTAGTGAAACCACAAGCAGGATGATAACGCCAATAGGTAGACGAGTCATGGCACTTCCTCCCCGGACAAAATATTGTCGCCTGTAGAATTATGCTTTCCCCGAACAAGTGCAAATATACAACACGTCTACCCGGAAAATGCTCTTGGTTATGGGTATACCTGTTCCGGGCTCGCTTT
>CBETWA010000067.1:0-8781 GCA_965539975.1 uncultured bacterium | reverse complement strand
TGGAGTGCGGTTCCTGCTATAAAACATTCAGCATAAGGGTACAAGCCCGTTAACGGCGCGGCTTTGGACTATTTGGCATCAAAGGATTTCTGCAAACCCTCCATAACCCGGAGGGGTTAGGGAGGGGTTGTTCACTTCATGTTACCTTGTGCATTCATTATTGTTATACCGACTATTTTACCATTTCGGTAGCGGATTATCAGGTCATCATCTGTTATTTCAGTATCATCCGCATCCACTGAATCACCGAGGTGAATATAAAGTACATCGGCTTCATCATCGTAATGCAGGGATATATTTTTATGCCCGATTATAGAAACCAAGTTTGGTAAAGTACGTACAGCTTTACTTAATTCAGCTATCGAGGCCATACTTGTAGCCTCCTTTTAAACTTGCTGATTTTTTTAGTTATAAAGGCCGTGATTACAAAACCGTCTTTCTTCTGTGAGCCTGATAGGGACATTTGGCAAGAGTATACCATATTCTGTAATTCAAAACAATGGACGACAAGGCGAACGCTTTGTTGTTTTTCTTTTCTATAAAAGATCTTCAAGGAGGCTTGGTTTTTTGTGATTGAGCAATTTAAAAGCATCATATTCGGTATTCTCTCGGACAAGCCAATTGCCTACCATCCAGATATAGCCAAGATGCTAAAAAGTACCACGGCCTGTATATTTCTGTCCCAACTTCTATACTGGCTCGGTCGTGGCCACGACAACGAATGGATATATAAAACACAGGACGAATGGTATAAAGAAACCGGCTTAACCAGGAAGGAGCAGGAAACGGCTAGAAAAAAACTGCGCGACGCTGGAATCCTTATAGAAGCTCGCCGGGGGCAACCGGCACGGCTATACTATCAAATAGATTTTGAAAGGTTGGCGGAGTGTTTAAGGGAATATTACGACAAATTAAGGAATTCTGACCCTAATCCTCCAAAACCGTCAAATATAAAGGATGAACGAGAACATTCTAGAATGCCCGAAAGGGGCAATCTAGAATGCCCCAAAGGGGCAAACTTGAATGCCCGAAAGTCGCATTCTATCTATACAGAGAATACTACAGAGAATACTACATATGTTGTTGATGTTGTCGAGCCGCCTGCCGAAAAATGTCAAACGGATATCGTTCTTGAAAACCCAACTGCCGGTGAACCGGAGGACAACAACATCAAAGAACTGCAGGAACAAGCGGAAAAAGCCTGCGGCGTACGGCTGCCGACAGAGCTGCTTGAGAATCTGACAAAAAAATACGGCCAGGAAAAGGTGAAAGAAAAAATGCGAATGCTCGGGAGTGTCCGAACCAGAAACGCCCCGGGCTTTCTTATTGCTGCCTTACGTGATGATTACGTTTTGCGGCCCGGGCAGCCACAACAACAAAAAAGAGCCTCCCCCGCCGGACAAGCTGGACGAGGAAAAGCCCCACCAAGGAGTCCAGATAACCCGGAAAACGAGCTAAAAAAGAACATGATCCGCAAACTATTAAGCTAACTAAGCAGTTGGTTATTTGGGACTCCGGCTATTTAATTCTTTTCAGAATGTATTCATCATGCTTGCTGACCTGTTCTTCAATGCGGGTCAGTTGCTCGGTGTGCAGTTTATGGCCTTCAAACAGCGCACTGATTTTGGGGTCGATTTCGTTTTCGACGCGTATGGCAAGCTTGGTTAACTTGGTGTCAATTTCGTTTGTTTTGGATTTTATGGCCATGACTTCAGTTGCCAGTATGTCCTGGGATTTTTCAAGCCTGTCCATGCGGGTTTCCATGCGGGCTTGACCTTCTTCGAGGTTGCCAACCCGTTGGTTGAGGGCTTTAAGTTCGTTTGTAATGGTTTCAAACCTTTTGTCAATATTTTCAAACCGCTTGTCTATAGCTTGAAACCGTTTGTCTATGGTTTGAAACTGTTTGTTCATGACTTGAAATTGCTGGAGCACCAGCTCTTGAAATTTGTCGTTGTCCATGTCAATGCTCCTTTCGTCCACCGGTGGGGGTCGCCGGAGCGGCCCACCAGGTAGTCCAGGGATACGTTGAAGAAATCGGCTAAGGCAATTAGAATACCAGCGCGGATGATGAAGTCAGCTACTCAAAAATTTTAACACACAATCCGGGGCATATACAACAACCGCCGGCTTTAATGGGCTATTAGCGCTTTTAAATTTAGCGCCGCAAAAAAGGAGGAAAGCTATGATACAAATTTTCCGCAACATACCGGCCAAAGCCAAATGGCCGGCCCTGGCCGTACTGCTCTGCCCGGCCCTGGCCGCGGCGTACATCCTGGACGTTTGGCTGCTGGGCACCGCCGCGGCATTCGTCATGGCGGTGACGGAGGGAACGAAGCATTTCCCGACCCCGCCCGATTTCAGTTTGGTGGCCTGGTACTGGCAGAACCCGTTTTTCACCGCCCGGGCCTGGCTGTTTGACGCGGACAAGCTGTCCAACCCGGAGGTTCGCACCTGCTGGCTGTTTCTGAATGCCGTCCTGATCAACCTGGCCCTGGCCGGGTTTGCCGCGGGCAAGGTAAAGGCTATGAGGAAAAAGAACAGCATAGACTACCGGGACATCCGGAAAATCAGGTTCAAAAAAGTGCAGTTCGACATCGACAAATACCTGGCCCGCACGCCGAAGAACGAATACTTCCTCGGCCTGGACGACCGGCGGCGGCCTGTGGTGCTGCCGGCTGCCGAAATGACCGAGCACATCCACATCCTGGGCGGCAGCGGCAGCGGGAAAACCGCCTTCGGCGTGACGCCCATATGCATCCAGGCCGTCCACAAAGGCGCGGCCCTGGTGGTAATCGACTTCAAAGAGGACCGGCAGGCCATCCAGCTGCTGGCCCGGGAAGCAAAAGCAAACGGCAAAAAGTTCTACATTTTCACCCTGGACCCGCACAGCAAAAGCAACACCTACAACCCCCTGGCCAGCGGCACCGCATTGAGCAGGGTGGAGCGGATCATGACCGCGCTGGAGCTGGTATTTCAGGGTGAAGCGAAATTCTATAGCTATGTCCAGCAGGCCACGTTCATCCCGCTTTTGAAAGAGCTGGACAGGCGGGGAGTGAAATACACCCTGGCCGACATCCACGGCATCCTGCAGAACCCGGATTTGATATCCCGGTTGACTGGCCAGGAAGTGGACGAGAACCAAATCAAGGGTCTTACCGCGGCATTGACCGCATTTGCCGACCTAGAGCAGATCAACTCGCCCCACCCGGACATCGACCTGGCGGAAATCATGTACCGCGGGGATGTGGTATATTTTGACCTTAAATCCGCTTTAGCGCCGGAGGCCAGCTCGGCCCTGGGCAAAATGATCGTTCAAGATTTGCAGTACCAGGCGGCCTTCCGCACGCCGCAATCAAGACTGGCGGTCATAGCCATCGACGAGTTTCAAAACATGGCCTGCCAGGCATTCCGGAATGTCATTTCTAAAGTGCGGTCGGCAAACTATGGTTTGGTGCTGGCTAACCAGGCCATGGGCGACCTGCAGGCGGTGGGCGACGACTTCGTAAACACCATCCAGGTGAACACCAGGACCAAGATCATTTTCAACGCCGACACGCCCGCCGACGCCGAGCTGTTCTCGCAGTACGCCGGCACCGTGCTGCACACAGTCACCAGCTGGAGCGAGAACAGGACCATGACCAGCGGCCCCGGCCTGCTGCAGGGCGGGAGCAACCAGCGCAACACCACGGGCAAAAACATCAGTGAGCTGGAAGTTCCCCTGCTACACCCCAACCTGTTTAAGGCCATGCCCCCGGGTAAGTCGGTGATCATCAGGCGCGGGCGGCTGGCCACCCTGGCCAACCACGCCTACCTGATCGATAGGGCCGAAAAAGACCGGCTGGAACAAATGCCGCTGCCTGCTCCCGAGCCGCCGGAACCGGGAACGGAAACGAACACGGTGGCGGAAATGCTGAAAGAGGCCAAGCGGAAACTAGTCCAGGCGGAGGAACCGGGGGATAAAGCCGGAAACAGCGGTGGGCAAGATCAGGCTGTAGTGGAAAGCGGTGGCAACAACAGCAGCAACGCGCGGGCGGGAGAGGTTGTCTTGTAGCATACAACAACTGCTATAAATGGCAGTTGTTGTATGGTTATGCCTCGCACCGCAGCCTCACACCGCGCCTCCCCGTGGCGGTGTGGGCGCGCCGTGCGTGCTTGCGGTGCGAGGAACTTATTGCACTCAGCCCGCGCTGTTGCTGCTTTCCTCCGCCTGTTGTTTGCCGTTTCGCGGCAAACAACGGCGGAGTTGGAGCAGTCCCCCCACCAACGGTCCGTAGCTCACTTCGTTCGCACGGCCCGTAGGCGGCGCTCCGGCCTTCGGCGGCACCCTCCCTGCGGTCGGGCAGGGGGGCTTCGCCCCTGCCGCCTTTGGCCTCCGGGGTTCGCGCTTCGCACTCACCCGGCCTGCTCGGCGACCCTGCGCTGCGCCGCCAAGCAATTCGGGCTCGTCGCCCAAATTGCTTGACTGGCTACGCTCCGGGCCGCCCAAGGGGAAGGGGCGCCGCCCCTTTCCCCTTGGAACCCCTTGACCCCGCCGGGGGTTGTCTAACCCCCGGACCCCCGTCACGCCCCGCGCCATGCCGGCAATGCGGCTTTTTCGCCCCATTGCCGGCGCGCCGCGGGCCGTTTCGCCATGGGCTGTTTTTGCAGGTTCGGGTTACTACGCACAGGAGGTGTTTTTTATCGCACGCATTACAAAAGCCAAGCAGCTTACCGAACGGGATCGAGCTATCCTTACCGACCTGGCCAGGTGCCGGGTTTTATCTTTCGAGCAGATTAAAAATGCTTACTGGCCGGCGGCCAAGGAGCGCACCTGTGACGACCGGCTGAAGCAGCTGCAGAAGGCCGGGTATATTGCGGAGTATACTGTTAGCGCCGAAAAGCCGGGCTGTTTTTTGAAGGTGTACAGTTTGGATACCAAGGGCAAGCGCTGGGCCACCGGGCCGGAAGGGCCGGGTTTGGACGGGAGTATCGTGTTCACCAGCCCGGGCAAGGTTGACGAGGTGGTGCACCAGGTGCGGACCAACGATGTTTATTTCCGGCTAACTGATAGCGAAAAGGCCACCTGGCGTATTGGTGACGCGCTGGAGATAGAGCACGGTGTTTTTGCCGGTGGTGCCGGCATGGTGGTGCCCGATGCTTCCTATGTGAGCGACGAAGGCGGGGAGGTTTTTGTGGAAACCGACTGCGGTAAATACACGCCCGCGCAGATCCGCGAGAAGGTGGCCGGGTTTGCGGGTAAGAGGACAATTTGGGTGTGCCCCGCCGGGCGGGAACACACGCTGGCCAGGTACGGTGCCGCGGGGGAGTTTGTCACTTACACCGCGTAAGGGGGGTGTTGTTGTCCTGGTTGTTGTCACTGAAAGGGACAGGCAGGTTTTAACATTTACCGCCAAGTACCGGTTTGTTACCCTGGAGCAGTTGTTTAAGGCAGGTATTTTTACAAGCAGTCAAAACACCGCCTACAAGCGGCTTTTGGTTTTGCGGCGGGGCAAGCTGATTAACGCCGGGCGGTTGGCCAACAACCGGATGTATTATTACCTGTCGCCCCGGGGCGGTGAGACCATCGGTTTGGTGCTGCCCTGGTACGCAAAAGTTTACCGCATCGCCGGGTTGGATGTAGTGCTGAAGCACTTGGTGGCTTGTGACTTCGCACTGGCAACGGGGGTTGAGTATTTGCCGCGGCGGGAGGTGCTCGACCGGTGGATGGCTGCCGATTACGACGTGCTGGCCAGGTGCTTTCGGGGCGGGGATTTGTTTTTTGAAAAAGGCGGTTTACTGCACGTGCTGGTTATCGACTACCGGTATTCGCTCAAGTATTTGGCGGAGCGGGTGAAGTTGTATTCCCGGCTGCCGCCGGGAATACGGGAACAACTGGCGGTTGATTTTTTGGTGTTCTCGGAAACCAGGCAACGGCAGGTTTTGAAGCTGGCAAAGGATGTTGGGATGAGGGTTAATGTGTTAAAGGCCAACTGGAAGTATTAAAAGGGGAGGGTTTACGTGTGGAAAAACACGCGTTTGAGATAACCCGCCGGTGTTTGCAACGCTCGTTGAGTGTAGTGCTCCCTGGGCCGGAGGTGGCCGGCGAGCCGTTTTGGGCGCTAATGGGTATTGAGCCGGACGGGGAAACAACCGGTATTTATTACTCGGTAAGGCAGGGTGGCCGGGAATTTGTGCCATTGTTTCCGGGTAAGGAGCTTGCCGAAGATTACCTGGTTAAAACCGGCGAACACGACCTGGCGGTACGGGGCATCAGCAAGGAGCACTTGCGGGTGCTGCTGGGTTTTCAAAGACGCGGGTGGGTGCAGCTGGGCATTTGTGTGCCGGAGGCGGCCAGTCCCACCGGGTACCAGGCGTACTTGCCCACCGCGGAGGATATTGAACAGATGGTCAAGGAGCTTGGTTACAGCCTGGAAGACGGTTAGGTGGTGGGAGCTGCCGGACCGTCGCATGACGCGACCGTCCGGCTCGGTGTGGCAGGCGGCATATTCCAGCCAGCTATCGGGAACGGGCTTTGGGGTCGGCTGGAAAATGCCGCTGGAGAAAGAGAAATGCCGTGTGCCGCCGGGCAAAGTGCGGCTGGCTTTGAGGTATTTCTTTGGGGTTCGCCGCACATTGCCCGGGAGTTAATTGGGAGGTAAGCGAGTAATGCAAGTAGGACCACCGCAGCCGGCCAGCTGCGCGGGCCCGGCTGCCGTGGTCCGGTTAAGGATGCGCCGCGGACGCGGCGCTTTGTTTCGCCTATCGGCGGCCTCATTATAGCGGCGTCTCTGGCGGCCCTTCGGTCGAGGGCAAGGGCCTGCGGCATATCCTCCCGGCCCGCCGGGCTGGTCCGGTATTCCTCGGCCTCGCGCTGGCGCGCGACCCTCGACCTGCGGGCACGACGCCGCTATTTCGGCCTTAGCCGATAGGCGAAAAAACGGCGGGGTTTTGATGGGTGGCAATTCGGGGATTGGTAATCCCCAAGCCCCTTTTAGGGCTTCGCCGGTGTTTGGCGGGGCGGAAATTATTCCAAGGAGGCGGTTCCTCGTGGAGAGGCTCTGGAAGGTCAGGAAAACAGTGCAAGGGATGTGGGCTGTGTACAACGAGGTTTCTTTGTTGGTGGAGTGCGGTACTCTGGAAACGGCGGTGGAGTGGTGCTGGAGTTACGGCGCGAAGCCGGTGGTGGAGGACGTGATTGTTAATACAGAATTTGCTTGCGGGGACCCGCGGCACTTCGCGGGAAAGGCCGGGTGATTTACCGGAAGGTGGTGATGTGTGGATTAAAAAACGGTCGTAATTATAGGAGTGGGAGCTATTACACCCGCTAAGCTTTGCAGCGGTGGGTGTAATGCTCCCGCAACCACCTCGATGGCAGTTATTAACATTATAACCTGCTTTTCGGGGTGAAGCAAACTAAATTCCCGGGAGGTATTTTGTTTATGCAACAGCAGCAGCAAAGCGTTAGCTTGCAAGACAAGCTGCTTATGTCTGTTAAGCAGATTTTTAGGATTTACGGTTCGGGGCATTTGTGCACTTTAAAAGGCGATATCACGGTAAGCCCGAGCTATGCTCTTTACGAAGCCCGGTATATGGATCATCCCAGCTGTGACCCGGATATCGGTGAGGAATATAAAAGACTGTCAAATATACAAAAATCTCTTTGTAAGGAGTTAAGGAAGTGCCTTCCCGATGACAAGCATGAAATTTTGAATGATTTGATCGATGTGTCGATGAACATGGTTTCGTTGAACAAAAGTTACATTTACCGCCAGGGGTTGCAGGACGGGTTTTTGTTGATGGTGGAAATGCTTCCGGTTGAAGAAAAGAATAACGCTGTGAAGAAACCAAGCCCTGTAGCAGACATTAAGAAAGCGCTTTAAGGGGCGTTGGCACCTATTCCAACACACAAGGGGTTTTGGCAAAAATGGGTGAACAAATGAGTTTGACTAACAATGACCTGCTGTCACTGGTGCACAGGCTTGTGGATCCCGATTTAAGAAAGCGTCTTCCAGAGAAATATGGTAATATCAGTCCATTGGATGTTCTTGAAGATGCCCGTGATTGGATTCTTACCACATATGACCCTGATGATGGCCAGAAATACAATGAGCTGCACGATGAGTTTGAGTGCCATGGTAACGAGCTCTTAAAGCTTGTTCCGGTTGATAAACGCATAGATGCTCGCAATGTCTTAAATGACTATACAGATTGTATGACTGATTTAGGTATTTTGGAAAAGAGGAACCTTTACAAGATAGGTTTGCGGGATGGGTTTTTGCTGGCGGTGGAGCTGCTTGTGGTTCAGGGTGAGAATAGGGCTGTGAAACGAGTGGGCATTGGGACAAGCCTTGACAGGCACAAAGAGGCGCTTAAAAGGGCCGTTACGGGCGTCTGAAAGGGTGTTTTTTGATTGGCTAGTTGGGTAAGGTTGGCGGTAAGGCTGTGCAGTGGCCACCTGGTGGCCTCTGCAAAGCCGGCATGAAAGGAGGTGGTGCCGCGGACAATTTTGCGTTTTGTATGTGGTATAATATGCTAAAATCGCCAAAGGGGAGGAACTTATTATGCGGAAGGTTTTAATTGCGCCTTTAATTGCCGTGATTATGCTTGCTGTGACTGCGGCCATGGCCATGGCCGACAGTAAGGAGCAAATAGACGTATACGACCAGGAAAAGAACCTGGTGAAAAGTGTTGTGTTCATAGTTGGCCTTGACCAATACTTCGTCAATAACCAGACCCCCGGCGTTAAAATGGACGCCAAACCGTTTGTCGAACAGGGCCGTACCTTCGTGCCGGTACGTTATC
>CBETWA010000066.1:0-9041 GCA_965539975.1 uncultured bacterium | reverse complement strand
CTGGCTCCAGTATTTTTTTTGGAAACCTATTTTACACAATTATACGGACTCAACTCTGTACAAATTGTATGATTTATGGGGCAAAAAAAACGTTCGCCGGTTTATCGATGATCACATGGTGAAGCTGGCATGATCACTTCTTCATCAAATTTTCAAGTCTCTTTTGCTTTATTATATCAATTCTTTCCGCAATAACACTGAGGTTTTTCATTCAATGATTCTTTAGCACATCAAGGTTTTTATTTTTTTATTAGGTGAAACTTTTTTACTTTGATTAGCTACTATATTAGTAAAGAAATTAAGTAAGCAGCCATTAAACTTATTTGATTATTTTTTTTGGATCAATTACGCTTTGGAGATGAATACTTTTATGCCAGGAAAAACTACTTTTAAACGTTCGGCCTACAGCCTACGATGGGGTGTCATCATCTGTCTGATGGTAATGCTGGCTGTTCTATCTTCGGGATGCCTCATCAACAAGCTGCCCGGTAGCACCGATTCCCCGGTGACTAAGGTGGCCAGTGAAGTCAGGTTGCAAGAATACCTGTATCAAAAGATACCGGGGCTGAAAAGGGCCGAAAGCGCGGGCCATGTCAGTTATCCCGCACAAACAACTGATATTCCTGAACAGGACGGGGATATTCGCCTGGAAAAGGTATGGTATTCTAATGAGCTTGTCTATGTGATCTATTCCCTGGGCAATTTTGTGCCGGACAGAGCCAATGCGACACTTCGCTGGGTCGATGATAAGGATATGGACGTGATGAACCATACGGAAAATATGAATATCGGGGAAGGTGCGCTATATGATAACCGGTTTTATAGTATTTTCATATTTGGCAATGTTAAAGAAAGTCGCCAGCCTAGCAGCGAAAGAACCGAGCTAAACCTGGAGATTGACGTCACGCTTACCAGGGATGAACAGCAGATTAGAATAGAGAAAATCCCTTTTTCCATTAACTATGACCCTGTCTGGGATGAACCTGTTTATCTTACAATGGATGAAGAACTGCCTTTACTTGAAGGCGTAATAAGGTTGAGGGGCCTGGAACTTACACCCACCGAAAGTTTTCTCTACCTGGACTATGACCACCCGGAGGGAAAACAAATCTACCACTTCATCGGGTACGTGACCAGTGATAATGGCGATAGCCGGCATATCTGGGTACCGCTGGAATACGGTAACAACAGGGCGCGATACAAGGCTAAATTCGACGCCCTAGACAGTGTCCCCGACAAACTTAATCTTGAGATTGAGCGAGCTGTTCTTGTTGGTGACGAAAAATTTGATTTCACTATAGACGCTTCTAAGTACCGTTATGAAGATGGCAAGGATATGCAAAAACAGGAACTAAACCGGCATATCACAACCATGGTAAACACGGGACATTTACCTGGAACGAATAGTCTGGGATGAACGCGGTATACGTTTTACGCTTCTTTATAAACAAAAGAAGGGTTTAAAAACTCCGTATGCGGTGCTGACCGCAGGCAACATATCTGATTCAAAAGGCCGGGGTTATTCAATAATGAGTATCCGTCCCAGGGAAGAAGCGGAACGTTTCTGGCAGAAGAAAGAATTTCCAAACTGGCCATTCCCCAACCTTGTTACTGCGTATAATGAAAAAGGAGAGCCCGCCAAGTACGGCCAGCGCGGCGGGGGACCGGGTGACAGTATGGGAATGTTTCTGGACCGGGAGTTTACTGAACAATCAGAGACCATCTATGTACAGGTGGAAAACCTGGCTTACCTGCTGGTTGGGGAATGGGAAACTGAAGCCCACACTAGGATGTAGTGCTCTACTCTGATGTGTAAGAATAACGCGGAGGATTAAATGAGCGTTTAACTTCCAGTGAAAGAGAAGCTTTGCTTAATTTCCTGTATAGGGATTATACCAATAACCTGTATTTCTTTTCATATCTGAGTGTTCTGGAAAACAAATTTTTGAAAGCAGCAATTTACGGTATTTATGAAAAAGCAGAGCTTGTTTTCGCCGGGCTGGTAACGCCTGTCCACGCCTGCGTTTCAACACGCAATAAAAGCTTACTCCAGCATTTTTCGCCCGTAGTTACGGCCACTGCGCCGGCACGTATATCATGACATCCATGACCCGAGGACATAAACTTTTACAGCTCGATTGGTTTTTTTGCTGTCGGGGAATGGGTAATATTATAAAAAAATGAATGATTAGCTCTAGCATTAACGTTCTTAAGTTGAAGTAGATAACAAATGAGGCATTAGGTATATACAGTCTTGGCTGCTTGGCCAAACATTATAGATTTTGCACTTTGAAATAAATCCTAAGCTTACATAAATCCAGGAGGCTCTTCGCTTTGGTTATTTAGCTTACACTTCGTACACTTCTAATGTTTTACCTTCTTTGCTTAAGATTTTTTATACGACTCTTTATTGTGTGGCTGTGGTCTAACAGCACACTAAAAATGGTGGTGATTGAAATGACAACCAGCAAGCCCTCGAAATTAACTATAATATTGATTTGCCTATTATTAATAAGCTTTTATGCTAACTATCAGTACTATTTAAGAAAGCAGCAAGAAAAAATTCAGTATAAAGTTTATCTTAATCATTTATATTTTGGATTTGATGAACTATTAACAACGTTAGACACATTAATAGAAGAGGAATTAACAGAAGCACAGTTAAATAAAGAGCTTCTACGATTATCACAGCGCCTAACTAAAGTCGAATACTTATTAACTGAAAGCCCAGTTTATATAGAAGGTGTACAAAATCATGGGATAACAACTTTTCAGCTAGTTCATCAAACAGTTATTTACGGATCGGTATATAATGGAACACAAATTCGGGCATTTGGGGAAGATTCCGAATTAAATAGATGTGAAAGAGCATATTTAATTGAACTACGAGATACCGTGAAAGATATACATGCCAAACTTTACTCCGAAGAAACAGGGCAGGAAAATCCAAATATAAGTAAACACATTCTTAATAATATTATTTCTGATAACCTTGAATACCTATTCATTGATAAGTATTTGGAGCAAATCTAGGGCTGTCTTATTGAAACGATTAACGAAACCATTAGTTTGAGGCCTACTGGCGAGTGGATTTGAGGCAAAACCCACCAAGCGTTTAGTTGTTGTGACAATGAGTATTTTTAAATAATATTACAACTAAAAATATAAAATAAATAAAACTACCGTCTATCCACGTGTTGTCCTTCACCTGTATAAATATGGTTATCAATAGTGTTATTAATATGGCATATACATAATCTTTAAATCTATACCACGTGTTTTTTATCATTCTTTCACCGTCTGATTTACTAGCTTTTAACTAATTTACAAGTTATTATACCATTCCTAGTACATTAAAAATAAGGGCAACAAAATAAACTGAAATTTAGAGGAAGGGTTCACTTAAAGAAATCGTTGACCGTTTGCCTCTTGATGGCGTTTATTATATCCATTGGTTCGGGCTGCGTTTAATATCCTTTACAACGCCAGGGACAGCCGGGAGTCACCAGAATACTAAGAACTAATTGAACTTACTGTATGTAGAAATAGCAGGTTTAGTCGGTTTTAGCGAATCTGATATCCATAGTAAACTGGCAGCGGCAAGACGGTCATTAAAAAAGGGATGTAGAAGAGTATGAAATCACTAAAAATCGCGCTGATACTGATAATTCCGTGTCATTATTAACTTGAATACATCATCGAAGCAATTAGTCGAATAAAAGGTTCCTTTCTTTGGGGTGAAAAAGGAATAAATGGCAACTACTGAAGGTCTTAAGTAAAATATTTTAAAATGTAAAAGGTGACATAACCATGAGGCATTAACACTAATAATACATGCCAATAAAAACTTTTATTACTTGGTTAGAGGAGGCGAAAATCAACCACCCAAAATGGTTGACGATGAAGAACTTATTCTTAATGAAAGAATTAGCACAAAGGAAAAGGTTATCAAGCTTCTAAATAAGACATATACGGATAAATTTTCCAAGCTTTTATATGCCGAGTTAAACTACGTTGAACGGAATGGTGAAATGTATAAGCCCATCTATGATGTACCTGAAATAATTATATGGCACAAGGGCTAAAATTATTAATATTACTAACAAGGGTAACAAGGCTGCAGCACTGGTGGAAATTTCGTATTCTATTGGTTTAAATTTAGAGAAGATATAATGATAAAAAAAGCATCCTTTAGTTATGAAATAAATAAAGGTTGGAGATTGGATGGAAGGCTTGATTTTGTTGGGTTTTGGTTTCGTTCAGCAAGTCCTATATAATAAAGGTGTGTAAAAAATGTACATTATATTATATGCAACTGCTTTATTTATTATTTTGCCTTATTTTTTATTTTTATTAATTAAAAACAAATTTGATATTCAAAAAAGTACTGAAACATTATGCGAGGAATTTTCAAGCTCCGGCAAAATTAGCAATAACGAAATTGATAGGATTTATAATAATAGATTAAAATTGCTGCCATTAATTTTAATTTCTTTTATATATGTATGTGTTATGAATTTTATAAATAAAATAATTGCTTTATTAACAATAATAATTTTAATTATTTATTATATGTTTAATTATAAAAAGATAGTTAGATATGCAGTAAATTATTTGATATTGCATAAAAAAAATAATTAAATATTTTATATTATTCATTTTGCATTAATAAAAGTCTTAAAGTGTACAACTGTACAACTAGGCTTCCCCCGTAACAAATTAACTGGTAAAATTACGTTATGGGAGAAGCCTAGTAGTATTGAATTTAATATGAAATCATTTACTTTTAATCTGTTTTACTTAGTAGTTTCTTCTTTCTGACTTCTCTTTAAGCTCCTTCAGGATTTCAGCTGTGTAAAACCTAGGTGTTCCTGCCACTCTATAAAGTCCAAAAGCTGATGGTGTTGCCTGTCCAGAAGTTGCCATATATAATGGCCAGAGCACTAAAACCCAGGGGCAAAGGCCGGCCAACCGAAGAAGCCATACCACCCCACATCTTAAACCAGGCTATTCTGCTGCGCCGCGAGGTACCCAGCCGCAGCGTGGCCCAAATCATTCAGATCATGGAATGGGAAGGGCTGGTCCGGGAAGGGCAGATTAAACGCAGCACCCTGCAGGAGAAACTGGCCGAAAAAGGCTACAGCACAAGGCAAATGCGCATGTACTCCGATGCCGGCATAGCGGCCAGGCGGTACCAGAAAAAACACCGCAACCGGCTGTGGCATTCGGATATTAAATATGGTCCCTACCTGCCCATCGGTAAAGACGGCACCCCAAAGCAAGTCTATCTTGTCACCTTCATCGACGACGCCACCCGTTTTGTATTGCACGGCGAGTTTTACCCCACCCTGGACCAGGTCATCGTAGAAGATTGTTTCCGTAAAGCGATTCATAAATGCGGGGTACCAGAAGCGGTATACTTCGACAACGGCCGCCAGTACCGCACCCAATGGATGCAGCGCACCTGCAGCAAACTGGGCACCCGGCTTGTATTCGCCAAACCCAAATCACCGGAAGCCACCGGCAAGGTAGAAAGGTTCAACCGGGTGGTGGATTCCTTCTTAGGCGAAGTCAAGCTGGAAAAACCGCAATCACTGGATAAGTTAAACGAACTGTTTGGGGTCTGGCTGGAGGAATGCTACCAGAACAAGCCGCACTCCGGACTGGATGATAACACCAGCCCGCAGGCCGCCTACCGGAGTGACAACAAACCATTGAAGTACCTATCCCCGCAAACTATCGCCAACGCCTTCTTACACTGTGAAGAACGGAAAGTGGACAAGGCCGGCTGTATCAGCTTTGCCGGCAACAAATACGAAGTGGGACTTTCGTTTAACGGGTGCCGGGTACAAGTAGTCTACGACCCTGCTGACATCAGCGAACTGACTATAGAATATGAAGGGCACGTACCCTGGACGGCAAGACAGTTGGTCATCGGTGAAAAAGCCGGCAAACGCCCTTCCATGCCGGAACACCTGCAGCCCCGGCCCGCCGAAACATCGCGGCTCTTAGCCGCGGCTACCAGGAAAAACAGGCAGCGTAAAGAGCAGCAGGCGCCGGCCATTTCCTTTCGGGCCGTGAACAAGGAGGACAACAACCATGTTTGAGTCCTTCTACGGCCTGACTAAAACACCCTTTGCCCGGGACATACCCACAGACCAGTTGTACCAATCGGTGATGCTGGAAGAAACACTGGGCCGGTTGGAGTATGCCGCCAAAAGGCAGCTTTTTGCCGTCGTCACCGGCGACTGCGGTACTGGCAAAACCACCACTGTCCGCCTGTTCAAGGCCACTTTGGACCCGGCCATGTTCATGGTCATGTACCTGGCGGACTCCAAACTCACACCCCGGCATTTCTACAAGGGCCTTTTGGAACAGCTGGGCTGCGAAGCCAAGTTTTATCGTGGTGACGCCAAGCGCCAGCTGCACCGCGAAGTTGAACTGATGCGCGGTATCCAACGCCTGCAGCCCGTTGTTATCGTGGATGAAGCACATCTTCTGGATAAAGAGATGCTGGAAGAGGTAAGGTTCCTATTAAACTTCAAGATGGATGCGCAAAGCCCGATGGCACTTTCCTGGTGGGCCAGAGCGAGCTCTGGGAGAAACTGCAGCTTCAGTCGTACGCCGCCATCCGCCAGCGAGTGGATCTGCAGTGTAAACTATCTCACCTGGACCGGTCTCAAGTCGGTGAATATATTAATCGGCACCTGGCTTATGCCGGTGCCGAACACGATATTTTTTCAGATAACGCGGTTGATGAAATTTACCGGTACTCCAGCGGTGCGGCCAGGCTGGTAAACAAGGTCTGCGCTCATTCTTTGCTTTACGGGGCACAAAACGGCAAGCGGATTATCGATGATCACATAGTGAAGCTGGTTATCCAGGGAGAATTATCATGATTCTCCCTACCCCCTGGGGGGCCTTGGTCATTATGTCCGTCAATTTATGGACAATTAACAGCGTCTATTGCCGGACTTTATAGGGTGTCAGTAAAACCTGGGCTCTTCTTTCTTATCTTTAATGTTTAGTGCCTTTTTGATTTCTTTTAGGTCCTTTAGAATTATGCCAGTCCTTTCAGCTGCTAATATGGAGCAGATAAAAATAACTACAATCACTGCAATAACCAGCAGGCTTATTATTTACATTAATTGCCTCCATGAAATTTTAATTTTGCATGAGAGCCTGCATTTCGGTAATTAACCTATTATTAGCTATATCAATTTCTCTTTTCATTACGTTGACTTCTTTCAATCAATATTTCCTCCAATTTTCGAACTCTGGTGTCTAAAGACCTAAAATAGCGGAATATACCTAAAATAATAACCACCGGCATAACCAGGAATATAATAATCACAATTAGATTAAAAATTTGAGCCACAATGGTAGCATTTAAACCCAAGGTTTGTATTATTTCCCCCATGCTGAGCACCCCTTTAGTATTATAATTTAGAAAAAAATGTAAGCCCCTTTAGAAGGGGTATGGCAAAACCGCATGAAGATAAGCCTATATAAAGCCCTAAAATAAATAATCTGAGGGTGAAAATAAGATGTACTCACCTTACGAATTTTTATATACATTAGGACCTCTGGTCTTTGGTTTCATAGCCTACGAATATTTTAAATTGATTCTTGAAAATAGATTAAAAAACAGGTTATTCCAGCTGTTTTGTTCGGGTGTCTTTACTTACTTGTTTATTGCCGCTGTATATTACCTGATTTTAAAAGATACTAGAGTTGGCATGGTTGTGATTCCAATAATTTTGGTTTTGTCCGACCTGTGGGTTGAGCGCAAACAAATATTCAGTTCGAAGGAAGAATATGAAAAATTCCCACCAAAGGAATCACCATTAAAAGGGATAAAATATAAAACCAGGGACGGGTTAAAAACAGTACATCCTTTGCTGGCATCTTTCATTATAGTAGTAGTTATATATTTGATTTATTTGCTGATGTTTTATTCCTTGGATAAACTCATTTAGCTCTTAGTTCCATTACTTCTTCTTTGCCGTTCCGGCGGACGGACATTATATAGACGTCATTTTTGATGACCCCATGCTTCGCACTGCTTTCGAATCCGCCGCCACCAACAGTTCTAAACCTGTTAAGTAACTGGTCTGAACCCCCGCAAGAGCTTAAGTCCGCCTGATATTCATAATGGTGTCATACCACACCCGCTTTACTTTAATTGTAAGCATAATTATTCTTAAGTTTAACATGTAAAGCACCAAAATACTTAATTCTCTTCAGTTTTCAATTTTCTCTACTTCTACTTTTATCCCGCCAGTAATATTACTGAAAAAATTGTAGGTTATAGTTGCGAAAATTAAAGAAACCCCAAAAGAAAAACCTATACAAAAAATAGTACCTATATTGCTTAAAATTTTTGAAAGCAAATTTTCAGAAACTGGGTTAATAAAATAGCCCATAAATATTCCCAAAACCATACTTGATGCTATAATAGGCAAGAAAATGGTCTTTAAAAGGCTAAGTATGTTAATTTTTTTTATTATTACAGTTTGCATAAATACCACCTCGGACGCAGTTGCCAAAACCATAACCTTGCTTTTCCAAACAGGTTAATAATTTCTTCTTTAAATCGGTTGAAATCAATTTCCTTCCGCACTCATTCGGTTAACCCTGCTTTCATACGGTAAGCTAATAATCACAAAATGCCTTAAATTATACTCATTTAACTATTTTTCCTTGCAATTACCCAATTCCCTACTTTGTAAAAACCAAGTTTAGAGTAAAAGTTTTTTGTCCTGGGATCGTGGATGTCGTAATACAAGTATATTCCCAATCTCCGTGTTAAAAGTTCCTGGATAAGCGCCAGGACTGTTGCTCTAGCCAACCCGCACCGGCGAAAAGTAGGCTTGGTGTATACATAACCTACCAGCGCCAGTTCCGGAGTTTCGCTGATAGTAAGAGCGGCGGCCACTATTCTCCCCTCTACTCTGGTTAAATAAACTGTACCCCCACGGACAAATGTGACTGTCAAGTAACTTTGAACAAATTTACGCAAATAATTTTTAACACCTAGT
>CBETWA010000065.1:0-9235 GCA_965539975.1 uncultured bacterium | reverse complement strand
TGCCGTTCCTGGAAGAGAAGGGACACCCGGCGCTGACCATGGACCCGCTGATGTAGTAAGGTACGGGGACACACCTGTTGAAATTTGGATATCCCCTTTGGTTTGAAATCATATCTCATTGGAACCAGAAGTTAGAATTCTGTATGATCCATGACAATAATCGTTTTCCTTTCTAACTTCTGGCCACTGACTACTGACTCCCGACCACTATTATAAATTTTTAGTCTTGGCGTTACTTTAGCCTCCCCTGGCCGGAAATGAACTCCCCCCGGTCAGGGATATTTTTTAATAATTAAATGGACTGGTTCCTGAGACTATACCAGCAAGGAGGGAAAAAAGTGAAAGTTCTAATCGTAAATTGCGGGTCTTATGCATCACAAGGCTACGGGTGCCCGGGAGAATGGAAGTGTTTCAAAGCAGCCAACACCAAAGAAGGCGATTTCAGCCATTACGATAGCACCGTTCAAGTGGTGGGATTTCTGGAGTGCGAGTGCCCCGGTCGCCAGCTGGTGGCCAATATTGGCTGCGTAAAGAAAAACGTGGACTTTGACGTTATACACCTTTCCACCTGCATGGCCAAGTCATGGCCCGCCTGCCCATACATGGATATGGACCAGCTGGTTAAAGCTATTGAGGAAAAATTTGGTGTAAAGGTGGTTAAAGGCACTCATAATTACATGTAACACGCTCTTAATTCTTTTTCTGCTCACCCCCGTCACGCGACGGGGATTTTTTTTATAAATCGAGAAAAACCGGGAAATCATATTTACGGGGTGATATCGTGATTAATTATCTTACCATGTCGCTATGGTTTATAGCCGCTTCAGTACTGCAAGCGGCCGTTTTATGGGCGGCTTTGCGGCTGGGTCTGACCGCCTTCAACCCGGGGTTCACCATTCCCTACCTGGTGGGTCACCTGGTGGTGGGACAGGTGGCCGGTTACCTACTGTACAGCTTTCTGAGCGGCCGGGCGCGCATACCCGGGGTAAGTTACGGCATCGTTTACGGTTTATTCCTGTGGGTGGTCATCGCTCTGTTAATCGCCCCCGGTCTTGGGCTGTTCACATCCCCCCTCACGGTAGGGGTAAACGCGACCCTGGTAACAATGGCCGCATTCCTGGTTTATGGGGCCATTGCCGGTTACGCGTGCCAGCAAGCGGTGACCGACAGCCGGAAAGCTATGGTGGGTGAACGGGCGGAATAAAAAACCGCCCGCTTTTTTGAAAAAATATTAAATAATTGTTCTTTTAAAAGGAATCGAAAATTAATTGGAGAATATTTTACAAAAACGGGAGAGTGGGGTTATGGCCAACATTCTTATCGTATCTTGCGCCAAAATAAAAGATCTCAATTGCGTTGCCTGTCTAAAGTGTTTTAAGGCGTCGGATTTAAAAGAAGGGGAATTTGCCCGGTACGATGAAGTTAAAATTGCGGCCATGTGCGGGTGCGGCGATTGCCCGGGCCTTGTAATGCCCAAGGTGGGTTTGGTGATGGAGCAAGCCGATTACCTGGAACGCGACATTGACGCTATTCACCTTGGCACCTGCATAGTGAAAGCGAGCAAAACCGCGGGCTGCCCAATTGACCTGGATAAAGTCAAGGAGATGCTCTCCAGCAAGTACGGCGTGCCCGTGGTTATTGGTACACATAATTATTAACCAGCAACTTAATTGTTTAAAAAAATACACGCGAACAGGTTTCAAACTTGTTCGCTTTTTTTTTACCATCTTTTAGTGTAAACTGCTGAACATCCAATACTATTTTGTCATATATTACTAATAAAAGTCCAAAGGGGGTTATAAAATATGGGATATGGCGCGAATACTACCGGAAAAGGGTATGGCCCTTACTTTGATGGAAGCTTTATTCTCTTTTTGATTCTCATATTACTGGTATTTAGCATGCCCTGGTTCGGCGGTTGCTAAAAAACCCAAACGCCTTTTAATTAACACTTGTACCGCCGTTAAAATGGCGGTTTTTTATGGAAATGTAACAATCCGATTTATCAGTTCATAATATTGGTATTAAATATAGCTAAAGGAGGTATATTATGGGTTACGGCTTCAAAGGCGGCAATGAGGCGTTCATCCTTTTCCTGATCCTGATTTTGCTGGTATTCAGCTATCCCTTTATCGGTAGCTATTACGCTGCAGACAAGTAAAATAACTCCTTGTTAGCAGAAAATGGCTCACAGAGCCATTTTCTATATTTGCGCCGCTGAAAAGTTTAGTTTCGTCCCATGTTGGCGGCAATAGAACGACCCAGTTCGACCACCACTGAAGCGGCAAATTCCACGTCGGCCCGCGAAACATCACGGTGGGTAACGAACCGCACCAGGTTCGGGCCAAAGGGTATTGCCAGTACTCCCCGCTCCCGCAGCGCCGAAACAAATTCCTGTGAAGACATTCCGGTGCCGAAAACATCAGCCAACACAATATTTGTTTGTACCCGGTTGAGGTCAACTTTTATACCCGGAATTCCCGCCATTTTCTCTGCAAACACACGGGCGTTCCGGTGGTCTTCCGCAAGCCTGTCCACCAAGCGTAGCGCAACCAGCCCTGCGGCAGCCAGTATCCCGGCCTGGCGCATACCCCCGCCAAGCATTTTGCGGTACTTGCGGGCTCTGGCGATAAAGCTGCCACTTCCCGCAAGCAACGAGCCCACCGGTGCACCGAGCCCCTTGGAAAGACAAAACATCACAGAGTCACTCCACCGCGCTATATCACTAACCCGGCAGCCCAAGGCCACGGCGGCATTCCCGATACGGGCACCGTCCAGGTGAACGGCCAAACCCCTTTCCCGGGCGGCTTCGTACAAAAGGCGCATCATTCCGGGTTCCATGACGGTACCACCCATACGGTTGTGAGTGTTTTCCAGGCAGAGCAAAGCCGGTTCGGGAAAATGTATGTCCCGGTCCCTTATGGCCGACTCGAACAGTGACAGCGCGTCCGGCCCGTGCAGTCCCTCCACGGGGCGCAATTGTACACCCGATAAAACGGCGGGCGCTCCCACTTCGTAGTAATATACGTGGGCCTCGGCGTCCACGATCACCTCATTGCCCCTGGCGGTATGGGCCAGCAGCGCAACTTGGTTACCCATGGTTCCCGAAGGAACAAACAGGGCCGCCTCCTTGCCGGCCAATTCCGCACCCGCCTCCTCCAGCCGTTTTACTGTGGGATCTTCGCCGAAGACATCGTCCCCCACCTCGGCACGGAACATGGCTTCGCGCATCTCCTTCGTCGGCCTGGTAACCGTATCGCTGCGTAAGTCCACAATTTTCATGCAACCACCTTCCGCCCCCGCCACATGGTCACGTTTTACGACGCAAGCATTTATAAAGAATAATTTTCCCGCCCAAACTGGCAGGTTTAACAACATTAATGTACAATTATATTAAACAACAGATTAACGATGGGAGGGGAAGCTATGGATCCGCATACTGAGCCCGTACAGGAAGAAGATTTCAAAATGGATTATTCCGAGTGGCATCCCAATAACTTTATACCTCTTGTGATACTAGGCGGTTTTATAATCGGCGTCATCACCATTTTTATTTAACGCTATTAAATAAAAGGCCGTTACACACGGTCTTTTTTTGTGCAGGCATCGTCTTCAATTAGCGACCTGATTATATGACTTGAGGCCCATTCCCCGCAGGAAACAAAAAATAAAGGCGCAATTTTGGGAAACAGTTTTTTATTAATGGCCCTTATACTCCATCCCTTATTGTGAAGCTCGAGCACTTTACCCCGCAGGTCTTCCAAGTAGTCAAGTTTTGCCTTGACCCAGTCGCGGCCTTTTTCCACCACCCCGGCGTGCCCGCAGTAAACCGTCTTAAAGTCATAGCTCAACAGCTTGCGCAGGCTCTCCATGATTTGCGGTACGTTTTCGGTTCTCATAACCAGCTTTGTTTTTGGGGACACCACCAAGTCCCCGGTAAACAACGCCCCGGATTCCGGGTCGAGCAGCGTTATGTGGTCAAATGAATGTCCCGGCGTTTCAATGACTCGCATCTGCCCTGCTTCTGTTTCCAGCACGGCGGGCAGCGGCCGGGGTGAGAAACCCTCCCTTTTCCCCCAGAAAAGACGGCGGTACACGGGCAACCGGGCTCTTTCCCGGCAGGTGGACACCGAAGAATGGTGAATGTAAACCGGCACCCCCCGTTTTTCCAGCCACCAGGCGTTACCGCTATGGTCTTCGTGGTAATGAGTAATAACGGCCTGCTTAACGGGTTGTTCTTTAAAATAAGCGGTAAAAACCCGCGCAAGCCCGCTTGGCCCGGTATCCACCAGAAGACCGCCCGATATGTAAACGTAAACATTCAGCCGCGAGCCTAACAACGACACCGTGGCCATGGCACAGTCAACGCCCCGGTGGCGGGTAATTTTCAAGTTACTCAATGCCAAACCCTCCGCATTTTTTACAAAACACGTTGTCGCCCCGGCTTATGCCGGGGCAATGGTTTTATCAATCCGGGCCCGGGTTGACGGGCGAACCCGCCGGGTCGCTTCTCTCAAGCCGGTATTTAATAAATTGATTGACCATCGCCATCTGAATCTTTTGTTCATATCTTTGTGTTGTTTTTCATCCTCCTGACGGCGTCTATGTGCCGGCACACAAAACTCGGGTTCACGCGTTTCCGGAACCTGAATGTACAACACTCGCAGTCGCTTTCCGTGGCCCTGAGCTCCCACCGGCAATCGTAATCGGTTACCAGCGCTTCTTTTTCGTTAATAAAATAAACCACCAGATCGTCTACAAAATAAGGTTCTTTAATTTTTACAGTCACGTTAAATCACCCTTGTAACGAAATTTGCTTTTGCTCTCTCATATTTTAATTCAAAACACGGCGGGTGTAAAATATATTTACTGCAGGCGGGACCTCGGGCGCTGTATAACTAAATGATTTCGCTCAGCTCCGGGCAAGTATTTTTCCATGGCTGTAAGTTTCGGCAAAGGCCCGGGAATGCTTTAAAATGGCGCCCTTTTCATCCACCCCGTCATAGCATAGCGTACCCTCCAGTTTTATCCCCAGCATTTTAAAGAAGTACCGCGCCGTTCTCAGCGTCCCGTCAAACACCCCGTCCAGGGTAGTACCGGCGCAGGAGATAAACATACCCCGCGGCGCAGGCTCGCGCCCTTCGTTCGCGGGCTTGCCCAGTATGTACCGGGCGGCCCAGAACTGCTGCGCGCGGTCAATCAGCATCTTTGCCTGGGCGCAAATGCCCATGGCAAACACGGGGGCGGCCATGATAAGCCGGTCCGCGGCCAGTATTTTATCAAAAATAACGGCGGCGTCGTCCCGCACCACACACCTGCCCGTGGTGAAACAACCGTCACAGGCACGGCACGGGGAATACTTGTAATCGACAAGGTGTAACAGCTCGGTCTCGTGGCCTTCTTCCCCGCATGCATCAAGCGCCCTGCGGGCCAGCAAGGTTGTATTTCCCTCCTTGCGCGGGCTGCAGGCCAGGGCCAGGCACTTCAATTTAACAGAAGCTGTCTCTTTAGCCAAACCACTTTCTCCTTTCTCATTTCACCACCGCCTGCACCCCGGGGCGGCGGCCTGTAACACCCTGTTTACGCAATCAGTGCCGGTCAATCAGGGATTTGGCATCTTCGTAAGAAATCATTCCCGCAGCGGCATAACTAATTTCACCGGCGGCGTCAATAACAACCGTGGCCGGAATGCTGTTTACACCGTACGCCCCGGCCACCTCTCCCCGCCGGTCCAGGTATACTGGCATGACGTAATTGTTTTCGGCCAGGAAGTCCCGCACATCCTGTATATTTTTTTCCTGGGAGGTTCTGTTTATAAAAATGAACTCAACTTCCTAACCATATTCCCGGTATAGCCTGTCCAGGCCTGGCATTTCCATGCGACAGGGGGGACACCAGGTATTCCAGAAGTTGATGAACACCAGCTTACCCCTCAATTCGGAAAGAGAAACGGGTTCTTCCCCTTCCCGGATTATAAAGAAGTCGGGCGGCACCATGTCCGGGTCTAACGCCTTTTGCCCGCCGGGCAGCGCTAGCGAAACTTCGCCGGCCAGTTGCGTACCGCTTGCCCCGTCTTCCGGGCGAAACAGGAGCAATCCAGCAGCAACCAGCACTACTACTACAACCAAAAGAGTAACGAGCTTTGTTTTCATGCTTATTCCTCCTCCAAACTTCCGTAAACCCTCCAGAAAATGTTCTCTTGTTTCTTGCGGGCCGTAGGTCCCCGCAGCGCTTTGAACTTCCGCGTCGACAGCACCAACGGCTTATACGTTGGGGACATACCTCCGACCCAAAAGTTTTGACCCCAAAGGGGAGGTGTGTCCCCTGACCGCTTTCCGAAACCGGGCCGGCTTCAATTCGCCGTCCTTGGCTCAGTTTCAGCCCCTCGCGGCCGTCCCGGCCGCTCGTCCGGTTTCGCAACCTCGCTGCGCCGGGCGCTGTTACCGGCGCTCCAGGACATCACTTGCGGGGACCACCGGCCCACCCCAGTGCTGTTTTCATTCCTTCTGATGATGCCGCAGTACGGCAGGATGGGGGTCTACAAGTAAAACAACCCGGCCAGGCGGTCCCACACCCCGAGCAGAATTAAAAGACCCATGGCGATTAGCAAGCCTCCGCTTACGGCGTTTACGTACGGCATAAAGCCACGCATATTTTCCAGGGTTCGGTAAACCGTACCGGCAGCGAGCGCGGCCAGCATAAACGGCACAGCCAGGCCAAGGGTGAAAAAGACCAGCAGGACCACACCCTGGCCTACTGTTGCCGAGCTGCCGGCCAGGAGTAAAATGGAAGCCAGTACCGGCCCCACGCAAGGCGTCCAGGCCGCGGCAAAGGAAATGCCAAGCAAAAACGCCCCCGGCCAGCCGGCCAATCTTCGCCCGGGTCGCCAACCGGCCTGGCGATATAGAAAACTTACCGGTAAAAGGCCACTGATATGCAGGCCCATAAAAAATATTATTACACCCGCAACCTGCGTTAACAGGGCGCGATTCTCATTGAGCCACTGCCCCAATCCGCTGGCCGCCGCACCCATACCGACAAACATAACACCAAATCCCGCTACGAAACAAGTGCTGTTCCAAACCATGCGATACCAGGCGGGCTCTTTACCGGCACCATGACCAGCCCCGGCGATAAAAGCCAGGTAACCCGGCAATAGCGGAAGCACGCAGGGCGACATAAAGGCAAGCAGGCCGAATAAAAAGGCCATACCCGCGTTCAGCAAGGATAGATTATCAATCACCGGTTCCACGTCCTGCTATTTAGTAACCCAAGATTCTTAACCGAAAAAATAACAAGTAAATTCACCTGAAACACTTTTCGCAAGGCATATCAATATTGTACTTGGGTTAAAAAATGTTAGCCATTAATTTTTTGTTAATTTTCTGAGAGGTTTTTAATCCCAATAATGAAAAGGAGCTTTTGCCATCACTAACGGGTAAAAATTTATTGAAAGAATGCAAAAAATTCCGACTTTTGCAGCAAAACATCAAAAAAAAGACATAAACCCTTATTACAAATGGTTAGCGGCTTTTCCATTTTGTCACAAATATGTCTTAAAATTTTTTATATCTCCAAGACAAAGCTATTTGTTAGCAAAATCAATCCCCAAAGCCTCCCCAACAGCATCAGAAATTACACTTCTGCAATCGAACAAGTAAGTATGTTCATAAATAGCCCTGGTATTACGCGCCCATGCCTTTGTAAAATCTGAGTCTTTAAATACCTTTTGAAACTCCTTGGTAATTCTCATAAAAAGCCCTTTGGCCTTATGCTGAAAGGATTTTTAGGATTACCGGCTGAATTGCGGTGTAAAAGAAACGAGGTTTTTTATGTGAGCTCCACCACTTGGTGGAAGACAAAACACGGCTAAATTTAGTATAATAAAGAGACATTTCAGCAAAATTAGCAATTATTTGCTAAGTTTGGAGGGTGTTAATTGAGAATTAATATTAAACGCCTCTTGACAAATACCGATAGCTTATCGATTATAGATTCCCTGGCAGGAAATGAAGAATTTGCTATCTTAAACCATCAAGGTAAACTAGTTTACGGTTCAGACAACCATAAAACCATTGCTGTTCATGAAGTTGAAGTCAGAGTCAACGATGTCTATATAGCTCTGGTAAAAAGTAGCAATAGCCGCAAAGCAGGTGTCATTGCCAAATACATTTCCCTTTTAGCAAATTTAGAATACGAAAAAAAAGCTTTAGCAGCAGAAGCTTTGGAAAAATATAAAGAAATCAGCTTAATGTCAGAATTGAACGCCAAGCTGGGAGCCGTTTTACGCCCTTTAGATGTGGCTAACACCCTCATTAAAGAACTGGAAAAGGTTTTATGGGCTGACCATATTCAGATCGTTATCTATGACCATGAAAAAAAACAGTTTGAAAATTTGGCCACCATGAACAAAGAGGCTTTGCCTCCCTGGCAAGATACTAAATTAGCCACCAAATGGCTGTCTTCCAACATCGCAGGGGAAATCATCAATAATGTACCTGCTGACACCAGGTTTAGCGAGCTGGTGCCCCCTGTTACTTCCATGATGGCCGCGCCTCTAACCATACATAACCAAACCACTGGTGGTGTCTTTGTTTTTAGCAGGCAATTCCATAACTATACCTCCATGGATCTGAAACTGCTGAGTGCATTAACAGCTCAAACGGCTACGGCCCTGGAAGCAGCCCGGTTATACGAACTACTGATGGAATCATTTGTGACTACGGTTTTTACTCTGGTGGAAACTTTGGAAAAACGAGACCCCTATACCGGGGGACATACGAGACGAGTTATGGAATACAGCATCAAAATAGGTGAAAAGTTGGGCTTTTCCAGGGAAGCCATGGAGCAGCTCAGATTTGCTGCCGTCCTCCATGATATAGGCAAAATCGGTATCCGCGACAGCGTTTTATTGAAAAATTCCAAACTCACCGACGAAGAATATGCCATCATTCAAAAACACACTATCTATGGTGAGGAGATTCTCAGCAAGATCCGGGCTTTGAGGCACCTTATTCCCGGCGTAAAACATCACCATGAAAGATATGACGGAAAAGGTTATCCTGATGGCCAAAAGGCCAATGCCATCAACCTGCATGCTCGCATCATTGCCGTGGCAGATGCATTTGATGCCATGACTTCCGATCGACCGTACCGTAAAAAGATGGATGTAACAACAGCTTGTGACTGGTAAAATAGAGTTAACAAATTTAAGCAAATTAGGGTGAACACAATT
>CBETWA010000064.1:0-9469 GCA_965539975.1 uncultured bacterium | reverse complement strand
CGTCGGCGCGGGAGCATATGAGCGAGCCCGGAACAGGTATACCCATAACCAAGAGTATTTTCCGGGTATAACATAGCCCACTGATTCATACGGTTGTCCACTGGACAAATCATGCAGGGACTGAAAAAATTAAGGGGTGCCTTTTACCGGTACCCCCTAACTTCTTATTTTTTCAATTTACGGGTGTATCACGCCAGCCGCCCTTAACTGAATAATTTTTCTTCGACTTTAGTTTCTCGCTGGTGCCGCATCGCAGCATGCACGGGCGTATGCAAACAACCTTCTATTTATACAAGAAATACCCGCCAAAATTTATGAAATCAGCCACACGGGCCTTTTCACCCAAGTCCACGCCTTCCAGAACCTCATCCCGGAAAACCTGGTAGCCGGTACGGTCAACAATGTAACCCACGTGTTCCTTGGGCTGGCTGCGATCTATGTGCCGCTCGATGTAACGGTACAAGTTGGCAATCATGCCCAGCACCGCTTCCTCGCTGACCCACTGCATAAAAGTGCGGGCCAGGCGGGGGTTCCTCTTGCCGGTGC
The DNA here is from genome assembly GCA_965539975.1 of uncultured bacterium. Taxonomy (GTDB): domain Bacteria; phylum Bacillota; class Desulfotomaculia; order Desulfotomaculales; family Desulfallaceae; genus CBETWA01. The sequence continues at coordinate 8,923 of CBETWA010000064.1, read as the reverse complement.
GCCCCATGATCAGAACGCGGTAATAAGTGCCGCCCCTGGTCCAGGCGCTATTGGGACACACCAGCACGCACTCGCCGCAACCCAGGCAGCGGGATACATCCCGTTCCACCCGGAAGTTCACCATTTCCAGCGCCCCGCTGGAACGCTGGCGACAGTTCTTAACACAGGCGCCGCAGGATATACATCGATCCGGGTTATACTGCGGCTCCACCATGCCCAGCACCCCCACGTCCTGCATGTGCGCCTTGATACAGTCGTTCGGACATCCCGATACGGCTATCTTGACATGGTAATCGCTGGGATAAATGACCCTTTCTATTTTCAAAGCCAGCGAGGTGGTGTCATAATTGGCGTACGGGCATACACGGTTCCCTATGCAGGCCGAAACATTCCTGGTACCTGCCGCCGGGTAACCAGACTCCGCGTCGGCAATCTTCACGCCGGCGTTTATTTCCATCCCCCGCAGAATGGGCGCAATTATCCTGTTGACTTCTTCCATTTTTTCCATGGAGATACCGGGTAGCTCCAACCCTTGCCTGGTGGTAATGTGCAAGGTTCCATTACCGTATTCTTCGGCCACTTTTTTAATAATGTCCAGGTATTCCACTCTCAGGTGCCCGCCGGGAATCCTGATCCGGAGCGCGGTGACGCCCCGGTGCCGGGTAACCCGGTAGGCGTTTTTAATTAACTTTTTCGTGTTTATAGACATAATACCCGCCTCCGTTAATCAATCAGGATTTTGGCCTTGCTCAGGTTGAAAACCGGCCCTTCCAGGCATACGTAAGTATCGTCTATCTTGCAGTGACCGCACTTGCCGATACCGCAGCACATTTTCCGCTCGAAGGACACTGTGATGTTTTGCTCCGGTACACCCAGTTTTATAAACTCGGCCACCGTGAATTTCATCATCAGCGGCGGTCCCACCACTATCACCTCGGTGTGCGCCGGTTCAACCAGCTGAATTTTTGGCACGAATTCAGTTATCAACCCGGTGTTGCCCCGCCAGTTATCGTCACCCCGATCCACAGTAACGGTAACATCGAAGGAATTGCCCCACTTTTCCATGTCGGCGGCAAAAAGAATATCCGCCGGGGTTTTAAAACCGGCCAGCAGGCGCAGGCTTTTAAGCTCACCGGGATGGCGCTGAAAGTGGTTGAGCAGGCTCTTGACGGGTGCCAGCCCGGTACCGCCGGCCGCCACCACCAGGTGCCGCCCCCGGTATTTTTCCAGCGGAAACCCGTTACCGTATGGACCCCTGACAAAAAGGGCATCCCCGGGGCGCAAGGCGTGCAGCACGCTGGTCACCCGGCCCACCCGGCGGATGGTCATTTCCAGCCAGCCCGGGCCGAAGTCACTGATGGAAATCGGACACTCGCCCACTCCGGGCAGGGAAACTTCCACAAACTGCCCGCTTTGGGGCTGCATGTCGCAATCCAGAATAAATGTGTAATCCACTTTCGTTTGCGGCTTTATTTCCCTGATTAAAGATTTCTGCGGCAGGTATGGGTTACCGGTCATTTAAACCCACCCCCGGCAAAGCTTTTTCCAGCCTGGTCAGGCAGCCGGTAAGGGAAATGTATTCGGGACAAACGTCATCGCACCGGCCGCAACCAACACACATGTGAAACCCAAACCGGCGGTTGAAGTCGCTGAACTTGTGCATGACCCGGAATCTCATCCGGTCGCCCCGCTTTTGCCTGAACTCGTGGCCACCTGCAATTTCCGTGAACCCGTCAATCATGCACGATGCCCAAACCCTCCGGCGCTCGCCGCAGCGCAAGTTGTCCCGGTAGAATATATCCTGCATGGTGAAGCAGGAGCAGGTGGGGCAGGACACGTTGCACCGCCCGCAAGCGGCGCAGCGCTCGGTGTACTCATCCCACAGGGGCAGGTCGAAAACCCGGTTGTCAAGGCCCTCTGGCAGGTTCACCTTCCGCAGGTTTTCCCGGACAAACCGGGGTTCAATATTGTCCACCACCTGGTATACTGAAAAGAATTTTTCCATGTCCGGGTCGTTCACCAAGCAATCAACCAGCCCTTTTTGGGGTCTTACCATCAAAGAATACCCGGTAACTTCATTGGAACCCATGGATACACAGAAACAGCTGTCGAAACCGCTGTCGCATTCCATCAAAACAAACTTGATCCTGTCCCGCCTGCGCCGGTAGTACCAGTCAACGTAAGGCCCGTTGGCCAGGAAAATAGCGTCCAGCCTGCGAAAAGCATTAATATCGCAGGCCCGGGCAAATATCAATATGCCCCGCTCATCCCGCAGTTGTGGTTCCCTGTATTCGTCTTCCGTAAAGTAAAAAAGTGTCTCCGCCGGCGGGAACACGATCTCCTTGGGCGAATAAGTAGTCTTGCGGTCAAAAATAATATCACCTATGGTTTCAACTTCTCCGTACGTCACCAGGTCGCTGTCCGAATAGGGGCCCATACCCGGTCTTAAAACGGGAGCCCACACCTGGTAACCCTTTCGCAGCTCGGCAAGTATACCGTCAAAATCTCGAAAGTTCAACCTGTAACAGCCCATAAACCAACCCCCTCGTACAAAATTTAAAAGCGCGCCTTGATTAAAAAACAGGCGCGCTATAACGCTTTACATATACTGCACTGTGTTCATTTTAACCGCAGGTCATGTACCGCCGTCACCGGTCACACCGCGCCCCCTATTCATTTCCAAGCATAATACAGGAAACTGCGGTACCATTCTATGAGTTACATCACAAAGAGGAATTGAAATGTATCACACGGCCGGCATTTAAACGACGGTCCAGGGGTATTCTTATGAATGCCCGGCCTTGTTTATTCTATCTCCCATTTCCAGCTTGTCCACCACGTCCATTCCGCTGGTAACCATGCCGAATACGGCATACTGACCGTCCAGCCAGGGAGCATCGGTTTTTAGAATGTAAAATTGTGAACCGGCCGAGTCGGGATGGGCCGACCGGGCCATGGCCAGGGCACCGCGCACATTTTTCAAATCGTGGTGAGTTTCCAGCTTGATGGTCCAGCCGGGACCGCCGGTACCGTTGCCCCTGGGGTCTCCGCCCTGGACAACCCAGTGTTCCACCCGGTGAAATGTAAGACCATCGTAAAACCCGGAGTCCACCAGTTTGAGAAAATTTTCCACCGTAATGGGCATTTTTTCCGGGTATAATTCCAGTTCTATGTTTCCCTTTTCGGTGCTTAAAGTAACTTTTTGTGTATCCACGTCACACTCTCCCTGTTTCGATTTAGTTACACCAATCAATATAACATGGCAACCTAACTGGCTCTTGACACCCTTGTAGCGGTCCGGATTTCCCGGGCTGAAACGGTGTTTTTCAACATTCCGGGCATACTTGTTCAATATTTCCTTGAAAAAGTACCCGTGCAAGTATACCCCGGCTAAAGTAATTTTTCCGCTTGAGGCGAACATTATACAGTTTTTGCATAATGATTAATTTAACAACAAGGGAATAACTTCTATAATCGTGCCACAATCGTCACATTTAACCTTCCTGCTCCGCGGCAGGCGGTCAAAAACAATTTCCTGCTCGCACAACGTACACTTCACAGCTGATTTGCCTTCGATATTTTTATATTCCTGAGCCCTGTCGTCGCTGCCACACGCAGAACAACATCCGCAACCGGACATTACATCTCCCTCCCAATAACTATGATACTCAAACTTCTTTTAGCTGATTTAGGGCTATTTACTTTCATTTCTATACGCGGTTCAGTAAACCTCTTAACTTGCAAAAATTTCTACCGGGTGGCGGCGTTTTCACCGGCTACATAACCGGAAGACCAGGCCCACTGCAGGTTATACCCCCCGCAGTCGCCGTCGATATCCAGCACTTCGCCGGCGAAATACAGTCCTGGTACCAGTTTTGATTCCATCGTTTTCTGATCCACGTCGCTTACATCCACCCCGCCGGCGGTTACCTGGGCCGACGGCCAAGCCCTGGTGCCCGTGACCTCAAACCGCCAGTCCTGCAGTATTCCGGCAACGGCGTCCCTTTCGGCGGCGGTAGTTTGCCCCGCCGGCTTGCGAATATCGTTAATTCCTGCTTCCCTCAATATTACCGGTATCAGCCGCTTGTTGATAAATCCCACAAAGCTGAATTGCAATTCCTTGCCGGCCTGGTTTTTCAGGCGCCGGGCAAGGAACTCGGCAAGCTCTCCCCGGTTCATCCCGGTAATCATAATGACTTTGAGATAAACCCTCTCACCGCAGCGCAGGTACTCGGCGGCGGTACGGCTTAATGCCAGAATTGGCGGGCCGGAAATTCCGTAGTCGGTGAACAGTATTTCCCCGGCGGCCCGGGCAAGGGCGCGGCTTTCCACTAGAATTTCGGCTTCGCCTTCAAACTTTACTCCCGATATACTTTTTAAAAAACCCGCCGCCAGCTTTAGCTGTACCAGAGCGGGAAATGGCTCGACAATGCGGTGGCCCATCCGGCGCGCCAGCTCGTAGCCGCTACCGTCCGAACCCAGGTTGGGAGCGGCCCGGCCCCCGGTGGCTATAATAACCCGGTGGGCCTTTACCTTCCTCCCGTCCTCCAGCTCCAGGACAAAATTTCCCTCCCGGCCGGATATGCCTTTCACTTTGGCATTGCAAATCACTTTTATACCCCGGTTTTCAATATCGTACCGCAACACGTCCAGTACGCTGGAGGCCTGGCCGGACATCGGGAAAACCTTTCCGCCTTCCTCCACTTTCCAGGCAATGCCCAGGTCTTCGAAAAAAGTCATGGTCCGGTAAAAATCGAACCGGCTCAGAGCACCAAAAGCAAATCTCGGGTTGGACCCGTGGTAGTGATCTATGTCCAGGTCTACGTTGCTGAGGTTGCACCGGCCGTTGCCGGTAGCCAGTATTTTTTTGCCCACCCGGTCCATGCGTTCCAGCACCGTTACACCCGCTCCGGCGGCAGATGCGGCAATGGCCGCGGTCAGCCCGGCCGCTCCGCCGCCGACCACCACCACGTGGACCTTGCTTTTGCGCTTGCTCATGCTGAACACTTCCCGCTTGAAAAATCCTTGCCCTTACGAGCCGGGTTCATTATTCAAGGTTACTTATGGTTGATAATAGTAATTATAAGCTAGTTTATGCCTGACCCTTTTGTGCAGGTATCCCCGTCCCTTTGTCCACAACCGTGCGCTCTGTGGTCATGGACAGCGCCCCCTGGGGGCAAACCTCCACGCACACGCCGCATCCCACGCAATCACCGGTACGGTTGACGGCGGGGCCTTTTTTGATATCGATGGACATTGAGCAATGCTTGTTACAGGTTCCGCAACCCGCGCACCTGGATTCGTCCTTGACCAGGGCATACTTGCCCATGCGGGAAATAATGCCCAGCAACAACCCCTGGGGGCAGAAATACTTGCACCAGATGCGGGTGCCGAACTTGGGTATCAGTATTATGTTAACAAAATTCAAAATGGCCGTCCGCAATAACAGGATAAAAACAACCAAGAAAATGGTGGAAAACAGTTTGTCAGCAGGATCTCCCGCCAGGGCCGCCACGGTTATGGCCACGGTTGCCGCCAGGATTAGCCACTTTAAAACCACAAAACCCCGGGGTATGCCGGTACCTTTCGGGCCCCGGTCCCGGTACGGGTCTCCCAGGGTTTCAGCCAGCACGCCGGTGCCGCAGATAAACAAACACCAGGCCCGGCGACCGTAAAAGTATACGATGACGGGAAGAATAATAAAAGACACTATGTAATACCACAGAACCAGAGACCCTGTGCTCCAAAGCAGTTCCGGGAAATACGGCCAGGCGGCGTTAAGGGCCGCTTCCTGGTTGAGCACCCAGTAAGGAAGGGCCAGGGTAAATACTAATTGAACCGTTATCCCTACTGCAAGCATGGTTTTGATATATTTCAAGTTGTGTCGCTTGCGGGCCAGGTAACCGGTGACCAGGATCAGGGCGCAAAAAATATATCCGAAAGTGGGCGGCGCTCCCATGGACTGCGCATTAAAGCTGGCAAAAAAGGCCAAAAACACAAAGAACATCAGCAGGTAATGTTTCATTTATAATACCCCCTGTATCAAATTAAAAACAGCAATACCGCAGTTTTCTTGTAACTCGAAAAATATCTCTCACCCCGCTCTCTATAAAATTTTTATTTAACTACATCATGTTTTGAAATACCTTGTTCAAAAGGACTTTTAATTCCTTTACATTGTCTTCGGTCATGCCCCTCGTTGCCATGTCCAGTACATCCTTGGCGATGGGTATCAAAATATCTTTCAGTTCCCTTCCCTTGCCGGTCAGGAAAACCCGGGAAGATCTTTTATCGGCCGGGTCCGGTGTGCGATACACAAGCTCCTTTTTTTCCAGCTTGGCCAGTATCCTGGCTGTGTTGGGCAGGTCTTTGAAAATTGTTTCCGAAATTTCCTTGGGTGTAATTCCTTCCCTCTCCCAAAGACGGTTCAATACCGCCCACTGTTCGGGGGTAACATTGTATTTACTGAACCTGTTAAGCAATTCATTTTTCAATCTGGTATTGGTCCTGTTCATTATGAATCCCAGGGAATCGTCCAGCTTGAAGTTCATACAATTTCCTCCGGCCAAACAGTTGTCATGACAATTATTCCAGCACACCATACCGGAAAGAATAGAAATTTTAATGTACTATTAAATTAAATGGTATGTGGCCCTAGCCGGCCGGCTTGTTGCGTAACCGCCTGAGATAATGCCTGCCCTCCCGGGTAATCCTGTAATAAGTGTGGTTCATGTGCTTGGTCCAGCCTTTTTCCCGGTGGTAGTTTTCTAGCATGTTACCTTCAACCCGCTCCAGAAGGCCCTTTTCCAGCAGCACTTCCAGCCGGCGTCGCGCTTCTACCACATCCAACCCGACATTTATACCCAGCCGCCAGGCATACTCCGGGCCGGCGTAATCAATAAACCGCAATATTTTTAAATCCATCTCGTCCTCAATTTCCTTATCCAGATAGCCCCTGTCCACAAGCATTTGCATTACCCGGGCCGCTTTTTCCGAGCATTTCAGCGTATATTCCCCGTGTAGGCGCTCAAGTTCCGCCAGGTCGTCGCTATTGTGTTCCTCCTCGCCCATCATGGCTTCCAGGGTGCGGATTTCTTTCAATAATCCCCGCAGGTCCTCTGCAACCAGGCAAAACTGTTCCAGTTCGTGTAATTTTCTGGCCAGTTCGGGCATAAGCTCCGGGTCAGTGCTGATATCCGGGCGAGCCAGGTCAACCTGGATCCGCTCCCGCTCTTTTTCCAGGCACTCCACCTGGTCCCAGATTTCACTGTCCGTGTAATACCTGGCGCCGAACAGGGACATGAATACAACCACCTCCACAACCCGCCTTGCCGCCCCCGGCCGTCCCATTAGTCAAACCAACAGGCCGGCTATTTCCCGGGGTTCAGCGTTCCACAATGAAGCACAGCCGGACACCTGCCGCCAGGTTTTTAAAATCTCCATGTTCAGTATACCCTCTAAGATATTTCCACTGTTACCGCGCTGGCATGTACTTGTTTTTTGATCACCCGTCATTAAAACAATTGAAAACCAGTTATAATGATATTTCTTCTCAGTTACCGATAAATCCTTCAAGTTTGAGGTGAAGCCTCTCCCGCCTACACTTCGCTAAGAGGCAGGAGCTTCCTGATTCATCGACCGTACGATCTCCGCAGGCCTAAATTCGGGTGCTACCAGCCCTACTTAAAACAACGAAAACTTAACTTTGTAGTATTTCCATTGCCGAAACCACATCCCGGTCTGCGACCAGCCCGCACTGGAGGCACTTATGTACCCGAACGCTCAAATCTTTCGGTACACGGGCACCGCATACGCAAGTTTGGGAAGTGCCGCCGGGCGGCACTTTTACGAACACTTTGCCGTATTTCCGGCTTTTGTGCTCGAGGTAGTCCAAAAATTTGCCCCACCCGGCATCTGCAATGCTTTTGCTTAAGTGGCGGTTTTTAACCATGTTTTTGACAGCCAGGTCCTCTACAGCGTTCAAGTCGTATTTCTGGACTATGCGATACGATATTTTATGCAAAAAACCCCTGCGCTGGTTGGCTATTTTGTCATGCAACCTGGTCACTTTGGCTTTGGCTTTCCCCCGGTTATTTGAACCTTTCTTCTTGCGGGATAGCCGCCGTTTGACATACCATTTCCCGCCGTGATATTTGACGTTGATCCGGTTGACTTGCGTGTGGTCAAATTTGAAGTGAGCGTTCAGGGCGGCATTATAAAGCTAGCGACATAAGTTTAGGGTCTGGAATAACTGCTGTTCCTACTCCCTGGTGGGCTTGATATGAAACCGGTGGACGATGATCATTTCTTTTCACCCTGGGACTCAATGTATTTTCTAATCACTTCAACCGGTGCTCCACCGGTAGTTAAAAGACAAAAGCTTCGTGACCAGAAAAACTCTTTCCAAAGGTGTTTCTTGATTTCCGGGAATTCCTTTCATGGGAGGATGTCAGAGCATTCATCATATTTTCAAGCGGACACCTGTAACCTGCATGGTGATTTCCGCGTAAATTACCTTAAGTTGTCAACAGGTTAAACCGGCGTTTTTTTGAGCTTCTTTGCATGTGGTATGCATATAATGAAACATGCCGGCGAAGGCCGGCAAGAAACTCTCTGCTTAAAGGAGGTTCCGAACCAAATTGCCAAGGGGTAGGCTAAAAAAGGTTTTCCCCGGCAACAACACCAGCCGTGGGTTTTATTCCTTCTACGATTATGTAATAGACCAATGGGAAGCAACGAGGGTTTTTGTAATCAAAGGCGGCCCGGGCTGTGGCAAGTCCAATTTCATGCGCAAAATAGGTGAAGCCATGCTGGAGCGGGGTTTTGACGTGGAGTTTCATTGCTGTTCCTCGGATAATGGTTCCCTGGACGGAGTAGTTATTCCGTCCATAAAGGTAGCTTTACTGGACGGCACCGCCCCCCA
>CBETWA010000063.1:0-9716 GCA_965539975.1 uncultured bacterium | reverse complement strand
ACAACCCGGCCCTTATGACGGCGGTACCAGCGCGGACAAAATTGCCGTCCTGGAGCGTTATGTCCCGCTATACAGGGGCACTCAGCCAGCAGATTGCCCGGTGGCCGGCGGGGTAGAGGCAGCTGTCAACCGCGTTCTTCGGATCCTGCGCCCCTCTTATGAAATGCGGTTTTATAAAGCTGTCAGCCAGTTCAATGTGGTGGATTGTGCCGTGGCAAGACCGGTAAGCCCCGACATTGTGAGCGATGAAATAATTGAGCTGGGAAAAGTGGCGGGTGTGGGTGAAATCAAGCAAGGCATGACGGTGCAAAAGAGCGGGCGTTCCAGCGGAGTTACGTCCGGTGAAATCTCGGCCACAGGGGTAACCCTGAAAGTGGAACTGTCTGGCGATGAGTCCGGCTGGTTCAGCGACCAGGTGGTTGTCGATATGCTTTGCAAGCCCGGTGATAGCGGCTCTCTGGTTCTTGACGGGGAAAACAAGGTGGTGGGGCTGCTTTTTGCGGGCTCGGACACGCATTGCATAATTAACCGTATACAAAACGTTATGGACTTGCTGCAAGTCCAATTTTAACGTCAATATCCCCCCTGTTTATGCAGGGGGGAAGTGTTTGCCCAGCCGGGGGAGGTTTGTTTCACGTGAAAATATACCGTACGAAAGATGTAGCTCTTACGTTTATCAACGATATACCGGCAATCGGCCCCCTTTTACCCAGCAGGGAAGATGCCCTCAAAGTGATCAAAATTTACCTCGGGCTTATAGAAAAGCTAACCCGGGGGAAAAAGGAATACCAAAAATGTAGCCTCCGTTTCATTAAACAAAAAGACGGGCGTTTTACCCTGGTGGTGCGGGGACAGGGCATGGCCATTGAAACACTAAGCAACCTTGACGAATTAACGTTGCAAAGATTCAAGCGCGGGCTCAAGGGAAACATGTTTATTTTGACCTGTTTCTTCGAGCGCCCGGGAGGAAATCCGGTTTGCCTGGCTTTATCCGAAGGGATGGGGGCCGTGTTGTATTCACCCGGTTAGTTCTTTCTTTATTTTCGCAACCTGAAACCCTCCTGCACATTTTAGACAGTCCCTCATATATTATTATAGAAATCTATTGAAAGGAGGAAATCGAGTGGCCGAAACCAGACAAACAATTAATATAAATCAGGTCGTCAGTGAAGCAACCAAACAAGTAGTGGTTCGCGGTACTATAAAAATTCCTGAAGCAAAACCCGACCTGGAGCAAATTATATCCATTGACAGGACGGCCAGCATCAAGGATACCAGCCTTATTCCCGACAAAGCCGTGGTCCAGGGACTTCTCACCCTGCAGATAGTATACGTGGCATTTAAAAAGGACCAGCCGGTACACCACATGCACGCTCAAGTTCCGTTCACCGCGTATGTTGACCTGCCTGGTGCACTGCCGGATATGGATATCGAAGTGGACGTCGTGGTGGAAGATATAAAGATTACTCCCAGTGCCGGCGACGCCCGCAAATTTGATGTTGTCGCTGTTCTTGAGCTTGACGCCAAGGTCACCGAGCCCCGGGAAGTGGAAGTGCTCACCTCCGTGGACGATAACATGCAGGCCGAGTATGACACCATCCATATTAACGACCTTGTGGGCCGTGAAACCACCCAGGTGATAGTAAGCGACCAGTTTGACAACCCGCCGGAAAAACCGGAGCCCGAAAAAATTTTGGATGTCGATGCCAAGGCCAGGGTAATAGAGGCCCGCATTGTGTCCAACAAGGTAATTATCGACGGTGAGGTCACGTTGCAAATCATGTACGTGGGGGCGGTGCCCGAGCAAACCGTGCACGACATGCACCACACCATCAAGTTTACCGATTACGTGGAAGTTGCGGGTGCCGAGCCCGAAATGGACGTTACCGTGAAGGCCATGGTGGAAAATTGCGACGTGGAAATAAAAGGCGACCCGTACTTTATGTCCGATTGCGTTGTAATGCTGGACGTCAGGGTTACTCAACCCCGGGAAGTGAGGGTGGTAACCAACTGCACCGGCGCTACAGCCGAAATTGTAGAATTGAATATCGAACAACTAATTGGTGAGGACATGGCCCAGGTTGTGATCAGGGAAAACTTCGAAGTCCCGGAGCCCAAACCATGTCCCGCAAAGATAATTAATGTTACCGTTGAAGAAGTCAAAGCGACGGACGTCAGGGTAATACAAAACAAGGTTATAGTTCGCGGCTCCTTGGAGGTCAAAATAATTTATGTCTCCGCGGAGAAGGACCAGGCGGTACACGCCGTGCACCACCAGATGAACTTCCGCACCTTTGTGGAAATCGGAGGTGCCGTCGAAGGTATGGACGTTGATGCAAGGCCCGTTGTGGAATACATTAACGCGGAACTGCAGAACTGCGAAATAAATATTGAAGCCGTCATCAAGGTAAGGGTTCGGGTAACCGAAACAATGCGGAAGGAAGTTTGCGTTGGCGTAACGGAGGAACCCGTTGATGAAGCCTGCCCACCGGGAGAAAGAATCAATTACACCATTAAAGCCGGGGACACCTTTTTTGAGCTGGCCAGGCGTTATGGCACCACGGTACAAAGGATACAGGAACTCAATCCCGGAGTGAACCCCAATAATTTGCAGGTGGGTCAAGTGATTGTTATTGAATGTGGAATTCCGAAACCCAAAGGTTAACCCAAATCGGATAGGAGGTTGGTTGAATAATGCCAATACAGTATTTCTACAGTGAACCGGATAACGTCCTGTGCGTAAAAATCAAGGTTCCTGTGGTTTTGGCTGAAGAGGAGGTCCAGGTCGTAGTAGATAATATTACCACCTTGCCTGAACTGGCTCAAAAGGTTGATCATATCGATGCCCGGTTGGATGAATTCAATGCCAGGCCGGTATTCCTGCACGAGAACGGTAATCGCTGGTTGAGCGTGATCGAGGAAGAAGGTTGGGAAAGGTTTGGCTGGCGCTGGCGGGAGCACAGGCAGCCGGTGGTCAAGAAGGTGCTGGTGGACGGCGTTTTGCACAAGCAAATTTTCTACGTGGATAAACACGACACAGTCAAGCATGTGGGCGAAGACATCCCGTTCAGCAAGGACATCACCCTTGACGAGCCCCAGCCGGTGGTCAACGAGGAAGACGTGTTCGTGCAGTTGCACCACAAAAAGATTGACATGCGTTGGGACCTGCGCCGCGGCTCCAGGCTGCAGCAAACAGGAGTACTTATTTTCAGCATCAAAGTTGTGGAGGAAAGGCAGATATTCGTGCAGGTTTGCCCGAGGCTGGACAGAAAATGCGCCAGGGGGGTCAATCTTATTAGGGATGGCCAGTTTGAGGCATGGGCCACGGACAATACGCCCATTTTCTGGGGTGCCAGCAACGTGGTCAGGGAGAACGGCGGAGCGCGCATGGGCGCCATTCCCAATGAAACCGCCGCTTTATTCCAAACTGTCCGGGAGGACCTGGTGTCCAACGCAACTTACCGCTTGTGCTTCGATGCCACCGAGATTCCCGGGGTGATGGATATTATCGGCGGGACGGCCTCATTTACATTGACAGCCGAGTTGATATTCTTCGACCGGTTCGGCAGGCAGGTGGAATACACGGCCCAGTCCTATACAGCGACCCAGATTCCGGACAACTCTTCAACCAGGCTGTGCATTAACGCCGTAGCCCCGCGTGAAACACGGGAGGTGCTGGTCAGGTTCACCTTCGATCCCAATGCATTAAACACCAGCGCAGTGATTGTTGATAATGTCGTGCTGGAGTGCATTCGTGCCCGCGAGGAGTATTTTGAAGATTATTACGGCGGTTAAAAGCACGACCGGGCTGGTTTGGCAGGAGATGGTTCAAGTGCCATCTCTTTTTTTTGTAACCATGTCTTTATTCCGGTCCCAGGCTAACTATTTTTTCTTTTAACACATATATTTATATGGGCACGAAAAACAAACCGGGGGGAGAATTTATGCTGGGTAACATGGAAGACGTTCTGAACATGGTTAAGCAGTTGCAAGAGCGGTTAAAGGTGATGACGGTAAAGGTTAGCGCCGGAAACGGGGCGGTACAGTTGACCATGAACGGCAACCAGGAAGTGGTGCAGTTAAACTTCAAGCCCGAAATGGCCGGAAGCACATCGGAACTGGCCAGGTTAACCACCGAAGCTTTTAACGAGGGCATGCGGGAATCAAAAAAAATGGTACGGGAAGAGCTGTCCAGGATAACCGGAGGCATCAGCATCCCTTACGTGCCGGGACTGTTATAAAACTGTACGGGAGGATAGTAATTGATGCCCGGCAGTGAAAAAAAACTGGAACAAATGCTGGCGGACCTTCTGAAAGTAAAGAACAATCACGGGCTGGACAATGACAGTTTTCTTGTTCTGCTTGGCCTGGTGAACTTGATGGGGATGATCAACCTCATGGAGGGCAGAATGACACGGGACACACGGGTGGAAGATACGCGCCGCGCTTCACCCGACAAAAACCCTTTTATGGGTATGCTCGCCGGTCCCCGCAACAGGCAGCCGGCAGGGGAAGATAAATAGCACCGGGCCGGGCCGTCGCCCGGCGTACCGGTGTTATTTTCATCTTTCCGCTGGTGCTGCAACACGGCGGTATGGGCGTCTATTTACCGGTCTCCCCGTTTTCGCCTGCGGAATCGCCTGCTGGTAGAATGGCCGGGGGTGATTTAATACTTTTTTTAACTATAATCTGGCCTTCCGGATTTTCGGGTGTGGGATTTTCCCGGTCGCCGGTTTCGTTGCCGGGATCCGGCGTTGTTGTCCCTTGGCTTTCGGTATCGCCCACTTCGGGGGTTGGATACTCAACGCTTGACGAGGTGCCTTTTTCGTCATGCCCGGCTGTACCCGCACTGAATTTGCCAGGCCTTGAAAAAATTTTTTCGAGAAGAAGTAACAGAAGTAAAAAGAGAATGTTTCCGGCCGGGTTAATCTTTTGTTTCTTTTTTTGAGTCAAAGAAAAAACCTCCTTTCGTTCCTTTACGTATTTACGGCTGTTTAAATATCTATATGTCACCATGGGGTGTACTGTTACATTATGGCAATAACGCCAGGGGGGGTGCGCGAATGGCAGGTGACAAAGGTGGAATTGAGCAGGTTCTTTACCGGCTACTGGATTATGGTGCCCGGCACGATGTGGATAAGGATTCGCTGCTGATCATGCTCGGTTTGGTGAACCTCATGGGACTGGTTAACGTCCTTAACCGACACGGGGCGGGATCATCTTCAACCGGCAATAATATGCAGTCTTTGTTGACGCCTCTAATAGCTCTCGCGGCCGCGGGCATGGGTGGACCGGGCAAAGCCGGGCAGTTTAACCCGGCTGCCTTGTTGAGCTTGCTTGGCGGCATGCAGGGAAGCGGCCAGGGCGATCTTGCCGGGCTGCTGGGATTACTGGGGCCTTTAATGGGCATGGGCGCCCGGGGTTGGGAACCGGGCAAAACAGCCGGGGAAATTAATCAAAGCAAGGGTAAAAACGCGCCGGTGCAGCGTGAAATAAACCTGGATCAAAAAAAGAACCACCAATCCCAAAGTAATAAAGGACACGCGAAAAAAGAAGATGCCGCCCGGGAGAAAGAAAAAGGAAGCGGAAAAGAAATACGCCCCGGGGCGGGCGAAATTTTGGAATGGAAATTCGGGACATGACACGCCAATTTTATTACCGTGGCCGGGTTAGGAAACCGGCTTTATTTTTGGGGAATAATAAAAACGGCACCGCTGGCTGTGATGGTGCCGGTCATTACTGTATGATGCGTTAATTCAATCTCTTTTTTTCTTCACGACAGTTACCGTACACTTGGCATGCTGCGCCACATAATTGCTAACGGTGCCTATCAACTTGCCTTCTAACCCGCTAAGCCCGCGGCTGCCTATAATAATTAAATCGCAATTTTCCTTGTGGGCTTCGTCAACAATGCTGTTGGCCGCGTGACCGAAGATAAGCCTGGTTTCCACGGTTACATTGTCAATATGTTTCATAATTTTATTCTTGGCATCGGCCAGCACTTCATTCCCGTACTCCGCCAGTTTTTCCTTCATGGTGAAGAACATGCTACCCAGCTTGCCCGATATCGATTGAACCCGGCCGGGAATGGAGGTTACATGCAGAAGCAGTATCCTTTCCGCCGGTATGTTTTTGACAAACTCTATGCAGTAGTTTACTGCACGGTTGGAACCTTCGGACCCGTCAACAGGAACAAGTATTGTTTTGTACATTTGCGCACCCCCGTTATTTTGATTATTTGATTATATTTTGACAATATTCTAACACAAGTTTGCAAATGTTGAAATGCAAACCTTGTCCTTTGTTGTTCTATCGACGGCATGGGTGTTTACCCGGAAAATACTCTCCGCTTTCCGAAACCGGACCGCCATAAACTCACCATCCTTGGCTCGGGAAAGGCTTTCGCGAACATCGCGTTCACTCGTCCGGTTTCGTAACCTCGCTGCGCCGGGCGCCGTTACCGGCGCTCCCGCAAATCGCTCGACCAGAACAGGTATACCCACATGTATTTTCATCTTTCTGATGGTGCTACAGTGTGGCATGGGCGTCTACTAAAAAAATACTAAAAAACTGTTGACTTAATTAGACAATCGTAATATCATAATATATAGATTAAGCGGGAGGGATAAATAATGTCCGGCTTTTCCAGGCGGGAATTTATTAAGCGCTCAATTGCTTCGGGCTTGGCCGGAGGCCTTGTTCTAACCGGTTTTGGAAAAAAGGCGTCGGCTTCGGCACAACAAGTGGGGACATTAATTGATTTAACTCGTTGTAACGGTTGCCCGGACCTGAAAGTGCCGGCCTGTGTAACGGCCTGTCGCGCTGAAAACAAAGAGCGTTTTCCCAGGCCGGTGGAAAACATAAGCAATTACTGGCCCCAAAACAAAAAGGAAGACTGGTCGGATAAACAGGACCTGACCAGCCGGTTGACTCCCTACAACTGGACATTTGTACAAAAAGTAAACGTTGAATACAAAGGGAAAAAATACGCTCTTTCAATTCCGCGCCGGTGTATGCACTGCGACAATCCGCCCTGTGCCAACCTTTGCCCGTTCGCGGCGCAGCAGAAAAAACCGGAAGGCCCGGTGATAATTGACCCGGATTTATGTTTGGGCGGAGCCAAGTGTCGCGATGTATGCCCCTGGGGGATACCGGCCAGGCAGGCTGGAGTGGGGTTATACCTGAAAATTGCTCCCCGGTTTGCCGGCGGGGGAGTTATGTACAAGTGCGATTTATGCTACGGGCGTATCAAAGCCGGGCGAAAGCCGGCATGTGTCGAAGCATGCCCGCGCAATGCAATTTCCATAGGATTGAAGGAGGAAATGCGAGACATGGCGCACCGGCGGGCCGGGGACATTGGAGGTTTTATCTACGGGGAAAAGGAAAACGGCGGAACGTCAACCTTTTATGTTTCACCAGTGCCCTTTGACATCATTCATACTGCATTGTTAAAGCAGAAGGCGGCGCAACCCAACCCGCAAGCTCCGGGATTTCCGGGCATGCCCGTTGGGGTGGGTAACTTTATGGACAGCGCAAGCGGTATCGCCCTGGGATTGGCGGTGGCCCCGGTGGCCGGGGCGGTGGCGGCGGGGGTTGCGGCATACCGGACCATGAAGGGGGATGAGTAGGTATGGCGGAAAAAATCCTGACCGGGGAAAACAAGGTACAGCGCCATGGCTTTGCGGTGCGTTTTGTGCACTGGACGGTGGCTGTTTCCACTTTCCTGCTCGTTTTCAGCGGGATCGGCCAAATGCCCATGTATAAACGGTACATGGTGGATCAATTACCGGGGCTGGCCTGGACGTCGGATTACTCGGTCACCCTGTTAGTTCACTACTGGGCGGCGGCGGCACTTATACTGGCCGTTGCATATCACCTGGTTTATCACGGGCTGCGGAGGGATTTCGGTATCCTCCCGCGTCGCGGGGATGCCGGGGAGTCCATACGGATCATCATGGCTATGCTGGGGCGGGGTAAAGAGCCGGAAAACGACAAGTACCTGGCCGAACAGCGACTGGCCTATGCTTTTATGGGTTTTGGATTGCTGCTAACCATTATAACGGGAGTCATTAAAGTCTTAAAAAACATGCCCCAATTTGCTTTTCCGGAAGGCGTCGTTTTCTGGGCCACAACACTGCACAACCTGGCCATGGTTTTGCTAATAGCCGGCATCATCGCTCATTTCGGAGCATTCCTGTTCAAGGATAACCGGTACCTGCTGCCCGGCATGTTTACCGGCAAGGTGGACTTGGATTACGTGCGGCGCCGCCACGCCCTGTGGTACCGGCGGCTGGAGAAAAAGGGGGCCGGTCAACGTGGAAGATAAAAACATGTCTTTGCAGGGACACTTGAAAGAATTGCGCAGGAGACTGCTGGTTTCGGGGCTGGCAGTACTGGCTTTCTCGGTTCTTACATTCGCTTTCTTCGGCGACCGGTTGTACGAAATGCTTTTGGCGCCCCTGCGGGCCATGGATGTGCCGGTAATCGCCACCAGGGTTACCGAGGCATTTTTAACCAAAATAAAAATTAGCTTCATCGGCGGGTTCATAATTGCATTTCCAGTGGTGGCACACCAGGTGCTGGGGTTTATCCTGCCCGGGCTGACCCGCGGCGAAAAACGAGTGGTATATGTATTTTTACCTCTGTCTGTCCTGCTCTTTGGCGCTGGATTGGCGTTTGCCGGGCTGGCGGTGTTCCCCCTGGCATTGAAATTCTTGTTGCTGGTGGCGGGCGACACTCTGGCTCCCATGATTAGCGTGCGGGAATACCTGTCTTTTGTTCTGGCGTTTTTCATACCTTTCGGGCTGGTGTTTCAATTGCCCCTGGCAACCTACTTGCTGGCTGTTGCGGGGATGATTACACCGTCTTTCCTGGCCCGCAGGCGAAAGTACGCCCTGCTGTTCATATTGGTGCTGGCCGCTGTGCTCACGCCGGGTCCGGACGTGGTGACCCAGTTGATGATGGCGGGGCCCATGCTGGTACTCTACGAGGTGAGCATTATGATAGCCTGGCTGGTGCAAAAGGCAAGGTTGCGGCGTTATCGCGAGGCTGAACTGGTATCTTGACCAAACCACCCTGTCTGGAACCGGCAAGGCGTTTAAAATTTTGAACAAGGAGGTATCTCAATGTTTGGTCTGGGTTTTCCCGAGCTGGTATTGATCCTGGTGATTGCGCTGATTGTTTTTGGCCCGGGTAAGCTGCCGGAAGTGGGGCAGGCCCTGGGCCGGGGTGTGAAGGAGTTTAAAAAGGCAACGGATAGCGTAAAGGAGAGCATGAAAGAAGAAGTTGAAGCCGGTTTGGAAAAAGAGAAGCCTGTTACGGTTGCCGGACCTGACGGGGCGACGGCGAAATAGACCGCCATGCCCCCGCGACAGGGCGCCGGCAATAGAAAAATACTGTGATAACGCTATACTAAAACAAAAAGCACCGGGCGCAAAAAGCACCGCGCCCGGTGCTTTTTGCGCCCGGGCATTATTGCGGGCAAAGATGCAAATAATAAGTAAGCCGGTTTCCGGTTCCCGCTAAACCGGAACTATTGTGCCGGTGTGAATTACCCGGTAGACGCCCATGCCACACTGTGGCACCATCAGAAAGACGAAAATATATGTGGGTATACCTGTTCCGGTCGAGCGATTTGCGGGAGCGCCGGTAACGGCACCCAGCGCAGCGAGGCTACGAAACCGGACGAGCGAACAGGACGTTCGCGAAAGCCTTTC
>CBETWA010000062.1:0-9902 GCA_965539975.1 uncultured bacterium | reverse complement strand
ATGGTTAAGAATGGTAAAGTAAAGTTATGTGCTTCGCAGCTGCTTAAACCTCCTTCTTTAAGCGGGCGTAATGACAATCGCATTCTTATTATTACGTTGGCTTGGCTTACACCTATTCACACCGGGCATCAATCTTACCGCCGGGCGGCTCTTTGGTTTGATCCTCCCTCAGAACCCCTAGGCGTTTTAAGAAGAGATGCCGACTGGAGGGCGGTGCGAAGGGGAACAGTGCAGCATGAGGTTCTTGAGGGGCATAATGCTGTAGCTTATACCGATGGTGCTTTTATAGATATAAAAGTCAACTGCCGGGCTGACGCTGGCCGATTACAAGACGAAATCCCTTACGGTTTGGCGGTTACATTAGCAGTGAAAGAAGGACTGAACCTGCCTATATATCAGGAAGTACGAGAGAGGATTAGGCCAAGGGTTCCAATTTTGCCATAATTTAATGGTTAGATGGACTAATCCCACAAACTGTACCCGGGCAACAGTACTAGCGAGACCGTTTGTCCCTTTTCAATGGGGGGGCTGCCGGCGGGAATGTCCAGCAGAGCGTTGTAATTGAGTAATGACCGCAGCATGCTGGATTTTTGTCCCGGCGGGATGGAAACGTGCCACCGGTTCCCGCGCCAGCAGGCCAGTCCCCGGACAAACCTGCGCGGGCCGCCTTTTTTGAGCAGGGCGCTGTCGCTTACGGCGGTGACGCGCACCGGTTCCGGGGCAAGCCCCTGTAGCATGCGCAAAACGGGAGTGACCAGCAAGTGGTACCCCACGGCACAGGCGGCGGGGTGGCCCGGTAAAGCAATGATCAACTTGGAATTAAGAACTGCGGCGCCGCTGTGACTGCCAGGCTTGATTTTTATATCCCAAAACAGGGGTCGCGCTCCTGTTAGCTTTATCGCTGCAAGGGCCTGGTCATGATCCCCGTGGGCAGCCCCGCCGGTGGTCAGCACCACATCAGCCCGTTTCAGCAGTTTTTCCAGCCGGTGCTTGAGCTGTACGGCTTCCATGTAGCCGGCTGTTTCCAATGCCGTCACTTCGGCGCCGTCCCGCTGTGCCAGGGCGGCCAGTAAAATGCCGTTGCTGTCCCTGGTTTTGCCAGGTGACGGTTCTTCACGCCAGGGCACGATGTTTTTTCCTACGCTCAGCACGGCCACTTTCGGCTTGGGGAAAACTTTGACCTGGCTTATGCCATAGGCGGCCAAAGTGGCGGCCAGCCCAGGGTTTATAAGGGTACCCCGCTTTGCAATAATGTCGCCCTGGCGAAAGTCTTCCCCCGGTTGTTTCAGGTTGTCCCCAGGTCCGACCTTCCTCAAACAGGTGATATATCCCCCTTTGAGTTCGGTAAACTCCCGGGCGATGACGGCCCGGGTGCCGGGGGGAACCGGGCCGCCGGTTACCACGCCGGCGGCTTGTCCCGGTTCAATGGTAAATTCCGGGTAATCGCCCGGCTGCAGGTTGTCCTTTAACAGGTATTTTCCTTCACCGGCGCCGTCGCCCGGTGAAAGAGCGTATCCGTCCACCGCGGATTGCAAGTCCTGGGGCAGGTGGTGCAAAGCGTGGATATCATGAAAGCAAACCCGGCCCGGCGCAGATTCCAGGGGCACGGTGAGCCCGGCCGGCGGGGCGATGATGTTGCCGGCCAGCAATTCTTGAGCTTCTTCCAGGTTGATTCTGGTACGCATCTATAACAACTCCGTTTCAAATTTGCGTGGACTTGCCGAATGAACACGCCGGGAACCGGCAAACCTCGCAATTCTCGCAGAAACCCCCGTGTCCCAGGCTGGCGATGTCCTCGCGACGCACTCGCTCCCCGGCGAATATGCGGGGCAGGACAAGGTCGAACACGGTGGTCTTGCTGAACATGACGCAGCCAGGCAGCCCGCACAGCGTTACGCGCCCCAGGTAGGCCATCATGAACATGGCTCCGGGAAGTACCGGCGCGCCGTAAAAAACAACTTCGGCTCCTGTTTCCCTAATGCCGGCGGGGGTTACGTCGTCGGGGTCCACCGACATGCCGCCGGTAACCAGAACCAGCTGTGCACCCTCGGCGACGAAACGGCGTATTTCAGAGGAAATTACGCCTGGATCGTCGGGCACGATTACCTGGCCCAGCACCCTGCCGCCGTAAAGCGCGATTTTTTGCTTCAACACGCTGTAAAAACCGTCCTTTACGCGCCCGGTATACACCTCGTTGCCCGTTGTAACAACGCCCGTCCAAAGCGGGTTGAATGGTTTGACCTCCAGCAGCGGTGAAGGCTGGCTGCAAATGCTTTCGGCCTGTTCCAGAACGCTTCTTTGGATGGCAAGGGGTATCACCCTGGTTCCGGCGACCTTTTGTCCCTTGGTCACCACCCGGTTGTTGTGCAGGGTGGACATGATCACCCCCTCCAGGCTGTTCAGCATGTTCAGCCTGTCCACCTGGACTTTCAGCAAGCCGTCATGCGCGGCCCGCAGGTCCACCCTGCCCTGGTCGGGCTCTTCCCACACCAGGCCTGGCCCGGCGGCGTGCCGGGCCAGGCGAAGCGCGGACTCGTCCTCGTGTACCAGGTCGTCACCCGGTTCCCAGACGAAAATGTGCTCCTTTCCCAAATCTTTAAGTTTTGGTATGTCGCCAGGGGTAATAACATGCCCCCTTTTAAATGCCCGGCCTTTTTCCTGGCCGGGAACAATGCGCGTGACATCATGGCAAAGAGTCATGCCCACCGCCTCGGCGACGGGAATTTTGCGCATTTAAACCGCCTCCGGCAGTTTCTCGACTTTAACGGCGCAAACTTTATACTCGCCGGTTTTGGTCACCGGATCCAGGGCGTCGCTGGTCAACACGTTGGTTGGGGTTGACCCGTAATGGAACGACATCCAGATCATCCCCGGGGGAACACGGTCGGTCACATTGACCTTGGTGGTGACTTCTCCGCGCCGGGATGTTACTTTCACCTTGTCACCGGTGACAACTCCCAGCCGGGCGGCGTCTTCCGGGTTGACCTCGGCGTATTCTTCCGACCACATGCTGGCAATGCCGGGCGAGTAAGTGGTGGTTACGTTGTAGTGGTACAGTATCCGGCCCGTGGATAGCAGGAAGGGGTATTCCTGGTCGGGCAATTCCGCCGGGGGTATGTGCTCGATGGACTGGAAAAGACCCTTGCCGCGGACAAATGTCCCGCGGTGCAGGTAGGGTGTCCCCGGGTGGTCGCTGGTGGGACACGGCCACTGCAGGCCTTTTTTATCAATCCGGGCGTAGCTTATGCCCCCGTAGGACGGTGTAAGGGAAGCCATTTCGTTGAAAATTTCCTCGGCGCTGTTATAGTTCACCGGGTATCCCATTCTTGTGCAAAGCTCCATTATGACCTGCCAGTTGGTCTTACCCGGTAGCGGTTCAATGGCTTTTCTGACCCGCTGCACCCGGCGCTCGGTATTGGTAAAGGTACCGTCGGTTTCCGCGAAACTGGCGGCGGGCAACACCACGTCGGCGTATTCCGCGGTTTCCGTGAGGAACAGCTCTTGAACCACCAAAAACTCCAGCTTTTCCAGGCCCGAGCGGATATGATTGCTGTTGGGATCGGTCAACACCGGGTTTTCACCCAAGATGTACATGGCTTTGAGTTCACCGGCATTGGCTTTGTCGAACATTTCCGGGATCATCAGGCCCACTTCGCCGGGCAGTGGAACGCCCCAGGCCTGGGAAAACTTTTCCCTGACCGCCTGG
The DNA here is from genome assembly GCA_965539975.1 of uncultured bacterium. Lineage (GTDB taxonomy): Bacteria > Bacillota > Desulfotomaculia > Desulfotomaculales > Desulfallaceae > CBETWA01. Next base: position 6,196 of record CBETWA010000062.1, on the reverse strand, counting down.
TCAATGACCCGCTGGTACCCCGGAAACACGTTGGGCAGGGCCCCCATGTCGCAAGCTCCCTGGACGTTGTTTTGGCCGCGGATGGGGTTGACCCCCGTGCTGGGGCGTCCCAGGTGGCCGGTAAGCATGGCCAGGTTGGCGATGCTCATCACGTTGTTGGTTCCACACACGTGCTCCGTAATGCCCAGGGTGTAGAAAATCATGGCTTTGTCCGTAGTGGCGTAAAGGCGGGCCACTGCGTACAGGTCATCCACCGGTATGCCCGTCAGTTCCGACACGTACTCCGGTGTGTACTTTTCAACTGTTTCTTTCAGGGCATTGAAATTCTCGGTCCGCTCATCCACAAACTTTTTGTCATACAGATCTTCCTTGATAATGATATGCATGAGCCCGTTGAGGAACGGGATATCGGTGCCCGGTTTTATGCACAGCCAGTAATCGGCTTCCTCGGCCAGTTCAATGCGCCGCGGGTCCACAACAATTAGCTTGGCGCCCTTGCGGGCTGCTTGCCTCATCTTGTAACCGATAACCGGGTGGGCTTCTGTGGTGTTGGTGCCGATTAAAAGCAACAGCTCGGCGTCATCGATTTCCCCAATAGAGTTGGTCATGGCGCCGCTACCAAATGAAGTGGCCAGACCGGCCACTGTGGGCGCGTGTCACGTGCGGGCACAGTGGTCGACGTTATTTGTGCCCATCACCGCCCTGGTAAATTTTTGCATTAAATAGTTTTCTTCGTTGGTGCACCTTGCCGAGCTTAAGCTGGCGAAGGCCCCCGGCCCGTATTTATCTTTAATTTCACTTAGCCTGGATGCTATCAGATCCAGCGCCTCATCCCAGGTTGCGGGCTCGAATTTTCCGTCTCGCTTGATTAAAGGGGTGGTCAGCCGGCGTTCATTGTAGATGAAATCCCAGCCGAACCTGCCTTTAATACACAACGCGCGGCCGTTGACCGTTCCTTCCGGGCTGGATGTTACACCCACCACTTTGCCGTCCTTGACGCACAGGTCGAAAGTGCAGCCGGTGCCGCAAAAAGGACAGGTTGTTCTGACTTTATTGTATTCCCAGCTTCTTGCTTTGCCTTGTATTTGTTTTTCCATCAGCGCTCCGGTGGGGCACACGGATACGCAATTGCCGCAGAAAACACAATCGGATTCCACAAAAGGCACATCCAAAAAGGTGGTTGCCTTGGTGTAAAAACCGCGGTAAGCGAAATCCAGGTTGTTCTTGCCGGTTATTTCCGCGCAAGCACGGATGCATTTACCACATAGAATACACTTGTTGGGATCGCGCAATATGAACGGGTTGCTCTCGTCCAAGGGATAATCGTGCATTTCCCCTTGCAAGTTGCTTTTTTTAACTCCGTATTCATAGCAGTATTGAGCCAGCTTGCAGGTGCCCATTTTTTCGCAGGTCAGGCAATCCTGCGGGTGATTGGCAAGCAGTAATTCCAGGATCGTGCGCCTTGCTTCCATAACTGCCGGCGAGTGGGTCTGTACAACCATTCCCGGTGCAACTGTGGTCACACAGGAAGCCGGCAAGTTCCGCATTCCTTCAATTTCCACCACGCACAAGCGGCACGCGCCGAACGGGCTAAGGTCGGGTTCGTAGCAAAGCCTTGGGATGTGAATTCCCGCTTGTTCAGCCGCGTTTAAAACCGTGGTGCCCGCCGGAACCGTAACTTCTTTGCCGTCGATAGTCAGGCTGACCATTTCCAAGCTATCATCACTCCTTTTTAAAAAAATTCGGTAAAAGAGCCGGGTGGCGGGATGTTCCGCTCACTGGCCCGGATTTGCGCCCGGCCGTTTGATTTTGGCAAAAAACCCCGGCCCCGGCCGGAGTTTTTTGGGACTTTTTCGTCCCTTCCAACCACGGGAGGCGGAACGGTTTCCCGCTCACCCGCCGGCTCGGCCGCCGTGGCACAAAGCTTTGAGCGGCAAAGCCCGGAGCGCGATTATTCTTTTTGGGATAAAAAACAGGTACCACCCGCGGAAGGGTACAGGTGGCATCCGTTGCAAAACCTGGCTCGACCAGCCGTACTCCTTTCCATTGTGGGAGGTATAACCGTTTCCCGTTATACCCTGCCGGCCGGGATGCCATGACCGTGGTTTTAGGCAAGCCGGCTCGGAGTACATTTCGTTTATGCTATTATCATATAACACAAACCTTTTCACCAGTAAATTGGACAACATGCGGTAAAAATCCTGCCGCGTTTAACGGTTATTTAAGTAAAAATAATATATTGAAGAGACCCGTATCATTTAATGGTTGCCGATTAAGGCATATATTTCGGGTGGCTTTCCATCTCGCCGGGTAGTACCATTGTTATGGGTGGCCGGAAAGCCTAGAAGGCTACGCCCGGCAGGCCCGCGGCTTGTTTGTGTTACCATTACTATGGGTGGCCGGAAAACCGGCGCTGCCGGTTTGTTTTACTGTGGCCCCGGGTGAACGGTTCTTGTGAGATACCGCAGTGTTTGTGAAATGTTCGCCTTGCCCAAGGGAATACAGGCCGTCAAAAAAGACATTTGGACGGAAAAGAGTTTCTTTCCGGCGCCCGGTGGACTATGATTATAATAGGTAAAAGAGCCATGTGATAGCACGGAAAGAGGTGAAGCAAATGCAACACAGCGTCAGCTTGACAGGATGTTTCAAACAACTTATAAAAGACGGGCATCCTGCCCTGAACAATAAACCCGGCAGTGAAAAAGAGTCGTATGTTGAATTTTTGGCCGGTGAATTGCTTGAAAACAACCGCACCTTCATTGACTGGCTAAGCAGAAGCATGGAAAACAAAAACTGCCGGGAGGACAGTGAAAGCGGGCTTTACGACAAGTTGATTCATGATTTTTTGTGCAACTTTTCCACCTTTAAGAGAAACGAATAACCGCTTACCAGGTGAGGTAAGCGGTTAATTCATGGCCGCTTGCGGCTAAAACCTCAGGCTTAACGCGGGAATGTATGTTACCAGCAATATCAGCAGTATCGCCACAACTAAAAAGGGCAGTGTGTTTATGAACAATTTTTCGATGGAAACCCGGGTGATACCTGAAGAAACAAACAGGCACACACCAAAAGGTGGGGTCATTTGGCCCACGGCAAGGTTGAACACGGCCATTACGCCAAAATGTACCGGGTCCATGCCCAGCTGGGTGACAATGGGGAAAAATATGGGCGTCAAAAGCAGGATAATGGCCACGGTATCCAGGAACATGCCCACCACGAGAAAGACGAAATTTATCAGTAATAGAAGAATTATCTTGTTACCGGTAAAAGAAAGTATGGTACTCCCTATGGCCTGGGGAATGGTATTTATGGTCATAATCCAGGTAAAAACCGAAGCGGTGGCAATCAGCAGCATGATCATGGCGCTGGTTAAACCGGCCTTTACAAATATATGGTAGAAGTTTTTAAAGTCAAGCTCCTTGTAAATGAAAGCACCCACAAAAATGGCGTATACCACGGCCACCACCGCGGCCTCGGTGGGGGTGAATACGCCGCCGTAAATGCCGCCCAGAATTATCACCGGCATTAATAGCCCCCAGAAAGCGTCCACGAATGCCTTCCATGTCTGTGTAAAACTGCTGCGTTCCTCCACCATGTACCCGTGTTTTTTGGATATTTTCCAGGCCACGGCCATGTAAGCCACGGCGCCCAGGATACCGGGCACGATGCCCCCCAGGAACAGGTCTCCCACCGATGTGCCCGTTATGACACCGTAAATAATCATGGGGATGCTGGGCGGGATGACCACGCCCAGCGTGCCGCCCACCGCCTGCACGGCGGCTGCAAAATCGGATTTGTATTGCCTCTTTAGCATTTCGGGGTACATGATGCTGCCGATGGCCGCCGTTGTTGCCGCCGATGAACCCGATATGGCGGCGAAAAATGCCGAGGAGGCGATACTCACCAGGGCCAGCCCCCCGCTGACCCAGCCCAGCAGGCAGTTGGCGAAATTCACCAGCCTGCGGGATATTCCCCCGTTTTGCATTAATTCCCCCGCCAGCACGAAAAAAGGTACCGCCAGTAGTACAAAGGAGTCCGTAGAAGTGAACAGTCTTTGGGGTATCACGGAAAGGGGAAGGTCTCCCTGGACGACCAGCGCGGCCAGGGAGCTTATCCCCAGGGAAAAAGCGATGGGAGCGCCAATCAGCAATAACACAAACAGGGTTGCTATAAGAACTGTTGCCGTCAACTGGCCGCGCCTCCTTCCGAACCGGGTTTGATGAACTTTTCAATGGCGAATATCAGGATTAAAATTCCCCCGGTGGGCACGGCGGCATAGATCAGGCCTATAGGGATGTGCATGGCCGGGGAGAGTTGTTTCATATTGAGGGAGGTCAGCTCAAACCCGTATTTTGCCAGGGAAGCGGCAAAAAGTACTATCAGGGCGTAATTAAAGCGAATCACCAGTAGTTTCAGGGTTTCGGGAAAAAGCCTTGTTAGCGCCTCCACCGCCACGTGTATTTTAGCCCTTATCCCCACGGCGGCACCAATAAATGTCAGCCATATAAGGCAGTACCTGGACAGCTCTTCCGACCAGACCAGGGGAGCTGAAAATACGTACCTGAAAAGGATTTGTAAAAAAGTTGTTATAACCATGACGACAAATAGCGAGAACATGATTGCTTTGCAAAACTTGTCCACATAATTAAGCAAATTTGAGAGAAACTGCACCTGTCTCCCTCCTGAACGGAAATTATGTAATTAACACCGGGGTGACGGGTTCAAATATATTGAAAAAAGGGGGGTCGGAGCCCGCAGGGAGGCTACCCCCCTTTGCTAAACAGGAATTACCCCGGGGTTTACTTGTTGGGGTCGGCGTCCAGGATCCTTTGAATCCGGTCCTTGCCGAACTTACCTTCGTATTTCTCGTAAACAGCCATCGTCGCTTCCCGCAGGGCCTGAACATCCGGCCTGGTAATTACCATTCCTTTTTCTTCCAGTAGGGAAAGCTGCTCTTCGGTTTGTTCATTAATTTTCTGGCGCTCGTAGGCCGCCGCTTCAATTGCGGCACTGGCGCATATTTCCTGCTGTTCGGGAGTCAATTTGTCAAAAGTTTTTTGTGACATCAGCAGCAGGGCCGGTGAATAGAAGTGCCCGGTAAGGGCCAGGTATTTCTGCACTTCGTATATATTCATGGTGTAAATAATTGGAATGGGGTTTTCCTGCCCGTCAATGGTACCCTGCTGCAGGGCGGTGAAAACTTCTCCCCAGGCCATAGGCGTGGGGATTGCTCCCAGGGTTTTAAAGGCTTCCTGGTGTACCTCGTTTTCCATGGTCCTTATTTTTAGCCCTTTGATGTCCTCCACCGACTCAACCGGGCGCTTCGAGTTTGTCAGGTGCCGGAAACCGTTCTCCCAGAAGGCCATCCCCTTGATGCCAATATCATCAAATTTCTGCAACAGTTCTTGGCCCACTTCGCCGTCCAGTACTTTGTACGCGTGTTCGGTGTTGCTGAAAATGAAGGGTAAATCCACCACGCCCATTTCGGGGACGAAGTTGATTACGGGACCTGTTGAGGTTACAACAATGTCTATGCTACCCATTTGCAGGCCTTCGATCATATCGCGCTCGGAACCCAGGGTACCGTTGGGGAATATTTCCACGGTTACCTGGCCACCGGTTTTTTCTTCAACAATCTCCTTGAATTTTACCAGGCCCAGGTGGTAGGGGTGAGCTTCAGCTACTGCGTGCCCGGCTTTCAGTACAACGGGCTCGCTGGAAGTAGATTTGCCCTGGTCTTCGTTGCCCCCGCCGCCCCCGCAACCGGCTACAACCAGCGTGACTGCGAGCAATAAGCCAAGTAAGAAAAGCCCTTTTCTTTTAAACATACAAATCCACCTTTCTTTTAAACTTTAATTACCTAAACGGCACTATTATGAAGGTTAAGAGCATATTACGGGTGGCGACCATCACTGTGTTTAAAAACTCCCGCGCCGGCGGCACCAACGGCCTATACGTGGGGACATACTTCCGACCCAAAAGTTTCGACCCCAAAGGGGAAGTGTGTCCCATGACCGTTTTCCGAAACCGGACCGGGTGTTAACCAACAGTGCGTCACCTGTTTAGAAAAAGCGAGCCCGGAACAGGTCTACCCATAACCAAGAGTATTTTCCGGGTAGACCCCCATGCCGCAGCGTTGCAGCACCAGTAGAAAGATGAAAATAGCACTGGGGTGGGCTGGTGGCTCCCCGCAAGT
>CBETWA010000061.1:0-9909 GCA_965539975.1 uncultured bacterium | reverse complement strand
AAAGGGGAAGTGTGTCCCCTGACCGCTTTCCGAAACCGGACCGCCATAAACTCACTGTCTGCGGTTCGGGAAAGGCTCTCGCGAACGTCCTGTTCGCTCGTCCGGTTTCGCAACCTCGCTGCGCCGGGTGCCGTTACCGGCGCTCCCGCAAATCGCTCCACCGGAACAGGTATACCCACATTCATTTTCATTCTTCTGCTGGTGCCGCAACACGTTGGCATGGGCGCCTACAAAAATAAAAAACCCCGCCGCCCGGGGGTATCACATTTTCAACCAAACATTTGAACCAGCAGAGCTAGTTCCCCGGGGCAGCGAAGCATGTTTTGGCCTGTCCCGCCCGGGCCAGCAATTCGACACTTATGTGCCGTGCCAGATCCCTGCCTACGGCAATTTCCTGCCGGTGCTTGCATAAAACTAGTGGACCGGCGGGGACGACTCCCACGCAGGATAACACCTCACCCTCATCGATACCCATGCGAACAGCCAGTTCCTTGAGCCTGTCATCACCTATGGACAAGATTTTTACACATTCACCAGGACGTACTTTATCCAGTTTCATAGTAGTCTCCTCCGGGGGTAATTGAAAAAGATAACCGTTTTCATTCATATTTAATTATATTTTTGTTCAACCCGGCGGTCAATATAAAATTACTGCTGCTATAAAAAAATACCCGGCCGGGGAAACTACAGCGGAAAGGAGTTGATGACATGACGCAAATAAACACCAGAGACATGGAAGTGGCACAATTGAATAACGAGCAGTTAAACCGGCTGAAGGAAGCGGAAAGGGATCTCAACAACGCCGGCGGCGGCCAGGAGATTTACCTGCTGGCGGTGGCGCGACACCAGGTCAAGCAATGATTTTTAAAACAACTTGTGGAGCGCCCGGTGCCCTTACCGGCGCGCTCCCGCGACCCAGGCAAGTATTAACCCGTGTACTTTCCCGTCCCATGCGGGGGCTACAACGCCACGCGGGCGACTCCATCCCGTTGTCAGCTGGCGAGCCAGATGAAAAGGGCCAGCAGAAACGAACTTATGGTAAAAAAACAAAACACCAGCAGAAAAACGGGATCAACGTGCAATCTCCCGATCTTGATCTTTTTCAACTGCTGTCGCTTGTCGTTCCCGCCCTTTTCATTTTGCCCGGACATATTGCCTTCCTCCCAAACAACAATAATACACAACAGAGCCGGAAACTCCCGTCGCTCCTTCCACGACGGGCTCAATAGTTTCTGGTCAGACAAACCACTGGCGAATCCTCTCTAATTGCCCGCCGAGCTTCTCCTGACCGCCCATACTGTTTAACAGTCCCTCGACATACCTGTATTTGGCGGGGTGCTGCATGTCATCCATGGCATTGTACACGCCGGCACGCCGGCCAAGCTGGTAATTAGCCTTTTCACTTTCGGGCATGGCCAGGTAACGGTCTATTACGGCAAGCAATTTTTCGCGGTCGGCGGGCAGTGTTCCTTCCAATTCTTGCAGCAGGTTCCGCATGTGGTCACTGACCACCGTGGTGGTAACATCCCGCAAGTTTTCAATAAAAAGGCGCTGTTCCTTGACGATTTCATCCTCGGTTAGGGGCTGGAAATCTCCCCGCATCATCATATCATGCAGCGGTGTACCCCTTAATACCGACAGTGTCCTGAACCGGATAAAGTCCGGGTTCACGGCGTTTACCCTAGCAGCGGTCTCCAGAGCATGTTCCCGCGAGTATTTCACGCCCCCCAATCCGGGCATGATGTACCAGCATAAAGAAATACCAGCATCCTGGATTTTTCGGCCCGCTTCTTCCAGCTGGGCGGTGGTAATCCCCTTATCCACCATCTTAAGGACCACGCTGGACCCGGATTCCATGCCCATGTGAATCCTGTTCAGGCCGGCATCGCGCAGGAGCAGGTAATCATCCACCTCCTTGCGGGACGCGGTATCCGCCCTGGCGTAAGTGGTGATTCTATCCACCGAGGGGAACACTTCACGTATATACCGCAGTATTTTTGCCAGGTCCTGGGGCTTCAATATTAGTGAATTGGCGTCCTGCAGGAACACGCTCTTCCCACCGTAGTAAAGCCACGCGGCGACGTGATAGTGCAGGTGCCCGTACCGTGCTCCCGCCTGGCTTACCACCCGGGCGTCAATTTGCCCGCTGCCCAATTCCCGGGCGATTTGTTCCACCTGTTCCACCACGCGCCGTACCGTGTCCACATCGCGCAGCACTTCTTCCACCGGGCGCCGGCTGAATTTTTCCCCTTTATATGTCTTGCAAAACGCGCACCTGTTCCAGGGACAGTTGCGCGTCACCCTAATTAGCAGGCTGGTGGCCTCGCTGGGAGGCCTGATGGGCCCTTGTTCGATAAACACTTTCAAACCCCCAGTATTATTCCAAATTCACAAAAATAATATCACAACCGTAATTGACACCTTTCCGTCTTTCCCCACAGCCATAAAAAATAAATGTTTGTAACGATTTCGATTTATTTGCTACAATTATACCATAATATCATGATACTATATATGTCATAGCCGGTAAGCCGTGGGGTGTAAAAATGAAATTGAAATTAGTAGATAGCTTGAGAAACAAGTTGATAATCATCATCTTGCTGGCATTACTCTTACCTTCGGCAGCCATGCTATACGACATTTTTTTTGCCACCAAAACAGATGACGTGTTGATAGCCGAAACCGAAAAGAAACTGAAGCAAATTGTTGAACTGGTGAGCAGTAAAATATATGACCGGTTGGAAGTTGATAATCAATCTTCTTACAGCACTGCTATGCTGGAAGAAACTTTTAACTCCATTGCCGGCCCGCTAACCGCTGTCAATTACCCGGGCGTGCGCCTTTGCCTGTACATTATCGAAACAAGCGATATAACAATACAAGGATACTTGCACGAATATGGTAAAAGGTTACCCGAAGAAAAAGAGGAACGCGAGTTGCGCATATACAATGAAGCCAAGGAAGGCATCATGGCGGTGCAGGCCAGCGGCACACCGATAACCAGAGTTGGGAGGACATGGGACGATCATTTCCTTGAATACCTGGTTCCGCTCAAGATAGAGGGGCAAACGGTGGCCGTCCTCTGGGCGGAGGAAAGAATACACCCGATTTTCGCCAAAAGCCAGCGGGTGCGCCTGGCCATGCGCTACATAATCTTCTTGGTGTTCGGTTTGGGCATTTCTGTGACCCTGCTTACCATAATGGACTTAATGAAACGGATTCATTCCATAAAGGACGGTTTGAAAATTATGGAGAGTAATCTTCATCAAACTCTACCCGAACAACCGGGTGAGTTGGGAGTTATAACCAGGGCCATAAACAAAATGGCCCGCAATATAGCAGATAAAGAACAGTTAATTGAACACTACAGGCGGCAAGAAAACCTTTTGGCCATGGGGCGGCTGACAACGGAAATCGCCCATGAATTGAGGGCCCCGGTCAGCATTATACAAGCCACTGCCGAGGCAATGGAGTTGAACGTGGAAAAAGTTTCGCAAGTCGGTGAATATATAAGGAAGATAGAAAAACAAGTTGAACGCCACAACCAGTTAATCAATGAGCTCCTGGAGTTCGGAAGGCCGCACCCGGGTACTATGAAGTATGTTGATATATGCGAATTAATCGAAAATGTACTGGCTTCGGTTAAACCCCTGTTCCTTAAACATGAAACAGAGCTTGAGTACTTGAACACCCTGGACGACAAGCAGGTGCTTGTGGACTGCAACGAGGAAAAAATCAAACAGGTATTCATTAATCTTATTGTAAACGCCATCGAATCAATGGAGAAAAAAGGCAAGCTTACTGTTTGTCTGGAACTGGAATGCGATTTTATTATTATAACGATAAAAGACACGGGGCGTGGCATACCCAAAGAGGAATTGGATAAGATTTTCGAACCTTTTTATACCAAAAAGCGGGGTGGCAGCGGGCTGGGGTTGGCCATAAGCAAGCGGATTGTGGAAATCCACGGCGGCACCATTACAGTGCAAAGCAAAGCGCAGCAGGGCAGCGTCTTTACCGTTCTATTACCGGCATTCAACCAACAACAATAGCGTGCATTAGGGACAATTCCCCGGTGCACGCCTCAATACTAACAAGGAACCTTTTAACCGGACTTGGCAACTTGCTTTTAAAACCGCACATTATGTTACAACCCTGGTTTATTACTTTTAATTTTGCCATCAACATCCTCTTCAACCAGTTTCATGGTCCGAATTGCTTCGTAAATCAAAACAGGTTGACCGTTTTCCACGCGCAACCTCACTTCACCCCATCCGAGTTGCCGCAAGAAACGGATTAACTGTTTTTCACGGTTGGTCAATGTTTTTCGTTTTTCAACATTTGGATGCATCGGATTTCCACCCCACCTGCATGTATACATGCACGGGCATATTAAAAGCGAAGATTTTTCAGCCGTTTTAATACAGCCGGTTGTTCCGTACTGCGGCCGGTTTCCCTTCACCACTCCGCGCTAGCATTTCCTTTATTGTCTCCCTCAATTTGGATACTTTAAACGGCTTGGTCAAGTATACAGTGGCCTCTCTGTCCAGTGCTTTCATGGCCATCTCCATGGTACTGTATCCCGTCATCACTATTACGGGTACCCGGGGGTTTACGTCCCTAATTTGCTTCAGTATATCCAGGCCGTTAATTTCCCCGATCTTTATGTCCAGGATAACCACGTCAAACTTTTGCTCATAAAAAATATTCAACCCTTCGAGCCCGTCGGTTGCCGATAATACATCATAGCCATCTTTTTGTAACGCTTTTTCCAGAGCCCAGCACAATTCATGCTCGTCATCTATGATTAAAATCCTGTTTTTCATTTCCTCACCCGGCTTTACAAACATAAATTTTAACAATTCGGCAAGTGCATATCAAGTACATATAATGAAACCCAACATTTTAAACACCCGATGCAACTAGCCGCATAATAAAATGTAAAGAAATCACTAAGCGTGTAAGTTTTCGCCTCCTTTCCCGGTTTTCACCGGGTTATTGCCGAACCCTGCAAGTTGCTAAAATATTCCTTTTAAAAATGTAAATAGGCCGGCTGCCCGCTATTTCGCGGCACCCGGCCTATCGTTGTTCGATTCGGCCATATTAATGATATAATTTTTACAATTAATCATTAATGGTATTATATCACCCGCAATTGAAAAATTCAAGCCGTTTGTTATAAAAATCACAAACCATGCCAGAAGAACACCAAAATATCACCCGAGCAATTAATTCACTACAACCCCCGGCTGGCTGAGCCAATTTCAATTTCATCTTCAACCAGCTTCATGGTCCGTATCGCCTCATATATCAACACTGGTTGCCCGTTTTCCACGCGCAACCTTACCTCTCCCCATCCAAGCTGCCGTAAAAACCGTATCAACTGCTTCTCCCGATTGGTTAACGGCTTTTTCTTTTCGTTACGTGGAGGCATGCAGCTTCCTCCTCACCTGTTCTTTCTCAACCGGCGTTTAAGACTTGTCCAGCAGGGCCCGGTATTTACAGAATAACTTCACAAAATAAAAATAAAACAATATTAATCGCTTTGATCATTGCTGGGCTGCAGCAGTTCATTAATTGTTTCCATTAAATGTGCAATTTTAAAAGGCTTGGTAAAATAACCGGTAGCACCTCTGGCCACGGCTTCCACAGCTACTTCCATGGTGCTGTAACCGGTCATCATAAACACCGGGATACTATTGTTCACGGCCCGTATTTGCTCCAAGATATCCAACCCGTTGGTATCCTTGATTCTTACGTCCAACAGGACCATATCTATTTGCCGGCTGTGATATAATTGCAAGCCGGCATCTCCATCAGTAGCCGTCAAAACATTAAAACCCTCTTTTCGGAGCGGTTTTTCCAGTGCCCAGCACATTTCCTCCTCATCATCAATAATCAGGATTGTTTTTTTCGTCTTATTGTTTTTTTCCATTTTACCCCCTGGTGCCTGAAACATTTTTCACAAGCCTTGTTACTCATATTCTTTGCTTAAAACAAAAATCGAAAAAATCAGGCTGTTTATGCCACCTCCAATCCACAAAAAAAGTCGGCTGCACGACACTTTCTAGCATTTGTCAATAATATATCACTTTCAAAAAATGCAGTCAATGTAATTTTCAATAATCCAATTTTTAAAATTTATTCGGTTTATTATTGACAGCCATTTTAATCGCGGTTATAATTTAAGAAAAATGTCACAACCTACATGTCAAAAGCAATGGCCGAATCGAACAACGATAGGCCGGTGGATAATTTTCCCACCGGCCTTTTAATTTTGCCAAAAGAAGACTTGCCGCCAGTGAATCCGGGTAGGGCGAACCCGGGTTCCGGCGGCGGCAAGCCAAATAAATACATATTTTTAAGCAGGGAGGTTTGTAATAGACTATAAAATCTTCGCAAGATGGGAGGGAACGCCATGTCCAGCATTGCTCAAACCGGAAACAAATGCGGGGGAATTGCCGTTAACAAAAAATTGATAAATCTACTCAGGCCATTGACCACTTTTTTCAGAAGTGCCAATGTTTCCAGGACACCCAGGATTTACCACCGTGACCATTACTACGACACAATGCCGGACATCGCTTTTTGTGAGTTCATGCACATGAGCGACATCACCCTAATCGAAACAGGCGACTGTTATGTTTATATATTCGATAAACCAATGTACCAGGGTAATTACTATGTGGCGGGTCCCGGTGAAGTAGTCCCGGTTTTCAAATGCGGCTCAGTGATTATCAGCACAAAAAAGCTTGCTATATCTGCAATTCAGAATCGGGGTTGCCCCCCGCCGGGATTTTGGGAAGTGTCCGGCTCTAAATACCAGTGGCACTGCTCCACCGCGTACAAGTACGTTTAATACCATAACATGGCAAGAGCCGTAGAATAAAGAGCGAAAAATTTTTAAAATAACCTTATTTAACTACAACGCCGTCTGCTCCTGTAATAATTTTTGATACTCGTACATTTCTTGCCCGTTAGCAATAAAATAATCAAATAAAAAATCAAGCTGTTTCTTGCTCATGGGTTTATCATTATTATAAAGCACTTTGCCATTGCTTATTTTAACCCAACCCTTCTGTTCCAGTGTATATTCGCCATTTCTGCTGGAGGGGAAGGTACTAAACAGCTTGTATCCATATTTTTTACACAGCCTGTCGGCGAATATGGCGTGAAACACATAATCGCACCGGTAAAATGAGCCATCCCTGGCCAACCAGCCGTCAGCGCCTTTTAAGTCACCTTTGTAAGGTTCCAGGCTCACAGGATCTGATTGAGCAAACCAGGCTTTGAACATGGTCAACCCTCCTTTTTGTACCTACTATGCAATTGTAATATATTTCACTAGCCCGAAGCAATCGCAATTTTGCCTGCAAGAAGCCCGTATAGCATAAAGTTTTTGAAAAATTGTTTAAAAAGGCGAACCATAATAATAAAAACAAAAATATAAAAATGAGAAAAAGAAAATAAATACTCCCAACGCGTCAACCAAGTCGCTTAAAAAGTCTTCCCAGTCTTTGATTATATTCTTTATCACAGATCCAACCCTCACTCGACCAAAACTATCCAACTTGCTCAAAACACAATTACCCATACTTATTCTAAAATAGTCCAAATAGTAAGTCAATTTATATTTTCAGCAATAATGTAGACATAAGATAAAAACCCTAGTCCTGCGGCACGGAATCAAAATATTTCGGACTCAAGCCTTTAAACTCCGGGTTTTTATTTTTGGTCATCTTTTTTACTCCAAATAAACAAGGGCAAAATATTTTGGAACATACCCGGCATTAACCGCAATTACCCGTAGAAAACAAGTGACAAAAATCGTTAGGCTTGTGATTTTTTTTTACAACCCGTATTGACTACCCGAATCACTGTTATTATAATACACTTACTAAATGAAATTTTATGTAAATATGTAAATGGCCGAATCGAACAACGATAGGCCAGGTGTCCCGGGCGGTATTTGTATTTGGAACCGGGGTACCTGGCCTTTTTATTTGGACGGGTATGTAACACACAACCCCTGAGATTTAAAAATTACTTTATAATAACCAATTGCAAGGAGGACGCAATGAAATTGCGCTTGTGAAAGTAAATACATTCTCAAACCAAAGGGGGTGAGGTTATGCTTAGATTTCTGGCCAGGGTATTCATGGTTGTAACCTGCATATTCTGCGGCTGCTACTGGGTTTATTCCATGGCCACGCTCAAGTTCCTGGCAAAATAACAAAAAGTATCAAGTGGTAACTTTAACAAGCATTCCGGAATCCCAATCAAGAGAGGAGGTTTTATGTTATGGTGGAATCCTTTTCCAGCTGGTATTATGACTTATATGAAAGTGCCCCCATTCTCGCCGGGCTGCTGGTCCCGTTTTACATGGCTGCCGTGGGTGTCGTATTTGCACTGATTGCTGATTTCCTGGTTAAGTTTACTGGCATCCACTTGGGCGAGTATAAAAAGGAATACGAAGAATTACTGGATGAACAACAGGCAAAAAGCACTAATTAGAGGTCGCGGTTTTATTCCTTATTATTCCTTGCCATTAAAGATAATAACCCCAAAACCAGGACTCTAATTCTTACTCATAATATTTTTTATCTATTAATTCAAGACCTCTTAAACAAACCACCAAAAAATGAAAATGGAGGTGGAGATCAGATATGATACACATGCCTATGAGCGGCGTTGATATGGCATGGTGGCCGCTATTAGTAATAGGTTTTACAGTTGGTGTGGTGGGCGGTTACTTCGGCCTCGGCGGAGCCTGGCTGGTCACCCCGGCTCTGAACCTGTTCGGCTTCCCCATGGTGTACGCCGTTGGTACCGATATGGCCCACGTTGCAGGCAAGTCCGTGATATCAACGTTCAGGCACTGGCGGTTCGGGCACGTCAGCGTGGTCATAGCAATAACCATGCTACTTGGCACCATGTCTGGTGTCGAGGTGGGCGCGCAATGCTTAATATTTCTAAACAGCCTCGGCTTGGCGGGACCGGTGGTACGCTACATTTACATGGTGCTGTTGTTCAGCATGTTCTTCTTTATGCTGAGAGAGTACCTTAACGCCAAGAAAACCGAGAGAATTACCGGAAAAGAGGTTAAAGACCTGGTGGGCAACAGGCTGTCCAGGTGGATTCAGAACAACTTGGACGTGTGGCCGGTTATCTACTGCAAAACAGCACGCATGAGAATCTCTGTATGGGCCCTGTTTTTCCTGGGTATCTTCACCGGCTTCGTGGCCGGCATTCTGGGCATTGGCGGCGGCCTGCTGCGAGTCCCCGCCCTTATTTACCTGGTAGGCGTCCCCACCAAAGTAGCCGTTGGCACCGACCTGTTCGAGGTAATGTTTTCGGGGGCTTACGGGGGCTTCACTTACGGCGCCAGAGGTATGGTGGAACTGGTGGCGGCCACCATCATGCTCTGCGGTGCAGCTGTAGGCGCCCAGTTTGGCACCATCTGCACCAAGTATGTTTACGGCCTGACCATCCGGCTGGTATACTCCATTTGTTGCTTCTTCGCTTTCACCTCGGTGGTGCTGAAGCAAGTATCCGCCAACTATGCAAAGGTATATGAAAAAGGCATATTGGAAGTGCTTGCAGCCGAAGGCATTACCGGTAACAAAGCCAAAATTTTGATGCAGTATCCCGAACACATGGAAAAGTATATGCTGGAGGTGGCCAACAGGCCTGACTGGTGGCAGGCCTTCCAGACCAGTTACACAGTCAATATGATAGGTTGTGTGGTAATAATGTCGGCGGCCTGCGGAATCTGCGCGTTTATCATTTACCTGCTAATAAAGGGTATTATGAAGGAAAGACGGGAAAAGCTCATTGAGCAAACGCAAACAACGTCCAGTTAGCCCGGCCGGGAACTAAACCGGACGACAATGAGGGGGTGGCCGTGTT
>CBETWA010000060.1:0-10273 GCA_965539975.1 uncultured bacterium | reverse complement strand
GTTGAGGTTAGATCTCTAACTGAGGAATTTTACACAAGAATTTGGACTTGATCCCATGGTAATGCTAAAAAAAGATAAAAAATGTACAACCAACTTTTAATGTAACAAAATGCCAATAAAAAATATAATGATCCTTAACCATACATAAACCATACATATCTTTGGGAGCGGCACGTTTAATGTTTCTGGAGAAAATTAAAACATTGTTAAAAACTGGCCTAAAGTTCCCGGGCAGGCAATCAGATACAGCTGGAATTAAAATAAATGGCCTGGTGGTTACCATGAACCGCCAGAATGTTATAAATATTCCCCACGAATTTACCGTTGTTGTCCCCCGGGTTGAAATCGACAAGCAGATCAAACTCGGAACTCAAGGTTGATAACCACCTCGGGTATATGTGTCATTGTTTACAGTTATCGAAACGGCAAAGGAAAATGGTCTGAATCATTTCCGCTATCTGAGCTGTCTGTTCGAGAAACTTCCCAATATGGATACCGGGGATCAGAAAGCTTTGGACGAGCTGCTCCCTTGGTCATCTCTTTTGCCTTTACCAAACAGTTGTCGAGTAAGAAAATAGGATTACTATAACCCCACTGGTCTTAAAGGGAATGGTGGGGTTTATTTGACGCTTATATTGTTATTGCTTTTCACACTGTAATGAATTTGATAGTATCTTTTTTCATTTTCATGCCAGGCGACTACTCCACAAAGTAAACCAAACCCTAAAAGCAACAATGATAGCAATACCAACACGTTGCCCGGTAATCTTGATATTATGTCCAACGGGGTGAGGGCGTTTACAAGGAATTGGGATGTAGCAACTATCACTGTAATTACAATAATTGTTCGCAGCCCTTCCCGAAATACATTTACCCAAAAACCCTGTTTCCTTGCTTTGTGCCAAGATCGATAGAACCTTTTTTTAAATTTATCAGCTTGAACTATTCTATAAATTGTAATAGGTATTAATAAAAGTAAGCCTGCGTAATAAAGGGCTGCATAATAAAATTCGGTTAGAATAGGCAAAGTTAGCAAGATTATAAACAATATCGTTAGAACAATGACTCGTTTAGATTCAATAAATCCCACTTATTTTATCACCTCTTTTTATAGGTGCCAGGCACCCTTTTTATTCGACAAAAAATGTCGAAACCTGATGGTACCATGCTTGATTTTTCATGACTACATGGTCCCCTTTTTGGTTGGTAAACACAACATTTGCTTCGCTCTGGTGAATAGTATTAGAAATTGGGTAAGAAAAAATATTTTTTCCCAATAAGCAGATGTGATTTTTTTTAGTCAGGCTTCCCCTTATACTTCTCCAAAAAACCTTTCAGCATCGCCTTAAATAATGGCCCATGATTGGGTATCTTTAAGTGCAGTAACTCATGGACAATGGCTTCCGCCCGGAAGGCTGCCGGCATACTTAACAAAGCCGGGTCAAAGGTCAGACGTCCTTTGCTTGAGCAACTGGCCCATTTGTTTTTCATCGCCCGGAGCTGGATCTGTTTGGGTTCTACACCGATCCGCTCAGCCCAGACATTTACTTCCGCCCGGAATACTGATTCCGGGATCGCTTCCTCAAGCTTATCTAGGGAGACAAGAGAAGAAAACAACCTTCCGCATGTTGCTCGATTCTTCACTTTCTAGCCCCCTTTAGAAGGGTCAAAATGCTGTCTACTAATATCCTCATTTCTTTTACTGCTGCCCCTTTGAGATTCTTGTAGAGCTCAAGCCGAATAGCTCGTTCTTGCTTCTCGCTGTCGTGCCAGTAGGGAAACCGTTCAAAGGCTTGTGCCATATTGCGAGCCACTGATTCAGCCTCCTTGATTTTTTTTCGTTTCAAGATCCAGTACACGGCATAAGGTTCGGGATCCATCATTTTTTCGTTACGCTCTTTTTCCGCGACCACATACTCGTCTATTAGTTCCTGCAGGCGCTTTAGCGCCTCCTGGGTGGTCAACTGGCGTTCTTGGTACTCCTTGGCGATTCCCTCGGCCATCTCTCCGATGGAAAGGAGGTAGGGTACCTGCTTAGCTCTTTCCGCGACCACTTGGGTGATACTCTTCAACAAGTTAAAGACTTTAACCGTATAGGGAGCACTATCTTCGGCCAGCTTCTCCAGTGTATGTTCGGTGATTTCATAGACGTCCACGGTATCTTTGATGGCCCCCGGCTGAGTATGTTCCTGTACTAGCCGTGCTGTCTTGCGCATTAGCTCCTTGTCTAACACAACTATCTCCGTCGATCGGAGAAGCCGGTAAAGCTTAGCCAATTGGTCATAATCGTCGAGATAGTCCCGGAGAAACGGGTCAGGGGAAAGGATTTCGTAAAGATTGGCCAGTTCCTTAAAGAAATTATAATACTCCTGTTTTTTTTCCTGTCCCCGGAAATGTTCCAGGGCTTTGTCCGCCGCCTTGTCATGACTGTAGTCTTTAATAATGGACAGGTAATCTTTTCTAGCGGCGGCCATCATCTCCGCAAAGTGCTCTTTCAGTAGGTCAAGGTGTTGAATAGTTCCCTCCACGTCGCGGGAATCAAAGGCTAAAGCTTTCTCCAGGTTTTCAAAGATCCCCACAAAATCCAGGATAAAACCGGCCGGTTTCTGGTGTCCATCCTCATCCTCATAGGGCCGGTTGACCCGGGCTATGGCCTGCAGCAGTACATGGTCTCGCATGGGCTTGTCAAGGTACATGCAATACAGCACCGGAGCATCGTAACCGGTGAGCAACTTCTCGGTTATAATGAGAATTTTGGGAAGGGATTCCGGGTCGGCAAAGGCTTTGCGGATTCTTTTCTCCTCATCATCGGAAAGATTATGGCGTACCAGGCGAGGTTCATCATTGTGCCCCCGGCTGATCACTACCGACGAGTATTCAGGCGGCAGGTGTTTGTCCAGAGCTTCTTTATACAAGACACACGCTTCCCGATCTACTCCCACCAAAAAAGCCTTATAACCCAGCGGCTCCACGTATTCCTGGTAATGCCGGGCCACATAGGCGGCTATCCGGTCTATGCGCTCCCGGTTCTTGAGCATATTCTTTAAGGTAACGGCTTTCTCCAAGACCTTATTCAGTTCCTCAACGTCACTGACTCCTTCAGTGTCTGCAAGATTTAAGAATTCTTCATCCAGTGTCTCCCGGTCCACCCGCAGGTCATTGGGAGCCAAGGCATAGTGTAACGGCACCGTTGTCCGGTCTTCTATGGACTCGGCAATGCTATACTTATCCAGGTAGCCCTGGGGGTCTTCGCAGCCAAATACTTTAAAGGTCCCTTTGCCGTAGGCCGTGCGGTCAATGGGGGTGCCGGTAAAACCGATGTAGGTGGCGTTGGGTAGGGCGCCCATTAAGTAGTTGCCAAGGTCGCCGCCGGTAGTGCGGTGGGCCTCGTCGACCAAGACAAAGATATTGAAACGTTTATTAAGGCCCGTAGGTACGTCATCAAATTTGTGGATCATGCTTACGATCAGGCCCCGCCGGTCAGAAGCTAAGAGTTTTCTCAAATGATTTTTGCTCCTGGCTACCTTCACCGCGCCAAGGCCGCAGGCGGCCAGGTTACTGAAAAGCTGTTGTTCTAACTCGTTACGGTCCACCAGCATAAGCACCGTGGGATTATTAAAGCGGGGATCTTCAATGAGCTTCTTGGCAATTGTGATCATGGTGTAGGTCTTGCCTGACCCCTGGGTGTGCCAAACCAGCCCTCTTCTCTTGGCCGGGTCGGCGGCACGATTAAGCACACGACCAACTGCCCTCATCTGGTGGGGACGCAAGATGACCTTGCTCAAAACATCGTCCCTACGGGTGAACATGATGAA
This sequence comes from uncultured bacterium, assembly GCA_965539975.1. Lineage (GTDB taxonomy): Bacteria > Bacillota > Desulfotomaculia > Desulfotomaculales > Desulfallaceae > CBETWA01. Next base: position 6,458 of record CBETWA010000060.1, on the reverse strand, counting down.
GTCCGTCAATATCCGCAAAACCCGCTGGGGATGGATAAAGTTCTTCACCAAGGACTCAAAATCCTGGCCTATACTTTCATCCCGCCAGTTGAAAAGGTTTTTGCGGCTTAGACTCCAGGTGGCCCCATAATAGAAGCGGACCATGTGAGTGAGGTTACATATCTGTAAGAGGGCCATAAACTCCGGGGTCTGCCGGTGGTAACGGCGCAGTTGGTCCAATGCTTTGGAGATGCCCTCGATCTCGCCGGTGGACTTTGTTTCCACCACCAGCACCGGGATGCCGTTAATCAAAAAGACAATATCGGCACGGATAGCATAGGTGCCATTGGTATAAGTAAACTCGTCGGAAACATGGAAAACATTAGCCCGCCAGTTGTCTAGGTCCAAAAGGCGGATGTTGCGTTCCCTTTTTTCTGTTTCCACATAGACCGATCGGAGACCCTTTAAGTATTCCCATGCCTGTAGGTTCCCTTCAATGGTGGGTGGAACCTGCTCTAGCCGCTTTAATACTTCATCGGCACGCAGGTGATCCACCACGCCGGGATTCAGCCTCTGGAGCTGGCTGGTGAAGACATCCCGGACTACCAGCCCGCCCACGCCGCCGCGCCGGAGTTCCAGCTCAGAGGGTGCGACATACTGCCAGCCCGTTTCGGTGGCGTAACGGATGAAGGGATTTTGGACCGTGGTTTTTTCACCGCCCAGGGGCATCAAGATTCACCTCCAGGTCTTTCACCCGGACCTTGCCGGTCATAAGCCGGTGGAGCATGGTTTGGAAGAGAGATTTAAGGGCGGTTTTGCGTTTTTCCTCTGCTTCGATTTTTTGATCTATTGTAGCTAGGAAATAAGCAATCTGGTGCTGTTCAGAAAGAGGAGGTAGGGGAATACAAAGGGTTAGCAGATCACTACGGGGTATGCCTTTGATTGTAGTACCGCGCACCTTCCCTCTGAGCGACTCCCGGACAATATCGGTTTTAAAGCCATAGGCAAGGAATTGGGGTGAAACCTTCTGGGTATCTAACCTCAATACAGTAATGTCTTGATTAACAGCTATGTCAAAAGTAGCAATGACTGCCTTACCTACACCTACCCTTGTACCAAGAAGCATACTGCCTTTAGGTGCTAATCGTGTAGACGTTTCATTCAATGCTCGCTCAGTAATCAACCGCTGATATGTAGTAAGGTAAATCTCTTCTTCTCCCATAAGTGCTGTAGTAGTCCAGGGTATTGATCCACCCCAGTAAGTACTCTCCTTCGTTGATGGTGTTCCCCCGCTATAAGACGCGGTGGTTACGTAACCTATGTTAACCACGTTCCAATGCTCCGGCACCGGACCGATTTCGGTCTCCTTCAGGGGTACGCGGTCAATTTGGTCAACGGGTACTGTGCCGAAGGTGAAGAGATGGCGCATGAGTAACTTCTTTAGTTCCCGGGCGGCAGCAATGATCCTGTCCTGCAGCTCAATCGCCCGCTGTACGAAGAGATACTTGCCCATCAGAATTTACATTTAATGGGCGCAGATGAGGTATACCAATCCCTTGGTCATTATGATTTCCACAGGGAAATCCGTTTTTTAGTTTTAAAACTCCTGAATCACTGAGATCCCCAAGCCTTACAACCTCCCACTCCTCCGGCAGCACCCCAATTTCCGTCTCCTTATACCCCTCCATTACCTCATCAACTTCCTTACCCATTCAGCCAACCCCCAAAACCTAACTTGCCCAGTAAAATAATCCGTAATGAGGAAGCGGTCCGCAATGATTATAACCTCAGTCCTTCCCGCTATGTTTCCACCAACGGGGAAGAGGAATACCGTCCGGTAGAGGAAATTCTGGTTGAGTTGGCCGAAGTGGAGGAAGAGCGGCAGGCAATAGATAAGGAACTGAATGATATATTACTCAGGCCCTCCTCTTCCCGCCAGTCCCGGTAAATATCATATACCTGTTTTATTTGGTCATCGGCCAGGTAATTCTTCGGGCGCCCTTTGGTAAATAGCCTAGATGCGTTAATTAACAGAATTTCTCCCGGATGTTTTTTGGCTTTATTAATCACCAAGATGATGCCCGGGGCGGTGGTGTTATAAAACAGGTTCTCCGGCAGTAGAATGACACATTCCACCAAGTCATTCTCCACAAAGACTTTGCGGATATCCCGCTCCCGGTTAGAGCCCTGACTGCCGCTGCCCCGGGAAACTGAGCCGGTGTCTAAAACAACGGTCATTTTGCCGTTTTCTTTCAATGAGGCAAACATGTGCTGGATCCAGCCCCAGTCGGCGCTAGAGGCCGGCGGAATACCGCCAATCTTAAACCGGTCATAGGAATCCTCCTCATATATGGAAAGGGGAAACTTCTGGTTCCACATGGGATTGGCGGTCACCTTATCAAAAACACGCAGGGAACCGTCGGGGTTTTTGAAAGCCGGACGGACCATCGTATCCCCCAGTTGGATATCGGCCTCCAGATCGTGAATGAAAGCATTCATTTTAGCCATCGCAAAGGTCGTGTAGTTGATTTCCTGGCCGTAAATCTTAACTGGGGCGATCCGGCTATCGCTTCCGTATTTTTTCCGGCAAGCTAGCACACTTTTGATCAAGAGACCGCCAGAACCACACGCCGGATCGTAGATCTCATCACCGGGTTGGGGATTTAGGATGTAAGCCATAAGCCAGGTCACTTCCCGAGGAGTATAGAATTCGCCGGCGCTTTGGCCCTGACCCTCGGCAAATTTGCGCAGCAAGTATTCATAAGCCCGGCCCAAAATATCGGCCTCCACGTCCTTTAACCACAGCCGGTAACGAGAGAGGATTTGAACCAGGTTATAAAGACGGTCGTTGTCTATAATGGGCTGCCCGGCTGCCCGGGCGTTGAAGTCCACGTGTTCAAAAATGCCGTGTAGTTTGGGATTTTCCCGGGCCACCGCCCGTATTGCATCGGTGAGATACTCCCCGATGTTTGTCGTTTGCCGGGCAATAAAAGGCCAGCGGGCAATCTGGGGAATATAAAACCTAACCAACCCGTGATCTTCGTCCACCTGTTCCATTGCTTCCTCTCTGCTATCAAAGATCTCGTCGGCCAGTTTGGCTACTTCATCCTCAAAAACATCGGAAAGCCGCTTTAAGAAGATTAGAGGTAGTATGTAGTCTTTATACTTCGGGGCATCTATTGGGCCACGAATGTCACAAGCCGCTTCCCATAGCCAGTTCTCCAGGGCACTGAGATCCAGGTCGGTGTCTTCGGTCATCAACTTTGCCTCCTATTTCAACTAAAGATATATTATAAAGTGCAGTTATTACGGGGTCAGATTGGACGCTCCCGGACCCCTTTACCCAGGCGTAAAAGCTACCGATAATGTTTAGGAGGTTGTTCACCGCGGTTTATTATTTCAGTTTTCTATAAGAAAACGCTGGTAGTTTGCCACGTCTAGAGTGGTGATCGCCGCCAAGTCAGGCTCACCGTATGTCCTCTCTGCCTATGCGAAAACCGGTGCAAATGCCCGGCGTATATTTTCGCTGTGCATGGGGAGGGTTCCCTAGCTAGCAGGCTGTCCTTAAACAAACTGGTCAGTGTATCCATTCAACACATTCCCTCTATTTTCCTTTTGTAAATTAAAAATCCAGCTTTAAAGGTTGTTCTCAACCCCGCCTTTTGCGTCCTTTTCAGGGTGACTAATTTAGAAAAGGAGCATTTTGTGAAATTAGAGCACCGCTATGACGTTTGGCTTGTTGTGGGTGGGGGCAATCTTATTATTTATGGTAACAACTTCCTCCGCGTGAGCATAGTATACACTGGCAGCCACAATAAGACTTTAGCTAAGGAGGAATGCTTAATGGGTTATGGCGGTGGTGGGACTTACTTCGACGGCAGCTTTATTCTGTTCCTGATTCTAATTCTGTTGGTGTTTGGCATGGGGTTCTTCCCATACGGCGGGAAAGATGGAAAATATTAAATCTAAGCAAGGCGCTCCGAGAGGAGCGTTTTGTTTTGCATAATAATGACGGGATTAGTTATTATAATGGTGTACTAATACTTACCCCTATGAAACCTCTCCCTTAATATTAATGTAGTATCAGCACAGCCCCTGGTTAAATTACGGCCGGGGGATGTTCGTATTTTTAAACATATTCACAGTATTTTGGTGTTATCAAGTTACCAGGCTCAATTAGACAATGCAAAATGTAATAGTTGTGGGATATGTGCCGAGGAGCGCTGCCCCGTGAAAGCTATTTCAACCATAAATGAATCAAACGTTCTTGATGTTGAAAAATGTATTGGTTGCGGGCTGTGTGTTACTACTTGCCCAACAGGTGCTTTGAAGTTAGTTAAACGCAGTAATTATGAGTATCCTCCCGCATCAGTTAAAGAGTTGGCAGAAAAAATTGCAGTAAATAAATCAAAAAAGTAAAATTTTGGGAGACGCGAGACAAGCTGTTTTTGTCTTCCTTCCCTCACCCCTCGTTTTTTTTAACAGTTTTAACGGTTGGCTACGACAGCATCTATTTTTAACCATTACCATTTACTGGTATAATTTTAATTGTTTATGCTGAATTCTTTAAACCTGTTATGTTATAATGAAGTAACCAAGCCCAGTGCAAGCAAAGGTAATTATTTTTGTTAAATACGGCTTATTGGCCTGCTAAAACTCATTGAAAGGAGTGCTGCAATGACCGGCGACCGTTTGGATCAAATCCAAAATGTGCTTACCGAACTCGTCCGCATCGTTGGCAATACAAATGCGGCGGTGGAAGAATTGCGTGCCGATGTTGCTGGATTAAAGGGCGATGTTGCTAAATTAAAGGACGACGTTGCTAAATTAAAAGATGATGTAGCCGGGCTAAAAAATGATGTTGCCATATTGAAAGCCGATGTTGCCGAACTGAAAATTAACCAGCAAAGGCTGGAGAAAAACCAGCAAATTTTACTGGAGAACCAGCGGGCGCTTGAAGAAGGAATTGTTAATTTTAAAAAAGAAGTTATGCAAAAATTTACTTCAAATGATATTAACATTGAGTACCTGGCTAACAAACTGGTTAAGCACGACATGCAGCTTTATGAGTACAAAAAACTGGCTAAATGAACGTACTGCGCGTGGTTTCCTCCATGCCGCATAATGGCTTCATCTTGCGAAACCTCACTGAATTTGTATGGTAAAAAACATCATAGTTCTGTAACCAGCCGTTAAAACCCCTTTATCTGTTAGCCCGACTTTTTGGCCGGCTTCTTCTGAACAGGCCCGGAAAAACTTAAAAACTAAGGAGCACTGATGGAATTATTCTGCTTTACCCCGAAAAATGAAAAAACCCGTAAAGCTTTGTTTTGCAAAGCCTTACGGGTTTTTGTAAAAAAACACTGGTCGGAGCGACACGACTTGAACGTGCGACCTCTACCACCCCAAGGTAGCGCTCTAGCCAAACTGAGCTACGCCCCGACGTTACACTAAATTCAGTTGCATTAACGATTATATAACCTGTGTCTTTAAAAGTCAAGAATATAAGGCATGTATATTATGGCGCCAATGGCGAGGTTTTTGGCTTTTTTTTAATTTAATTTGTTTGTACAGGCACTATCAATTAACTCCGGGCATATGATGTAAAATCGAGTGCTTTTAAGAGGGGGAATGCGTATTGCCCGGTTTTTGGACTTTGGCCGTCGCGTCTTTAATTCAGGGATTGGTGATGCTTCTCTCTTACGTGGCGCAAAACAGTTTTCCCAAGCCGCTCACCGAGGAAGAGGAGCAATATTACCTGAAAAAACTGGCGCAGGGAGATGAGCAGGCCCGGGATGTCTTAATTGAAAGGAATCTCAGGCTCGTTGCCCACATAATTAAAAAGTTCGAGGGCAGCGGTGACGATTTTGACGATCTAGTATCCATTGGCACCATAGGTTTGATCAAGGCAGTAAATACTTTCAATGGAAAAAAGTCATCCCGGTTGGCAACTTACGCGTCCAAGTGCATAGAAAATGAGATACTTATGTATATGCGTTCCAAAAAGAAAATGCGCTCGGAAATGTCACTTTATGAACCCATTGGAACAGATAAGGAAGGAAATGAAATTCATTTCATGGACGTGTTAAGTACTGACGCCGAAGCCGTGGCTGAAATGGTTTCCAAGAACCTGGACCGGGAACAATTGTGGAACAAGTTAAAAGTCTTAACTCCCCAGGAGAGAAAGGTTTTAGTACTTCGTTTTGGATTGCGTGGTAGGAAGCGGAGAACACAAAAAGAAATCGCCAAGAAAATGGGCATTTCCCGCTCTTATGTAAGCAGAATTGAAAAGAGAGCCATTGACCGCCTGTCGGAACAATTTTTGGTGGAAGCTTAGTTATGGTAACTTATGGTAACTTTAAGTTGCATCATTATCTTGGCGTTAAGAATAATGGCGATGAGATTTTTTAAGGTGTCTAAAGTAAAGATAACCCCTTTAATCCCTAACTGCTCTTTTCCAACTTGATACCTCTGCTGTT
>CBETWA010000059.1:0-10721 GCA_965539975.1 uncultured bacterium | reverse complement strand
TTGTTTGTATCTTAAATTTTTAAAAAATGTGTCTTGACGATGGGGTCCACCTTGCTAACTTGTTACAATAATTGCGCTTCCGACAAAACCTTTTTAATGGTTTCCTTCTCGGCTTTGCTCGCTTCCACCAGTGGCAACCTGGGAATACCCACTTTCCATCCCAGCATGTTCAGCGCAGCTTTGACCGGTACGGGATTACTTGTCACAAACATGCCCTTGAACACCGGGTACAGGCTACAATGTATCTTTGTTGCCATAGTGATATTGCCAGAGGTAAAAGCGTTTACCATTTCCTGGATTTTAGTTCCCACAATGTGCGAGGCAACGCTCACCACTCCCCTGCCTCCTAGGGACATGATGGGAAGGGTTAGGGAATCGTCCCCGCTATATATGGCAAAGTGATCCGGTAATAAACGCTTTAACTCGCTAACCTGGTCCAAGCTCCCGGAAGCTTCCTTTATAGCCACAATATTCTCGATTTCTGCCAGCCGGCTGACTGTCTGCGGCAATATATTCACCGCAGTCCTGCCAGGAACATTATAAAGCATAACGGGCAGGTTCGTATTGGTGGCTATGGTCTTGAAATGCTGGTAAATACCCTCCTGAGATGGTTTATTGTAGTACGGCCCCACCAGCATTACGGCGTCGACGCCCACTTTCTCGGCCGCCCGGGTCAGCTCCACGCTGGCCGCGGTATTGTTGCTTCCCGTCCCGGCTACGACCACGGCGTCCCCGCCTACTTCTTCCACCACCACCCGAAACAATTCCACTTTCTCGTCCCTGCTTAATGCTGGCGATTCGCCGGTGGTACCGGCCACCACCAGGCCGTCCGAGCCTGACTGAACCAGATGGCGGGCCAGTTTTTTCACCTGTTCAAAGTTGACGGACATATCCTTGTTAAAAGGGGTAACCATGGCCGTCAACACTCGCCCGAAATCAATAACCAAGACTATCACCTTCCTTTTTTGGGGATTAACATCTTCATTGCCGGGCCAGATTGAACTGCTTGTGTAAAGCCCGTACGGCCTTTTCCATTTGTTCGCGTTTTACCAGAACCCACACCGTAGTATGGGAATCGTTGCATTGCAAAACCTGCACGCCGCCCCCCCACCAGCGCATCGACTATGTCCGCAATTACGCCGGGCACCCCGGACATCCCCGCTCCGACCGCGGAAACCTTGGCACAGGGGGTGAATAACTTTCGCACCCTCGTGGGCAAAATAACATATTTCATTATAGGTTATCGCATCCAGCGCCCTGGCTTCAGTTACAATGCGTAGATCGGCGGTCATAATCCCTTCCACGTCGGTGTATATATCCACGTAAGCAGCATTTATAGCCACCCCGAGGGCAGCAGCGGTAATGTCGCTGCTGCCGCGGCCAAGGGTGGTGATCTCCCTGTCTTCAGTGACCCCCTGGAACCCGGCAACCACAACTATATACCCTTCCCACGCGTAACCGGTGATCCGGTGCGGCTTAACCTGCAATATACGGGCGCCGGTGTAGTTTTTATCCGTAATGATACCCGCCTGGGCACCCGTTAAAAATATGGCGGGACGGCCCATAGCCTGAAGCATGGCCGTCATTACTACACCCGAAATAATTTCACCACAGGTCATTATTATATCCTTTTCGCGTTCCGGTAAATCCCGGTATGCCTGTTTGGCCAGGTTTATTAGCGTATCGGTGGCATATGGGTCGCCGTTGCGGCCCATGGCCGAAACCACCACAACCGGCCGGTAACCCTCATCCATGGCTGCTATAACCTTGCCGGCCGCTTTTTCCCTAAGCTCGGGAGTCGCCAGGGAGGTCCCCCCCGAACTTAAGTACTATGAATTTCATGCTCCGCTACCTCTTTCTTAGGCTCCGCACTTAAAAACTACTTTCTCAGACACCCGTATTTAACCACCAATTCGGCAATTTGTACCGTATTGGTGGCAGCTCCCTTGCGTATTTGGTCTGCCACCACCCACATGTTCAGGCCATTTTCAAGAGAGTTATCCTCCCTGATTCGGCCTACGAAAACTTCGTCTCGCCCGGAAGTGAAAAGGGGCATGGGGTATTTTTTCGCAACGGGGTCATCCTCCACCACCACACCGGGGAAACGGGACAGTACTTCCCTCGCTTCATCAGCCGTGATCTTGCGTTTTGTTTCCACGTTAATCGATTCGGAGTGGCTGCGGTACACGGGAACCCTGACGGTGGTAGCGGTAATGGCCAAATCGTTATCGTGCATAATTTTGCGGGTTTCTTTCACCATTTTCCACTCTTCTTTGGTATAATCCATTTCTTGAAACACATCTATATGCGGTATCAGGTTGAAGGCAATCTGGTACTGAAACTTGGAAGGCACCACTTCACGACCCTCAAGCACCGCCCGGGTGTGCTCGGTCAGTTCTTCTATCCCCTCAGCTCCAGCGCCACTGACAGCCTGGTATGTTGAAACAACGACCCTCTTGATACCGGCTGCGTCATAAATGGCTTTAAGCGGCACCACCATGATTATGGTCGAACAATTGGGGTTGGCAATTATGCCTTTATGTTTCTTTATATCTTCCGGGTTAACCTCCGGAACAACCAGTGGCACCTCCGGGTCCAGGCGAAAATTGCTGCTGTTGTCAATTACGACAACACCTTTTTCGGCTGCCAGCGGTCCGAATTCCTTGCTGGCGGCACCCCCGGCAAATAGTGCTATATCCATACCGTCAAAAGAATCGGGCGTAGTTTCCTCGACAACATAAGTTTTTCCTTTAAAAGTCATTTTTTTGCCGGCGGAGCGGGATGTGGCGCAAAGTTTCAGCTCACCAACCGGGAAGCCTCTTTCCTCCATAACTTTTAAAATTTCCTGTCCTACTGCTCCGGAAGCACCCACAATAACTACTTTGTACTGAGCCAAAAAGCTTTCCCTCCAATCTTCTTTTTACTCCGACCACCGCCGGTAAAACACCTGTTACCCGTGGGCAACCAGTACGGGTTGAATCTGTTTACCTTTAAGGGCATGCACTATGGTATCCACAAGCAGGTCCATTTTGGCCTTCAGCGAGTTTGGCTTGCCGGCGGGGTTATCCTGGCCGAAGGGTACCATATATATATTTTTGGCGTTCAAAAGCAAGCCGATATTTTTTGCGTTCATGCTTAGCCCGTCATTGGTGGACACGGCTATGACCACCGGGCGCTGATTGCGCAAATGCGCCTTGATGGCCATCAGCACCGGCCCATCAGTTATGGCATTGGCTAATTTGGCCAGCGTGTTACCCGTACAGGGAGCAACAACCAGCACGTCAAAAAGTTTTTCAGGGCCGATGGGTTCGGCGCCTACAATGCTTTTTATTATTCTCTGTTCTGTTATTTCTTTGATCTTTGTCTTCCAGTGGTCCGATGAACCAAAACGTGTGTCGGTATAATCCACGGAGTGGCTGATAATAGGATACAAAACTGCACCCTCGTCAGCAACCCTTTTCATTTCCACCAATACTTCGTCAATGGTGCAGTGAGAGCCCGTAACGGCAAAACCCACCTTGACACCTTCCAGTTTCCTCATACAAGCACCTCCCAATAGAAACCGGCGGATATTAACAATTAACCATTTGCAACAAAAGACGGGGTATTACCCGGGCCAGAAGCATGCCGGCAGACTTAGGAGCCACCTTGCCGGGCAACCCCGGCGCCAGAAAGGCTTCGATGCCCAATTCTCGTGCCGCGGCAAAATCCGTACCCCCGGGTGCGGAAGCAAGGTCGATGATAAGAGTTGCCGGTGTAAGCCTCAACAAAATTTCCCTAGTCAAAACTGGCGCGGGAATGGTATTGAATATCACATCCAGATCATGCAAATTATTAATTAATTCGCTGATATGAATAGTGTTAAGTCCCATGGCTTCCGCCCTGGCAAGCTGAGCCTGATTCCTTGCCGCCACTGTTGTGTGGGCATGCATAGCCGCCAGTAACTGCGCCAGTGTTTGGGCTGTACGACCATACCCAAGAACCAGAGCCCGGCAGCCGTGAATGGTTATGGGCATTTTCTCCATAGCCATTTGCACTGCTCCCTCAGCGGAAGGGATGGAATTAAGGATTGCCACTTCATCTATCTGCATCAATTCCACCAATCGCAAACCTTTCTCTTCCACCAGCCTGCGCAAGGGCTTTCTGGCCATGCCAACCATTACCGGCGCCCCGGGTGGTAAAAGGGATAGCATTTCGCCAGTTATCTCCGGTGCATCTTCCAAATATACCGAATACAAACGCATATTTTCATTGACACCCGGGACCGGCAATATAAGAGCCTGAGCACCGGCAAGGCATTCCTCGGGCCGGTGGCAGATTTCAATATTCTTACCTGTTACCGGTATTCCCAGAGTTCTTACATATGCACCCGCGGCGGCAAGTTCACCGACCAGCGTCAATTCCCTGGCGTCTCCACCCATCATGGCAATTGTAAGGCCCTTGAGGTTATACACCCATGGTCAACCCCTCTCTCCTCACCTTCCTGTACTTACACCAATATATGAAAAGCCGGTTTTATAGGTGCTTGTATGAAGTTTTTGGAACCGGTTATTCAAAAATAAGGTTTTCTAGGCCGTAAACCACTCCTTCCAAGCGCATTACCGCGCGCACTGCGGTCAATACGCCGGGCATGAAAGATTCCCTTGATATCGAGTCATGTCTAATAGTCAATGTTTGTCCCGCACCGCCAAAAATTACTTCCTGGTGCGCCACGAAACCCGGCAAGCGAACACTGTGTATCCTTAACCCGCCGGGCATTTTACCGCCCCTCGCACATTCAACCTTTTCCTCTTCAATGGGAAGGCCTTGCTGAAAATCGCCCCTCTGCTCCAAAATGGCCTCCGCTGTCTTGATTGCCGTACCCGATGGGGCGTCCAGTTTTTGGTCGTGGTGTTTTTCTATGATTTCAACGTTTGGAAAGTATTTGGCGGCTTCAGCCGCAAATTTAATCATCAGCAGGGCTCCTATTGCAAAATTCGGAGCAATGACACATCCCAGTCGCATCTTTCCAGCAATTTCACGTATTTCTTCCAACTCTTCCTTGGACATGCCGGTCGTCCCTACCACCGGGCGCACCCCTGCCCTGAGTGCCTTTTTAACATTAATTGCCACATCACTAGGCCTTGTAAAATCTACCATAACATCGGCACCGGATGTCGCCAGAGCTTCCTCCAAGTTGGAATTAACAACTATTCCCAGCGGCTCCCGGCTTCCCAGTAGAATTCCAACATCCTGGCCCTCGTGTTGAATATCTATTGCCGCGCACAGTTCGGTATCTTCCGCGCTGACAATTGTTTTTACAACTTCTCTACCCATTTTCCCGGCGGCACCGCAAACAGCAACTTTAATCAAATCAATTACCGGTAATAAACTCTTACGGAGAGGAAATAATAACCTCCCCGGTTACCGGTTATACCTCCTTCCTATATGAAATATGCAACAAGCCAGTATCCAACAGGCCAACAAAATAGTGCAGCAGAACAAAAAACCCGACCCGATAAACCGGTGGGAAATTAAAAATTGCCACACCATTCTCTTTAATAAATTTAATTTTCTTATATCTATTAACACATGTCAAGAAAAAAACCTTTACCAGACAAATAATACAGTTAAAACGGTAATAAGCTAGATTTTTAAATCGCCAGAGCTATCATAATCGCTCGGTACCACCATGCCATCGCGAGGATTAACGTTGGGCGAATAAAAATCAGCCGCCGGAATACCGGAGTAGTTCGTAACCACGTAATACCTTTTGCCCGTAACATTATAATTGATTCTCCAGGTAACGGGTTTTTCTTCTTTTTGCACCACTCTAATACCACTCCCCATTTATTGGAATGCTTATATCGCAGTACACCAGCCCTGTTTGTTAATATTTACGTTAATCTGACCAGATTCCGGGTATTCTTTCCTTTCCACCACACCCGAAAAAATATAGTAATCCGTACCATTTTCCGATTCAACAATTCCACCGGCCACTTCGAATTCAGTCCGGTCGCCCCTCAATATATCCGGCGGGTTAAAAGGATCGCGAAGCTTAAGTTCAATGGCTATATCTTCATGTAGAGACCACATCAGGTCATCAAGCTCATCGTCGGCGTATAATACAGGAAGTCCGATTTCTTTCAATGCCTCCCACCTGGGAATCATGTGATTATGAGCATATAGCTTTTCCGTCAGGTGATCCACGATATTTTGTTCCCTTGCGGCGGGCAATCTTTCACGACGCAAGCCAAGCATTTTATTAGCCAAAGACCGGATTAACATCCAGTTTCTGTGCACGTTCCCCAGGGCTAACGGGTGAATCTTTTGGGCAAGTACCAGAAAAGCCTTTGCCATGGCTTCCTCGTTGTAAATACCCATTTTTTCGGCTATCAAGGCCATGTAAGAATACACATCCTCAATGTTAACCGGTAGTCTTGCACACGGGTTGGCAGGGTCTTGCGGGTTAAAAGCGTTCACAACACTTGGGTCAATGGGTCCAAGTTCGCCCATTTTACCCATCACTATATCATCGGCTCCCAAACACAATAACGTACCGGCGCTGTAAGCGCGAAAGGGGACCAGTACGGAAAAATACTCTGTGAATTCGCGAAACAGGTTTACCAATCGCCAGGGTGTAAGAACATCTCCACCCCTTGTGTAAAGAAAAAGATCTATGCGCTTTCTTCTTCCAGCCATCTTCAAGTGCCTGTAAATAACGCGTACTACGTCAGGGGCAATTCTGGTGCTAAAATTCTCCCGATCTCCCGTAACGTATGAGATAACAATGGAATCACGCTTTTGGCCTATTTTTTTTATCAGTTCCATTCTCTGCGGCCGGGCCATAAACAGCCTCCCCGTTTTTCCATATTATGACCCGTACACAGACACATTATATGGTTACAGTTAAAAAAGTATTGGTGGGTTTATATCAACCTTCAAGGTAGATAACTCAAATTACAATAGTCCGCTATCAAAGCTTCCACTTGTGATGGCCTCCGGTTTTCCAAATGTTGATGTGCAGGAAAAAAGTAAACCGGTCCTTAAACCAGGAACCGGTTCATTTTTGGAGTAGCCTGATCAAGAGTTACAATGATTACTTCAAGGCCAATTTTTTTAACCGCCTCCCAGGGTATAATTATTTCCTGTTTATCGGCCCATAAATTTAGAAAATTAGCTTTTCTTGGCAAAATAATTGATTGAATTCGCCCGGTTTCAACATCAATTGCCAGGTCTGTTTCCCCGACAACCCCCAGCCGGGCCCCGTCGTTGATATTTATTATTTCTTTTCCGGCCAACTCGCCCATGCGCATATTTTTCCTCCTTTCTACCTTAACGGAGCCTTCTGGACCAAGTAAAAAACCGCAAAACAAATGGCTGCAGTATAGCAACGGCTATGGAGACAGCGGCCAGCGGTTCCATCGCGATACTGCCCACCGAAATGTTTTGAGGAACTTCCAACTCCAGAAAAGTTTGTAAAAGTACAAGTGAAAGGTAAATACCCCCGGCAGTTCCCACCAGGCCCGTCAAGGCACGTGAAAGGGGTGAAGTTTTGGCCTCACCGATGACATCCCAGTCCTTGCTTCTGGTGGTTATCAACCTGATTCGTTCCCTTACCGACAAAACCAACAGGAGAACAATAATCAATACAAATAACAGAAAGCTTATTTTCATGTTTTACCACCCCCGTACCAAAATATATTTTGCAGTTTGCAAAATATTCCTGGGACGGGCTGATTTGTCCAAGTAAAAAAGCGCGATTACGTCGTCTGTTTACGCGCTTTTTCGTTCTTAACCACGCATGTAATTTTTTACATATTGAATAGTTCATCAATTGATAAGTTCTTTATCTTCCTGTAGAACCGAAACCGCCTTTACCTCGCTCTGTATTTGTTAACTGATCCGTATACTCAATATCGATCTTCAATACCGGAATGAAAACCAATTGCGCAATTCTGTCACCTGGTCGAATCTCATATGGTTCATCCCCGGTGTTTTGCACTGGGCAAATTATTTCCCCCTTGTAATCGCTATCTATAACCCCGACCGCGTTGGCCATAGATATACCATGCTTGGCAGCCAGGCCGCTACGCGGAAATACAAACCCCGCCATGTTGTTGTCGGGCATTTCCACCGCCAGGCCCGTGGGAATCATTACCCTTTGTTGCGGGTGAACAATTACCGGTTCTTCAATTGATGCGGCCAGGTCAATCCCCGCGGCACCGGCGGTGGCATATGATGGTTCCGGTATGGTAACACCAATACTGGGGTTTAGTTTTTTAAACTTGACAATCATTGCGCTCACCCTTGTTTACACTTGGCTAATTACTTCCTCAAGTATTCCACCGTCATCCCAGGGACCCACACTTGCCAGGCTAAAGTTTTCCGGTTTAAGCATATTTCTGGCCAATTCTTTAATATCATCATCAGTAACGGCCATAATGCGGCGCACTACTTCATCCGGAGGTATTACTCTGCCCAGATATAGTTGCGACTTGCCCAACCTGCTCATCCTGGTATTAACGCTTTCCAGGCTTAGCAACAAATTACCTTTTAACTGTTCCTTGGCGCGTTGTAATTCCTCGGAGCTTACCCCGTGCACCTGAATATCTCTAATTTCCTTAATTACCAGTTCAAGAGCGGAGCGGACGTTTTTCTTGCTCAGGCCGGTATAAATACAGAACAACCCCGAGTCGTGATACGAGCTGTGGTATGAGAAAACGGAGTAAACAAGCCCGCGCTGCTCCCGTATTTCCTGAAACAAGCGTGAACTCAAGCCCCCGCCCAAAATAGTATTGATAATCTGGAAAACGTAAATACTCTCATGATCCATTGGCAAGCCCGGTGTCCCAAGACAAATATGGACTTGTTCCGTGTCTTTTGTTCTGCAAAAAATACTTCTATTCGGTTTGGGAACGGTAAAGCTTTTTTCTTTTTTTTCTCCCTTTAAAACGCCGAATGTTTTGTTTAAAAGTTCCAACAACCGGTCTTTGTTCAGGTTCCCCGCCGCGGCCACCACCATATTTCCGGGACTGTAATACTTGTCGTAAAAACCGAGCAAGTCTTCCCTGGAAAAACTTTGTACCGTTTTTTTGTCACCAATCACCGGTCTTCCCAGCGGGTGCGAACGCCAAATTGTACCGGCAAAGATGTCGTGAACGAGCTCATCCGGTGCATCCTCATACATTTTAATTTCTTCAAGAATCACATTACGTTCACGGTCTATATCCGTGCTGTCAAACCGTGAATGAAAAAGCATGTCACCCAGCAAATCCACCGCCAGGGATAAATGCTCATCCAAAACCCTGGCGTAGTAACAGGTATATTCCTTGGTGGTAAACGCGTTGAGCTGGCCACCCACAGCATCCAGTTCCTCGGCTATATCTTTGGCGCTGCGCCGCTCCGTTCCTTTGAACATCAGGTGTTCGATAAAATGTGTGACCCCGGCCTGCCGGTCTTCTTCATCCCTTGACCCAACATCCACCCAGACACCTATGGCCACTGAGCGAACGTGAGGTATTTTTTCGGTTAATACCGTAACCCCGTTGGCTAGTTCGGCTTTCTCAATCACAAGTACGCCTCCCTGCTTCTGTTTGTTGTTCATTAAAAGTTTCATTTGTTTTTAATATTTTTGCAATATCCTTCTTTACCAGGCCGTTAAAATCCTTGTCCTTAGAAAATTTTATTTATTTTAATTCATACTACCATTTTCCATTTTTTTTCTATCCATTGCTTTTAGCATTTCCCCCACCGTTACCAGCCTGTATCCCTTTTTACGCAGGCCGTCAATTATTCCCGGTAAGGCTTTTACAGTCGGGCCGGTGGGGTGCATTAGAACAATACCCCCGTTATGTGCCTTGCCTATTACCCGTTCTTGTATAACTTCCGGGGCCGGGCGTTTCCAATCAACAGTGTCAATACTCCATAGAATTGTGCGACAGCCAAGCTCTTCAGCGGCTTGCAGCACCGCCGGGCCTCTCTCCCCGTAAGGTGGAGCATAAAGAGCCGGCTTGTAACCCGTGATCTTATGAATGACATCTTGGCCGCGAGATATGTCCCTAACATTTGATTCTTTTGTTATGCTGTCGGGATGGGGATGCGAGTACCCGTGGGTACCAACTTCATGGCCTCGCCGGTAAATTTCTTTTACCAGTTCGGGGAATTTTTCCGCCCAGGAACCACCGATGAAAAAAGTAACCCGTACTTCCTTTTCAGCCAGAATCTCCATCATGGGATGGAGGTATTCTTCACCCCAAAAAACATTACAGGTAAGCGCTATAGAATTGCTGTCCGGGTCACCATGATACACCGGCTCCGCCACGACCGGAGTGTGCTTTAAACCGGCCAGCCACCATCCCCCCAGTACAAGAACGACTAGAAGAAAAAATAACCCCATCCGGTAATAAACTCGCGCAAAATTTACTATTACAATAATTTTATTCCACCTGCCTGTGATATTCTCAGCGCAATACTAGCTGCGCTATTATATTTATCTTATACTTGGAAACCTCGTTAAATTCTGCCCAGAAAATGCTACCCGGAAAATGCTCTTGGTTATGGGTATACCTGTTCCGTCTCGCTTTTTCTAAACAGGTGACGCATTACCTAAACGGCACCATTATGAAGGTTGAGAGCATATTACGGGTGGCGACCATCACTGTGTTTAAAAACTCCCGCGTCGACAGCACCAACGGCTTATACGTTGGGGACATACTTCCGACCCAAAAGATTTGACCCCA
>CBETWA010000058.1:0-11224 GCA_965539975.1 uncultured bacterium | reverse complement strand
TGTTGAGGTTAGATCTCTAACTGAGGAATTTTACACAAGAATTTGGACTTGATCCAGCCACATGGTGGTTATCTTATGTTTTTGTTGAAACATAATCGTATTAACCGGAGAGTTGTTTAATGATATTGATTTACTACCTGGTATTAATTAACGTGTTTACGTTTTACCTTTTTGGTTTGGATAAATACCGGGCCGGGAGGAGAAAAAAACGGATTTCCGAAAAAAACCTGTTCCTGGCGGCGCTGGCCGGGGGAACACCCGGCGCGCTGGCAGGCATGTATATATTCCGCCATAAAACCACGCACCGCAAATTTACCATGGGACTTCCGGCATTACTACTGGCGCAAACAGTTGCCGTTATAATAGTAATTAACAATATTTGCGCCTGATACCATGCGGAAGGAATGAAAATATTTACTTGTAGATAGGTATACCTGTTCCGGTCGAGCGATTTGCGGGAGCGCCGGTAACGGCACCCGGCGCAGCGAGGTTACGAAACCGGATGAGCGGCTAGGATGGCCGCGAAAGCCATAACCCGAACCATGGATGGTGAGTTTATGGCGGTCCGGTTGAGTCCGAGCAAGCCGTTGGTGCCGTCGGCGCGGGAGCATATGAGCGAGATGGAACAGGTATACCTATACTCAAGAGCATTTTCCGAGCAGTACTAACTCAATAGCAAAGGCATAATTTTGGATTTAATAACATTTCCCGTGGTAAAATATTGATGCTTTTCCTAAGTAATGGAGGCTATATATCATGATCGATCCTGTTGCTTTGACCATTGGCCCGCTACAAATCAGGTGGTACGGAATAATAGTGGCCACCGCTTTTTCGGTGGGTATCGTCTTGGCCTACTACCGCGCCCAGCGCAATAACATCGACCCAAACCATATCCTAAACATGGTAACCCTTATCATTCCCGCCGCCATTATCGGCGCAAGATTATATTACGTAATTTTTACCTGGGACGCTTATCGCGGCGATCCCCTGTCG
Organism: uncultured bacterium; assembly: GCA_965539975.1. Taxonomy (GTDB): domain Bacteria; phylum Bacillota; class Desulfotomaculia; order Desulfotomaculales; family Desulfallaceae; genus CBETWA01. The sequence continues at coordinate 10,231 of CBETWA010000058.1, read as the reverse complement.
GCACTGGCCATCTGGCACGGGGGCCTGGCCATTCACGGTGGTATTACCGGGGGCTTGCTGGCCGGGTTGCTTTACGTGCGAAAGTATAAGCTGCCCGTTTTCAAGATAGCGGACATAATCGCCCCCAGCCTTATATTGGGCCAGGCCATAGGCCGCTGGGGCAACTTCGTAAACCAGGAAGCCCACGGCGGGCCGGTTACCGAACAGTTTATCAACCATTTTCCGGCATTTATTAAAAACCAGATGTATATCGATGGTCGCTATTATCACCCCGCATTCCTGTACGAATCTGCATGGAACCTAGCTGTATTTGTCTTTCTAACCTGGTACTGGCCCAGGAAAAAAGTCGAAGGTGAAATCGCTTTTTTATACCTTATCCTTTATTCAGCGGGGCGTTTTTTCGTGGAGTCCATACGCACGGACAGCCTGATGCTGGGGCCATTCAGGGTGGCGCAAATAGTAAGCGTGCTTTTAATAATCACCGGTATTGGCGGTATCATTACTTTGCGTCGCAAAAACGCCGGCAAGATGTGCCAAAAAAGATAAAATAACTACGCGATAGATTTTTGTAGAATTTCGTCGAATATTGAAGGAATTAATTTATCTTCGGAGAAGGAAAAAGTGTTAGCTCAAACAACTTAGCTTCATTAGGGAGGTTGCATAATGTGGTAACAAGGGAGCAATGGGGCACCAGAGTTGGCTTTGTGTTGGCCGCAGTAGGATCCGCCATCGGTTTGGGTAACATCTGGCGATTTCCTTACATGGCGTACGAGAACGGTGGCGGCGCATTTTTCATTCCTTACCTTTTCGCCTTGCTGACAGCGGGTATACCCATCATGATTCTTGAATTCGCTGTCGGGCACAAGTACCGTGGTTCCGCGCCCCTCACTTTCTTCAGGATTAATCCCAAATGGGAATGGCTGGGATGGTGGCAAGTATTCGTTAGCTTTTTTATTTCGGTTTATTATGTTGTTATTATAGGCTGGGCCATATCATTCACTTACTTTTCGCTCAGCCTGGCATGGGGATCCAACCCCACTGATTTCTTCGTGAGTGAGTATCTTGGTCTCACCGGCAGCCCCTTCGAACTGGGTGGATTCCGCTGGGGTATACTTGCAGCAGTTGCCATTGCCTGGTTCATTAATTACGTCGTTCTACAGGGAGGAGTAAAAAAGGGCATAGAAACCGCTAACAAAATCTTTATGCCATTGCTCTTCATTCTAACTGTAGTCATGGCTATCCGTGGTATTACACTGCCGGGGGCGGCAGAAGGATTGAATTACCTGTTCCAGCCGGATTTCAGCCGCATTCTTGATTACAAGGTGTGGACAGCGGCATACGGGCAGATTTTCTTCACGCTCAGTATTTGCTTTGCCATCATGATTACTTATTCCAGTTACCTGCCGAGGAAATCCGACATTGTCAACAACGGTTTCATGACTGCTTTTATCAACTGCGGTTTTAGCTTGCTGGCCGGGCTGGCCGTATTCGGTGTACTGGGATTCATGGCTCACCAACAGGGCGCTCCTTTCAACGAAGTAGTCCAGTCGGGGGTTATGCTGGCTTTTACAGCTTTCCCTATGGCCATAAGCCAGATGCCCGTGGCACCGGAATTATTCGGAACAATATTTTTCCTGTCCCTGGTGTTCGCCGGCTTAACTTCGGAAATATCAATCAACGAGGCGGTTATCTCCAGCTTGATGGATAAATTCAACGCTCCGCGCAAAAAAGTGGTCAACATTTATTGCCTGGTTGCCTTCGCTTTTAGCATGATTTTTGTAACCGGTGCAGGCCTTTATATTTTAGATATCGTTGACTATTTCGTAAATAATTTCGGTATAGTTTTCGCCGGGCTTATCGAAATAATACTGCTGAGCTGGCTGTTTAACCTCAATAGCATTAGAGAATACATGAATCCCATGTCCGATTTCCAGGTGGGCAAATGGTGGAACTTCATGTTAAAAGTCGTCACCCCGGTAGTACTGGGTTACATGGCCATCGCCAACCTGTACGGCAATATAACGACACCATACGGGGGTTACCCCGTAAATGCCCTTTTACTCCTTGGCTGGCTGGTGTTTGCGACAGTAGTGGTACTTGGTTTCGTTATGCAGTCTGTTTCCTGGAAGGAGAAAAAACTTGCCGGGCAAAACTAGTTGTGCGAAAGCAACGGGTAGGGAGGTAAAATATTATGACCGGTAGCGCAATAGCCATGATGCTGTTCGGAATGGCGGTACTCTGGGGCGGCAGCATAATCTGCATTAGCATTGCTCTAAAGAAAAGGTTCTAAAGCATAAACGCGGGCCGGGTAAAAAACCCGGCCTGTTATTATAATATGCCGGCCAGGTTGTATTTACCGGCTAAAAAAGAAAAACCCTTGCGGGTTTTAAGTAAATTAAGAATATAAAGAATACAAGGCGGAAATTTTCACATAGTGAAATTCGACATAATTTTATATAATCCTTCATTTGTTTTCATGTCAAAATATAGTTTCTTGAAGCAAACGGTATTTTTGAAGTATAATCTTAAAAAATAACCAGTAAAATGGTTAAATCTATCTCAAATATTTTAATTTTTACATAATATTTCCTGCATTTCGGAGAGGAATTGGCATGTTGCAAGGTTTAAGTAAGGATAATGTTATATTTGCCCTAGACATCGGTACCAGAACGGTTGCCGGCTTGGTCGGATACATGGAAGGTGAAAGTTTTCGTATTGTCGCCCAGACAATGCTGGAACATGAAGGAAGGTTCATGTACGACGGGCAAATACATGACATACCACGAGTGGCCAGTGTTGTGGCCAGAGTTAAATCCGAACTGGAGAAAACAACCGGCCTGACCCTGGAAAAAGTTGCGGTTGCCGCGGCAGGTCGTTCCTTGAAAACAGTCCACTGCCGGGTCGAAGTGGAACAAGACCCGGACAAGGAAATTGAAAATCTTGACATCCACGGCCTGGAAATGGCCGCTTTGCGGCAAGCAAAAAAAGAGTTGGAAAACGAACAGGGCTACAGCAGCAGCGAAAATTACTATTGCGTGGGATACTGCGTGATCAGATACATGCTTGATGATTTGCCCGTTTCAAACTTGCAGGGGCACCGGGGGAAAACAATCGCCGCTGAAGTCCTAGCCACATTCCTGCCCGGTTCCGTGGTCAACAGCCTTTATACGGTTCTGCACCGCGTAAACCTGGAGCCCGTAAACCTTACCCTGGAACCAATTGCCGCCATTGACGTGGCCATTCCCCATAGCTTTCGCCTCCTGAACCTGGCCATGGTGGATATTGGAGCCGGAACATCGGACATTGCCGTAACCCGGGACGGGAGTATAGTGGCATACGGTATGGTTCCCATCGCCGGCGATGAAATAACAGAACCCATTATGGAAAAACTGCTGGTTGAGTTCAGTGAAGCCGAAAAAATAAAGCGGCAGCTTGAGCAAAACAGCGAAATTACATATACGGATATCCTGGGTATCAATCACACCATCACCCGGGAAGAGCTAGTGCCTATCATAGAACCAGTTCTGGATAAACTGGCCGACTCCATCAGCAGCAATATATTAAAGCTGAACGGCGATGTGCCGCCAAAATCAGTTTTTTGCATTGGTGGCGGTTCCCGTATACCCACTCTTACTAACAGGCTGGCTGAGCGCCTTGGGCTGGACAGCCAGAGGGTTGCCGTGCGGGACAGGAGCATGCTCCGCAATGTAACTTGCCCGGAAAATGATACGCTGTCCGGGCCCGAAGGGGTAACAGTTGTGGGAATCGCCACGGTGGCCCTGGCCAAGCTGGGTTACGAATTTATGACGGTAAAAATTAACGGCAACGAGTACAAATTGTTTAACACCAAAAATATTAATGTTTCCCATGTCCTAGGGCTGACAAGTTTCGACCCGCGTCATTTAATCGGGAAAAACGGCAAAAACCTGAAATTTTTCCTGAACGGGGAAGAAAAAACTGTTTTTGGAGAAATGGGAAAACCCGCCCGCATCCTTGTCAACCGCCGCCAAGCCAACCTGCAAACCCCAGTTCGGGATGGTGATGAGATTATTGTTATCAAGGCCGTTTCCGGCAAGGACGCATCAGCCAAGGTGGCGGATTTTTTGCCGAAAAGAGAAACGGGTTTTAGCATCAAATTAAATAATTCCGAAATTAACCTGGTACCCAGGGTATTTTTAAACGGTAAAACCGCCGATCCCGATACTCCAATCAAGCAGGGCGATCGCCTGGAAATCGAGGTTCCCACCGTGGAACGAGTTGCCGCCCTGGCCGGAGTTGATTACTCGGGCAAAAAAGTGCTGGTTAACGGCAGGCAGGCAACCTCCACAACCGAACTATCAGATGGAGATACCATTGAAATTTTTAAACCGGGTAATATTCCAGGTGGGATAAAAGTGAATGTCAACGGGGAAGATATAGTTCTCTCCAGCAGGGCTGCTATTTTTGTGGATGTTTTCAATCATATTGAAATTGACACTTCCCGAAAAGGCGGAACCCTGGTGATGAAGCTTAACGGCGCCAGGGCTAATTATACCGATCCCATAAAAGAAGGCGACCGGATTGAAATATACTGGGAAAACAATTAGTAGACCCACATGCCACACTGTGGCACCATCGGAAAGATGAAAATATATGTGGGTATAAAATATAACTAAAACCGGGTACCCGCCAAGGGTTCCCGGTTTATTGTCGAACTGCCTGGTTTTTAATCATATCGATGAACGCGTGAGCTACTAGGGGATCGAACTGCGACCCCGCGTTACGATTTATCTCCTGGATTGCTTTTTCCGGGGTAAATGCCTTCCGGTAACTCCTGTCAGAAGTCATAGCGTCAAATGCGTCTGCAACCGCCAACACCCGGCCAAGAAAAGGAATTTCCTCCCCTTTCAAACCCGCCGGGTAACCTTTACCGTCGTAACGCTCGTGGTGATATTTAACCCCGGGCAGGATATCCTTCATGGCCTGCATGGACTGTACGATGTTAGCGCCTAGAATCGGGTGCTTCTTTATATACTCGAACTCGGAAGCGGTAAGCCGGCTGGGCTTAGTAAGAATTGACTCCGGGACCCCTATTTTACCCACGTCATGCAAGAGCCCCGCCAGGTATGCCATTCCGGCCGTCTTTCCATCGCTGCCAAGGTAAAAGCAGATTTGCTGCGCGTACTCGGCTACCTTCTCCGAGTGCCAGCGGGTGTAACTGTCCCTGACGGCAATTGCTTCCGCAAATCCCCTAATAGTCTCTATAAGCTGGTTTGTGGACTGAAAATTTATTTCCGTAAGGGCGCGTTGCAATTCATGCAATTGCCTTTTTCTAATCCGGAATGGTGTTAGGTCGAAGAATACACCGCAAGCGCCGTATGTTTCCCCCTTACTGTCCCGCAAAGCCCTGGTCCACACGCGGCATATGATACTCCGCACATATCCCGGGGTTAACAACCGCACTTCTTTTTTCAGTTCACGCCCCGTGACCAGGGTTTCCACCAGGGGGTTGGAGAATTCTTTACGCAATATCTTTTGCTCATAATAAAATATATCAGCTGCTTTTTTGTTCAACAATTCAGTGCCACGGAAGGCGCGATGGTGTTGTAAATTGTCGTTATAGGCGACAATAATCCCGCCTTTATCAATCACCATCACACCCAAAGGCGATGCCTGCACAACCAGTTCTTTTATTTCCTTAAGATCCAGTAATTCATTGATGTTGTTTTTACTTCTGTTAAACAAAGGAACACCCCGAATTTACAGAATTTAAGAAAAATTATATCACCAAATTTTCGGGTTTCCAACCCACGCCTTTATTAAAATATACTACAACATATACATATACTACATGGTCATGGTTATGTTGTTATGTAATATTTATTCTTTCAGGTGAATATAAATCCTTCCAAAGTCCCCGCTTTTTCTATGTTTTTTTACTTCGTTCCACCGCAACCTTGCCCTTTCGACCATTTTATGGTAAGCTTCCATTGAAGAACTACACTCGGGAGGACTTATTATATTGGCAAAGAAAAAGAGGAAAAAAACAAATCCCGTCCCGGAAACAGATACAATGATTCATAAAAAGGATATTGCAGGGCTTAGCTTGATTGCCCTGTCACTAATTGGTTTTGCCGGTTATTTTAACTTTTCCGTAGGTACCGTAGGCCTAATAATTAAACAAGCATTAAAGATTGCAGCCGGCGGGGGATACATTCCACTGTTAATATTATTAACACTGGCTGGTATAAAAGCAATACGGGGAGATAAATGGCGGTTAAACGCCCGTTTCTGGGGGGTTGCCGTTCTTTTTTGCAGCCTGCAGGTATTTTTGCACAGCGGTATTCCCCTGGAAGAATCTTTTGCCGCCGGTATGGACGGCCGCGGGGGGGGACTTACAGGCGCTGCTCTCGGTTACGCTTTCAAATACGGTTTCGGTACAGCCGGCACATACATAATGCTATCGGTAATGGTGCTGGCCGGTTCCGCTCTTTGCGCCGGTGGGACATCAAGGGACCTGCTGTTAAGCACATGGAACAGATTAAAAGAATTATCTTTAAAATTGTGGCACTTCACAATAAATTTTTTATTTGTGGAAGTTAAAGACGAAGCGGAAAACAAAAAGGACAAAGAGCAAATAGCACTGCCGGCGGGCACGCCCCAATTATCACCGGAAGAGGTACTTCAGCCTGTAATTGAAGTGGCACCCCGGCCGGCCGGCGAGGCAAATATGTCTATGACAGGCGAAGAAACAAGTGCCAGCGAACCGGTTGCCGCCGGCACCTGTTCCGACAACCCGCAACAGCCGGTAAAAGAAAAGATTGAAAACAATAGCAAGAAATACCACATGCCCCCGCTAACACTACTAAACCCTCCGCAAGGCGGGGGAAAAAACACCGGGAAAAATATCAGCGGCAAAATCAGCAAACTAGAACAAATATTGGAGAGTTTTGGCATTAAAGCCAAGGTAATCAATGTCTCCGTTGGTCCCGCCATAACAAGGTACGAACTGCAACCACCGCCCGGCATCAAAGTAAGTAAAATTGTGGGGCTGGCTGACGACATAGCCCTGGGTATGGCCACCACCGGGGTGCGTATTGAGGCACCGATACCGGGTAAAGCCGCTGTGGGCATCGAGGTGCCCAACGGTGAGGTGGATATGGTTACACTGCGAGAACTACTTGAAACCAGGGAATTCTCTGCTTCTCCCTCCCGGCTGACGGTGGCCTTGGGCAAAGATATTGCCGGCACGCCCATCCTGGCGGATCTGGCCCAAATGCCACACCTGCTGATAGCCGGCGCCACCGGTTCCGGCAAGAGCGTCTGCATCAACACAATCATATCCAGTATTTTATTCAAAGCCGCGCCGGATGAAGTAAAGTTCCTGATGGTGGATCCCAAGATGGTGGAACTGGCCAACTACAACGACATTCCGCACCTGGTAAGCCCCGTGGTCACCGACCCTAAAAAGGCCGCCGGAGCCCTGCGCTGGGCGGTGCGGGAAATGGAGTCCAGGTACGACCTGTTTGCGGCAGCGGGAGTAAGAGACATCACCCGTTACAACTCGCTGTTTGGCGAGTTCGAGCTCGAACCCGGCCAGACCCCTCTGCCCTATATTGTTGTAATTATAGACGAGCTGGCCGACCTGATGATGGTGGCGCCTGCCGACGTGGAGGATTCCATCTGCCGCCTGGCCCAGATGGCCCGGGCGGCCGGAATACACCTTGTAGTTGCCACCCAGCGCCCGTCGGTTGACGTTATCACCGGTTTAATCAAGGCCAACATCCCCTCCCGCATTTCCTTTGCCGTGTCCAGCCAGATGGATTCCCGCACCATCCTGGACATGGGCGGGGCTGAAAAACTGCTGGGCAAGGGCGATATGCTTTTCTTCCCGGTGGGTGCCGCCAAGCCGGTACGCGTCCAGGGTGCCTTTTTATCGGACAAGGAAGTGGAAAACCTGGTGGACTTCCTAAAGGACCAAGCTAGGCCCGTGTATAATGAGGAAGTACTGAAGGAGCAGCCGGGTAACGAGAAAGCAATTGATACGGAATTCGACGACGAGTTATTGCCGCAAGCCGCAAAAATATTCATCGAAAGCGGTACAGCCTCTATTTCCATGCTCCAGCGCCGGCTGCACATTGGTTATTCCCGCGCCGCCCGGCTGGTGGATATAATGGAAAGGCGGGGCATCGTGGGAGGGTTTGAGGGCAGTAAACCCAGGGCGGTACTAATGACCATGGAGCAGTACCGGCAAGTTTTTGAAAGTAAAAGCGAAGAACATCATCATGAAACCAGAACCGCCGCGTCATAAAAAATTAATTAAATGAGGTACAAATTATGACTGGAAAATTAAAGATTGAGTTATACAAACTATTAAGCGCACTGTCCCTGGCCATGGATTATAACCGGCGCGGCCTGATGCGCCACCACCAGCGGGTGGCGCTAATCTCCATGTCCATCGCCAGTGAGATGGGAATTTCAGGTGATGATATACTCCGGCTTTACTGCAGCGCCATAGTCCATGATGCGGGTACAAGCACTTTCAGGGAGAAGGAATCACTTGAACACTTCGAAGTTAACAACCCGTGGGAACATTGCAAACGGGGATATACCTTACTCAGGAAGTCCAAAATACTGGTACCCCTTACTGAAATAATTCTTCATCACCACGACCGCTGGGACGGGCGCGACAACCCTTCCGGCTTAAAAGGAGCTTCCATTCCCCTGCCCAGCCGGATTATTTTCCTGGCCGACCGGGTGGATGTACTGGCGCAGCGCCCCGGCAACATCCTCGATTACAGGGAAGAAATAGTGAAAAAAATAGCCGGAGAAGCCGGGGCCATGTTCGATCCCGACCTGGTGGATATTTTTGTTCGCCTGTCACGCAAGGAGCACTTCTGGCTGGATCTAACTTCCCAATTTATTGAAACTATCCTAATACGCCGCATGGGAGCCTGCCCGGTTATAGCGAGCCGGGAGGAAATAACGGGAATAAGCAGAATATTTGCGGACGTTATTGACGGTAAAAGCCCTTTCACTTACCGGCACTCGCGTTTGGTTGCCGAAGTGGCTGCTTTTCTGTCTGCAAAAGCGGGTTTCGATAGCGAACAGCAAAAGAAAATGTATATTGCCGGGTTGTTGCACGACCTGGGCAAGCTAAGCATCCCCGAGGAAATAATTGAAAAACCATCGGGTCTGACAACAGTGGAATACAATTTAATCAAACAACACACCTATATAACCTACCAGATTTTGGATATGCTTGACGGTTTTGATGATATAAAGGAATGGGCATCTTACCACCATGAAAAAATGAACGGGGAGGGCTATCCTTTCCGCCTCCGGGGGGAAGAATTGTCAACAGGGTCCCGTATTATGGCGATAGCGGATATTTTCAGCGCCCTTTTTGAGGACCGGCCCTATCGAAAAGGCCTGCCTAGGGACAAGATCGAAAAAATATTGACCGGCATGGCAAAATCGGGACTCCAGGACCCCGATATAGTGCAGTTATTGATAGATAATTACAGCGAGGTGGCGAAACTGAAGGAAAAAATTATGACAAACGGAGATGAAGATATTGAAAAACAGGTTGACGCCTGATACTTACAGATACTTGTACAAAATCACCGCGCAGCCTACGCCGCTTAAAAAAAACTGCGGTGAATTATGCGGCAGGGCATGCTGCAAACCCGGCAAGCACGGCGAACTGGGCATCTACCTTTTCCCGGGCGAAGAAGCCATGTTTACCCGCAGTGAGGACTGGCTTACCTGGGAGGAACACGACCCGGTAAAATACGATTTCCCCGCCTCCTGGCCGGCCCCGGTTTATTTCGTATCCTGCAACGGTTCCTGCCCGCGAGACATGCGCCCCCTTGCCTGCCGTTTTTTCCCCCTGGCGCTTCACCTGCACCGGGACGGAACCATGCAATTAATATACGAAACCCTTGAACTGCCATACAGCTGCCCGCTGATAACCGGTAACATGCCCCTGGAACCCGAATTCATACGCATTGTGGGAAAAGCATGGAAGATTATGCTTCAAGACCGGCGAATTCGTGACCTGGTGGAAGAAGACTCCCGCCAGCGGGAAGAGGACGGCCTGCCGGTGGTACCGGTGAGTCAATTAACATGAACTGATTATTTGGTAGTAGACGCCCATGCCACACTGTGTCACCATCAGAAAGATGAAAATATATGTATGTGGGTATACCTGTTCCGGTCGAGCGATTTGCGGGAGCGCCGGTAACGGCAC
>CBETWA010000057.1:0-11259 GCA_965539975.1 uncultured bacterium | reverse complement strand
CTGCGCCGGGTGCCGTTACCGGCGCTCCCGCAAATCGCTCGACCGGACCAGGTATACCCTACAAGTAATTTTCATCTTTCTTTTTGCTGGTGCCGCAGCGCGGCATGGCGGTCTTCCCGTTCATTTAATCTTCACCCTTCAGAACCGCCAGGGGGCTAATGCGGGCCACTTTCCTGGTTATACCCGCGGCAACCAGCGTTTCAACCACCAGGCTGACGGGTTTATAAGCCTGGGGCGCCTCGTCCAGCAGTTTTTTAAGCTTATTATCATTATAAAGCACATCGCCCATGGACCGGCGGAACTCTTCAGTGGTGATGGTGTTTCTGGCTTCCCGGCGGGACAGTACCCTTCCTGCCCCGTGATTGACCGAACAGAGGGTTTCCATTGCTTTTTCAGTGCCGGTGACGACGTAAGAATCCGTTCCCATGCTTCCCGGAATGATGGCCGGGTGTCCTGTTTCACGGTATACGGCGGGATTACCTGCATGGCCGGGAGGTAGTGCCCTGGTGGCGCCCTTGCGGTGCACCAGCATGGTTTGGCCGCCGTGGTTTTCGTATTTGGCAATATTGTGGGCAACGTCATACACCGTGCGCAACTGCCACTTGTCGCCTACCAGCTTTTCCAGCGCCCTGCGCGCGTCACTGGCTATTAGCTGGCGGTTCGCAAAGGCAAAATTGACAGCGCAACACATGGCGGCAAAGTATCTTTCCCCTTCGGGCGACTGCACGGGCACCGCGGCCAGGCCCTTTGACGGGAGTTCAACGCCGTAACGGCGCGCAGCATTGACCATTATCTTGCTGTAGTCAGTGCAGACCTGGTGCCCAAAACCCCTGCTGCCTGTATGGATCATTAACGTGAACGTGTCCAGGGACAGCCCGAACCGCTCGGCCACACCCGGATCGAAGACCTCGGCCACGTATCCCAGTTCGATAAAATGGTTGCCCCCTCCCAGGGTGGAAAGCTGGTCCGTGCGGGACAGCGCGGTTTTGCTTAATGCCGCGGGGTCGGCACCGGACATGTGCCCTCCTTCTTCAATGTAGTTTTCTTCGCCGGGCCGGCCGAAACCGCGCCTTATAAGTTCCATGGCGCCCCCGTACAGCACCGCTTCGATGTCAAGGGAGGCGTGCCTTGATTTTTTACCCACCCCGCAGGGAACCAGTTCCTCGATATTTTCCATGAAACGGCGCAAAAATTGTTTGTCTACATCATGCCGGCTAAAATTAGCCGCCATAAGGCGCACCCCGCAGTTTATATCCATACCCACGGCACCCGCGGAAATTACCCCTTCCGGCCCTGCGGTGGCCATTACTCCACCGATGGGCAGGCCAAAACCCGTGTGAATATCCGGCAGACCTATCACCGGGTGGCAAACCCCGGGCAGGCACGCACCGTCCACAAGTTGCTTGATTGCTTCATCTTCGATGTACTGAAGCAAAGGTTCGTTCAGGTACAAGACAGCTTCCTTTTTCATTTTTCCGTGCTTGCGAACGACATAACAGTTCAACCCGCACTTTTCCAGTTTTATGGCGGGCACAAAAGATCCCCTCCTGCAATGGGATTACATACCTTATTTTAGCTGCTTTTGTCCCCAAAGCCAAGGAGTTAGGGGACGGTTAGTGTGAAAGTACAGGGATAAATGGAAACTTTCATCCATTCTCCTTGCTATTTTCATCTTCCTGCTGGTGGTGCAGCACGGCGTGAGGGTCTACCAATAAACCCCATCTAACAAATTTGTTTGCAGATGGGGTTTACAGGTTAATGTAACAGTTTTTTAGTTTTACCAAAAAAATTCAAGGCATGACCGTCAATTTGCAAGTACAAAAGCTGATTTAATAAGCAAAGGTGAAGGAATCCAGTATTATGCTCACCGGGCGGGACTTCAAAAACTTGTTGGGGACCCAGGATTCAAAGAAATAAAGCGCCCCGTTTGTGGGATCCCAGCCGTTTAAAGCGTCCATGGCGGCTCTTTTTCCGGATTCGCTGGCCGGGTTGTTAATCCACCCGTTCAACACAGGTTCAAACTGGTACTTGCCCCCGCTGTCTATCTGGTAGACCACGCCGTGGATTGAATTGGGAAATAGCGGGCTTTTCACACGGTTTAAAACCACCGCTCCCACCGCCACTTGGGTGATGTAAGACTCGGAATCGGCCTCGGCGGTAATTATGCGTGCCAGAAGGTCAAACTCCGGCGCGCTCAACCCACCCCTGCTAACTGTGGCGCCTGCCCGTTGAACAGGTATATAAAGGATTTGCCCGGGATACAGGGTATCGCTATTTAAACCGTTGGTTGCTTTTATCCGCTTGAAATCAACTCCAAACCTTTTACCGATCAGGTAAAGGGTGTCGCCTTTTTGTACTGTGTATCTTGCCGGTATGGTCAATTTCTGTCCGGGGTAAATCATATCAGTCCACAAGTTGTTTGTGTAGCGGAGGGCAAAAACATCTACGCCATACCACCCGGCAATTTTCGCGATGGTTTCGCCTTTGCTTACCGTATGTACTTTAGCCGACGCAATCCCGGGAAAAGCAAGGAGACCCAGTACCAATAAGAAGCAAAAAAGTTTACCCTTGGTGACTTTACCTGTGATGTCCAAAAACATTACCTCCCTGGTCTAAAGTTGTCGGCTTTATTATACAAGCCTGCCGATTAATTAGCCAAGGAGTAAATTATGCCAATGTCTTAGTTCAATTTCTTTTGGTACTGGCCGTACATCTTGGCATTTATATGGTCAACAAGGTACATTGTTGAAAACACATGAAAAATGCGGTTGGCTACGCTTTCCACCGGGCAGTCCAGCGCGTGCAATTTTTCTTTCATTACGGGGCGAAAACCATATTTATCTTCCAGCTTTTGCATGAAAGACTCTACAATATTTTTTCTTGTTTCCTCGTCGCCAACGGTGTGCCAGTGAGCAAGAGGATTAACACTTTTACCCTGGTTCTGCTTGTTGACTTCTTCCATAAACCAGTCCCTAAACTGGATGAAAGAAGGTCGCTTACGGCTGAAACTTTCAGACACGACTATTCCTCCCCGGTAAAAACTAGTTGTGTTTCAATTTTTGATACAGCAAAAACGAGTAAATTACCGGCACAATTACCGCCACCGCCAGCGGAACAAAGAGCAGCACCGCGGCCCACAGACCTCCGGCCATTGAGCCGGTAAAACCCAGTATGCCGGCTATGACCCATAACGGCGCGGCAAACCGGTGGGTTTTCTGCCACACTTCTTCGCTGGCCAGGGTCCAAGGGACTTTAATGCCGACAAAATAATTGTGCCTGAAGCGGCCCATCACGTTGCCGATTACTATAATCAACAAGGAAATACCCATGGGTACCACCTTGTTGATGGATATATCATAACCCAGGGCGGAAAGAATGATAACGGCGTAAAGCCCCGTAAGAACGGCGATGATGGCTATTTTCAAAATTTGGTAACTGCCGGCGAAAAGCTTGTAGCTATCCCGGCGCGGGTCAATTAGCGGAAGAACCAGCATCAAAAAGTACATGGCTACATTTAGCAAAGGGATACCGAAGGCGCCCCAAAAACGCGATGAGTACCCGTCCACCTCGCCGTGCAGGTTCCAGTGCGAGGGCACTTTCTCCGGCAGGTGCGGGTGAATAATAAAAGCTGCTATCAATGAAGAGGCCAATAGTAGTAGGACCGGCCAGTCGGAACGCAACTGGGCTTTTATGGTCAGCCCTTTTTTATTGATTGCGTTGCTTGCCATTAGGGTCATCCTTTCCCATGAAATTCATCAACCAGGCCAGCGCGTCCTGTATTACCGTGGTATTCAAGGAATAAACAATGTTTTGCCCCTTGCGGTAGCTTAGTACCAAGTTAGCTTGCTTGAGTACGTTAAGGTGATGGGACATGCTGGGCTTGGTAATACTAAACTTGCCGGCGATTTCCCCCGCCGTCATGTCCCTGCTGCGCAGCATTTTAAGTATTTTTCGCCGGGTGGGATCTGAGAGCGCTTTGAAAATATTGTCAAACATCTCCCCACCTCTTTTAGATAATTAGAAAACATTCAAACTATTTGCTGTTATTATATTACTTTTCAAAGTTTAAGGTAATATTTTCAACGGCCTGGTAATCATGGATATGTTTTGCAAAAACGCCGGGCGCCCGTCACGGGCGACCGGCCAGTGGTTAATTTGCTACACACGCAATTACATACATTTAAATGCTCAGGAAACGGTGCATGAGCGACGGCCCGTCCGGTACCACAATCCCCATGGATAAAGCGGTACTTTCGTCGTAACTTGCGCCGGTAACTGAAGGCTTGCTTTTACTGTCCATTATGACATACGGAACCGGTTCGGATGTATGAGTACGTATACTCAACGGCGTGGGGTGATCGGGCAACAGCATTATCCTGTATTCTTCGAAATCACTCAAACCGTTTAGGAGCGTTCCCAGAACTTTATCGTCTATTTCCTCAATTGCTTTCACTTTGGTTTCGGAATCTCCCTGGTGCCCGGCTTCGTCAGGCGCTTCAACGTGCACGTAAACAAAGCTCGCGCCATCGCGAAGGGCGGCGAGGGCGGCTTCGGCCTTACCGCGGAAATTGGTATGAATGTTGCCCGTGGCGCCCTTAACTTTGAGTACTTGGAGACCGGCGCAAATGCCGATGCCCATGATCAAGTCAACCGCCGAAACCACCGCTCCTTCAAGCCCGTATAGTTCCTTGAACAGCGGTAAAGCGGGTTTTTTCCCCTGGCCCCACAGCCATATGGAATTGCCCGGCCGCAATCCCCTTTCCACCCGCGCGCGGTTGATGGGGTGTTCCGGCAAAATAACATGACTTTGCCGCATTAATTCCAGCAAGACGTCACTGCCCTCGCCGCTGGGTAAAAATTTCGCTACGGGACGGCCTGTGATGTCGTGTGGCGGTGTAAGCGTTGTTTTTTCCGGCCCGCCCCGCCACACCATTAGGTGGCGATAACTGATGCCGGGATAAAAGTGCCTTTTACCGCCACCCAGGTGTTTTTCCACTTCGTAAATTAGTTCCCGGGCTTCTTCGCTGGATATCTCCCCGGCGCTGTAATCTTCCATAATTTTCAAGGGGTAATCTTCTTCGCCGGACAGCGTTACCAGGTTGCACCGGAAAGCAACATCATCTTTTTCAAGCTCGACTCCCATGCTGATAGCTTCCAACGGAGAGCGACCGGTGTAATATTTTTCGGGCGCGTAACCCAGCACTGAAAGGTTAGCCACGTCGCTACCGGGTGGGAAGCCGTCGGGAATTGTTTTTACCAGGCCTGTTTCCCCGCGTGACGCCAGTTTGTCCATGTTCGGCGTATTGGCGTATTGGAGAGGTGTTTTATCCCCCAGTTCACGCCGGGGATAATCGGCCATGCCATCTCCTACCACTACAACGTACTTCAAAATATAACACCCTTTCAACAAGCACAGCGGTTATGCTGGCTGGGTTCGGCAAGTTGGAACTTGTGGTGCAGTGTGTTAACCGCCCTTTCAGCTTCACTGTTTTTTATAATGCACGAAATCTTGATGTCGGAAGTGGAAATCATTTCAATGTTGATATTTTCGTCGGCAAGGGCACCGAACATCATGGCCGCAACACCGGGATTCTGGGTCATGCCGGCGCCAACAACGGAAACCATTGCCACGTGCGCGTCATGTGTATAGCCGGTGGCGCCAACAACTTTAATAATTTCCTCAATAGTTTCCAGGGCCTTGCGGAGATCGTTCTGGGCAACGGTGAATGAAATGTCGTTGACCCCGTCACGCATGGAGCTTTGCACAATCATATCAACGTTTATATTCTTGTCGGCCAGCATCTTGAACACCATGTAGGCTACGCCAGGCTGGTCGGGCACTCCGAAAATGCCCAGCTTGGCCACGTTTTTGTTGCATGTCACACCTGTTACAACCAGGTTCTTTTCCATATCGCTCTCCTCCTTAACGACGGTTCCGTTATTTTCGTTGAAACTGTTGCGTACATGCAGCGGGATACCGTAAATCTTGGCACATTCCACCGCCCGGGGGTGCAAAACAGCGGCTCCCAGGTGGGCCAGTTCTAGCATTTCATCGTAGGTTATTGTGTCAAGCTTGCGAGCTTCGGGTACTATCCGGGGGTCGGCGGTATACACGCCATCAACATCGGTATATATTTCGCAAATATCGGCTTCTAGGGCCGCCGCCAGGGCCACCGCTGTTGTATCTGACCCGCCGCGGCCAAGGGTTGCTATGTCGCCATTGTCGTTAATTCCCTGGAAACCGGCCACGATTACTATTTTTCCCTCTTGCAGTTCCCGGTTCAGCCTGCCGCAATCAATATCTATAATACGTGCATTGGAATAGTTGTTTTCTGTTTTTATACCCGCTTGGGGACCGGTTAAGGATATCGCTTTCACGCCCATTTTGTTTATGGCCATGGCCAGCAAAGAAATGGATACCTGTTCCCCGGTGGACAGAAGCATATCCATTTCACGAGGAGGGGGGGTGTCTGTTATTTCCCTGGCTAGTTTAATTAGGTTGTCGGTGGTGTCACCCATGGCGGATACAACCACCAGTATCCGGTGTCCTTCCCGGTACTTTTCAACCACTTTCCGGGCAACATTTTTAATTCGGGCGGTGTCTCCCACCGATGTGCCGCCGTATTTTTGCACTATCAACATAAGAATCACTCCCTGTATGCCTATAATACTTTCAGAGCCCTTGCTCCCACCGGGCTGGGCGTTAATATCATGGAGCGTGCATTAATGCCGTTTTCCTTGAATATTTTCTTCATGACATCTGCAATTAATTTAAAGTTGTTATCTGCCAGAGCGATTATGGAAGGACCGGCGCCGCTCAATGCCACGCCCCTGGCTCCGGCCAGTTTCGCCGCGGAAATTACCTTTTTGAAACCGGCCACGGCGGCAGCACGGTACGGTTGGTGTAACCTGTCGTCCATTGCTGTACCCAGGACGGAGTAATCACCTTTTAGCAGCGCGGCCACCAGCAGGGCAACCCGGCTGATGTTAAAAACTGCGTCGCGCATAGTAACCATGTGTGGCAGCGATTCCCTGGATTCCCTGGTGCTTGTAACAAAGTCCGGTATTGCGACCACTGCTTTCAGGTTTCGGGGCAAGTCAATTTTAAGCCAGGTCATGTCGCCATCCGTGGATGTGTATATTACCAGACCACCGAGCAATGCTGGAGCTATGTTGTCCGGGTGTCCTTCAAATGAACACGCAAGCCCCAGGATTTCCCTTTGTGAAAGACCTGCACCCGACATAATATTTGCCGCCAGCATACCGCCGATTATGGCCGCCGCGCTGCTGCCGAGACCCCGGCCCAAAGGTATTCCGTTGTTTATCCTGATTCTAAGGCCTTCCGGCTTGTATCCGGCGCGATTAAAAACAACCCTGGCGGCCCGGAAAACAAGATTGCTTTCGTTGCGCGGCAGGTCACCGGCACCCTCTCCCTCGGTTTCAATAACAAGGCCTTTGGGTATGGGGCAGAATTCCACCGTATTATAAAGTTCCAAAGCCATACCCAGGCAGTCGAAACCGGGGCCCAGGTTGGCTGCGGTGGCTGGGACCTGAACTCTTATCACAGGGTTATTCACCTTCCACGCGAATCACATTGGAAACTTCACTAACCGAAGAAAGGTGCTTAATTATTTCCAAAGCCTCCCGCATGTTTCTTTCCCGCACGGTATGAGTCACCATTACGATTTCCGCCAAGTCCCCGTCGGTTTGTTTTTGTAACACCGAAGCCAGGCTCACTTCTTTATCCCCGAAAGCATAAGCAATGGAAGCGAGCACTCCTGGTTTGTCAGCAACTTTCAGCCGTATATAATATTTGCTTTCCACGTCGCGTATGTTTTTAACCGGTTTTTCTTCAAAGCAAGTACATGAAATGATACCGGGAACATTTCGTAAAAGACCCCTGGCCGCATCCATAATGTCCGCGGTTACCGCGCTGGCGGTGGGCATTTCCCCGGCGCCCCGGCCGTAAAACATAGCATCTCCAACCGCGTCACCCGTAACGTAAATGGCGTTGTAGACGTCATTTACCGCTGCCAGGGGGTGTGTGCGCGGGATCAATGCGGGATGTACCCTGGCTTCAACCCCCTGATCGGTTTCCTTGGCAATGGCAAGAAGTTTAATAATGTAATTAAGCTGGTTTGCGTATTCTATATCCGAAGCGGTAATTTTCGTGATACCCTCAACGTATATGTCGCCGGGAACCAGTCGAGAGTTAAATGCAATTGAAGCCAAGATGGCCAGCTTGCGTGCTGCATCATGGCCACCTATGTCGGCGGTTGGGTCCGATTCGGCGTAACCCTTGGCTTGGGCCTCGCGTAAAACCTCATCGAATTCGGAACCTTCCATGGTCATTTTTGTCAGCATGTAGTTGGTGGTACCGTTTATTATGCCTATTATTTGTGAAATGCGGTTTCCCGCCAGGCATTGCTTTAGTGGCCTGATTATGGGTATGCCACCGGCAACACTTGCTTCAAAAAAGAGACCGGCGTTGTTTGCCTCGGCCAGTTCAAACAATATCTTGCCGTGGGCTGCAATCATGTCCTTGTTGGCCGTAACCACACTTTTACCGTTTTTTAGTGCCCGGCTTACATAGTCAAGGGCGGGTTCCAGGCCACCCATCACTTCCACCACTATCTTGATTTCCGGGTCGTCTAGAATATCCTCCGGCCTGTTGGTAAACTTGGCTGGATCGATCTCAATACCGCGGTCCTTTGCAATATCACGGACAAGGATCTTTTTTATCTCCAGCCCGGCACTGATTTTACGAGAAATATTTTCTCTGTTTCCGGTAATGATACGGTATACGCCCCTACCCACCGTACCCAGTCCCAGTAGACCTATTTGAAGATTTTCTTCAGTCATATTAAACGCTCCTCTCTGTGGCCTGTCAGGCCTCCAAAAGCTTGGCACGCCTTACCCCGATAGTGTTACGCAGCAGGTTGAGCAGTTTTTCGGGATTACAGCTAAGACGGGTAATTTCAATAGTAATAGTGGCAGTTGCCATTCCCTGCTGGGGCAGGTTCTGGTTAATGGTTACTATATTCCCTCCCACGGAGGCAATGCTGCCCAATACAGCGGATAAAACGCCCGAGCGGTGATCCAGTAATACCTCCAGGGTCATTGTTCGGTCCCTGTTCCAGCGGTTTAAATGGTGTACTTTGTCCTTGTACTTGTAAAAGGCGCTTCGGCTTATTTTAACTTTTTTTACTGCTTCAGCAACAGTGGAAACTTCTCCCGAAAACAACAACTCCTTTGCCTTGATTGTTTTGTATATGGCCTTCGGTAGAATGTCTTCCTGCACTAAAAAGAAACGCGGGCCCTCCCCTGCCACCATGTACACCTCCCGTGCAGTCCACTCGGTGCGGATATGAATCCATACACGGTAGACATTATATCACCGGCAGGTAATTATGGCAATGTTTTGCGAAAAAACCACTAACAAAAAAAGCCCCCTTAATTATTATAACTAAGGTGGGCTTATAATGAATATTTTTGTAAAAACAGCTTGCCGGCCGGCTTTCATATAATGATGCAAATCAACCCGCCGCTGCCTTCGTTTACTATGCGCTGTACTGTTTCCTGCAGTTTTCCCTGGGCGTTTTCGGGCATTCTTTGCAGCTTGTTTTGTATCCCTTCCCTCACCAGGTCGCTTACAGATTTGCCGAAAATCTCCGATTGCCAGATCTTTTGCGGGTTCTCTTCAAATTCGTTTAACATGTAACGTACCAGTTCCTCGCACTGTTTTTCCGTTCCGATGATTGGTGTTATCTCGGTGTTTATATTTGCCCTGATCATGTGTATTGATGGCGCGCTGGCCTTTAGTTTTACTCCGAACCTGCTACCCTGTCTAATTAATTCGGGCTCCTCCAGTTGCATATCCTCAATGGTGGGATTCACCACACCGTAACCGTTTTCCCGAACTTCCGCAAGGGCTGCGGCAACCTTGTCATACTCTTTTTTGGCCACGGCAAATTCTTTGAAAAGTCTAAACAAATGGTGGTCGCCTTCTAAGTGGAATCCGGTTTCTTCTTCCAGGACGCGATAAAAAAGCTCCGGCTTGGATATAATTTCTATGGCCGCCGTCCCGCTCCCAAGGTCCATGTTTTTCAGGTTTACCTGTTGCACCATGTCATACTGGTGTAATTTTTCCACAGCTCCGTCGATATCTCTCAATCGCCTTACCTGCTGAACCGTTTCCTGGACGGCGTTATTAAATTTTTCGCGCAACCAGTGCCTGGGCTCAAGTTCTTCCACCCATTGGGGCATGACCATGGAAACCTCGTTTACCGGGAATTCGAACAATGCTCTCTCCATGATTAGCAAGATATCCTGTTGGGACATTTCGGAGCAGTTGACTGGAATTACCGGTACATCGTATTTTTCAGACAGCTCGTCGGCCAACAGAATGGTTTCCTCGTTGTCAGGTACTGTGCTGTTTAATACCACCAGAAAAGGCCTGTTGATCTCCTTAAGTTCTTGTACCACTCTTTCTTCAGCGGGGATGAAATTTTCCCTGGGTATGTCGGTGGTGGTACCATCGGTAGTGACAACGATGCCGATGGTGGAGTGCTCGCTGATAACCTTTCTTGTACCGATTTCGGCAGCCTCTTCGAAGGGAATCGGGTCTTCGAACCAGGGGGTGGAAACCATGCGCGGGTTACCTTCCTCATCCTCGTACCCCAAAGCCCCTTCCACCCGGTAACCGACACAGTCAACCAAACGCACTTTTACCTTTAAATTGGGGCTAATCTCTACTTCCACTGCCTCGTTGGGCACAAATTTGGGCTCGGTGGTCATGATGGTTTTCCCGTTTCCGCTCTGGGGCAGTTCGTCCCTGGCCCTTTCTTTTTCATGAGCGTTTTCAATGTTGGGTATAACCATCAATTCCATGAAACGTTTGATGAAAGTTGATTTACCGGTCCGAACGCCGCCACTTACACCCAGGTAAATATCCCCTTCGGTGCGTTCCGCAATATCGCGGAAAATATCATGCTTTTCCATGAACGCACTCCCTCCTTTTGAAAAATCAAAAATGAAAAATGTATAATCAAATAATTAATGCTCGTTCCTGCATCCCCCCTACCAGTAGGAAAGGTGCTTCAAAGCAAGGGATAAACCCGTTCCGAACATTTTTTTCCAATGGCATACATTAACAATATATATATATGAGATATATTGCCGTTTATTACAAATTTCAAAAATTCCTACCCAGAAAATGCTCTTGGTTATGGGTATACCTGTTCCGGGCTCGCTTTTTCT
>CBETWA010000056.1:0-11269 GCA_965539975.1 uncultured bacterium | reverse complement strand
CCTGTTTAAAAAAAGCGAGCCCGGAACAGGTATACCCATAACCAAGAGTATTTTCTGGGTAGATAATTAGATATTGCGTCTTTATCCCCTGACCCTGATATTGACCCCGGTGGAGAAGGAGAGATGGACATTGCTCAGTCCCATGGAAAAGGCGGGCATACTGGTGGAGGCCCTGCCTTACATAAAGAAATTTTACGGTAAAACAGTGGTCATCAAGTACGGCGGGCACGCCATGGTGAATTGCGAGCTGAAAAGGGCCGTGCTTACCGACGCCGTGCTGATGAAGTATGTGGGCATGCATCCCGTCATTGTCCACGGTGGCGGGCCGGAAATTACCGGCATGCTGAAAAAGGTCGGCAAGGAAAGCAACTTTGTTGGCGGCTTGCGGGTTACCGACGATGAAACCATGGAAATCGCCCAGATGGTTCTGGTGGGTAAAGTTAACAAGGACATCGTGGGTATGATCAACAGCATTGGCGGCAATGCAGTGGGCCTGTCCGGCAAGGACGGCAACCTGCTGCTGGCGGAGAAAAAGATGGGCCGGATACGCACCCCTGACGGCGGCGAGAAACTGGTTGACATCGGCCGGGTGGGACAGGTGCGGCAGGTCAACCCGGGTATAGTGGAAACTGTAATCCGCGAGGGTTATATCCCGGTGGTGGCCCCGGTGGCCGCGGGCGATGACGGCGAAAGCTATAACGTTAACGCTGACAGCGCCGCCGGAGCGCTGGCCGCGGCGCTGAAAGCTGACAAACTAATCATTCTCACCGATGTGGAAGGTATACTGATGGACCGCAACGACAAGGGTTCCCTAATATCCACCATTTCAGTGGACGAAGTGCCCGGCCTGGTGGAGAGGGGAGTCATCGACGGCGGCATGATCCCCAAGGTGGAGTGCTGCGTGGCTGCGTTGAGGGACGGGGTCAGTACCACGCATATACTGGACGGGCGTGTACCCCACTCCATTTTGCTGGAGGTTTTCACCGACAGGGGTGTGGGTACCATGGTGGTGAAGTAAGCCGGGGTGTGACCCGGTGGTCCTGTACGCATGCATAAAGAGGAAGCGGTGGGGGTGTTTTGTTAATAATATTTGTCTTTCCCCAAGGAGTATTTTAATTTGTAACTAGAAATATTTCGGGTATGTTAACTAGTATCAATACACCCTGATATACCATCATTATGGTTAATTAAACAAACTTAAGCCTGACCCTTTACGAAAGAGAAGGTGAAAATGTGAATACAAAGGAAATTATAGCGTTGAGCGATAAATATATTATGCACACCTACGGGCGCATTGGCCTTGCTCCGGTGCGTGGGAAAGGGGCGCTGCTGTGGGACGCCGAGGGCAACGAGTACCTGGATTTTGTGGGCGGCCTGGCGGTGGATTCCCTGGGGCACTGTCACCCGGCGGTGGTCAAGGCGATCCAAGAACAAGCCGAAACGCTAATACATGTAAGCAATTTGTACTACATAGAACCCCAGGCCCGGCTGGCCGAGCTACTGGTTCAGAATTCCTGCTGCGACCGGGCGTTTTTTTGTAACAGCGGAGCCGAGGCCAATGAAGCCGCCATCAAGCTGGCCCGCAAGTACAGCAAGAAAAAGCACGGCCCGGAGAAATATGAAATCATCACCGCCGAAAAGTCATTCCACGGGCGTACCATGGCCACCGTCTCCGCCACCGGCCAGGCCAAGTTCCAGAAGGGGTTCGAACCCCTGCTACCGGGATTCAAGCATGTGCCCTTCAACAACCTGGAAGCGCTGCGCGAAGCCATCGGCCCGCACACCTGCGCCGTGATGCTGGAGCCGGTGCAGGGCGAAGGCGGCGTAAATGTGGCCGACCCGGCCTACCTGTCCGGTGTGCGTGAACTGTGCGACCGTCACGGCCTGCTGTTGATTTTCGACGAGGTGCAGTGCGGGCTGGGCCGCACCGGCAAGTTCCTGGCCTACCAGCACTACGGCGTGGAGCCGGATATTATCACCCTGGCCAAAGCGCTGGGTGGCGGCTTCCCCATTGGTGCCATGCTGGCCAAAGAAGAAGTGGCCGCGGCGTTCGCACCCGGAGACCACGCTTCCACTTTTGGCGGCAACCCGCTGGCCTGCGCCGCGGCCTTGGCTGCCATGCGCGCCCTGATGGAAGAACATATTATAGAAAATTGTGCCAGGGTTGGGGCATTTTTAAAGGAAAAACTGTTCGGTTTGCAGAAAAAGTATAAGTTTATCCGGGAAGTGCGGGGCTTGGGCCTGCTACTGGGCGTGGAGCTGGCTGTAGAAGGCGCCGTGTACGTGAAGCGCTGCCAGGAACTGGGTTTGCTGGTTAACTGCGCCGCAGGCAATGTGCTGCGACTCATCCCACCCTTAGTCATCACCGAAGCCGACGCGGACCGCGCCGTGTCCATCCTCGACACCGCCCTCTCCGAGGGGCAGAATTAAACTAGTTTAAAAATCCGGCAAGCGCCGGCAGGCGCTTGCCCTAGTCATAGCCCTGAATTCATGGCTGCTTAGGGTGTAACAAAACGGTTAGGCAGGTTACTTCATGCGGGCACAATAATGAATTCTGACTTCAAAAAGTGGAGTTGCAAGAGCGAGCGGAGTGATACCACCGGTCCACAAGAAATTAAGAAGTATTTTTCGGCTAGAAGTATTTTCCGGGTATACTATTTCGTTACTAAAAACTTACGCTCACTTGTATTGCGCATCCCGAAACAATACGGTCTAAAGCATTTGAAGTGGTGGGAGTGGATGAACAACTAATGCAAGAATTGCAACACGGGAGGTGAATTTATGTGACCAAAATAATGGGTACTTTGAGGGGAAGAGACCTGTTATCCCTGCACGACTTTACGCCGCAGGAGATTCTTCATATCCTTGACTTCGCCGACGAGTTGAAGCAAAAACAGAAACGAGGCGAGCCTCACCAGCTGTTGCGCGGCAAAACCCTGGCCATGATCTTTCAGAAGTCTTCCACCCGCACCCGGGTGAGCTTCGAGGTGGGCATGTTCCAGCTAGGGGGCCATGCCTTGTACCTGAATGCTGGAGACCTGCAGCTGGGCCGCGGCGAAAGCATCGCCGACACGGGCCGTGTGCTGGGCCGCTACGTGGACGGCATTATGATCCGCACTTTCGCTCAGAGTGAAGTGGAGGAACTGGCCGAACACAGCCCCGTGCCGGTGATCAACGGTCTCACCGACCTGCTGCACCCCTGCCAAATACTTGCCGACTTGCAGACTATCCGCGAGCACAAGGGCCGGCTGGCCGGGCTAAAGCTGGCCTGGGTGGGGGACGGCAACAACGTGTGCCACTCTATGCTACATGGCTGCGCCAAAACGGGCATACACATCAGCGTGGCGACTCCCGAGGGCTACCAGCCCGCCTCAGAGATAGTGGAGGCTGCCCGGCGAGACGCGGTTGAAACCGGCGCCACCGTCACCATTACCACCGACCCCGCTGAAGCGGTATCCGGTGCTGACGTGGTGGCCACCGATGTGTGGGCCAGCATGGGGCAGGAAAGCGAGCACCGGGTCCGCGTGAAAAAATTTGCTCCCTACCAGGTAAACGCGGATCTTGTAGATAAAGCTGCGCCGGACTACATTTTTTTACACTGCTTGCCTGCCCACCGCGGTGAGGAAGTTACGGCGGAAATCATAGATGGGCCACACAGCGTGGTTCTGGATGAAGCCGAGAACCGCCTGCATGCACAAAAAGCCGTCATGGCCCTGCTCATGGCGTAATGGGTACCAGGGGTTGGAATTTAGTTGAACTAACTTTGGGCGAAATTCCTTTTTATTTCAAGCCTTGCCCCGCGAAACACAGGAAGGAGATACATTACAGAATTCCGGTCAAAACATGATCGGGGAAGTGTCTATAAAATTAAGATAATTGTGGTTAGTTTAAACAAGTTTAAGCCTGACCCCCTACAGGAAGGAGTTGCGATAGTGAAAAAAGTTGTCCTTGCTTATTCGGGAGGGCTGGATACCTCCATCATCATACCGTGGTTGAAGGAGAACTACGGCTACGAGGTTATCGCCATGGCGGCGGACCTGGGCCAGGGGGAGGAACTCGAGTCCTTGCACGACAAGGCCCTGAAAAGTGGCGCCGCCAAGTTGTACATCGAGGACGTAAAACGGGAGTTTGTCACGGACTACATATACCCCACCCTCAGGGCCGGGGCCATTTATGAAGGCAAGTACCTACTGGGCACCTCCATGGCTCGCCCGCTGATTGCCAAGAAACTGGTGGAAATTGCCGAAAAGGAGGGGGCCGACGCCGTGGCCCACGGCGCCACCGGCAAGGGCAACGACCAGGTGCGGTTCGAGCTCTCCGTTAAAGCTCTTAACCCGGACCTGAAAATCATCGCCCCCTGGCGGGAGTGGGACATCCGCTCCCGGGACGATGCCATCGATTACGCCGAGGCCCGGGGTATTCCGGTACCGGTGACCAAGTCCCGGCCCTACAGCATGGACCGCAACATCTGGCACCTTAGCCACGAGGGCGGGGTCCTGGAGGACCCGGGCCGGGAACCGCCGGAAGACGTGCTGTTGCTGACGGTGCCGCCGGAGAAAGCTCCGGATCAGCCCACCTACGTGGAGATATACTTCGAGCAGGGCACACCCAAAAAGGTGAACGGCCGGGATCTCGCCCCGGAGGCACTGGTTGAGGAACTGAACAAGCTGGGCGGTGCCAACGGCATTGGGGTTGTGGATATGGTGGAAAACCGGCTGGTGGGCATGAAGTCCCGCGGCGTGTACGAAACCCCGGGCGGCACCATCCTGTGGCTAGCCCACCGGGAGCTTGAACTGCTCACCCTGGACCGTACCACCCTGCACTACAAGGAACTTATCGCCGCCCGCTACGCAGAGCTGGTTTATGACGGCGTGTGGTTTTCGCCGCTGCGCGAGGCGCTGGACGCCTTTGTGGATGTGACCCAGCGTACCGTCACCGGCACCGTGCGGATGAAGCTGTACAAGGGTAATTGCACCCCCGCCGGCACCACATCGCCATACTCGCTGTACAACGAGGATCTGGCCACCTTCGGCCGGGACGAGGTGTATAGCCAGGCCGACGCTGAAGGGTTCATCAACCTTTTCGGCCTGCCGCTCAAGGTGCGTGCCTTGATGGAGAAAAAAGCCGGCTTGCGGAAGTAAAAATACAGCCCTTACCTGCTTAAACGGGGCGGATACCTAAAACGCCAAAGGTGTCCGCCTTTTTTATTCCACGAGTTGATTTTGGTGATTAATTGACTCCATGCAGAGTAACCTTACCATGCGGGAAAAACTTAATAAGATAAAATCAATACAAAACCGCCTGGACAAGCTTATGTACTTTACCGCCGTCCTTACTACCGGGGAAATGATGAAGCACGGCATAAAACCCGTACTCGTAGGTGAAGGTGCCTTGGAGTTTTACACTCAGGGCAGTTATATGACCCTGGATGTGGATCTGGTAATTGACGGCAGACGCCCATGCCACACTGTGGCACCATCAGGATGAAAATACATGTGGGTATACCTGTTCCTGGCGAGCGATTTTGCGGGAGCGTCGGTAACGGCACCCGGCGCAGCGAGGTTACGAAACCGGGCGAGCGAACAGGACGTTCGCGAGAGCCATAACCGAACCAGGATGGTGAGTTTATGGCGGTCCGGTTTCGGAAAGCGGTCAGGGGACACACTTCCCCTTTGGGGTCGAAACTTTTGGGTCGGAAGTATGTCCCCAACGTATAAGCCGTTGGTGCCGTCGGCGCGGGAGCATATATGCGAGACGGAACAGGTATACCCATACCCAAGAGTATTTTCCGGGTATAGAACAAGCCAAGAAAGTGCCGGCTGAAATGGGTTTTAAACGTTACCCGGGTGAGAAAAGCTGGTATAATGAAGAACTGGAGTTATCAGTGGAAATACCCGGTTATTTTTTAGAAGGTTCAATGGAACGGGTTACCACGGTTGAACTGGATGGCGGTCTTGTTGTTTACGTAATTGGCATCGAGGACCTTATTATAGACAGGCTTAATGCATATAAACGGCGGAGTTCCTTGAACGACGGGCAATGGGCCCTGGCGGTGTTAATTATTCATTATCATGACATTGATTTTGCTTACCTGAAAAAACGGGCTGGGGAAGACGGCATACAGGACGTTTTAGAAGAGATTATGGATAAGGCCGAAAAGGTGAAAAATTCGAGGTAGCACTTGGACGGGGGTATAAAACATGACAAAACTTTGGGGCGGCCGGTTCAGGAAGGAAACCGACCGGCTGGTGGACGACTTTCATTCCTCTATCTCATTTGACTGCCGGCTGTATAAATACGACATAACGGGCAGCATAGCCCACGCCCGCATGCTGGCCCGGGTGGGCATTCTCACCGCGCAGGAGGCGGATACCATTGTTAGTAGCCTGCGGGACATCCTGGAGGACATCGAAAAGGGCCGGGTGGAATTTTCCGTTTCCACCGAGGACATCCACATGAACGTGGAACAAATGTTGATTGAACGCGCCGGCGAGGTGGGCAAAAAGCTGCACACTGCCCGCAGCCGTAACGACCAGGTGGCCCTGGACGTGCGCATGTACCTGAGGGACGAAATAGACAATGTGCTGAACCTGTTGTCGGACCTCACCGGTACCCTGCTGGACCTGGCTGAAAAGCACGTGCATACCGTGATGCCGGGCTATACTCACTTGCAGCGGGCCCAGCCCGTGACCCTGGCGCATCACCTGCTGGCCTACTGCCGGATGTTCCTGCGGGACATGGATCGCCTGCGGGACTGCCGCAAGCGCGTTAATGTAATGCCCTTGGGAGCTGGTGCCCTGGCCGGTACAACATTCCCACTGGACCGGGATTTTGTGGCCCGGGAGCTGGGCTTCGACAGTGTTACCGAAAACAGCCTGGATGCGGTGAGCGATCGGGACTTCGCCGTGGAATTCTGCGCTGCTGCCTCCCTGATAATGGTGCACTTGAGCCGTTTCTGTGAGGAGATCATTTTGTGGTCCACCGCCGAGTTCGCCTTTATTGAGCTGGACGATGCTTACAGCACGGGCAGCAGCATGATGCCGCAAAAGAAAAACCCCGACGTGGCGGAATTGATCCGGGGCAAAAGCGGGCGGGTATTCGGTGACCTACAGGCCTTATTAACCATGCTAAAGGGCTTGCCCCTGGCCTATAACAAGGACATGCAGGAGGACAAGGAAGCACTGTTCGATGCGGTGGACACGGTGAAAAAGTGTCTGTTGGTGTTCCGGCCCATGGTGGCCACCATGCGGGTGCGGGAAGAAAACATGGCCCGGGCGGCCCGGGGCGGTTTCACTAACGCCACCGACCTGGCCGACTACCTGGTGCGGCGAGGCGTGCCTTTCCGGCAGGCGCACGAAATCGTGGGCAAAGCCGTGGCCTACTGCCTGGAGCACGAAAAGTCCCTGGATGAGCTTACCCTGGATGAATACCGGCGTTTCTCCCCGGCTATCGAAGAGGACGTGTACCGGGTTATCGACATAGCCCGCTGCGTTGAAGAGCGTGCCGTTACCGGAGGCCCTGCTCCGGAAACGGTGCGGCAAGCCATAAACTCAGCCCGGAGGCGGCTGGGTGAAATGAATGCCGGCGGTTGAACCAGCTTTTTCACCCGCCAACCACCAAAACTATCTCCCACCCCTGTGTCAAATTTTCCGCCTCCGGCATAGTATATCCCGGGAGGTGGCGGGCCGTGTTCAAAATTACCGACCTGACCAAAAAGGATATCATCAACATGAAAGACGGCGCCAAGCTGGGGCCGGTGAAGGACGCCCATTTCGACCCGGAGGAAGGCCGGGTGCGGGCGCTGGTGCTGGAGGGCCCGCGCAGGTTCTTCGGGCTGTTAAGCGCCGGGGGGGACGTGGTGGTGCCTTGGGAAAAGATCAAAAAAATCGGTGTGGACGCCGTGCTGGTGGAGGTGGACTGACGAAATACCTTATCGCTCACTTTATTGACATATATTGCACATCTTGTTAGAATAAACATGGTTTTTTATCGAAAACCGTGCTTTTTCGTGTGCCCGGCATTGTAATGCTCCAGAATACGCATAAACAGAACATCGCGGCTGAATCGCAAAGGAGGTTTAACCCGTTGGCCAAACGCCTTTTTACATCTGAGTCGGTCACCGAGGGACATCCCGACAAGGTGGCGGACCAGATTTCCGACGCCATTCTGGATGAAATAATTGGACAAGACCCTATGGCCAGGGTGGCCTGTGAAACATTCGTCACCACCGGCCTGGTGCTGGTGGGCGGCGAAATAACCACCCGCTGCTATGTGGACATTCCCCGGGTGGTTCGGGATACTGTGCGCGAAATCGGTTACACCAGGGCTAAATACGGATTTGACTGCGACACCTGCGCCGTGCTTACATCCATTGACGAACAGTCCCCCGACATCGCCATGGGGGTGGACAAGTCACTGGAAGCCAAAACCGGCGAGGAAAACGATTCCGAAATAGAGGCCATTGGCGCCGGCGACCAGGGTATGATGTTCGGATATGCCACCAATGAAACACCGGAATTCATGCCCATGCCCATATCACTGGCCCACCGCCTGGCCCGGCGGCTGGCTTTTGTGCGCAAAACCAAGGAACTTCCATTCCTGCGCCCCGACGGCAAGGTACAGGTAACGGTTGAATACGAAGGCGACAGGCCGGTACGGGTGAACACCATTATTGTTTCGGCCCAGCACCACCCCCGGGTGGAATTGGGCGTCATTCGGGAAGAAATCATCGATAAGGTGATTAAACCCGTGGTGCCCAGGGACATGATCGACGGAACCACCCGCTACCTCATCAACCCTACCGGGCGGTTCGTGGTGGGCGGCCCGCAGGGCGACGCCGGTCTCACCGGGCGCAAAACCATTGTGGATACATACGGCGGCATGGCCCGGCACGGCGGCGGCGCTTTTTCCGGCAAGGACCCCACCAAAGTGGACCGATCCGCCAGTTACGCTGTGCGCTACGTGGCCAAGAATATAGTGGCCGCGGGACTGGCCGACAAGTGCGAGGTGCAGGTGGCTTACGCCATCGGTGTCGCCCGGCCGGTATCCATCATGGTAGAAACCTTCGGCACCGGCAAGGTGGATGAGCAAAAGCTGGAGCAGGTGGTGATGGAGGTATTTGACCTGCGCCCCGCGGCCATCATCCGGGACCTGGACCTGCGCAGGCCCATTTACAAGAACACCGCCGCTTACGGCCACTTCGGCCGCCGCGACATCGCCCTGCCCTGGGAAAGCACCGACAAGGCGGACGAACTGCGGCGGGCGTTTAACCTGTAAAAGACAAGTAAAGGGAAGGCAACATTTAACGTGTAAACTGCCTATTTTTGCGTAGATCCCCATGCCGCTATCGCGACACGCGGAAGGAAGGTCTACGCGGGTTTTGAAGAACGGGGACCGCACCCGAAAGTTAAGAGTGCGGTCCCTTTTTTAGCAAAACCGGAATGTGCCAGTGGGAGATGCTTCCGGCACACTGTTCATATGCCCTTCCGCAAGTTCAATTGTGTAAACTTGCGGCAGTGGGTAACTTGAGCTTCATGGTTTCACTTGACCGCGCTTAGTTAGTGTAGGGCTGCCCGGTACGGAAACTGGGAACTGTAACCCTGGAATTTTTGGAAAGCCTGGGCCAGTTTTTGCTGTTGTTCGCCCTCCAGGGTGTACCATCCCTTGCGGAACATTAGGTTGAATAGCTCCCGGGTCATGGCGTGGGTTTCGATAAAAATGCGCATTATGTCATTATGCAACTGGCGGTGGCTGGTTTCCCGGACAAACACGTTCAGGTTGTCCGTCAGGTATTTTTCCTGGGCCAGGGCTAGGTTGACATAATCCCTGTCGTTCAGTTCCGGTCCCTTAACCCGGGGAAGTAAATTGGAAGAGGGGTTTTTGATCCGGTTTGCTTGCTGCAGGTTTTGCATTCCCTGTTGCCCTCCCTGCATGCCGGCCATGCTCATCATCCCCGGGTCCCCCTGCATTCCCCGGGCGCCGGCGAATTGCTGTTGGTATTGACCGTACATGTTTTACCTCCTTACATATTGGCGGCGTTGGCGGGGTTTAGGTGTGCCAAAAGCTGCTGGTAATGCGCTTGGTGCATCTGCCCCGCGCGGTGAAGATAGCTGGATATTTCCGGGTCGGTGCAACTCAGTGCGGCGTCATGCATCATTTTCATTGCTTGCAGTTCCCAGGACAGCGCGTCCGTGAGGTATAAGAAATCCTTGGTACTAATAACCCTGGGCGGTTCCGGCATGATCTGCTGTCCCGCTTGCCGGCTTAATTGTTGCTGGTTTGATTGGAACACAGGCCTAGACACTCCCTTCTTCATAATTTTGAACAAGCTTGGCATTAATATAGTGTTTATTTACCGGGGCTGCTATGCAAGGAATAAATAATAAAGGAGCCTGCATGCTTGCTTGTTGCCAATTTTTACCGCCACCACCGGCGGCGCGCCACATTGTTGCCCGGCATATCGTGGGGTAAAGGGCAACGGGGTGGTGTTGTGGTGACACTAGTATACATATTTAGTTCTTTTTTCCTGGCCTGGTTGGTTGTGGTAGTATACCGGACCTGGCGGCAGTTAAGGAATACCTGTGGCGGAACCCGTGAAGGGGGAAGAAATGGTGAGCTGGCCCACCTGGCGGTGGTGGTACGTGACCGGGATAACCGGGCCGAGTGGCTGGTACGCAGGCGGGTGGCGGCTGCAGCGGGGAAGGAACCGGGAATGCGGGTGGTGCTGGTGGATGGCGGTTCGTCGGATGATACCCCGCTGATCCTGGAGCGCCTGGCCCGGAAGTACAATATGGGCTTCTGCCGGGCCGGCGACCTGGGGGAGCAGTGCCGGTGCAACAGCCGGTTTGTGGAACATAATGTTGGCCCGGGCGTGGAGACCGGTGTGGAAAATGCAGTGGAAACCATCTGCCCGGGCACTTGTTTCCAAGCGGCGGGTATGGAGGCGGGGAGGTTGGACCCGGCGCGCAGGGGATTACCATTACAATGCGTGGAGTACGGGGCAGGGTTAAGCCGGGAAGTTTCCTTGAATAAAACCGGCCTACAATGATGTTTGGATTTTTTTGCCGCACAGAGGTTAAATCTTCAATTCTGTCGAATAATTCCCGGTAGACCCCCATGCCGCAGCGTTGCGGCACCAGTAGAAAGATGAAAACTACTTGTAGGGTATACCTGTTCCGGTCGAGCGATTTGCGGGAGCGCCGGTAACGGCACCCAGCGTAGCGAGGTTACGAAACCGGACGAGCGAACGTGATGTTCGCGAAAGCCTTTC
>CBETWA010000055.1:0-11454 GCA_965539975.1 uncultured bacterium | reverse complement strand
ATTGGTTGTTGGCTTTTGGTGTTTTGGTTCGGAATGTTAATTTTGCAATTGGCTCTATTTACTGTAAATGAATGTATGAAAAAAGTACCAAAAAGCCGCTTTACTCTCTCTGTAGTAAAGCGGCTTCAAACTGGTGTTATGTCATAACAAGAACGTAAAAAATTTTGCATAAATGATTGTAATTAACATTGATTTAATATTTATTATAGAAGTCCTCTTATTGTGCCTATTACAATTATTACCAATGTAATTACAACCGCCCAAATTAATCCAATAATCGCACCTGGTAATGGCACATCTTTAAATTCCCAAAAACCGGCGGGCTTTGTTATAAAAAATTCTATTTGAATAGGAATTATAGTTGCCGCAGCACCCGTAAAAATAGCTGGTAATAATAAAATAGCCGGGTTTAAACCTGTTGTTTCCACCAATGCAGCTACGCAACCTAAGGTGACCGCAACCGCAGCCCCACTTTGCCCTACAATCAAAGCATGACTTAATACCCCTACAGCAGCTATCATAAAAATAATCAAATATGGGTGTACATTACCTATCCATCCACCTAATGCCTCTTGAATAAAAAACGGTCCCAATCCGGTATCTCTAATAGCATAAGCAAAACCAGTGGTGGCACCGATTATTATTATAGCATCCCATGGCACTTTGGTTTGAGCCTTTGCCCAGTCAACTACACCAATACATGGAGAAATAACTAAAATAAACGGTAAAAAACATGCTAAAACTAATGGTATATTGGTAAAATCACTTGTGAAAAACAAAGCAAACATAATCATGTAAATTAATAGTACTCTTTTTTCACCTATACTAAATGCCCCCAGTTCTTTCACTTTTTCTTCAATAAAAGGTCTATCAATATTTAATTTTATTTTATCAATTTTAAATGTTTTGTTTAATACATACCAAGCAGGAACAATAGTAATTAACACAAAAGGTATTCCATAACTTGCCCACTCTAAGTAACCAATACTCATGCCTGTAAATTTTTCCAAAACAACTACACCCATTATATTAATTCCACTGCCCGATATCAATCCACATCCACCTATTAAGCTACCGATAGGTACGCCAATCATCATTGCCTTCCCAAGATTTCTTCCTTCCTCCTCAGTGCTATCACTGCTTATACCAAGCCTGTTAAGAATTTCGAGAGCAACTGGATACAACATGGCAATAACCGGAGTATCTGCTACAAAAATAGATAAGGTTGCCGATGTTATTACTATCGCCAATAACAATTTAGAAGCACTAGTTCCGAGCTTTAAGATATACCAATATGCAATTCTTCGCGCTAGATTTGTTTGACTCATTGCGGATGCAATTACAATCAAACACATGACCCATAAAAAAGGAGATGTACCAAAGTCGGTTAACACAGTATTTAAATCCCTAATATTTAAAAAAGGCATACAAAATAATAATATAAAACTTGTTGCAGTTATAGGAATAGCATCAGTTATCCAGAGAATTATTACACATAAAGCAAGTCCTAATAATCTATTTGCCTCCGGTTCCAGTCCTGGTATCTTAACAAAACAAAATGTTATAAGAAAAGCAAAAGCTATTATTATAGATATTATTCTATTATTGTTTAATTCAAATCCTACAGCCTGTCCCCGATCAAATATACCTATCGAACGCATGTTACACCTCCTGAGTAATTGATATTATTCTGATTCTGTGCCACAATTATATAAAATCCTTATTGACACATAGTTCGTAGTATCATTAAAATAGATAATAATATTAGTCTTATTAACATAATAGAAAGTTTTAGCATATAAAACTTTTGAAAGATAAACATGGTAGGGAACACAGTATACAGTGCTCCCTGCCAAATCATTTTTTTCATTACAATTTATTTATTTTTTTATCTTCTTTCACGCCATTCAATTACCGGTTTACCGCCTTCCTGTCTAATAGTAATGAACTTGTCCATTAAAGGATTGGTATAGGGATAGTCCGACCGTCTGTGCATGCCTCTGGTTTCTTTCCTTTCCAGGGCAGTTAGAAATACTATTTCACCAATGTCAATTAAATCAAATACCTCTAAGCATCTCATAAGGGTATGTGAATTTTCAGCCGCTAGATCTTGATAGACTTTTTTCTTAAGGTCCTTTAAGTATTTTAGTCCCGCGTTAAGTAAAGTTTCCGAACGTACATCCTTTCCTGCGTAGTCGTTCATTATTTGTTGAACTGCATAATTAGCCTCTTTCCAGTTAGGCCCTTGTCTCTTATCCATTAACTGGTTAAAAAATTCAACCCTATCTTTAAAAATCGGGCTTTCTTCTACTTTTTGGAATGAGTTAATCTCTTTTGCCCTGTAAGCTGCATTTTTACCTGCTATCCAACCAAAGGTTGCAGCACCCGAAATAAAGGTAATAAAATTACCAACTTCATCACCGGCAGCGTACAACCCCTTGATATTGGTTTCCGCTTTATCGTTTATTTCGATACCTCTACCTACTAAAACAGGTTCATAACGATTAAACTCAACCATATGTTTCCTTACGTCTATACCATTTTTCTCCATATAATCCAGCATAGCAGTGTTACCTTCTTCTACCAGCGCCCACATCATGTAATCATAGTCTTCAGGGGATATTCCTTCACATGACATATATACCGGGCCCCTGCCAGAATTGTGCATATCTGTAAAGCATGTGGTCCATATATCTGCCGCCGCATCACCATGAAGTTTATCCGGTTCACTGACAAAAGGTCCCACCGGTTTACCCTGAGGGTCTCTAAGAACCCCAATCCATGTTGCCTTGCCACATCTTGAAAAATATTTTGGGCCTGCATGAGTATATGGTAACTCCATATTAACAAGCTTAGCTCCAGCTCTATATGCCATTGCCCGGCCTGCTCCAGCACAACTGGGACACATGGCTGTATTGAAAATAAGACCGGGTGTCTGTGGGGGGTAAAGTCTATTTGTGGAACCAGTAGCTAGAATTACGCTTTTCGCGCGGAAGACTTGGATTTTGGGTTCTTCATCCTCTATACATAAACTTATAGCTCCAATAATTTCTCCATCCTGTGTTATAACATCAGTAACGGGATGTTTGTTCATTATAATAGCGCCAGCTTTTTTCGCTTCACGGGTTAAAACTTCTTTTTGGTTATGTCCGGCATATTTTAGGTGTGTTCTTATCCTTCCTGGCAGAGCATGCCCGACAAACTCGTATTTCCCGTCTACCTTCATTTGAATTCCCCAGCGTTCCCAGTCCTTTACCCGGTCATAAGATTCTTTTAAATGTAACTCCATTAAATATCGATCTTGAAACCTTCCCACCAGCGTATTAAAACATTCTTCTACAAAAGTATCGAAATCTCCGCAAACTTCGGGAATATAACAACAAAAATGATCATTACCTGTTGCTCCCGAACCGCTGCGTTCGGTGTTGGCTTTGTCCGCCAGTATTACTTTTACCCCCTGCTTAGCCGCATTAATTGCCGCCATTAAACCTGCAATACCACCACCAACAACCAGTACATCAGTTTCTATAGGATCCTTAAAGCCAATCATTTTTCCAACCTCCTTTAATATACTTCCAATTTATACTTCTAATATGATTTCTTAAATTACTAGTTCGTGTTAATGAAAAGGTGTAATTATTCCTAATCACTTTTTACAGCGTCAACATACAACATCATAGCCGGAAGAGGGATACGGAGACTTATTGCTCCCATTGGGCAATCAAGTACACACGAATTACAATGCCAACATTCATCACTATACTTTACCTTTGGAACATCATCATTATTAAATACAAAAACATCCATCGGACACCTGTCCACACACGTCCCGCAACCGCTACACTTTTCATTGTCAATTACTGGTGGCATTCTTAACACTCCTTTTTTATGTTTTTTAATCTGCAGCGCAGAAAATATTAACTTGTTTTTAGTTATCTATTTAATCTATTTGTTATTATTTTAAGTGAATCATTTTACTTTTTTCATTAACTTAAGTTACTTTGTGTTTTTTTATTTGAATTATTTCCACAAATGGCTAACCCCACCGTTTCAAAAGAAAAGGTGGGGTTTTTTGGGCACTTACTTAAAAAAATAAATTTATCTTATATTATTAGACACACTAATACTATTATGCTACATTTATCACGAATTAAATCTTAAATCCGGTGGCGGCATTAAAGAATCCTGCGGATCAATAATAACTTCCACCATTTCCGGCCCAGGACTATACAGAGCCTTTTGTAAAATCGGACCAAGATCTTTCGGGTGTTCCACCCGGCTGCACGGAATTCCAAAACTGCTTGCTAATGCAATGAAATCTATTGACGGGCTATCAAACACTCCATAGGGAGACTTCCCAGAGGTTCCAATCTCCGAACTAAAACTATTCTTGAAAGAGTTAATCGCCATGTAACCGGTATTGTTACAAACAATTATTTTCACCCCTATACCATAACGAGCCGCCGTCCACAATGACTGCACTGAAAACAGCAGGCTTCCATCCCCCACAAAAGCTATAACCTGCCTCTTCGGTCTATGCAATTTCACCCCCAGGGCTGATGGAATTCCCCAGCCCAGGCAACCTCCTTTATAAGCAAAATAACTCCGGGAAGATGGCATCGTAAAGTAATTCTGAAGAAAAGGGCTCAATGTTATACCCTCATCAATAATGGCGCAATCCATTGTGGCAATTGCAGACAACTCGCAAACCAGCCTCACTGCGCTTATCGGTAATCGTTCCCAAGCTAATTCCTTATATTCCTGAAGTTTTGAATCCCGAGATGCTTTAACAGATTTTACTTCCGTCTGCCATGCACACCTCAACGCCCTGCTTACACTTAATTTATCAATGGCTTCCAACAGATCTTCCAGAAAACAGGACACATCTGCCACAATAGACAATTCAGCCGGGTACATTATACTGGTTCTATCGGGAGCAGCACAAACTTCTATAAGGCGCGTATGGGGAGAAATATATTCCATCTTAGGCTTACTAAAAGGCATAAACATCTTCGCGCCCAATCCCAAAATTAAATCTGCTTTCCTTATTAATGTGGAACCGGGAGAATAATTACCCATGTACAGCGGATGGTCTGTAGGGAAATTGCAGTATTCGGCAGCCATAGTTTCTTCGGTAAATACCGGCGCCCCTAGTTTCTCGGCTAGTTTCACAACCAGATCCAGAGCATTTTTTTTCCCCACTTCGTTGCCAGATAAAATAACTAACTTACAGGTTTCAGCCAATATTCCGGCGACCTTCTCCGTTTCCTTTTTGCTGCATCTGGTCCGTGTAACAAATTGGCCCGGCATTGAAATTACTTTATCTCCTGCCTCCATGGTCCAGAAATTCTCCGGAATAGCCAGAAAAACCGGTCCCCCTGGAGCAGCAAAGGCTTGGCAAAGAGCAGTGGCAGTATCCCGTGAAATAGCACTCGGATCTAAAACCTGCCAAGCCCTACGAGTATACTGGCGTAAAATATCCGGGGCATGATAAACAGAATCGCAAAACACTCCGGACCCCAAGACACGGCTGTCCTTTATGCCAGCGGTTACAACCACGGGACTATCCGAAGTAAAAGAATTTATTATCATACCCAAGGTATTTGCTGTTCCTACGGTGCTGTGTACACTTACAATCCCAGGTTTGCCGCTGGCCCTGGCATAACCATCGGCCATGCCTGTGGCCACACTTTCATGGAGAGCCAGAATATATTTTATTCCTGGAAAGTTTTCCATTTCATATATCAATGGCATCTCAGTGGTGCCTGGCGTGCCGAATATATACTCTACACCGGCCTTTTCCATTGTCTTTAAAAAAGCTGTAGCACCTAAAATAATAACCACTCCTTTTTTCTTTTTTACAATGCAATTTCAAACACCTTATAAAACTTAAATAAAGCCCCCGGTACTTTTCTATCCCGCTTAAATATCTACTAAACCTTTCCATACCTTACACTTCCCTGAGACTATGGCATCTACAACCCTTTCGGCTATTTTGTTATCTGATTCATTTTGGCTGTCAAAAAAGTTTTGATCCTGGTGGCCGCCCAAATTCCGGCAATTAGGTATATTACTACCGCCACATAAAAAACCCTGGTTATACCAAAGACATCGGCTATATTACCCGATATCCCGGTAAACAGCAAAGTAAATCCCAGTCCTACGGTGTTGAAAAAACCAATGGTCATCGGCTGGCTGAAATGTCCTCCTTTGCTGGTTAAAAGGCTTATGGCTAAAGTAAAGTTTCCCACCATGAAAAAACCCAGGAAAAGTGACGCTATAACCAACAACACCACATGGTTTATTATGTTTACCAATACACAAAGTAGAGCAGCGATTACAAAAACCGCGGTCATCACTTGATACAGCCCGAAACGGTCGGATAAGGAACCAATAACCATATAGGCCAGCATGGATACTAACAGCATAGCAGACATGAAATTGGTAGTCTGTGACAGGGTAAGCCCTTTTATTCCGGTTAAAAGAAGCGGTAAAAAAGTGCTTACAATCATGTAACATGAAAAGCACGCCGCCTGCAGCAGAGAGGCCTCCCAGAAAACCCATTCTTTCAGGACCTTGAAGTTTGTGCCCTTAAGCACCGCACCGGTACTGGTTTGATGTGGCCCTCCCTTGTAAAGCAGCAGGCTGATAGTACAGGTCAGAAATAGCACCAGTAATCCGAAGGCATAAAAGGACAACCTCCACGAAAGCAGAGCAGCCAAGGTTCCTCCCAAAACAGTTCCATAAATCTGCCCCAATGAACTGCCGGCATTGTGTATCCCATATGCCTTTCCTCGTTCTTTAACCGAAAAATAGTCTGCTACCAGTGAGTTTCCGGAAGTAAAGTAAAGGCTGAATCCTATTCCTGCGAACACCCTTAAAGCTATAAACAGAGAATAAGAAGTAAAATAACCTTCCAGCAACGAAGTCACAGCTACAATGGCGGATCCCAAAATGATGGCGTTCTTCTTGCCTGTGTACATAACCAGATAACCCGCCGGAATCAGAGATAGCAGGTAACCCACATCATAAGCCAGTGCCAGGAAAGTGGTGCTTGTGTAGTTTAATACGAAATCTTCCTTGATGCAGGGCAGCAAAATGGCAATCAGCTGGCGGTTGGCATGAAATATCGAAAATCCCAGCAAGCACCCTGTCAGAACACACCACTTGTTTCTCATTTTTTTCTCCTCTTTGCCGCCGGCACTAAACCGTTAATATTGGCAATGACCACTAAAGCACTGCCTATACCGATATAAATGCTCTTAATGCCGAATGGTTGGTTAGCATAACCACCAACTCACGGTCATCGTAGCACCCACCAACATTTAAGTGACGGTAATAATGAGTTCTCAACTGGTGACTCACGTATAACTAAATAATCCCTACCTGCCTGAAGAAATATAAACATACGGCTATTACAGGTATCCAGACAGTAGAAATCACAAAAGCAGGTTTCATCATATCTATCATTTTCCAATATCCGTAATGATACGTGGTCAGCGGCACAGGGTCAACTGGCACTAAGAAATTACAATTAGCAGTGAAACCCACAGGGATGATCATCAACACGGGATCAAGTCCGAACTTAGTTGTCATTACGGCCAGGATGGGAACCATCACGGAAGCAGTGGCCGTACCCACAGGAACCAAGAAGTGCGAGTAAATGCCGAAAATACATACCATCAGCAAAGCCATAAAAGCCATCATACCCGCTATCCCACTTAAGGTGGTAACCGCGAGCCATTCCGCTCCCTTCGTGTTGAATAGCATCATGGCGATAACGTTTGCTCCGCCAATCAGAAACAGTACCTCCCAGCTGATTTTATCCTTTACTTTATTCCATTGCAGCACGTTAATTCCGGGCAGGAAGAAGAAAGCGGCCGCCACCAGTGAAATAAGGAAAATATCCTGCTTATGAAAGGGCTGTGTAAACCAAAGCAAAAGCATGGCCGCAAAGATGATCAAGTACTTTTTCTCCCTTACGGTTAAGGGACCCATTTCACGCATTTGCTGCTTTACGTTCTCCAGGCCACGTACTTCATTAATTTCTGGCGGAATCATAATGCAGATGATTTTCCAGGCGATCGGTATCATAATAATGGCGATGGGCATGCCTACCAGGGACCACTGCAAAAAGTTAATTTCCACTCCCGTAGGTGGTGTACCGGAAACAATACTTTTTGACAATGCTAAAACAGTTGTATCTGAACGAGTAGGTACTGTAATTCGTTTTAATGAGAACCTGATGCACATTGCTTTAAAGTATGGTTTTACCCCCAAAGCTTGTTGGGTTAACGACGCTGAAAGTAAAGGTAAGGTAGAATCCAATGTTAAATATGTCAAGCACGGCTTCTATTACGCCAGAGATTTTACCAGTGTTGATGATTTAAATAACCAGGCCATGGAGTGGCTAGAGACAGTGGCTAATGCTAAACCCCACGGCACAACCGGTTGTGTACCGGCGGAACAACTGATAAAAGAACAGAAATATTTAAAACCACTACCGCCGATAAAAGAAGCACTACCCGTTACAGAAAAACGGAAGGCCACCAAAACCGCACTGATTTCCATTGACGCTAACAAATACTCCGTACCCGCACAATTTGCCCGTAAAACAGTGCGGTATCTACGTTACGAGGACCGCATTGAAATTCTTGATGATAAAAGCGTAATAGCAACACACCAATTGGCTAAAGGTAAAAATCAAATCATCATCAATGACAACCACTACCCATTACACAATCAACCGGCAAAAAAGCCTAAAAATGCCTTACAAGCTAAATTTGAAGCTCTGGCACCCGAGGCGGCAGAATATTTACAAGGTTTGAGTAGGAGCCGGCACGGTCATTTAAGGGAACAGATGGAGAAAATTATTGCCCTAGCAAAACAGCATGACAGCGCAATCGTTAGTAATGCCATGAAAAGATCACTATCCTTTGGTGCCTTTGGATATGGCATCTTAAAGAGGATAATTGATAGACAAATCAAAGCACCTCGCAGCTTACCAGAACCCCCTAACAACACTAAAAAAGCCAAACTGAATACTCTCTATCATGTAGATGTCGAAAGACGGGATACGAGCTATTACGGGGGTGTAATGTAATGATTAATAAAATACCTGTTGCTGACAGAAAAGCCTTAGAACAAGGGCTAAAACGACTTAAACTGCGATATACCAGAGAAATTATCGATTCTGTAAATGAGTTGGCCATGGAAGAGGAACCGGGCTACATTGACTTTCTAGCCTATTTGGTTGAGCACGAAATTAAAATGCGGGATGAAGCCCAACGATTAAAAAACATGAAAAGGGCTAAATTCCCCCAGTTAAAAACCCTGGATGAGTTTGATTACTCTTTCCAAAACTCCATTAACCAACAGAGCATCCGGGATCTAGCAAGTTTAGATTTCATGCATGCCAAAGAAAATGTCGTTTTTCTTGGCCCGTCTGGGGTAGGCAAAACTCACCTGGCCATCGGTCTAGGGGTAGCAGCAGTAAATGCCGGATACAAAGTACGATTCTATACCTTTACCGAACTGGTGGAAGATTTGTATGCATCACTGGCCAATTCCAGCTTTAATAAAAGAATTGACACCATACTAAAAAACCACCTCATTATTTTAGATGAGCTGGGCTATGTATCCATGGATGAAACAGCATCAGACCACATATTCCAATTTATAGCAAGGGCTTATGAACAACGCTCCCTTATAGTTACCAGCAACCTTAATTTTGCCGAGTGGGGCACATTATTTGCCAACGCCAGCACAGCTGCTGCTACTTTGGATAGGCTGTTACACCATGCCCATGTGTTTAACATGAAGGGTGACAGTTACCGTATGCGTAACCGCTTGATACCAACAAATATTGACCAACATAATGAATTACCCGAATTAGTTGACCAACATAATTAATAATCAAGCCATCTATTTATGTTGCCAAATGTGCTGGTTTTTCATGGCCAAAAATGGGGATTTTCAAATGGCCATTGACATTTCACAAAGGGTCCGACTGATATTAAAAATATTGAGTTATTCGTGAAATATATCACTTACTACATATTGTAAAACCAACAATAATTTAAAATCATTATCTTGAGTTACAAAACATAAAATTTTTATCTATGCATTACCCAATATTAAAATTTTAGCGGCAGAGCCAGCCTTTTTATCGGTATAAAGCTTAGTCCGGTCGAAGTTACTGTAGACAGTCAATACCGAACTAGATATAAATCCTGCCGATATATTTTATAGGCCGATAAGCTTCCCATCCTGGCTTATCAGATACCTTGGTTTAAGGGGCGTGTAAATGTCGATGCCGGCTGGCTATTTATTTGAATACAAAAAATACCGGGTTACCGTAAGACGGTACCCGGTGTAATAAAATCAAAACCAAAAATGCTTGTACTTTATGAAAACTAAAATATCAGCCCGTAATACATACAACTTTTCCTTAAGAACAACAGCAAACCAAGCTACCCGGTTTTTGGTGGTTAGATACACCCTGGCTTTATCAACTACCTTATAAATTACTACCAGTGCTTCCTCCTGGTCAAAGCCCAATTTATGTTTTGCCCCATAACATATAATCCTGTTTATTTGTAGGTATATTGTACACTAATACACTATTTAATCCGTGGCTATCGGTTATTATCTTTTTGTGTTTGGATCGGGATATTAATTTTGCAATTAGCTCTTATGATGACCTATTAAGTAACATGATACTTGTTTTATTTATATATTTTATCATTCCTGCTTTTTTTAATCGACTAAGAACTCTTGCTATAGTAACACGGTGAAGTCCTGTAACTTGGGCTATCTCCTCTTGTTTTACTTTAATTATAAAATTATTTTTATTATAAATACCTCTTTCTCTAGCAAAACACCTCAAAGCTTTTATAACTCTTTTTTCAGTTGAACTATATAATACATCATTAAGCTGATCCACTAATATTTGTGTCTTTTTTGATAAGCTTTTGAATAATATTTCAACCAAAACATTATTAGAATCAATTATTTTATTTATTTTATTTTCGTCAATATATGAAATTATAGAATCCTCAGTAGCTCTTATTTCTATATTTGAGCCTAAACCATTCAAAAAAGGTGCCTCGGCAAAAAAAGATGGTGGATTAAAGATAAGAACTATTTTTTCTTCTCCATCATCGGACATACATACGCCTTCAGCTTGTCCTTTTATTATAAAATATAGTCCCTTCACTTTTTCACCGAGCTGAATAATTATAGTACCTTTCTTATATTTCCTTATAGAACCCAACGATTTAATATACTCAATCTGATTATTATCATTAATTTTACCATTTAAATTTATCGATATCCAAGGTGAATAATTAAATATATCTATAACTGCTTTTTCATAATCCATATACACCCTCCCCCAATAGTTGAGTCCGTATAATTGTGTAAAATAGGTTTCCAAAAAAAATACTGGAGCCA
>CBETWA010000054.1:0-11632 GCA_965539975.1 uncultured bacterium | reverse complement strand
CATGGGGAGGCCGCTTGGCTGTTTTTTAAAAACAGTTAAGTTTTTTGAACCAGGCGGTCTGGTTGTTAAACGAAAAAAGCATTGCGTTTCTTGTCTTTCTGGGCATTGTCGGGCTGGTGTCATTTTTTTACGGGGTTTTCTTGGAAGGTCGAAAAAAATATCGCCGGGGTAAAACCGGCGATAACAGGTAAGCCAATTTGCCAAGTATATTTATTTCATGAAGCTATCAATTACGCTGACCGGCCCCGGCTTCCACCAGCCTTGTCGCCCAA
Source organism: uncultured bacterium (assembly GCA_965539975.1). GTDB lineage: Bacteria > Bacillota > Desulfotomaculia > Desulfotomaculales > Desulfallaceae > CBETWA01. The sequence goes on along the minus strand of CBETWA010000054.1, from coordinate 11,360 downwards.
CCGGGAGTGGCAAGGGCGTGAAGATGGGTGTAGCACGCCAGCACATTTTTATATATGATGCCGTCATACCGGCCGTCAATCCCGTGCCCCCTGGTGACGCGGAAAGCGTAGTTGATTGTATCCCTTTCCAGGTTTTCCACCCTGGAATGGTGAAATTCATGCCCCTTGACTTCTTCCCCCGGGGAGAAGTAAGGGCTTCGGTTTTCCACGCACAACTTTGTATAACCGTGCCCCTGTGACTTTTCCATCATAACGACGTCGCAGGGCAACGCCCCGGTCATGGGATAATCCTTTCCCCGCCAGGTTAGCTTGCGGCTAAGGTACATCAACCCGCCGCACTCGGCATAAACCGGCAGCCCGGCCTCAATCCGCCCGCGAAGGTCGTGCCGCAAACCGGAGTTTGCAGCAAGCTGCCCGGCAAATACTTCCGGGAACCCGCCGCCGATATATACAGCATCAACCCGGGGCAACCGCCGGTCCGATAAAGCATTCACGGGCACCAGTTCCGCGCCGGCGGATACCAGTGCTTCCAGGTTTTCCGGATAGTAAAAACTGAACGCCCTGTCCAGGAATATGCCAATCCTGGCCCGGGGCACGGCTGGTTTCAATCCCTCCAAACCAGGTTCCCACATCGCCACAAGGTCCTCCAGAGGGCGTTCAATTTCCAGGGGTTTTGCACCGCTGGCCACCCTGATAATGGCCGGCAAGTCCAAATATTCACCGGAGTCGCATCCCGCACCTTCGATAGCCGCTCCCACTTGCTCACTTTCCCCGGCCGGCACCAGGCCCAAGTGGCGGTCGGGGATGTCCAGGGTCTTGCCCTTTGGAATTACTCCCAGCACCGGAATCTCGCAGTATCGCTCAATGGCCGCCCTGAGCATCTGCTCGTGGCGCGGGCGGGCCACCTTGTTCAGGATTACACCCGCCACATGCACCCCGGGATCAAAATGCTGGTAGCCCGATACCATGGCCGCCACGCTACGGGTCATGCGGGTGGTATCCACCACCAGGATCACGGGTGCCTCGATGGCCTTGGCTATTTCGGCGGTGCTCCCGCTGCCTTCCAGGTCGACGCCGTCAAACAGGCCCATGGCGCCTTCCACCACGGCGAAATCGGCGTGCGCAGCACTGCGGGCAAAGGAGGCGCGGATTGTTTCCCGGTCCATTAGAAAGCTGTCCAGGTTCCGGCAGACGCGCCCGGTTATCCTGGTCATCCAGCTGGGGTCGATAAAATCGGGGCCCTTTTTATACGGTTGCACCCGGTAACCCGCCTTTTTCAGCGCGGCCAGCAACCCGATGGTGACAATGGTTTTACCCGAGCGACCGTGGGGCGCGGCAATTACCAGCCGGGGTATTCCGCACTGCCTCATTTTTACACCGCCTCTTTCGGATTAAATAGAGGAGTCAGGAGTCAGAAGTCAGGAGTCAGAATATCTTAAAATTATTCTACTCCTGCTAAGATAATATGAAAAGACTTTTATGCATACTTTCAGCGGGGCGCTCCGTGTAGCCAACTAAAAAACACCCTTCCGCACGGCAGTTAAGGTTTCTTGGCAATTTCCACCTTCCATTATCTTCTCCTGTCTCCTGGCTCCTGACTACTGACTTCTGTCTCCTGACTCCTGACTACTGACTTCTGACTCCTGACTACTAAAGAACAACAGGCACGGTGGTGCCGGCGCCTGGTAGACGCCGGGCGAACCTGTGCCTGGGTTAAACCAAATATATTACACAAACAATCTTTTAGTGTTTGAATACCCGCCATTACCTATACGCAACCGGTGGGCTTGGGCAGTCCCGCCAGCTTGCAGGCGCCCTTGGCCGGCCCGGATGGAAACAGCTCGTAAATGTACTTCAGGCTGCAACCTGTTTCCTTGCACAGCTTTCGGACCATGGGAGCAATGTGATATTGCTTGAAATAAGCCCTCAGGTAGTTGATAACCTTCCAGTGGTCTTCGGTGAGTTCGGTTATTCCTTCGGAGGCTGCAAAAGCCCTGGCCACGTCTTCGTTCCACAGGTCGGGATCAATCATAAAGCCGTCTTCGTCCAGCTCAATCTCCACACCGTTAACGATTATGCAGGGCATTGGCAAAATGCACCTCCCTTACCCGCCGGCCAAGCTTTATTATTTCCAAACCAGCGCTCTGCCAACCAGGTCGATTAGACCTTTAACCTCAACGCCCAGCTCGTGTTCTTCCACCATCGGGTACAGCTGCGCCTTGCAGATGGAGCAGGGCGCGCACAGAACACCGTTGCCGTCCTTGCCCACGCCGGTGGCTCGCACCTGGTCCGCCTTCTTCTGGCTGAGCTGGATGCGGCGCTGGTACATTTCCGGGTCGTCGAACAGGATGCCGGAACCGCCTCCGCAGCAGAAGTTATCCATGCCGTGAGGTGTCATTTCCCGGAAGTCCACGGTAACAGCTTTGATAACAGTGCGCAAGTTTTCGTTCAAACCGCAGGCGCGCACGTAGTTGCACGGGTCATGCAGCGTAACGGGCTGGGAGTTCTTTTCCGGATCCAGTTTCAACTCGCCCTTGCGAATCAGGTCGGCAACCTCGTCGTGAATGTGGGTCATGGGCCAGTATACCGGCCTGTCCGCCAGTGACGGCACGTACATTTTGGCGGCCCGCCAGCCATGACCGCACTCGCCCCAGACAATCTTCTTGGCACCCAGCTCGTGGGCCGCGTTCAGCAGGCGCATCACGTTGCTGCGCTGGGTATAGTACTGGTCGAATAACAGTCCGAAGTTACCCGCTTCGGTAACCGTACTGGGAATGCACCAGTTGGCACCAACATAGGTGAAGAACATACCCGCGCCCATCAGGGTGTATGGGTTCAGCAGAAAGTCCGCCGAGGACGGAATGTAAATAATGTCGGAATCCGGCTTGTCAACGGGGAACTCCACCTCTACGCCGAACTCGTCCATGATTTCCTCGGACATGAACTCCAGTGTGTCAATAATCCCCGGTTTGGGCAATCCGGTGTGGTTACCCACCTTTAACATGGCACCGCCGGTATTGGCGTGCAATTTGGGCGTTATGCCCAGCCAGTGTAGAATTTGCCGGCCGATGAAAGTGACTTCGCAGGTATCGATGCCGAACGGGCACACGTGGGCGCAACGGCGGCACTGGCTGCACTGGTAGAAATAAGAATACCACTGCTCAATAACATCCAGGCTTATATCCTCGGCACCCACCAGCTTGCCGAACCAGCGCCCTTCCAGAGTAAAGTAGCGCCGGTAAATTTTGCGGATTAACTCCGCCCGGTTGGCGGGTATGTTGTTGGGGTCCCGGGTGCCTAGGTAAGTATGGCAGTTTTCGGCGCACTGGCCACACTTGACGCAGGACTCCATCGCCAAAACGAAAGAACGGAATTTTTTGCGGATCTCATCCAGGTATTCCAGCGCCTTTTGCGGTTTCTCTTCGTCGGGCACCGGTTCAATGTATATTTTGCGCATCTCGTCGGGCGTAGCCCGAGCTGGTTGCACCATTCCTTTATATTCCGGCATAACTTACACCCCCTCTTCCGCAGCGTCGCCGGAAGGAATACCGAGACCGGCTATTCGTGCCGCGGCCACGTCGACATTAGGCAAACCTGGAGCAGGATCCTTGTAGACCCGGTTGACAATCCAGCGCTCGGCAAACATGCCGAAAGCATGCATCAGTTTACTGAACGGGAAGATAATCAGCAGTATCTGCACCATCAGGTAGTGGCACAGGAAAAACCAGTTTTCCAAAAGGGGCATGTGCGTGACGGGCTGGAATAATGCCAGCGCCACGATGTAGTCGCGAACTTCGATGTACTCCACGTGTACGGCTGGGAACAGGCGCATTATGTTACCGAAAGTTACCAGCAGCAGCAAGTAGACCAGCCAAAGGTTGTCACTGAGCTTGGTGACCTGGCGGACGTGTGTAATAGCCAAGCGCCTGAAAAGAAGATAAAGCAGTGTAATAAACAGCAGGATACCGAATACGGTTCCCAGCAAGTCCGACATTGTCTTGCTTAGCTCCGGAGTTATACCGAGCCCCGGAATCAGTGCGAACTGCTCACCCAGGAAGCCGAAACCCACCACGTGCCCGCCGAGAATATTCAGCAGGGAGAAGTGCATTAAAATGGCGCCGGCCCACAAGGCCAAATCAAACCGGAATAAATTGCGGAACAGGAACGCTTCCGAACCTATACGGATAGCGACTTCAGTATTGCTCTTCAACCAGGGTGACAGCGTGATGTTGTGGACAATCCGCGCTCCCACCCAGCGTCCCAGGCGGTATAAAATACCCAGGGTAAAAAGGGTTACCGTAATATACGGTAAAATTTGTCCGATTAGTAATTTCACTTGTGCACCTCCTCGGAGCATGGTTCAAATAGTGTCTCGGCCAAATAATCAATTAATTAAGAACTTTTCATTAAGACTCTTCTACTGTCACGGCGCCGCTGGGGCACACCGTCACACAGGTTTCACAACCAAGACACTCGTCGGCACTGCCGGTTACCTCGGCCTTCCCGTCTACCATTTCGAGAATATCGGCCGGGCAGGATTCGGTACATTCACCACAACCCTCGCACTTGTCACGATCAATGGAAACCGTAAAAATAGGGCTCACCTCCTTGAAATAACATTCACTCCTGCTTGTGGGTACCCGCCCCCCTGTTACGATTCTCCTCTCCCAGCGAATACCCTGAAAAAATCATAAGGATTCAAGACAGATAAATCCCCTATAAAGTATTCGTTGTCGGAAAAGTTATTCCTTCCGGCAACATGCGCTAGGCGGCATATTTTTTCACCGCGATAAAGGGAAGCGAAAATTATTGTCATTTGTAGATTAGCACGCGATTAACCGGCCTGTCAACGAGCACAAAGTGCCAGGCCTTTTATTTCAAGTATTTGACGCCGGTTCGACAATATTGTTATACTTAATCAAGGGTCTTTAGCACCCTTTTACCGGCCGACCTTGCCAGAACAAACAGGATTAAAAACAGAGGTGTAACAAAATTGCCAATTTACGAGTTTCGATGCTTGAAGTGCGGTAATCTTTTTGAAAAATTGTTCATTGGCATCAACAGCCAGCTGGAAATCCAGTGTCCAAAATGCAATTCCGATTCCTTCGAGCGGGTTATTAGCAAGACAAACTATGTAATGAAATCAGGCGGTGGACAGGCCAGGCCCAAATACGATACCAAGTCTTGCAGTCCCGGCACCGGCTGCGCTTCCTTTGAGATACCGGGACCGGATGATTGAGCGGGTGAGCCATGAAGGATTACAGGTACACCATTGAAAAAGGCCCGTTCGGGCGGGACGTTACCGAAAGGGCCAAATGCCCGTTTTGCGGCCTGGCTATTGAGAGGCCCAGGGAACTGGATACCCACAGGCCCGGCGAAATGCCCGTGGGTGTCTGTTCTTGCGGAGCGGTATTCGCATACGATGCCAGCGGGCACAACCTTGGTTCGGCTTTTTCCGAAGCGCTGGTTTTTGCCTGCAACATGGACTGGGATTTGGCCTGGGACCTGCTGCCCGGAGAAGATTACCTGGAATCACTGGTTGAAAAATACGACATCGAAACAAACCGTATAGTGCCCAGTGGGCATCTCGACGGCAGAAAAATACGTGGCGCTCTGTATTTTATCCGGTTGCACGAAGATATTCGCGAAGCCACCAGAGAAGGCGTGCGGGATAAAATAAACCGGGCCCGTCCCGCTGTAAACGAGCGGGCAAAACCGCCGGTTCAATCTGCAGGCGCCACTCTGGCCAGGGACAAGGTTGAGCAACTGGTCAGGGAGTACCGCATGGAGCCGCTATTGGAGTACGCCGCCACCAGCAACCGGATTATCAGGGACTTGCAGAGACTGATATATTCGGGTGACGAGCTATTGCGCATGCGGGCCGCGGAGGCCATGGGCCGCTCCACGGCGGTAATAGCCAGGCGCGACCCGGGAGCAGTGGCCAAGTTGCTATACAGGTTGTTCACCGCCCTGGGGGATACGGCGTCATCAAGCTGGGGGGCGGTGGATGCCGCGGGCGAAATTATTGCCTCGTCCCCGGGCAAGTTTTCAGGATACATACCTGAGCTGTACCGTTTTCTCGCCGATGACCTCATGCGGCCCGGAGTTCTGCGGGCATTATGGCGGATCGCTGAAACCAGGCCGGACTTGCTGCCCAAAAGGCCGGCATACTTCACACATTTCCTTAAAGACAGCCAGCCCCAGGCGAGGGGTTATGCCGCATTGCTGCTTGGCGCCCTGGGGGCGCGGGAAGTTTCAAAAGACCTGGAGCAGTTGCTGGGTGACCAAGAAAAAGCAAGTATTTATGCGGAAGGCCGGGTGATCACCAAAACGGTTGGCGAGCTGGCCTCCGATGCACTGGAAAAAATAAGGCGGAAGTAACTTTCACGCTTCACCCGTTGTACGCAACTCTGTTGCCAGCTGTTCGGGCAATGCGCTTATAGCCCTGGAGACGGATACCAGAAGACCCGCTCCTTCCGGGTTATTGACGCCCGCCCGGCGCAAAGCCTCGCCGGAAAGCCGGTATAGTTCCCGGTAGATTCCATCCAGGTTAAAAACCGGGTACGACTGCCCCCTTTCAAACCCGGCTTTCCAGCACACCCTCGCCCGCCCCTTGATGGCGGTGGGAATGCCGTATACACGGCATGTAACGGGCCGGTACCGGTAAATAAGACACTTGTCGTCTTCGCCAAGCAACGGGCACCGGACCCGTGTCCGGGCCATCACCTGGTTGATTTCTTCATGGTCGCCGGCGTCACACTGCTTTAGCCGCTTTTCCATTTCCCGCAATTCCCGGTCGGCGGTTTCCCCCTGCTTAATAGCCTGTTTGCGGGTGTCCGCGTCAAGCTCATTAAATCGCCGGTTGATATAAAGCGATTCAATGGGAAACAAACCGAATACAGCGTGGCAGCAATCCGAACAACCTTCTTTACAGGTAATGCACCGGGGGTATTTCCGTTGCATTTCTTCAAAAGCCCGGTCCGCCCTCGCCAACAGCTTTTCGTATTCCCGGAACAGGTCTTCATATTTATTCATTTTTTCTGTATCGCTCCAGTTCTTTCAAAAATTCCGGGTGCACTTGGAAGCCAAGTTCAAGAGCCCTGTCAACATATTTTATCGCCTTTTGGTAATCTTCTTGAAGGAAATATGCGTAAGCCAGGTTGTTTAATCCCAGTGGAAAATCGGGTGCCACCTCGAGCATTTTTTCACCGGTTTCCACGGCATTTTCCAAGTCCCCTTTTTGGATGTAGGCGTTGATCAGGTTACTCCAGGCCTGGGCAATGCCCGGGTTTAACTCAATGGCTTTTTTCAACGCCTCGATGGCTTTATCCGGTTGAACCATTTCCAGATAGGCAAACCCTATGTTGGCGTAACCGCGCGCGTAGCGGGGCTCTATTTCCACAGCCTTCTTGTTGTACTCGACAACTTTCTCCAGGTTACCCTGCTTGAAGTAAATATATCCCAGGTTTACGCAGGCTTCGAACATTCGCCCGCTGTTGGCGATGGCTTCCTCGAAAAACTGGATGGCCTGTTCAAAATTACCGTTCTGCATCATGGTCACGCCAAGGTTGTACTGGGCATTAGCGCACTCGGGATTCTCATTCAACATCCTTATCTGCTCTTCAATAAATTCCCTTGAACCCTGCGGTGTTTTCATAGTACCCGCCTTTCTAGTTGGAAGTAGTCAGGAGTCAGTAGTCAGAATAAACTAGCCATAAAACCCTTCTTAATTTTTTTCTCCTGACTCCTGAATTCTGGCTCCTGACTCCTTAAAGAAAAGAGGTTGCCATCCAACACGGACAGCAACCTCTTGGTGTTGCATGTTTTTATTCCGGATCCTCGGTCAGGCCCCTACCTTTCAGACCGTACATGGTGCTGCTGCCGGTTGAAAAGTAGATCAGCTTGCCTTCGTTGATCAGCGCAGTGCAGGCTTTTTTGATTTCCCGCATTTTTGCGTCGGGCATGACCTTTTGGACCGCTTTTTCTATATCTTTAAAATAGAACTTGGTTTTCTTGCTGGTTTCGGCGAACTCAAGGATCACTTTTTTAAGATCTTCCATCTTAATCTCTCCTTTTATACCAGGCAAGTTATGAAACCAGCCTAGTCGTCAATTCCACCCGCAGCTTTAGATACAGCCCAGGCGGCATCGGTGTACTTAAACTGGGTGCTGGTCCGCCACGTGTCGTATGCCAGCCGGTAGTCGTCGATGAGGTGCTCGGTGAATTCCAGGCCGCATTTCTCGAAGAATTTCTCCCAGCCAATCCGCTCGGCCCAGTCGCCAAGACGCTCGTACTTGTTGGCATCGTTGGCGTAAGCGTTGAGGATCTTCTTGACTGCCTCGACCACTTCCGGGAACCGCGGGAAGTTGTTCGGCAACCAAGGCACAACAACCTTGGAGAACTTGGGCGCGCTGATACGGTTGGAGATCTTGCCACCGGCCAGGACGGTCACGCCGTCACCTTCCTTGTCAGCGAGAGGCAGGGCCTGGCACATGGTGTAGCAGTTACCGCAGAACATGCAGCGCTCGTTTTTAATCTTAACTGTCCTTTTGCCGTCCGGAGTCTTGTCGGGCGAAATGGCACCCACCGGGCAGGCAGTGATGGCCAGCGGAATCTCGCAAACCTGGCTGATGATCTCGTGGTCGATGATAGGCGGCTTCCGGTGGTAACCCAAAAGTGCGATGTCGGAGCAGTGCACAGCGCCACACATGTTCAGGCAGCAGGCCATTGAAACCCTGACCTTGGCCGGCAATCTCATGGTCTGGAACTCTTCAAACAGGGCGTCCGCCACAGCCTTAACCATGGAAGAAGCGTCCGTGGCCGGGGTGTGGCAGTGGATATAGCCCTGGGTGTGCACAATATTGGTAACACCGGCACCTGTTCCGCCAATGGGGAACTTGTAGCTGCCAGAGACAAACTTGCGGCTCATCAGGTCCTTTTTCAGGGCTTCAACCTTCTCGGGAGTATCCACCAGGAACTCAATGTTATTCCGGGTGGTAAAGCGAACGTAGCCATCGCAGTACTTGTCCGCGATGTCGCAGATTTCCCGTACATGCTCCACAGTCATGAAACGCGCCGCACCGCAGCGAACCGTGTATACCCTGTCTCCCGTTTCGGAATAGTGCACCAGGATACCCGGCTCCAGAATTTCGTGGTGAGTCCACTTGCCGTAGTTATTTTGAATAACCGGCGGGAAGTATTGCCAGAAATGCCTGGGGCCGAGGTCGGTGATTCTGTTTTTCTGCGGTTCTTTCGGATCGTATTTTCCCAATCTTTCTGTAGATAACGCCATAACACAAACCCCCTATCTCTTATGTCTGGCCCGGTAATCTTTGATATCCCGATCCCAGCCGCCGGGCACATCCTCTTCTTTCCAGAAGATGTACGGGTTGGAACGGGGCTCCTTAACCATTTGCGGAGCAGGCGGCAATCCCACGATTTCGAGGAACTTGGGCAGGCCGAAACGCTGAATCAATTCGCCCAGGCGCTCGCGGTTCTTGCCTTCCTCCATCCACCATTCCCAAACTTTCTCGATGAACTCTTTAATGTTATCATAAGGCGGTTCCGCTTTCATGAAGGGAATGATCATGGTGGACAACTGCGCGCCTTCCAGGATGGGAGCCTTTGCACCGCACAGGATGGTAACACCTGTGTCTTTACCCGGCTTCAAAGCCTGGGGCATTACGTTGATGCAGTGCATGCAGCGGGTGCACTCGGCATTGTTGATCTTCAGCTCGCCGTCTTCCAGGCTCATGCACTGGGCGGGGCACAAGTCGATAACTTCTTTCTGGATATCAAACTTACCCCAATCTCTATCCTTGAAAGCGCCGCCGTTGGGCACAATTTCGCCCGCCATATAAGCCTTGACGGCTTCCTGGTCGATGCGGATATCGTCCCTCCAAGTGCCGATAAAGGACATGTCCGCCCTGGCGATGGAAGCCACGCAACCGTTGGGGCACCCGTCAATCTTGAACTTAAACTTGTACGGGAAGGCCGGGCGGTGCAGCTCGTCCTGGTAGTAAGTGGTTAATTCATAGCACAGGTCCTGGGTGTCAATGCAGCTCCACTCGCAACGCGCCTTGCCGATGCAGCAGGAAGGCGTGCGCAGGTTGGAACCGGAGCCGCCAAGGTCCTGTTGTAGCTCGTGGGTCAGCTCATAGAAGATGGGTTCCAGCTGCTCGGTGGTGGTGCCCAGCAATACCAGGTCACCGGTGGAACCGTGCAAGTTCATGAGACCGCTGCCCCTGTATTCCCACAGGTCGCATAAGGTCCTGAGGAAGTCAGTGTCGTAAAACTTACTGGCCGGCTGGTTCACGCGAATGGTATGGAATTGCGCAATGGATGGATACAACTCGGGCACGTCCGAATAACGGCCGATGACACCACCGCCGTAACCGAAAACACCCACGATACCGCCGTGCTTCCAGTGAGTTTCACCATGGTCAAATGACAACTGCAGCTGGCCCAGCATGTCCTCGATAACATCCCGGTCAATCATCATGCGGTCCTGGGAAAGCTTTCTCCTGTGCAAAGCGCCCCGCTTGGCGTCGGCCACGAAGCTGGGCCACGGACCTTTTTCCAGCTCTTCGAGGTCGGGAATATCGTGTTTAACTTTAAAATTTTTAAGCTCTTCCTCGGTATAATTATTGAGTTCCTCATCGGTGTAAATTCTCATTTCCTGGTACTTTATTTCTTTCTGCGGTTCTTTGGGTTCAAATAAAGCCACCTCAATACCTCCTTCAGCTAAATACTGAAATTATACCACAAAATTATTTCTGGTTTGGTATCACGGCTATAATACTTAGCCTCAATCCACCTCCTTCCGGAATGCAAGTGGAATTCCTCGCAACATGGATTTACGGGTCATAATAAATGCCAGTCCAGGCCTTGTAAATTTACTCACCCGTTACGCTGGTATACGCTTTACAAAGACGCAAAAACCCATCCCTACCAACATTCCCGAAAAAACGTTTCGCGGGCCAAGTAATACGGGCAAGATTTACGCCTGCCGGCTTTTTACCTTAATCAACTTATTCGTTACTTATTGAGTTTTTCCTTCCCGCCGGTGCCACTTTTTTAGAGATTTCGCTCAAAAATAGCGGCAGTTTTCAGGCTTGTATATATTTTAATCAATTATGCAGCAGCTTTCCAGAGGTAGTACATGACATATATAGCGGTATACGGTATCCAGCCGGTGGTGCAACGGTTCACTTGGCGCTCTATCCGGAAAATACTCTACCCGGAAAATACTCTTGGTTATGGATAGACCTGTTCCGGGCTCGCTTTTTCTAAACAGGTGATGCGTCATAACATTGGCACCATTGGGAGGATAAAAATATAATTACAGGCAACGACCGACA
>CBETWA010000053.1:0-12838 GCA_965539975.1 uncultured bacterium | reverse complement strand
TTCATTGCATGTATACTCATAGTGCCAAAAATGCCGGCACTATGTTTTCGCCTTTGTACAGGCAATTTCCCGTTCTGCCCGGTGCTTGCCCTCTTTGTTTAACTGGTTTACGGCTATATCATAGGAAATCCTCGCCAGCGTTCTGTACAATTCTTCTTCCAGGTGCTCACGATCCCGCTCGCTCATAACAACCGGTAAAACCGTTATGTTACCGTAAGGGCCTTTTATAATCATAAGTAACCTCTCCGGCTTGTTTTTTTACAAGCATATGCGCGTACCGGTTGTCCAAATGTATGTTTGCAGTAGACCCCCATGCCGCGTTGCGGCACCAGTAGAAAGATGAAAATAGCACTGGGGTGGGCTGGTGGCTCCCCGCAAGTGATGTACTGGAGCGTCGGTAACAGCACCCGGCGCAGCGAGGTTGCGAAACCGGACGAGCGAACGTGATGTTCGCGAAAGCCCAAATCCCAGAAAAAAACCATTGCCAGCACCCCTGTTGAAACCTCACCCCTGGTTGTCGATGCCAAGTGGAGTAAGAAAGGGTATTGACAATGGCTCAAGTACAGGATTTTATTCCAGGATACTTTTTATTCTGTTTATTTTGGTCTTGTTTTTCTTGTTGGGCTTTTGCCATTGCTGGGGGTTATACTCCTGGTACCATTTCACCAGCAAGTTGGCAATTTCAATTTTTTCTTCCGGCGGGGTGTCGCTTGCTTCCATTCTGTCCAACCACTTGTTTGTCATGGCCTCCATGAAAGCCTGGAGATCCGTGCTGTAACCATCCTTTTCCATTTCCAGCCGCAAAGGACTCATTTGCCGCAGGCGGGCTTCTTCTTCGGCCTGTTTTTTCTCTTCCCGGAACTTTTCAAGCAGTTCTTTCTCTTCATTTTCCCGGCGGGTAAACCGGCCATATCCCGTGGCGGTTTTTGCCCCCGCCCCCATCCAGGCCAGGGCCTCTTCCAGCCATTCCAACGCCAGGGTTAAATCAGCTGCCGCACCCTCATCATCCAAACAGCGGGGGGCCAGGGTAAAAAGAAAATTTTGTTCCTTGTCCACGGTGAGGAACTGTACGGGCTCCGGGCTCATCCAGTCTCCCGGCTGGAATTGCTCACTCCTGTAATACTGGGAATAATGAGGAGTCATTACATCCACTTCCAGCCTTACCGGGGCAATGGGCAGGGCATCGAAGAAAATTACGCTACCGGCGTGTTTTTCCCCTTTTTCAGGACCGAATACTTTACTTATTGCTTTCTTTTTGGATTCGTCTTCCTCCCACTCCCGGGCCCAGGCGCGCACCATCCCCTTCACCGAAGAACCAGGCAGGTAAGCCGTACCCAGGGTGTGGTGCCAGGCAAAGCCGTTTTCCACCGGGTGTTTCCGGCCCAGCCCGGTAACAAAGCGCCACTCGGTGGAAAAAACACGCAATTGCCCGCCCAGGGCGCAAACCAAGGCCACCTGGCGGTTCACCATGGCCGCAATGAGTTCGGGATCGCCGGTTTTTTCGCCGGCCAGGGTTTTGACCCACTGCAGTTTGGGCGGGTCGTCCCGGCTTCCTCGCCGGGCCTGCAAAGTCCAGTCCTCCCGGCGACTCCCCTGCCGCCACTTGTTGCAAAACTTGTCATACCAAAGCCCGGCGTTGTAATTGCGGTTAAAACTACCGGGCGCGCCGTTGTTTTTGTAAAGAGGTAGCACCATTTAATCGTTACCACCTTCCGGCTGTTTTAAAAGCGCTACGGCAAATTTCTTTAACCACGAAAGCCACTCCATGGCTTCGGCCTGGGCGTGGAGGTACTTGTTCCGGTCTTCCCCGGTAATAGCCCCCATCAGATCTTTAGTACCGGAAGAATAGGGCGCGCAGTTATCGCCCGGGCGACAAAGCCAGTCTTCCAAATGGCGATATAGCACCATGTGGGGATCATTTGATTTGCCTTTGGCAGCAGATAGCAAACTGGCTGCCGCCTGGCCCAGCCCGTTGGCCAGTATCGTTGCCGGAAGACTTTTGACATTGGAAGAATAGTTCTTTTGCCATTCATCCGGTTGACCCGTCAATTCCTGCACCTTTTGGTAAGCATGGGCCGCCCTGGCCTGTTCCAGCGTTTTAGACACCGGCCCCCACCTCCTCTATGCAGGTAACGGCACACCATCCCTGGCCCACGGTTTCGTTGCCTCCCACCTGCAGGTAGGGCCTGTCGGCAAACATCTTTTTGATATCGTCCAGGACGTATTCCTTGCCGGGACGGGAGAGCAGAAGGCTGTAAAAAAGGCTGTCCGGGGGAAGGGTTTCCTCATACCACAGGTTATTGCTGGTTTTTTTATGCTCATCCAGGTTGTTGCGAGCATTCACCTGTAACCCGTAATTAGCAAAATAGCTGAATTCCTCGTTAGTGAGTATGGTTAACTGGCCCATCAGGCGCTTTTGGGTTTCCGGGTGGGGCACAAAGGATTCCAATACCCGGGCCAGTTCGGACAAATCCTCCTTTTGCACCTGAAAGGATATTTCCTCCAAAAACAAGTTTTCCCTGTCTCCCGCAGTAACGGCATGCTCCTCCCGGGGCTCGGGTATGGTAAAGGAAAGGGGTTGCCCGGCCAGCGCCATGTCCCTTTGAAGCCGCTCCAGTATATACGGGCAGGTCACCAGTTTAAAATGCCCGGTCAGGGAACGTATGGGCAATAAAAGCAGGCGGGCATCGGTAACGGATACCCCACCGGCACCGTTTTGGGTACCAAAAATGTCTTTTATTTTTTCCTCTTTCAAACCCCTGCGGCGGGCGGCATCCCGCAGGGCACCTTTCAGACCGGAACCGGCGATCACCGGGTAACCGGTGGAAGCCTCCCGGGCCACAGGCAGGTCTACCGCTCCTGTACTATGCTCGGTACCGGGGTGCAAGCTGGTTTCAGCCAGAAGACCCAGTATCATGTTTTTCACTTTTCATCCCCCCAACATCCAATTACTATTTGCCCAAAACCGTATTCTGCACTTGAACCCGGGCATTTTCCATGCAGAGACTTTATATGATCCAGTTCCTTTTCCTCTGCTTCAAAAAACCAGGCACTTCCCGCCGGAATTACCGGCCTTAGGGGTCGCGGGCGATTGTTTTTTATGTCCCAGCCTCCCACCTGCCTTATCCTGCCTATGCAGGCGGAAATGCAGTTTCCCGGTATCCCGGGAGGACCGTTTTTTATAACCTGCCGGGTATCTTCATAAACCCCCGGCGTAACCAGAATCACGGTAAAACAAATCTTGCCGCTTTCCGGGCGCAGGACGGGCGGTGGCAACAGGCCCGCCACGGCATTATTGATTTTTACTTCCGCCAGCCGTCCCTCACCGCCTAAGTTTATCATTGCGGGCACCTTCCGGTGCCAGTCCCCCGGCACACCGGAAACAAGGACGCCCAGAGAAACATCCTTTTGGGGCCTGACGTGCACACAGGAATAAAGCATGCTATCCTGCGATGTGCGGGTTTGCGAGCATAGCTCTATCCCGGTGCGGTTTTCCCCGCACCATAGTGCTCCTTGCTCCACCATGTCTTCTTTGGCCGGAGTTTTTCCGGCGAGCACTTTTTCCAACCCTTTTCCGGTCAGCCAGAATCCATCCGGAGATTTGGCGCCTTTCAGGGGCGAAACCGCCTGTGGCAGCCTTTTAGTACCCAAATCACACTTAATTTCCGCCCCCGGCACCAGCCGGGTACAAAGGATATCTTCACCTTGCTTTTTCTGCAGGAACAAGCCGGGCGCGGGAAAAAGTATTTCGTCGCCCCGGAAAAGGTACGGCCCTTTCAGGGTAAGCATTCCCAGGTCATCAGGTGTTCCCAGCTCCCGGGGCCAGTTTTCTGGCTTCTCCGGGGACCAGCCCTGCCCTAAAGCCAGGGCGGTACGTATGGCTCCCTGCAGGGTGGTCATGTACGGGGGAAAGCTGGTTGCAACTTGCCCCTGTCCTCCTTCCCCGGCATTATACGGTGTACCGTCCCGGAAGAACCAGGAGTCCAGGGCACTAAACTTCCATAACCTGGCCATCACCAATCCCCCCCTTTGCAGCCAAAAAGCGTACCAGTATAGCACCGTCCGCAGAAAAACCATCCGGTACCAGGCGAGGTTTTTCCCCGTTGCCGGGATCTACCCGCCGGAATCTTTCACATACTTTCAAAAGACCCTCCATGCGGCGGCGGGCCACATCGCGATCGGTGCTCTCCCGTCCCCGGCTGCGCAGGTACTCGGCCACAAACAGGTCGGTAAGGTCTAAGCTTTCAAACCCGGGCCGGGGCGTTTTATCCCAGAACAATGAAAAACGGCGGCGCAAGTTGTAAAAAAAGGCGCTGTTATACTGTTTTTCCATGGATGTGCCGCCGGAAAATTCACCGGCCAGCCTGTCCAGTATATTGGTATCCCCCTCCAGAATCTTTTCCCAGGGGTTTGTCCATACCAGTCCCGGCCCGCCTGTATTCCATACCCGCACGGCCAGGCTGTCCCTTCCGGTTTGATCTTTGGCCACATTATCCAGTAAATTATGGACTTCAGCCAGCACGGACTTCAGCGGGGCGTGGATATGGGCATATACCAGCCCGGCGGAAACAGTAGCCAGGTGCTCTTCGATTCCCGAGCCTTTAAAGGCACGGGCGTATTCCCGGCGGAGTTCCGCCGCCAGGGCCATGGCACCCCGGGCCGGCACCAGGGCCAGCACGTCATCGCCCCCGGCATAAACAAGTACCCCATTGTATTTATCTACAATGTCGGGGACTGCGCCGGCAAATATGGTCAAGCACTTGCTCACAATTTCCCGCCTTGCATTTTCCAGCAATGCACCCAGCCGGTCTCCGTCCACCGCCAGAAGGGCGTAAAACGCGGCAGGCTCCCCGGTAAACTCCTTTAGTTTATCTGCCAGTTCCCGGCGTTTTTCTCCGGTGTTTCTAGGCCATAAATTGTCATTTTCCAGGGTGAAGGCATAAAAGAAATTGCCGTCGCAATCAGCCATACCCGCAGCCCGGGGGCATTCCCTTTTAGCCTTTTCAACTGCCAAGATCCCCGCATCCTGCTCGGAGTAGGTCCTTGATTTTAGCTGCTCGTTCTCTCTGGCAGCCTTTACAAAGGCAGCTGCTTTTTCCCCGTTCACCTGCATATTTTTCACCAGCCAGGGAACAGCGGCTATATAACAGGTAGAAGGGTAGCCATTGCGGACGGGCCAGCCAATAGCCTCCAGTGCCACCAGCGGAAAGAGCCGTTTCACCAGCGACACGGCACAAAGGCGTTCTCCTTCCCTGATATTTAGCTCCCCGGCACTGTTGCGAAGGCTGCTCCAAAACAAGTCCTGCTTTTCGCGCTCCCAGGACCGCAGGTAACCCGATAATTCCTGCAGGTTTCCCATTAATGTACATTTATCCCCGGGCTCAACGGGCGGGACGTGGCTGCGCCAATTTTTGCGCCGGTCCAGACAGTTGTTATCCTCTCCCACCACCCAGTTCATTTCCCAGAAATTCTCTACCTGCCGCTGCCAAATTTCTTCCGTACCATTTCCCTGCCTGGCCACCGGGGATACGTATTTGTTCCAAACCACCCCGGCAACTCTCTCCCAGGCTGCCTGCACCGCCCGAACGCATTCCCGGGGTTCGAAACCCGCGGGTATGCGCGCTTGAAAGCGGTTGGGCAAGGTGCCTACCAGGGGCCGCCTTTCCGTGGTTTTATGCTTCTCAACCTCTGCAATTGCCTGTAACAGGTCGTCGGTTATTTTTTCGCCCTCGGCAACGGCGGGAAAAATAATTCTCCCACTTTTTTTCACCACAGCGTACATGGCGTGACCGGCCAGGTAGGAAAGGAGAAAAGACCCGGCCCACAGGTCCCGGGTACGCCGCGCCCTGGCAATGAACCCCTGCACAGGCCCCAAAGTGAAATGCAATGTGCGGTTACCCACTATGGCAACACCTCCTCGCGCCCGTCAAAACGATTGATAAAATCGTGAATAACTTGGTAGTCAACCTGCGGGTCAACAGAGACCGTGTTACTTCCCCGCACGGAAATTTTTATCATGTCTTTGTCCGGCAAAAAACGTGCCGGCAATAGGGTAAACACGGCGGCACAACCGCCGGCCAGTTGATGAATGTGAATGAAAAGCGGGCCGGCCCGGCGCTGGCTTTCACCGGCATTTACGTTTACTTTTTGCCTGGCCGAAAGAAAAAAATAATTGTGCGGGAGCCCAAAGACCACCCTCCGGGGGTGTCTTGCTGGCCGGTTATCGCCTTGAACCATTCCCCAAACCAAATCATGATCATCCCGGAAATTCTGCTCCGGGGTTTCATTTCCCAGTACCACGCGCTTACCTTCACGGCTCTGGCCGTAACTTCGATAGCGCACCATCTCCCTACCCACTGCATCTAAAAGCATCAATACATCGTGGTCTGGCGGCGCCCACACCGTTACCCGGCTCCGCCCGGAAAAGGCGGTGTACTCCGGTTCCTCGTCCTTAAGGTCTACATCTTGAAATAGTTCACTTATTTTAGCTTTGAGTTCTCCGGTATTTTTGGGTGCAACCCAAATTTCTTTTCCGTTTTCCTTCAGGGATTCCAGGGCTACGGAGCCAAAACCCTTGCGGGAGCGGGAACCCAGCCCGCCGAAAAGCCCCAGGGCTTTTAAAGCCCTTTTCAAACCATCGATATCCGCATCCCCGGCTTCCCGGCCGGGCATTGTCAAAACAGCGGCAAACCGGAAACCTTCCTTCAAATACGGCCTGGATGTTTTCATATTTAATCCTATAATGCCATACCCCAGGTAGGCGCTGCCCTGGAAATCCCATGGCGTCCCCGGGGGTACCGGGGCGCCAGGCGGATCAATGGTTTTTATTTTCAGCTGAAAGGACGCCTGCCCACCCGTGCTGCCAAAAAGTTTTTTCTCTTGCTCCCTCACCTGGTCATAACCGTTGCCATGGCAAAACGGCAGGACTACAGCCCGGTACCAAAAACGCAGCACCCCTTTAAAAGCCGTAGGGCGAAGCTCCACCAGGCTTTTTGGATCAGCTCCCCCGGCAAACAAGGGGGTAACTACTCTATATGTAGCCTCCAGCGTGTACACTTAACCCCTCCTTTGACAAAAATTGTCACCCAGAAAATTGAAAGTATTCCGCACAATATGTTGAAAACAATAGTCCCGGAAAAATTTGCCCAACACATGCACCAAGTTAGTCCCGCTCAATAATGTAATATTAAAATATTTTCGACATCTTACCTTAATTTCCTTTATTTGGGCAAAATTCGACATATTGTGCGCTGGTTGTTATCACGCCGGGCGTTTTTCTTAAGTGCCAGTTGATACCCGTTTAATTTACTGTTACCATCTCCCCCACCACGTAGGGGTTTTGCCTTTGCTCTTCGGGGGAACGGCGGTCCACCATTGCCACAGTGGTTACCGGGCTGCAGTTTGCCGGGCTTGTTTCGCTCAGCCGGGTAACCATATGCTGCAAAAGGGTGGTGCCCCCGGTAATGTTAATGTACAAGTGGCAGCGGGGCAATTGCTCCAGGTAATGTACCAGCAATTGCTCAACCCGTGGCGTTTCATGAAAGGCCGCAAAGGGATCCTCCACTTCGATCACTTCCACATCGCCGTGAAAGGCAGCTTTTTTCAGGATAGTGTTTAATTGAAGCTTGCCCTGGGCGGAAGTAAGCACTATTACCCGATCCGGGTTAATTTGGCGCAAGGCGGTGTACAAAAGTCCCGGAGATATGCCCAGGGGAGTAACCAGCACTTTCACCGGTTCCCCTTCTTTACTATGATTTTCTGCCCTTTCATAAGGAAAATGTTTCTTTTCCACCTTGTAACCACCAAGCAATTCTTCCAGCAGCCGCAGGCACTCCTCTGTTTTTTCCATTACTCTGGTGGAAGACCTGGCGCCGCCTTCTCTCCAGCCGCAGTGGATAACATCATTCCGTAAATCTTTCAATTCATTCCATAATTTACCTGCCGGAGTGCTGTTGCCCTTCCCAGTGCAACTTGGAAGCCGTTGACTCCCGGTGGTTACGGCTGAAAACCTCATCATACCGCCCCTCTTTGTACATTTCCGCCGATATGACCAGCTCCCGCATCATGGCCAGCGCCTGGGGCGCGTAATTGTGTTCCACGTACCAGCGGGCAATTTCCAGGTGCATTTTCAGATTAGCGGGATCAAAATTGTCAGGGGTTCCGCTAAATCTTGAAAAACCTGAAATTACATTGTCCAGCAACAAGCCAAAAGGCGCAGCCCATTCTTTTACGTCCCTTTCCAAAAGGTCCCTCTCACGGGTACCTTCCCGGTATTTGTTAAGTTTTCGGGTTTTATTCATAACCTCAAAAGGGCGGTTGGCAAACAATGCCCGGGAAATATCTTTCAACAGGCCGCCAAAATTATTTAGTTCCCTGCGGCCGGGCCCCTGTTCCGCCAGCGCTTCCTTTTGCGCTTTAACGAGGAGCCTTCCCAGTTCCATGGCCGCACCGTGATTGATAAAAGAATTCACCCCTACAATCCAGTCCAATAGCGAGCAAAAGCCGGTCAAGTCAAAAACCGGAGTTATATTTTTTTCCCTGTCCCGGGCATCATAAGCCCCGTAATATAAGGCCTTAATGTTAACATTTTTTACGTACTTGAGGTAAGCCACACTTAAAAAGCTGATCAAAGGCTGGGAGCGAAAACTGTGCGTTATGTCAAAAGCTACAGTATCTCCCTCTTCCACAGCCGCCACCAGTATGTTAAAGATTTCCCAGAGCTCATCTTTGCTTCTTCCAGCGGGAATATCCAGCCCCACCGGCTCGGGATACCCCTTTTCCAACAGTTCGTGTTTCAAAGTTTCCCAGTGTTTTTTTGTAGCTTCCAATGTTTTGGCCACCATAATCATATCCGGCCGGGATATGGCCGCGGCCACCACCGGAAAATAACGGGTGCAAACCTCCTCCCCGTTCAGCTGGTATGTAGTCTCGGCATAGTCACCCGTACCAATAAAAGAAATCAGTTTGAACATTTTTTCGTTACCTCCCGTTGTTCAAAAATAAATATACTTGATAGATTGGAGCATTTCTTAGACCACCGCCAGCAGGTGGCGCAACACAGCAACATGAGCATCTATTCTAAATAAACGACTGAATTATATATTTAAAACGTTAATAACAAGCTAACTAAGAAAAGTCCTGTTTTTAAGTGCTATGGCAGAAAATATTGTCAATTGAGTTAATCATACCAAATATTATAATAGCTTGTCGTCCACCCCTTAGCCTGAAAGGGCAATCAATACAATTTGCAAAAGACAAGCAAAACACTGCCCCGGCAAAATTTGGAGCAATATGTCTTTTGCTGCATACCAAGCAATAACGGTATTTTATGTGAAAATATTAAAAAATATCAAATAAATAGATTTAAGTGTTTAGAGAAATATAGTATAATAAGTCAGAAATTTTATAAAAAATGTCCCAGCGGAAAGGGGGACCGCTTGACATGCCGGAATTTGTCACCGCGCGAGCCAGTAAAAATAAATCAGCCGAAAAGGCTAAAGTACATACTGCCAAAAAAACAAGCCCGCGGGATAATCAACGCGCCGTAAACGATATGTCCCTGGACTCGCCCGCGGGCATACTGGGCCTGCAGCGTACCCTGGGCAATCAAGCGGTGTGTAGTTTGGTCCAGGCCAAGTTAAGGGTGGGGGCAGCCGGCGACCGGTACGAGCGGGAAGCGGACAGGATTGCGGACGCGATAATTAACAGGAAAACCGGCACGGAAGTAGAAGTGCAGCGCTTCGGGGCCGGCGCCGGGGGATTCGAGGTGGACAATGACTTCCAGAGAAGTTTAAGCCTGTCCAAAGGCGGGGGGAGCCCGCTGCCGGCTGCTTTAAGGCGCGAATTTGAACCCAAGTTCGGAATGAAATTTAATGACGTGCGCGTGCATAACGATGCCAGGGCCGACCAGTTGAGCCGTTCCATCAATGCCAGCGCTTTTACCCACGGTAAAGACATCTACTTTGCCAGGGGGCAGTACGCCCCCGGAACAAAGGCCGGAAAACGCCTGATTGCCCACGAGTTAACCCATACAATTCAACAGTCGGGCGGGATCCAAAGGTGGTGGGTAAAAAAAGGTAAAGGTAAAGAAGAAGATGAAAATATAACATATGGTCAATTAATAAATAAATTGGGAGGATATGGTGATGATTTTGAAGATTTTTTAGAGCCGAAGACAAAAGAAATTGCCGAGATTTTTAATGCTTTTAAAATGTTCTGCAAAAAAGAGTGGTCTTTGGAAAATCTCAACTGTTATTTGGCAATACGTGATTATGAAAAGAGCCCATCCAAAGAAAAAGCACTGTATATTTATTATAAATATATAAACGAAGATGCAGAGGTTGATATTAATATCGATAAATCCTTGCGAGAAGCTTTTGTAAAAGCCTTTGGCATTGATGTAAACGCAAAATATGAAGATATATTACAAGAAGATATATCACGAGAAGAGATACAGAAAGAGAAACCGAAAAGGAAATTCAAATTAAAATTTTTCAATTTCCTAAAAGGAAGGCACAAGCCGGGTAATTCCAAACCAGCCCAGGTAAGTCCGGAAGCACAACAAGCACAGATAAGTGAGAATGCACGAGAGGCACTTAAGGAATTGAAAACAGCTCTTAAAAATAACATGTTCGATACTTTTTACCGCTTTAAGACAACTAAAGTAAAAAAGTTCAAAGAAGAAATGAAAAAAAGAGCCGCACCCCAGGAGGAACAAAAAGAGAAAAGAAGGATAAAGTTCCGGGGTCTATGGCCCTTCAAATAGGGATGCCGGTTTTTACCGGCCACAGTAGAAGATTCTCCCCTTCCACCTGGTAGAAATCCAGAATCACCGGCCTATAGCCACTCTTCTATAATGAGGAAACCCCCGCCTTTTGTTTGGCGGGGTTTTTTTATTTTGTCATATTGGCTTTTGATGGAGCCCGCGCTTTCCATAATGTGCCGCAGAAATGCTACACCCCTTTTCACATTACCGCCTTCCTGTCCCGTGCCTGATTCACACCGAGATTTATAAATACTGAAACCGCCCTTGTTTTTATTTTTTGAGATTTCCTGGGTACGTGGGCGACCCGGTCAATCATTTAATTTACACCGGGTAAGTATTTGTTTGGTATGCCCGGAATATATTTAGCACATACCAAAATGCTGGAGTGGTGGTTCACGTGTCAAGCGAGTTGACTTCGCTCATTTATAACATTATCAATTACCTCCGCCGGTCCAGGCAGGACGTGGAGCGAGAAAAACGCACCGGCGAAGATACACTGGCCACACAGAAGAAAATCATGACCAAGGTCTTGGACGAGCTGCATATACCCTACACCCAAGTGGAAGAGATTGGCTCCGGCGATAAAATTGAAACCCGCCCCGTTTTTCAACAGGTACTCAAAGACCTGGCAGAAGAAAAATATAACGCCATTGCCGTAAAAGAAATTCCCCGGCTGGGCCGGGGTACCTACAGCGACATGGGCACAATATATGACCTGCTGGTAAGCAAAAGAATTTTTATCATCACCCCCTACAAGATTTACGACCCGCAAAACC
Organism: uncultured bacterium; assembly: GCA_965539975.1. Taxonomy (GTDB): domain Bacteria; phylum Bacillota; class Desulfotomaculia; order Desulfotomaculales; family Desulfallaceae; genus CBETWA01. The sequence continues at coordinate 1,297 of CBETWA010000053.1, read as the reverse complement.
CCGCCGACGCGCGGCAGATTCGTTTTGAGCTCTTCTTTGCCCGGGAAGAGTTTGAAATGATCAAAGAAAGGCTAGTTTCTGCCAAGTATAACCTCGCCCATGAAGGGAAATGGATCTGCGGGGCTTCCCCCTTCGGCTACAGGCTGAACAAGAATACCATGCGCCTTGAGCCTTTTGAAGAAGAAGCTCGCATAGTGCAATTAATATTCACCTTTTACGCCTACGGAATAGATACAGGTGACGAGCGCAGGGAAGTTTCTTTCAGGGCCATTGCCACCCACCTGACAAGGCTGGGGGTGCCTACGCCGCGGAATGCAAAAAGCTGGTCTTACTTAAGCGTTAAACGTATCATCGAAAACGAAGTTTATATTGGCACGGTGAAATACAGAACGCGAAAAAGGGTGGGCAATCAATACTTGGGACGCCCGCCGGGGGAATGGATCGTGGTTAAAAACGCCCACCGGCCCATTATCGATTTGGAAACCTGGGAACTGGCCCAAAAAAAATTACACAGCCGAAATAAACTGCCCAACACCAAATTGGATTTTTCACCTTGCGAGCTGGCCGGTTTGATTGCCTGTAACCACTGCGGCAAGCGAATGGTTCGGCAATACAGCGTGCAAAAGTATAAAAAGAAAACTTCTAAGGACACAAGCATTTATCACAAGGAGTTCCTGTGGTGCACCACTCCCGGGTGTACCTTCGTAAAATACCGCCAGGTTGAGGAGTCGCTGGTAGAGTACTTGAAACATCTTTCCAAGCTGGACCCAAAACGCCTTGAAGACACGTTTATTGATTTATATAATTTCCCTCAAAAAACATTGCCCCCAGTAGACAGCACCGGTCTTGCGACAAAAAAAATTGAAGAGCTCAAGAGGCGGCTGCGCTTTGTGTGCGAAAAATACGAAGCCGGTATATATGACGATACAATGTTTTTAGAGCGAAAATCCGAAATTCAAAAAGAAATTGCTTTAATGGAAAAAATTCAAGCGACAAAAACCAGCCCCGAACCTGGTGAAAACCAGGTGCAAAAAGATTTCGTCAAATTTAAAAACAATATTAACAGCATACTTTCGGCTTATACTACTTGCAACAATAAGACTCTCAAGAATGAACTGCTGCGGCGTTTAATTGACGTTGTAATTCTTAACAAGACTGGAAAAGGAAAATTTGACTTGGTTGTACAACCTAAAATCATTGTTTAATATAATCGCTCACGCTGCTAACGCCAAAACCCCCGGTGGCCTGTAATACCCGGCCCGGGGGTTTTGGACCCGTGAATATACATTCTGTTCAT
>CBETWA010000052.1:0-13564 GCA_965539975.1 uncultured bacterium | reverse complement strand
CAGGTATACCTACATATATTTTCGTCTTTCTGATGGTGCCACAGTGTGGCATGGGGGTCTACCCGGAAAATCTAACTGTTCCACAATGCTTCAAAAGACAGGGTTGTAATTTTCATCCTTCTGTTGGTGCCGTAACGCGGCATTTGATCTGCCGTTTACATTCGTTTTAAACGCTTGACCATGGAAAATAAAACCCGCGGTGGCTGGAAAGAATGCCGCGGGCATTAACAGTTGTTGGCATATTTAGCGATGTACTTTTTAGTTAAGCTTCTAAAATGATCTCCCGTGATTTTTTCTTCAACCAGCAAAATGTGCACAACCTGGCCGATAACCCCCTTCACGCGTCCAAGAAACTCCCTTACTTTCTTTTCCTGGGATTTTATAATACCGCTTAATGTTCTGTAACGCAAATCAGGTGGTAATATTTCAGGGTCCACAACGCCAAGCTCGGACATACCGCATCTGATAATTTGACCGGCTGTACGCACTGCCTGTTCAAAATCACTACCGGCACCCGTACTTCTCCCGCCAAGAACCAGTTCTTCGGCAATGGACCCCGCCAGTAAAACCTGGATCTGGTTTTCCAGGCACTCACGGGTATGCAAGTAGATATCGTCATCCGGCACCTGACGCATGTATCCCAGGGTTTGCCCGCGCGGTGAAATGGTAAGCATGGAAACCGAACCCGGGCGGATTTTTTCGCTCACCAGAGCGTGCCCCACTTCGTGTACCGCCACCCGTTCAAGCTCGCTCCTGGAGGGCCGGCGCTCCAGTTTCTCACCCATCATCACCTTGTCGATAGCTTCCAACAAGTGGTCCTGGCTAATCTCCGCCTTGCCTTCGCGCATTGCCAGAATAGCCGCTTCATTGGCCATGCTTTCCAAGTGAGCCCCGCTAAAACCAAAAGTTTCCCGCGCTATTGTTTCAAGGTCCACATCCACAGCCAGTGGCTTGTTGCGACAGTGCAACTTTAGTATTTCTAAGCGCCCGGCTTTATCCGGAAGGTCAACCCTGACTTGGCGATCGAAACGACCCGGGCGTAATAGGGCGGGATCCAGCATATCCACCCGGTTGGTGGCCGCCACCACCAGCACTAAAACCTTATCATCGATTCTAAGCCCGTCCATTTCCACCAGTAACTGGTTAAGCGTCTGGTCATACTCATGGTGGCTTGTATTCTGGCCCCTTTTACCTCCAAGGATGTCTATTTCATCAATGAAAATCAATGCGCTGTCCTTTTTTTGTTTTTGAGCACAGTCCCTGGCATTCTGGAAAAGCTGGCGCACCCTCTGGGCGCCAACACCAGCATACATTTCGATAAATTCCGAACCGCTGCAAGCAACAAACACCGAGTCGGTATACCCGGCGGCCGCTTTGGCCAGCAGAGTTTTGCCGGTGCCGGGAGGTCCCGTAAGTAAAATACCTTTTATGGGCCTGATACCCAACTTGATAATCTGTTCCTGGTTCTTAATAAAATCCAATGCTTCTTTCAGCTCGTTAATGGCGGTATTCTGGCCGCCGATATCACTAAAACCGATTTCAGGCTTGGCAACAACCGCAGCAGCGCTAAAACTTCTTGCCAACATTCCCCTGGAACGGGCTACGTAAAAAAGCACCCCGGCGGTCAGCCCGAGTATAAACAACGGGATGATATCGTAACCGGACAGTGCTAAAAAAATTACTACGGCTATAACAGCCCCCAGCCCAATTTCTTTATGCACCGTTTTACCTCCTTTCCGGGACAGTACCACCCGGGGCAACGACAAAGGTTGACTGTTGTCTGGGGACTATTTCATAAACGTAATTATTCCCCTGGGTTAAATGCCAGTATATATTGGTATCATCAATATATACCTTGGAATGGGCACCTTTCTGTTCCGCACAAGCGTCCAGCGACCGGGCCATTTCTCGAAAATTCCCTCTGGCCAGCGCTTCCTGGATGGCAAACCCGCCCTGATACAGTGTTTCATTCAAATCTTTATTCGGGCGGTCAACCAGTTCAATAACAAAACTCCGTTTACCCATCACCTGTTTGACGCTGTCGTTAATTTCCCGGTAGGTGAGCATAAGATTGTCTGTTTCCCTGATATTTATAATTAACCTGTACAACCCGTCACCGTTTTCTTCCACTTGGTAATCGACAATATTTGAATTAGAGTCAAGCTCTTTTTTCAACGGTTCCCGGTAATTAAGGCTGTTATACAACCATTGCGCTCCCAAAAAAAACGCCAGCGAGACCAAAATAGATATAACTATGACATGTATCTTCAAGCCTTGCCATTGCATGTAATCATCCCTTTCGAGTTTATGTAACCCCGTTTATTAATGTAACGCAACGCAAGACGATACAACGCAATATTATAACACGACAAAAGCGTTTCACGGGCAGGGAAATGTCTCCAGGAAATACGGGGCATGGGCGCCCGCTCAACAAAAACGCGCGCTCTTTCAGGGGGTTCTCCCGAGCGCGTCGTTTAAATACTATTTCCCCAATGTTCTATTAAAACATGGTAGACGCCCATGCCGCCGCGTTGCGGCACCAGCAGAAGAAGGATGAAATTACTTGTAGGGTATACCTGTTCCGTCTCACTTTTTCCAAACAGGTGACGCACTACAAAAGTGACAACACTGGTAAGGATAAGAATGTAATTACTAGCGGCAACCACCAATGTGTTTAAAAACTTCCGCGCCGGCGGCACCGGCGGTTTATACGTTGGGGACATACCTCCGGCCCAAAAGTTTTAACCCCAAAGGGGAGGTGTGTCCCCTGACCGCTTTCCGAAACCGGACCGCCATGAACTCACCATCTTTGGTTCGGTTGTGGCTATCGCGAACATCACGTTCGCTCATCCGGTTTCGTAACCTCGCTGCGCCGGGTGCCGTTACCGGCGCTCCCGCAAATCGCTCCACCGGAACAGGTATACCCCATACTAAAAAACATTTTCCGTGTTAGAATCACATATTGCACAATATGCCCGCAAATGCAAAAACAAATGGTATTCATCTTATACAAAACCGTTTTCCTTAGTTACCCGTCTTTTTCGTAACGGGAACCATGCAAGAAACTAGCTTGTTGGAAATAGTCCATGCCTGACCATAAAGTAAAGAAAACAGCTACGCCCATTGCAATATTTCCGAAAGGAATACTAGCCACTTCAAATAATATGTCGCGAAGGAGCATCGCCACCACGGCTATAATTTGGGTAACCGTTTTAATCTTGCCCAGCTTGCTGGCTGCCAGAACCACTCCCTCGGCGGCGGCAAGCGAGCGTAAACCGGTTATGGCGAATTCCCGTCCGATTATCAGTACCGCCACCCACCCCGATAGCCGGTCTAATTCCACCAGGGCGATAAGAGCGGCGGATATAAGGAGCTTATCGGCCAGCGGGTCCAGCAGTTTGCCCAGGCTGGTGATTTGCTTCTGCTTACGCGCGATATACCCATCTAAACCGTCGGTACATGCCGCAAGGGTAAAAACACCGGCGGCAATGTAATCTCCCAGCGGTAAACGCAGGGTTACCACCGCCAGCAGAACAGGGACCATCAGTATGCGCAACAGCGTCAATTGATTTGGCAGGTTCATTCCACTTGAACTCCCGAAAGGTCGTATTCACCTGCATCCAGCACCCGAACCCGGACAAAGTCCCCTGCCACTGGTTCGCCCGTAGTGGCGAAAAATACCCTGCCGTCTATTTCAGGAGCGTCTCCTTCCCACCTTCCCCAGTACATCTTTTGCTCGTCATCCCAGCCCTCCACCAGTACCGTCAGTTCCTTCCCAACCAGGGACAGGTTATGTTCAAGCGATATATTCTGTTGAAGCATCATCGCCCTTTCAATTCTATCTTTGATTATTTCATCACCCGGTTTCCCGGGAATTTTTTCCGCGGCAGTCCCCTCTTCGGGAGAAAAGCCGAAAACGCCCGCCCTTTCAAACCTGGCTTCTGCCATAAAATCGAGGAGTTCTTCAAATTCCCTTTCCGTCTCCCCGGGAAAACCCACTAAAAAAGTAGTTCTCAATATTAGACCGGGTATTTCCCCGCGTAGCTTTTCCACCAGCCGGAGCAGTTCCTCCCGCGAGCCTTTTCTGTTCATTTTACGTAAAATGCGGCTGTTTACATGTTGTACCGGCAAGTCGATATATTTACATATTTTTTCCGAACTCGCAATTACGGAGATCAACTCTGGGGTTATGGAATCCGGATGGCAGTACATAACTCTGATCCATCTGTAATCCATCCTCGCCAGGTCCATTAGCAAATCGGCCAAAACAAAACGCCTGTAAATATCTATACCGTAACGGGTAGTTTCCTGGGCGACCACTACCAGTTCGCGTACTCCACGCCGGCATAACTCCGCCGCTTCGGCTAGCACCTCTTCCCTGGGCCTGCTACGGTAAGGTCCCCTGATGCTGGGGATAGCGCAGTACGAGCAGCGGTTATCGCATCCATCCGCTATTTTCAGGTATGCAGTGTATGCCGGAGTTGTCAAAACCCTGTTTACGGGAGCCGGGTACCGGTACACGGGATCTCCCACTGCCAGTACACGCTTGCCGTTGATAACTTCGTTAATTATTGCATCAATTTCAAGTACTTTCCCGGTTCCAATAATGCCGTCTATTTCCGGCATCTCTTCCAAAAGTTCCTTGCCGTACCTTTGTGCCAGGCACCCTGCTACCAGCAATCGCTTGCAACGCCCTGCCTCCTTGAATCCCGATGCGTTCAAAATCGCATGAATGGATTCTTCCTTGGCGGGAGTTATGAAACCGCAAGTGTTGACCACTATGAAATCAGCATCTTCAAGATTGCTTACAAGCTCGTAGCCCGCCACACTGAGAATACCCAGCATGATCTCCGAATCTACCCTGTTTTTCGGGCAACCAAGGCTAATAAAACCAATTTTTCCTGATTTATTCATTGGATAGCACCTTTTTAACAGGTATACAAGTTTACCAATCGTATAATTTTAAAGTTTTTGACGCAAGAAAGTATGATGAAATTTAAATGGGCAAAAAGTTGGAAACCATCAACTCCCGGCGGTGTTTTCCTCATCTTCACCCGCTCTAAAAACCCTTGTTACAACTTCCCCTCTATTTCCAAGAAATCCGTAATCATCCCCGTTGACTACCGCCCGAACCGTCCCGGCATCACCCAGTTTCACCCAAACAAATTTCTCACCGTGGAATCTCTTGATACTACCCGGTTCAACCAGCCCCTGGAAAGCATCCTGGTCGTCGACAATCACATGCATCCAGCAATCGCCGCCAGTTACTTCAAAGACCGTGTTTACACCTTGTTCCGCCGGGCTCTCTCCGACACCGGCACCTCTTTCCGCGTTATTTTCTCCGGGACGCGCGTTATTGCGGTTACTATTTTCAGATATGTTTTGCTTGTTATTGATACCGGCCATATCATTCATATCGTTGTCCTGACTGGTGCCCGCAACTCCCCATATATAAGCAATTGCTATCATGACTAAAACCGCTGTGACCGCAATAATGCCCAGCCTAGATTTTTGGTGCCGTTTGGTGGTGCTTTCAGTAGATATTTCGGAAAACTCATCTTTTTTTCTTTCACCGTAAATTTCCTCGTACTGGCGAACTATTTCTTCCTCATCCAATCCAAGATAACGGGCGTAACTTCTTAAAAATCCCTTGACGTAAACGCTTCCGGGCAATACGTCGAAATCATCATTTTCCAAAGCTTGTATATACTTGCGACGGATCTTGGTTTCATTCTCGACATCGGCCAGGGATATTCCCTTATCCTCCCTGGTTTTTTTCAATATTTCACCGATTATCAAAAACATCACCTCCACGGCACTTGATACCCGGCAAATTACATATCCAATCGCCAACCAACCGTGCTGCTTCTGTTATGTTTTGTGTGTTGACAGAATAGTCGTAGGAACTGTCCGGGCCATCGGGGTATTTATACAACGGGTCATAGTATCCATTCAGCAGAAATCTAATCACGTATTCCAAGTCACCCCGGTCAAGCCGGTCATTTAATTCGGAAACCCTTTTTTTCCCAAGGTACTTGGTAAGACGTGTCATGGCTTCTTTAAAAATACCCCGGTTATCTGCCGAGCAGGCAAAATAATCCCTTTTTATGCGTTGAATTCTTACATAGAAAGGTGCATAAGCTAGGATTCGGTAACCGTCCAGCATCGCTTTTATTACCGATTCGGGGACAAATAAATTACCAATTTTTTTGCTCTCACATTCAACCAGGAAATAACCCCGCCCTTCGGCTTTTCTCAGTTTTTCCTCAATCAAAGACTCGAACATTTTTTGCCCCGGTGACGGGGGTAACCCGATTTTTCCAAAAACAGACCCGCGGTGATTCGCCAAACCTTCCAGGTTTAAAACGGGAAATCCCAGCCGCTCAAGCTCCAACAGTAAATCGGTTTTACCCACACCGGTCAAACCATGCACTACTATTGCCTTATGGGGCAATTCTCTGTTTAAATATTGAATAACGTGCCGCCGGTAAGCTTTAAAACCACCTTTGATGCGGTTTACTTTAAACCCCATGGCGTCAAGTATGCATCCTGCAAAATGGCTGCGTTCACCGCCACGCCAGCAAAATATGGTTACCTTATTGCATAGTGCTATATTTTTAAAGGCTTTTACAAACTGTGGTAAACGCGGTGAGATAATCTCCATGGCCAGTTCCCTGGCTTTGACCGATCCTTCCAGTTTATGCGTTTTTCCCACCAGTGATCTTTCCACGTTGTCCAGCAATGGGACATTGTATGCACCGGGTATGGTTGCTTCTTTGTATTCGCCAGGCGATCTAAGATCCACCAGAGGTATTTCATCGTGTATTTCATATAAAACTTCCTTTATTTCTTTGTCCCTGTACATTTGAAATGCTCCCGAAGTCAAACGCTTTCAACTGAAATTAACGTTTCCTTCGACACGTTGAATTATTTATCCTTTTTTTATTTATCATTACCTGCCCTAGCGTTAATCATTTCGCTATATTTTTGTTCATATTCTTCCTTGCTGATTAAAACATTGCGTGGCTTGCTCCCCTCGTACCCGCCAACATATCCGTTCCTTTCCATGATATCCATTAACCTGGCAGCCCGGGCATAACCTATATGCAAACGCCGTTGTAAAAGGGAAATCGAACCATGACCCGTTTCTATAAAAATCTTTAACGCTCTTGCCAAAAGTTCGTCCTCGTCACCGGGGTGCTCCTTTGTCGCCGCTACTTCCCGGCCCAGGTTCTCATCATATTCAGGAGCAGCTTGTTTGCGCCAGAAGTTAACCAGTAATTCCACTTCCCGGTCCGAAAGATATGCGCCCTGCACCCTGACGGGTTTTACGGCACCAACCGGATAAAACAACATATCCCCGCGGCCGAGTAATTTCTCGGCACCACCCATATCCAGAATCGTACGGGAGTCTATTTGTGAAGACACGGCGAAACTTATGCGCGAAGGTATATTGGCTTTAATTAACCCCGTAATTATGTCCACCGAAGGTCGCTGGGTGGCTACCACCAGGTGGATTCCGGCAGCCCTGGCCATTTGGGCCAGGCGGCAAATAGCATCCTCGACATCCGCCGGGGAAACCATCATCAAATCGGCGAGTTCATCAATGATAATCACTATCAATGGTAATTGCTCGCCCCTTTCGCGACGCTGCAATTCATTGTAACGTGCAATATCCCGCGAACCCGACAGGGCAAAAAGTTCATACCGGTATTCCATTTCCCTAACGGCCCAGCGCAACGAAGTTGCGGCCTTCCTGGGATCTGTCACCACGGGGGAAACAAGGTGGGGAATACCATTGAAAGTGGCAAGTTCAACCTTTTTAGGATCGATAATCAAGAATTTAACTTGTTCGGGCGTGGATTTAAAGAGAATACCAGCTATTAAAGTATTAAGACATACGCTTTTACCTGCTCCGGTGGCACCGGCAATAAGGAGGTGTGGCATGCGGGCAAGGTCGTCCAGTATAGGATTACCGGCAACGTCCTTACCCAGGGCCATCGTCAAACAGGATGGTGACCGCTGAAATTCCTCTGTTTCCACCAGCTCACGCAAATACACGGTGGCGATTTCCTTGTTCGGCACTTCTATACCAACCACGGACTTGCCAGGCACTGGGGCTTCTATACGCACGTCCGGAGCGGCCATTCCCAGGGCGATGTCATCGGCCAATCCTACAATCCGGCTAACTTTCACCCCCGGCGGGGGCTGAATCTCGTACCTTGTAATGACAGGGCCATGGGAAACTTGAGTTACCCTGGCCCTGATTCCGAAAGAATTCAATGTTTCTTCCAGCCTTTTTACGTTGGCCGAAATATCTGCTTTATTTCTTCCGGTTTTTCCCTTCACGGGCCTGACAAGTATACCAAGCGGTGGCAGATTGGCTCGTTCAACGGGTGTTACCTGTGGTTCACCTTCCGTTATTTCAAGTTCCGTTTCTGTTGCCACTGTTACCGGTTGCCGGTTGACCTGAGAGTCCTTAACGCCATAAATGCGCACATTTCGCGTTTCGTTACGCGAATGGGGACGGTAGTATATTATGTTGGATTTTTTTACCTCATTTTTTTTCGTTTCTGCATCTCTTTCCCGTGCTCCGGCTTGCTGGTACGAATCTTCGCCAGTATCGTTAGGATATTCCCGGTTAACTTCAGCTAATTCAGGTTCTTCTATTATTATCGTCATATCCTCATTTTTATCCTCTATTGGACTGAAAATAAATTCATCCACCATGCGTACCGTTTTTTTTAGCGCTGTAACAGTTTTGCGCTTAATGTAAGCAAGCAACACCGAGACCGGCTGGTTGGTTAATAACAAAACGGCCACTAAAAACAGGGCCACCAGTACGATATACATACCTGTTATTCCGAACGAGTTCAGAAGTAAAAAATACACCAGCCCACCAAGTAAGCCACCGCCGTCTCCCTGCAGACCGGCTTTTAAAGCGTATTCCCCGGGCACCGCCAGGTGAAGAACGGTCAACGCCGTCAAAGTCGCAATAAATATCCCGTAAATGTTGACATTCCTTTTAATTTTACTCTTTCTGAACAGCATTTTAAAACCGCATACGGCCAGCAAAAAGGGAAACAAGTACCTCCCCTCGCCCGCCATAATCATGAGCATACGGTTAATTAGCCGGCCCAGTACGCCCACCGCTGGATTTGCAACACTTATAGCTATTAAAGCTGCAAGAGCCAGCAAAATAATACCCGTTATCTCGTAATGTATTTCTTCTTTAACATTTTTTGCCGGCGACACTTGGATTGACACCTCCTTTTTAAGTATATCTATTCCATTATTTACATATAATTCCTTCTTGGTATTAAAATTGTCCTCTCGAGTGGCTCGGCCGGAATAAGTATACCACATGTATTTTCATTCCTTGCTGGTGCCACAACACAGCACGAGCGTTTACGGAAAAAAATAACAGCATACGTCGTATAGTGTACGCTGTTCGTTCATAAACCTTTAAAAATATTTCAGCGGATTTTAGTAAATTCAATTTGCAAGCAAATACTTTTACCTACACATTTAAACAACTACCTTACCAGGTAAACTATTATTACAAGCGACCCCAGCACCAAGCGGTACCATACAAATAACGCGTAACTGAAGCGGGTCAGGTAATGTAGCAAAAACTTTATGGCCAAAAATCCAACAACTGCTGAAACCAGCACCCCCGTGACAAATGAAATATTTAAGTCGGCCGGGGTGATTTCCGTTAGTTTCTTCAATCCCGCCCCGGTGATAATGGGGGTTGCCAGCAAAAATGAAAAACGTGCCGAAGTCTCCCTGGTCAAACCCACCAACCTGCCCGCGGTCATGGTGATACCCGAACGTGAAACACCTGGCAAAATTGCCAGGGCCTGGGATATGCCGATTATAATACTTTCTTTAAGTCCCATATCCGGCAATCTTTTTACCGATGGGGAACGGCTATCAGCTAAATGTAAAATGAGCCCCATTATTATAAGCATAATGCCGATTAACAAGGGGTTGCGAAAAACTGTTTCCGCCTGGTCCTCCAGCAGGTACCCCGCAACCGCACCGGGAACCGTAGCCAGCACAAGGTACCAGAACATACGTCCCTCGCTGGTATTTTTGCGCCTCAAACCGTCGGAAAGAAGCAGAGCCCAGTCGCGCCAGAAAAAAACAACAATGGCAAACAGCGTACCCACGTGGAGGGCCACGTCAAAAGTGAGACCCGCGTAAGGCCAGCCCATTAACCACGGAACCAGCACAAGGTGCGCGGAACTGGATATGGGGAGAAATTCGCCCAGTCCCTGAACAATACCAAGTACTATTGCCTGTATCAGATCCAAAATTCATCCCAGCCTTTTCCCTGTTTGATAAACAGCAACATTATAACACAGGGACAGGTTCTGCATCCAGCCGGGATATCGTAACAATTAATCTATTTTTACAATCGTTCCGGGCGACAGGTCTTTTCTAAGGTAATCCGCAGGATCGGTGCTCAATAGCCGCACCAGACCGGATTTCCCGCCGCCCGTATCCTGCACCAGCGCCGGTATTCCATTAATTGTAACTTTCCTTTCAGCCGGCCGGTCCATTTGTTCGATTCCGGCCAATACCAGTTCCAGTTGCATGGGCGTATACAGGATCAATGTTGTATCCCCCCGTTTTTAGCTTTCCACTCGTCAATGAGCTGTTTCAACTTGTTAATAGCCTGCCGCATCCCCCCCACTTCGTTGATCAGCCCGCAATCCACCGCTTCCTGCCCGATAAGTACGGTACCTATATCCCGGGCCAGTTCGCCTGTTCTAAACATCAAGTCCCTGAACTTTTCCTCGCTTATATTGGAATGGGATGTAATAAACCTGACCACCCGATCTTGCATTTTATCCAAGTATTCATATGTCTGGGGCACCCCTATAACCAACCCGTTCAGCCTTATGGGATGTATTGTCATGCTGGCCGTTTCAGCAATAAAAGAATAATTCGTTGCCACTGCAATGGGCACGCCTATAGAATGCCCGCCTCCAAGTACCAGCGACGCGGTTGGCTTTGAAAGACTGGCAATGATTTCGGCTATGGCCAGGCCGGCCTCAACATCGCCACCTACCGTATTTAAAATTATCAGTACACCCTCAACTTCAGGACTTTGTTCAAGAGCCACCAGCTGCGGAATTAGGTGTTCATACTTTGTCGTTTTGTTCTGCGGTGGTAATATCAAATGGCCCTCTATTTGTCCTACCACGGTAAGACAGTGAATGTTGCTTTTGATTTCGGGAACCTGGGTTGCACCCACTTCCTTAACTGTTTCAATAAGATTCTTTGATTTTCCCGTTACCCTGGTACGGTCGGTACCGGGTTCGCTATCGGGATTGCCGGTGCGTTCCGGGTTTGTTTCCGGACCCGGGCGGGATGGAGGTTGGTATGGAAATATCCCGGGGACTTCATCGAAAGAATTGTAGGACATATCGACAACATCTCCGTTTCCGCATGATATTTACGATAGTCCCAATTAGTATGTATTTTTGCGTGTAAAAAAATACACGGGCACAAATTGCCCGTGTAAGCTTTTATACTTCCATAATGATGGGAAGAATCATCGGCCTTCTCCTGGTTTTTTCGTACAAAAACTTGCTCAGATCGTCTTTAACCTGGGATTTTATAGAAGCCCACTCGGAAACCCTTTTAGCAGTGCATTTATTTAGCGATTCGTTTACTTTTTCTTTGGCCTGTTCCATTAATTCCTCGGACTCGCGGACATAAACAAAACCCCGGGAAACTATATCGGGCCCCGAAATTACCTGGCCCGTGTCCCGGCTCATGGTAACCACCACGATCAGGATACCGTCCTGGGACAGCTGCCGGCGGTCGCGTAATACGATATTACCTACGTCACCCACGCCTAGCCCGTCAACCAGTATCCGGCCAGCTGTAACCCGACCGGCGAAGTGACCGCTGCGCCTTGTAAGTTCAATCACCTGCCCGTTTTCGGCCACAAAGATATTGGATTTCGGTATACCCATCTCTTCGGCCAGCTGGGCGTGCTTGATTAACATGCGGTATTCACCGTGAACCGGCATGAAGAACTTGGGTTTGACAAGGTTAAGCATCAATTTCAGTTCTTCACGGCTAGGGTGACCGCTTACGTGGATTCCGGACACGGCTTCATACACCACGTTCGCGCCTAGCTTAAACAGCTGGTCTATAACCCGTGCCACCAGCTTTTCATTGCCGGGAATTGGTGTAGCTGAAATTATGATGGTATCGCCGTTCATTATTTCAACCTGCCGGTGATCCCGGCTGGCCATCCTGGTTAACGCGCTCATGGGTTCTCCCTGGCTTCCTGTTGTCAGGTAAACCACCCGGTTCCGCGGCAACCTTCCGGCCTCGTCGAGTTCCACCAGGACCCCATCCGGTACTTTCAAGTAACCTAGCTCACGGGCGATATTAACCACATTAATCATACTGCGGCCAACCACGGCAACTTGGCGTTTATAACGGTGAGCCGTGGTTATAACCTGCTGAAGCCTGTGCACGTTGGAAGCGAAAGTGGCAACGATTATCCGTTCTTGCGCCTCTCTAAACGTTTCGTCGAAAGTTCGTCCCACTATTTTTTCGGACATGGTAAAACCCGACCGCTCAACGTTCGTGCTGTCACTCAATAAAGCCAGAACGCCCTTTTCTCCCCACCAGGCCAGCCGGTAAAAATCCGTAACTTCGCCATCCACGGGAGTCTGATCGATTTTGAAATCACCCGTATGCACAACTACACCAACCGGTGTTTCAATAGCCAGCGCCACCGCGTCGGGAATACTATGAGACACCCGGATAAACTCAATTTTGAACGGGCCCACCTGTATAACATCCCTGGGTTTGACGCAATTCAACCTGGCGCTGTTCTCCAGGTGTTGTTCTCGCAATTTTTCTTTTAATATGCCAAGAGTCAACCTGGTGCCATACACCGGAACGTTCAATTGTTTAAGCACATATGGAAGCGCCCCGATATGATCTTCGTGCCCGTGTGTAAGCACTATGCCCCGTACGATATTCCTGTTCTCCAGCAGGTAAGTAATATCCGGTATAACAACGTCTATGCCCAACAGGTCCTCTTCGGGAAACATAAGACCCGAATCGATAACCAGAATATTTTCCCCGTATCTCACCACCATCATATTTTTGCCGATCTCGCCCAGTCCCCCAAGGGGGATCAGGGAAATCTTTGGTTCACGTGCCATTTTACACCCCCCGAATATTGTTTTAACTAAAGTAAAGAATTGTTGGATTTAAACTAGTGAGAGCTTCAGGAGAAGGCGGGAAAATATTCTGTTGAAAATATTCTGTTCCAAATCAACGCCGTGCAAAAAACGTGTTAATCCATTATACTTTATACTTCGCGTGTTAACAAGAAGCAGGCGTCTACATGGTTTGATTCCAAGATGTTATTCTAGTATAGCCTGCTTTGTTACTGGAATACAAATGAATTGTAAAAGGGGAACCAGCGGTTCCCCTTAGAAACTACTTGATTTTTCAACAACGCTATATAATGGACCCAAGAATTTAGACACAAAAACAGGGGGTCTTAAGACACAAATGT
>CBETWA010000051.1:0-14748 GCA_965539975.1 uncultured bacterium | reverse complement strand
AGAAAAAGCGAGCCCGGAACAGGTATACCCATAACCAAGAGCATTTTCCGGGTAGACTCGGTAATTCAAGCCAAACGGAGTGATAGGTAAACATGTTGGCGGTATGGACAAGCAGCGGGCATAGAAGAAAAAGGACACGTTTTAAGCCCGGCTTGCTGGTTTTATTATTAATTATTACCATTCCTGTTCTGGGTTACTGCTCGCTCAGGAATCAGTTAATGCCCGTGGACCCCGCCGGTTCCGGCAAGGTGACGATTGAGATTCCCAAAAATTCATCCACGGCTGAAATGGCCGCCCTGCTTAAAAAAGAGGGGTTGATACATAGCGAAATTGCTTTTCGTTTTTACGCCCGTTACAATTCTGTTGACGGCAAGCTAAAGCCCGGTGTTTACTCGCTGCACAAGGGCATGTCGGTTGAAGAAATTATACAGGAAATGTTAAAAGGCCCGGTGGAGATTATAAAGATTACCGTCCCCGAAGGGTACACCGTGGCACAAATTGCCGAACTGGTTGAAAAAAAGGGGATTGCCGGGCGAGAAGAATTCCTTGCACTGGCAGATCGAAAATGGGATTACCCGTTTCTTGAAAATATTTCCGTGGAACATAACAAGCTGGAAGGCTATTTGTACCCCGATACATACCACTTGGGTCCCGGAACTCCCCCTGAAAAATTAGTGCAGATGATGTTGGAGAGGTTCAACCAGGTAATAAAAGAGCATAATTACCGGGAACTGGTACAAAATCGCGGCCTTACCTTGCACGAGGCGGTTACCATTGCGTCGATGGTGGAACGAGAGGCGAAGGTGGCGGAAGAAAGGGCAAGAATTGCCGGTGTTATATACAATAGGTTGGAAAAAGGTATGCCATTGCAAATTGACGCCACCATTCAGTACGTGCTTGATAAACCCAGGGAAATATTGCTTTACAAAGACCTGGAAGTGAAATCGCCCTATAACACGTACAGGAATACCGGATTGCCGCCCGGGCCCATTGCCAACCCGGGCTGGCCGTCCCTTGAAGCGGTAATCAAGCCTGAAAAACACGAGTATCTTTATTACGTGGCCAAACCTGACGGTTCACATGCATTTTCGCGTACACTTCAAGAGCATAACATGAACATCCGGAAATACCAAAAAAGTTTAAAATAAACGAGGTGCTTCATGAGCAGACCGGAACTGGTGGCTCCGGCCGGGAGCCCGGAAAAGTTGAAATACGCCATTGCTTACGGCGCTGACGCGGTTTACTTGGGGGGCACGGAATTCGGCCTGCGTGCAGCCGCGGCTACTTTTAGCAAAGAGGAGATAACCCGGGCAGTTGAATACGCGCACGGCAAAAATGTAAAGGTTTACGTAACGGTAAATATATTTGCGCGCAATCATGACATTGAGAATCTACCCGGTTACATAAGATTTCTTGCAGAGGCAGGTGTTGATGCCGTCATCGTTTCCGATCCGGGGGTTCTTTCACTGGTACGCGAAGTGGCCCCCGGCTTGAAGATCCACATAAGTACCCAGGCCAATACTACCAACTGGCGGAGCGCCATGGTGTGGAAATCCCTTGGAGCGGAAAGGATCGTGCTGGCCAGGGAGCTAAGCCTTGATGAAATAAGGGACATTGGTGGACGCTCCGGTGTGGAATTGGAAGTGTTCGTACATGGAGCGCTGTGCATATCATATTCCGGTCGCTGCTTGTTGAGCAGCTACATGACCGGGCGTGACGCCAACCGGGGGGATTGTGCACAGGCTTGCCGCTGGAAATACAACCTGGTGGAGGAAAAGAGGCCCGGTGAATTTTTCCCGGTTTTTGAGGATCAAAGAGGCACTTATATACTCAGCTCGAAGGATTTATGCCTGTTGGAATTCATACCGGCGCTTTGCAAAGCCGGGGTAAGCGCTTTTAAAATTGAAGGTCGCGTGAAAAGTATCCATTACGTGGCAACAACTACGGGAATTTATCGTGCTGCCATTGACGAGTATATTAAAGACCCGCAAAATTACCGCGTGCGCCCGGAGTGGTTGGAGGAAATAGGGAAAATCAGCAACCGGCAATATACAACCGGTTTCATTGACGCGGAAAGAACAAAAAACGAAAAACCCTTCCAAATTGAATCCATATATAACCGCAATTATACTTTCACCGGTGTTGTCACCGGCTACGATTACGCACGCGGGTTGCTGGAAGTGGAACAACGCAACCGGTTTCGCTGCGGTGATTCCATGGAAATACTAACACCCGGCATGAAAATAATCCGCATAGATGTTGATTCCATACTGGACGGGGACGGCCGGCTCCTCGAAGCGGCACCTCACCCGCGCCAGGTGGTTTACATACCTTTCCCGGAGCCGGTGCCCGAATACTCCCTGCTGCGCAGGGCCGAGCATGTATAACACCCTTGTTTGACGGTCACCATATTACTATATGGTGATTTTTTGTTGTTATTACACGTAAAAAAGACCTTACAATTTTGTAAAAGGCTTCCCGTTCCTTTATTATAACTTTTGGTTTTAAGAGGTTATATTTGATGTTGAACAGCATGTCACGTCGCCGGGTGATAGCGGCCGGTTTGCTAATTACACTGGCTTTCCTGGTCATGGCCCGGCAACTTTATAACGTACAAATTGTGCATGGTGACTTTTATTCGGTTCTTTCCAACCAGATGGTGGTGGAAGAAGTACCCCTTGAACAGTTTCCACGCGGTGAAATAACCGACCGGAACGGAATATCGCTCACCGGTGGTGACGTTGCCAACCGGGTGGTGGTTTTCCCCGCGTTAACGAGCGATATAATTGGAACTATTGAATTTCTAGCCGGCGTTTTTAATATTCAATATAAAAGCCTTTATGAAAAAGCAAATAACGGGCCTTTTATCATACCAACCCCACCCCGCCCGGACCAGCAAGCCGCAATTCTGGAAAAAGATTTGCCTGGTGTTTACCTGCTGCCCGTAAAATACAGGTATGGTACGGACCTTCTTGCCGTACACGTAACCGGTCACCTCGGCAAAATTGAAAGCATGGAGGAACTGGAACGTTTACGCGCGGAGAGTAACAAACAGTACAACCTGGACGACTGGGTGGGTAAATCAGGGCTCGAACTGTTTTACGAAAAAGAGCTAAAAGGACAACAACCGCTGGCCTTGGCCTATTTAAACAAGGACGCCAGGGGGAGAATCATAAATGGTACCGGTCTTAATATAGACAACGCAGGCTCCGATCCCCGGCGATACAACGTAATGACAACCATTGATTACGACGTTCAGCGGGTAGTGGAAAAAGTGATGGATGATTACGTGCCTGCCGGCTCAATAGTTGTTATTGGTGCGGGATCCGGCGATATATTGGCCATGGCCAGCAGGCCGGACTATCACCCGTCTCCGGATAAGTTGGGAAATTATTTAAACAATTCACCCGGCGAAGTGTTTATTGATCGTTCCACATCATTATTCCAACCCGGCTCCATTTTCAAAATTGTGCTTGCCGCCGCCGCCCTGGAAAGCGGCATTGATGTTGACCGGGTTAAATTCGCGTGTGACGGTGACCGGGCAGAACCAGTAAAATGCTGGTTTAAAGAAGGGCATGGTGAACTGGATCTTGCCGAAGCGCTTTCCAACTCGTGCAATCCCGCTTTTGTCCAGCTGGGAGAAAAACTGGGAGCAGAAACAATAATTAAGTATGCTTACGCCCTCGGACTTGGCGACCAAACCATCACCGGTTACCCGGTTGGTAACAATGCCCGGCAAAACCTGTCACTAATCGGCAAGGATTTCAACCTGGCGAACAGCAGCATCGGGCAGGGGCCGGTAATGGTCACACCCGTGCAGGTAACGGCCATGATGAATACCCTGGCCAGTGGCGGAATTTACCACCAGCCGCGCCTGGTAAAGGCTTTGACGGGCCCGGATCAACAGGTGGTGCGTAACATAGACGGGCCGGCACCACGCCGGGTCATCAACTCCGCAACGGCCGAACATCTTAAATCAATGCTTGTACAGGTAACGACGTCCGGAGTGGGACGTCAAGCAAATATTTCCACGTGGGAGACGGCGGGTAAAACCGGTTCGGCCGAGCTACCCGGTGAAGAAAAACTGGTTAACGCCTGGTTTGCCGGCTATGTTCCCGCAGGCAACCCGCGTTATGTAATCACTGTCCTTGTACAGGGTGGAGAAAGCGGTGGCGATACCGCCGCACCGGTATTCAAAGAAGTGGCGGAGAGATTATTGTGTCTTGGCGATAAAGACACCGGTAAAGCTAATTATTAAACTTGTACCGTTAAATAGAACAGAAGTATATTCCAGCAATAAAACCCTCAAGTTTGAAGCTAAATGCTCCCGGGCGGTTGATAACGAATGAATTTGCCATTTGATAAGGAACAACTTTACATATTATAATAAGTTGTCAGATTCATACTGTATATCATCTTTGATTATATTATTAACTTTTTCGGGAGGTTCAAATGAGTAAAGTTTTTAAAAGGCTTCGCTATTATGAAAATGTTTCCTCTGAAGATTGGAACGACTGGAGATGGCAGATTAGAAACCGGATCACTGACGCCAAAACATTGCAGGAAGTGCTTAATATAGACAGCGAAGAAGCGGCGGACGTTGACAAGTGTCTGAAGCGGTTTCGGATGGCGATAACCCCCTATTACGCCAGTATTATGGATGCCAGCGACAAAAACTGTCCCATCAGGCGGCAAGCGATACCCGACTTGCGGGAAATGACTAAAGACAGCGCCGACATGAGCGATCCTTTACATGAGGACATAGATTCACCGGTGCCCGGAATCACACACCGGTATCCCGACCGGGTTCTTTTACTGGTTACCGACCAGTGTTCCATGTACTGTCGTCATTGTACGCGCAGAAGAATGGCGGGAAGCAGTGACCGTCCGTTGCCTAAATCACAGGTTGACCGGGCCATTGCTTATATCCAGGGTAACAAAAGGGTGAGAGACGTTCTGATTTCCGGGGGCGATCCCCTTACCCTTTCGGATGAACAACTGGAATATATTTTAAAGCAGTTGCGTGCCATAAAGCACGTGGAAATAATACGAATCGGAACCAGAACACCGGTGGTGTTACCGCAGCGAATTACAATAAAACTTTGTAATATGCTTAAAAAATACCACCCGGTTTGGATTAATACTCACTTCAACCACTACAGGGAAGTTACCGAACGGGCGGCAGAAGCATGCGCCATGCTTGCCGACGCGGGAATACCGCTTGGCAACCAGTCGGTTTTGCTACGGGAAATCAACGATTGCCCCAACGTGATGAAAAAGCTGCTGCACAAACTGGTATCCATAAGAGTAAGGCCGTACTATCTGTACCAGTGTGACCTGTCACAGGGTATAGGGCACTTCCGCACATCGGTGGGAAAGGGAATAGAGATAATGGAAAACCTGCGCGGGCATACATCGGGATTCGCAATCCCCACGTACGTAATAGATGCTCCGGGCGGTGGCGGCAAAATACCGGTTATGCCTCAATACGTCATATCACAGTCGGCCCGCAAGGTTATTCTGCGCAATTTTGAAGGCAACGTTTACTCTTACACCGAGCCCTCGTATGACGCCGGTGATTGTAATTGCGAGGATTGCAAACGGGAACGGGGTAAAAATAACCCGGGACCTGCAGGGTTGATGAAAGGTAAAAAAGTGGCTTTGGAAATTGCTCCCTCTACCAGGGAAGCAGGATAAACCGTTAATTTCGAATTTATATGTGTATTTCTGATGAATAAAGTTTCTGTTACCCGGATAACTCCAACACAAACAGAAAAGCTCTATGGTTGTATGGCCGTACACGGTAACGGAAGAGACTGATATAAACAGTAATGATAAATACCGGAGGTTAATCTTTAATGTTTGCCAAAGCGGACCAAAACTATTTATTACTCGAAAATAACAGTTTATTTGATGTAACAGCCAAAATTGACTTTTTCAGCAGGCGTATCTGGGTGGAAGATTACTTTTATAAGGACCCGGAGAAACTTACCGGGTTTTTGACCGACATTGCAAAGTATCACCGTTTGGAAAAAATAATCTTTCCGGTACAAAAAGAGGATATATGTACAATAAAAAGCGCCGGTTTTAAGCTGGAAGGATGGATAGACGGTTACTTTAATGGTGAAGACGGTTATTTTATGACATGCTATCCCTTACCGGAGCGTTCCCGTGACCCGCTTCGTAATAAAATGCTTGGTACGCTGGGAAGCATACTTGCAAGCCCACGTAAGCCACCGGTTTTGTTAACCGGGGAATACGAACTATTTACGCCGGGGTTGAAAGAAATTCCCGTATTGACGGACCTGTACAGGAAGTCCTTTTCTACTTATCCAAGCCCGGTGGACCAACCAGATTACCTGGCCGGGGTAATGGGAAAATCTGCGCTTGTAAAAGCAATCAGAAAAGGCAACCGGATTATAAGCGCTGCAACGGCGGAAATAAATGAAACCGCGGGCAGGGCCGAACTGACCGACTGCGTTACAATGCCGGGAAATCGCGGCGGTGGGTTGATGGGCGTGATCATAAATGCTCTTCAAAACGAGTGTGTATCACGGGGCATATACTGTATCTACAGTTTGGCGAGAGCTTCTTCGTACGGTATGAACCTAGTATTTCACAGGTTGGGATTCCGGTATCGCGGAACCCTTGTTAATAACTGCCACATATGTGGTAGTTACGAAAACATGAATATCTGGTCTAAATATGCCGGGTAAGAGACTTGCGACATCCCCTCCAGAATTGACTATTAAGTTATATTATAGTAGGATAATAGCAACACTGCATTGTGACAGGAGTGTCAAGCATGATTGTAAGGGGAGATCAGATACGCGCCCTGCGTGAAGAACGGGGTTACACCTTGCAAGACCTGGCCAAGCGCGCCAATCTTTCCCTTTCATACCTTAGCGAAATAGAACGGGGCTCCAAGAGGCCTTCCCTGAAAACCATAGAAAAACTGGCTAATGCCTTGAATGTTTCAAAAACTCAATTAATCAAGGGAGATATAACCGACATGGGGTTGTCCCTGGGGGACAAAATACGCCTTTTGAGAACGGAAAAAGGCTTTTCCATTCAAGACCTGGCCCGGCGTGCAGGCATATCCCTTTCGTATTTGAGTGAAATTGAACGGGGTACGGTTTACCCCGCCCTCAGTACCCTTAAGAGAATTGCCGCGGGATTGGAAGTTTCTGTTTCCTCGATAATGGGCAACGAAGGTTCCCTTGGACATAAGCTGAAGGCACTGAGAGAGGAATACGGGTTGACACAGGCACAACTGGCCAGTCTGGCCGGGGTTACGGCCGGGTTAATCGGTCAAATAGAGCACGGCAAAGTCCAGCCTTCACTAAAAACTCTTGAAAAGCTATCGGAAGTGATGGGGGTGTCCCCCTGTTATTTCATAATGGAACCCGGCGCGGTGGATCAGATGTTGAATTTGATGAATCCGGAGCTGCGCGAAATGCTGATGCATCCGAATGTTCAGTCAGTATTGAACCTTGTTTGCAATTTAAACGAAAAGGAGCTGCAGTTTATCTTAAATTTTATCCAGTTATTTAAAAAATCCGATATTTGTTAGCCTCGCCAAAGCTAAATCAATAAATTATAATATTAATATATAACAAAAAAGAAGGAAGTCTGTATGCCGGCCAGGGTTATAAAGAATTTGTGTATCGGTTGCGGGGCTTGTGTTAATATGTGCCCGTTGAGCGCTATATCAGTCCGGGCCAAGGTGGCCCGTGTCGATGACAACAGGTGTGATGAATGCGAGGAATGCATTTTTGCCTGCCCCAACGGCGCGATTACGATAACAATATAAGCTCGATTACAGCAATAAAGCTAAACAAATTTGAAGGAGGTGCCTGTCGAAAGTGCCTACTTACGATTTTCGCTGTGCCAAATGCAAGCACAAATTCACGATTATGGTCGGTATTAGCGAAAAGGACAAAGTTAAATGCCCGGCTTGCGGGAGCAATAAAGTAAACCAGTTGTTCACCGGGTGCCAGGTTCGCACCTCCGGTAACAGCGGTTGCAATATCTCCGCATTCGGTGGGAATTACGGCGGAGGCTGAGGGATATAATACCGGTGGTGCACCGGTAAAAACGGATATGCCGCGATTTGTAAAGAAAGGGGATGGTAACCTGTTTAAAGGTACTATCCCCTTGGCTTTTCGCCAACCATGTTTTCACACTACTTAATGAAATATCTTTTCAAGTTTTTCGCGATCAAAGCCGACAACATATTGGTTTCCGGCCGCCACCACGGGTACAGCCATAATTCCCGTACGGGAAACCATTTCATCTCGCGCTTTTGCGTCGGCGGCAATATTTATTTCTTCAAAATGCACACCCTTTTTTGAAAGAAACTCTTTCACCGTCCGGCAGTGCGGTCATGTTGGTGTAGTATAGACTTTAACCTGTTCCACTGTTTTACCTCCTTGATTGAGTTTATGTTTATTTTACCCGCCGGTAGAGTGGAATTGCGCGGTCTTATGTTGTAATATACCGCACTAAAGGAAAAATATTACCCGCGTAGAACATAATAGGTTATTAAATACCCTTTTAAGTTGAAAATTACAATTGAACAAATATTTCCTGGAGTGTACGATAGTAATGTCAATCGATGCTGTTATTACCGGAATTATACTGGCCGGGGGAAAAAACTCCCGTATGGGTTCCGAGAAGGCCCTGTTACAAATCGGTGGTCGCCGTATCATAGAGGTAGTATCATCGATGCTTAGGCAACTCACCCGCGAAGTGTTGATTGTTTCGGGCAACGAAGATATTTATTTTCCATATTGTGACAGGGTTGTAAAAGATATCGAACCCGGCTGCGGGCCCATCGGAGGCATATATACCGGTCTTGTATCGGCATCTTGCGACAAGTCCCTGGTGGTTGCTTGCGACATGCCCTTTGTAAGTTTCTCCCTGGGCAGGTTGCTGGCCGGCGCCGCGGCTGGTTATGATATTGTGGTGCCTAGATATCGCGGTTACCTGGAGCCATTATTTGCCGTGTACTCTAAAACATGTATCGAGCCCATTGGCAGACAAATAGCCCGCTGCGACTACAGGGTTACCGGGTTTTACAAGGATGTGCGGGTTAAATATATTGATGAAGACGTGATGAGGCAAGTGGAACCTCAACTGGAAAGGGCTTTTTTAAATGTCAACACGCCCGCTGACCTGGAAAAAGCCCGGGCCATGGTTTAAACGGAGGTAAAATGCTGCGAATTCTCTATCCCGATATGTACGTACCCGCGGTTACCGAGATTCAGCCTAGTAAACTCTGGGAAATTGGTATCCGCAACATTTTAATCGATCTTGACAATACAATTGTTCCCAGGGATTGCGAGTATTTCAGTCCCGAGATTAAAACCTGGATCGACAATTTGCTGGACAAGGGTTTCAAGTTGTGCATCGTGTCCAACAACAGCACGACCCGGGTAAACAACCTGGCCCGCCAAATGCGCGTACCCTGTGTTGAAAGGGCGGTAAAACCTCTTAGACGCGCCTTCTTGCGCGGCATGCACATCCTGGGTGCCAGACCCGAAAATACTGCGGTAATCGGTGACCAGCTGTTTACAGACATACTGGGCGGTAACATGCTGGGATTATATACCATACTTGTTGTGCCGCTTCCGGGTAAGGAATTTTGGGGAACGAGAATAATTAACCGCCCCCTGGAAAAAATCGTTCTTTATAAAATTTTACGCCGGGTACCACACAAGGACAAACAATACATCGTCAAGTAACCATATCCGGGCATTACTGGAGGGAATAAACTTGATAAACGGTAAAACGGTTGTTTACGGAATTATCGGCAACCCGGTGGGACACTCTTTTTCCCCGGCCATGCACAACGCTGCTTTCAATACCATTGGGTTAAATTGCGTGTACGTACCTTTCTGCGTTCAACCCGCTGATATTTACAAAGCCATAGAAGGCATGAAAGCACTTGGCATTGGCGGCGCCAATGTCACCGTACCATATAAAGAAGCGGTCATCCCCTTCCTGGACCGGTTGACGGGTGAAGCCATTGCATGCGGTGCTGTTAATACCATTACCAACAAAAATGGTTTTTTAACCGGGCATAACACGGATGGCGGCGGTTTTATCCGCGACCTCGTGGAAAGCCTGGGCTACGATCCCGCCCAAGGGCCCGCGCTGGTTATTGGCGCCGGCGGTTCGGCCAGGGCTGTAATATCAGCGCTGGCACAAAACGGTTGCCCGGCGATAGCCGTGGTAAACCGCACCAGTGAACGGGCAGAGCGCTTGGCACGTGCACTGCACGATGCCGCGGGCATCACGCTGCGCGTTTTCCCCTGGGATATGGATAACCGGGAACTTGTTACTTTTTCCAGGGAAGCTTCGCTGGTATTGAACTGTACTCCCGCCGGGATGTTGAATTGCAGCGTTGATTTTCCGCTTCCGCCAGGCGTGCCGGGGAAAGGCCAGCTGGCTTATGACCTGGTTTACAACCCGCCCCGCACTCCATTTATCGAAAGGGCAGAAAACAATGGTGCCACAGTTGCCGGTGGCCTGGGTATGTTGCTTTACCAGGGCGCCCTTTCTTTTGAAACGTGGACCGGTTTTCCGGCTCCCGTCGGGGTCATGCGCCAGGAGTTGCTAAAACAGGCGGAATTAACATTTAAAATTGGAAACCGGGAGGTTTAACATGCTCCGTTACCTTACCGCGGGTGAGTCCCACGGGCCGTCATTGACCACCATCCTGGACGGAATACCAGCGGGATTGCACCTCAACGCGGGGTACATAGACGAACAGCTTGCCCGCCGCCAGGGAGGATATGGCCGGGGCGGGCGGATGAAAATAGAACAGGACCGGGTTACAATCACATCAGGGGTCCGCGGGTGTAAAACAACGGGCGCTCCTGTGACACTGGTGATTGAAAACAGGGACTGGGCCAACTGGAGCCGCGTTATGGACCCGGGACCGGGCGCGGACCTGGAATCCAGGGTAGTGACCAGGCCCAGGCCGGGTCATGCCGACCTGACGGGAGCTTTAAAGTACAGGCACAAGGATATGCGGAACGTGCTTGAAAGATCAAGTGCCAGGGAAACAGCAGCAAGGGTGGCCGCCGGTACCGTGGCGCGCAGGTTTCTGGAAGAGCTCGGCATTACAATTACGGGGTACGTGTTGCGCATAGGACCGGTGGCGGCGGAAGTATTACCAGCCGGTGCAGCGGAACTGGTGGAAGCGGCACGCAAATCGCCTGTTTACTGTCCCGACCCGGATGCAACTGAAAAAATGATTAAAGAAATCGACCGCGCGCGGGCCGAGGGCGACTCGCTGGGTGGAGTTTTTGAGATAAGGGTTGACGGAGTTCCGCCCGGCCTGGGCAGTTACACCCAAAGGGATCGTACCCTGGACGGCAGGCTGGCCGGGGCTTTGATGAGCATACAGGCCATCAAGGGTGTGGAAGTGGGTGCTGGATTTGCTGCCGCATCCGCAAAAGGCTCCGTGCTACATGACGAAATTTTCTATGCGCCCGGAAGAGGTTTTTACCGGGTAACCAATAACGCCGGCGGTATTGAAGGGGGCATGTCCAACGGCGAACCAATAGTATTGCGAGCGGCCATGAAACCAATACCAACTCTGTACAAGCCGCTGCGCAGCGTGGACATGGCAAGCAAGGAACCTTTTGAGGCTTCGGTAGAGCGTTCCGACGTGTGTGCTGTGCCCGCCGCGTGCGTGGTGGGAGAAGCGGTGACCGCTTGGGAACTGGCGGTGGCGGTACTGGAAAAGTTTGGAGGAGATAACATGTGTGAGATCAAAGAAAGATTCTGTCAATACCGGGAGTTTCTGAAAGGAGTATGATGAAAAAAAATATCGTGCTAATCGGTTTCATGGGAACGGGCAAGTCATCGCTGGGCCGGGCTCTTGCCAAGCGCATCGGTTACCGTTTCCTGGACACCGACCGGGCAATAGAGGAGATAACCGGGCTGAGCGTGGAGCAGATTTTTCGCCGTCATGGTATAGTACGTTTTCGATCCGAAGAAAACTTGCTAGCCCGTAAACTTGCTGACCAGTTTGGGTTGGTTGTCGCCACGGGCGGGGGCATGGTGCTGAATACGGAAAATGTTGAGCTTTTCAAGAAAAACGGGGTTTTGATCGGTTTACGTGCCGACCCCGAAATAATCATCAAACGGGTCAGGAACAAAAAGAGACGCCCACTGCTGAAAAAGGGCAACCTTGAAGAAACTGTTGCAAGTCTTCTTCGGGAAAGGGAAGAGGCTTACGACGTGGCGGAGTTTTCCGTGGACACGGGAAAGCTGTCTTTTGAAGAATCATTGCAAGAAATTTTAAATTACCTGAAAAGCAAGGGTTACGTGTAATGAGGACAGTTACTATAAATTTGGGAAACCGGTCTTACCAAATCCATATTGACGATGGTTTGCTCAACCGGGCGGGCGAGCTGTTGGCCAAGCTACCAGTTGGTAAAAAAGTGCTTCTGGTAACCAACCCCACGGTGGCAAAAATTTATGCCGGCATGGTGGAAACCAGCTTGGCGCAAGCAGGGTTTGAAGTACTTAAGGCTGTTATACCGGACGGGGAAGAAAGCAAATCCATTCACAATGCCGCTAAACTGTACGACATTGCTTTCGCCGCGGGCATGGACAGGGAATGCCCATTTGTCGCTCTCGGTGGAGGCGTGGTTGGTGATCTGGCCGGGTTTGTCGCCGCCACTTACATGCGCGGGGTGCCGTTCATACAGTTCCCCACCACCCTCCTGGCGCAGGTGGACAGCAGTGTGGGCGGCAAGGTCGCGGTAAACCATCCGCGTGGCAAAAACATTATTGGCGCTTTTTACCAGCCGTCCCTGGTCTTATCCGACACGTCCGTCCTGAAAACGCTCGCGCCCAGGGAAACCAGATCTGGTCTCGCGGAAGTTATCAAGTACGGGATTATTAATGACCGTGAATTGTTCGAGTGGCTGGAGCAAAACATGGAACAGGTGCTGAATCTTGACCCGAAAGCGCTGTCATACATAGTGGAACGTTCTTGCATCAACAAAGCCATGGTGGTGGAACAGGATGAAACCGAACAGGGGACCCGCGCCGTATTAAACTTGGGACACACCACTGGCCATGCCATTGAGGCCCTGGCCGGCTACGGGCGGTTTACCCACGGCGAAGCGGTGGCTGTGGGTATTGCGGTGGCTGCTGGAATTTCAGTTCAGCTGGGGTTGTTATCAGAATTGGAAGAACAAAGAATCGTGTCCCTGATTAAGCGGGCGGGGCTGCCGGTAAAGGTTCCGGCGTCACTTAAAACAATGGAAATAATAAATTCCATGTACGGTGACAAGAAAACCCGCGGCGGGGAAATAACATTTATCCTGCCGCTGGAGGTGGGTAGGGTGGAAATACGGAGAAATGTGAGTGTTGAGGTAATAAGCGAGGTAATAGAAACTCTGCGCGAATAATTTTATTGTATTTTAAATTTTAAATAAATTTTCCAAGTGTGCTTTTATCACGGGGGCTTTTTTTATGAAATCAGGGAAAAAGCCTTTTGATTACGGGGAAATTGACAACCACCTATCGGCGAAAGTAGTTTACACTGCTTCACCGGCCGGGGAAAGGACATTGATTCCCGAACCCGGCGCGTGCAAGGCGGTACCGGCGCACCTGGCACGGGAATACCGTGTTGTACCGGTACGTGTTGAGGGAAACAAATTAATTGTTGCCATGTCTGACCCCAAAAATGTAATTATCCAGGATAACCTGCGCCTAATTACGAGCATGGAAATTGAACCGGTTCAGGTTGAGCCGGAATTCATAGAAAAACAATTACGCATACTTTACGGGTTTTTCGATGTAGATAAAGTTTGTGAGAACTTGGAAACCGAGTATGGCGTTTCCGGCGATGAGAAAATAGTTGTCGTTAACAAAACTGATTCCGAACCCCCCATAGTTCAACTGGTAAACTCCATCAAAACGAAGCAATTTTTATACATTTACCGCCAAATGGGAAAAATTCCATAAACAAAACCCCAAAAATAAAATTGAAATGCATGAAAAGAGACGTGTGGCCGGGTTCAACTCCATATTTGCCGTATCTTCCATTCCCATGGCCATGAAATATTACATAGAATTTAAAAAACAACTAAATGCCACGAAGAAAGGTTTAACTGTAGCAACGATTTATAGTTTCGCTGCCAACGAGGAAGAGCAAGACGGTCTGCTGCCGGACGAGGATTTTAACACGGAAAACATGGATACAAACTCCCGTGATTTTCTTGATGCTGCCATAAAAGATTACAATAAAACATTTGGCACTAACTTTGACACATCCGCAGATAAATTCCAAAACTACTATAAAGACCTATCTTTAAGAGTAAAAAATCGCGAAGTGGATTTACTGATTGTGGTTAACATGTTCCTGACCGGCTTTGACGCTACTACCCTGAACACCCTCTGGGTAGATAAAAATCTGAAACAGCACGGACTGATCCAGGCCTTTTCACGCACCAACCGTATTTTAAATAGTGTCAAAACATTCGGTAATATAGTCTGCTTCCGTGACCTAAAAGAGGCCACCGACAAGGCCATTGCTCTATTCGGAAATAAAGATGCCAGCGGCATTGTACTGCTAAGAACATACAGCGAATACTATAATGGCTATACTGAAAACGGCGAATATAAACCAGGCTATCAAGAATTAATTAACGAACTTATAACAAGAGCCAATTGCATAATTCCCAGCCTATGTATAACACGGGCTTAAGAAGCCAGGAA
>CBETWA010000050.1:0-15106 GCA_965539975.1 uncultured bacterium | reverse complement strand
AACTATGTTAATACTTGCTTCCTGCCAGGGAAAGGGAGATGGGAGGTTATTGAAGAAACCGAACCCGGTTTTACCGAGGCTGATTGGGATGAAACCGCTTAATTAAGTTTAGCTTATCATTACATTATAGCATATTATAGCCAGTCCTGCCGCGGGTACATAATCCCGCGGCGGGCCCCAATTAAAGGAGGCCCTCAATAAAAAATTATTTCATTCTATTGTACCTTAACTTCCATCGTCATATGAAGTTTAAGGTTACATTTGACCGTTCCGCGGGGAACGATTACCAGGGCGAATCCTTGGTAGTTAACTTCTAGGTTAATTCCGATCAAAATGAAAAGCAATTCATAAAAACAAGTTTTACGTTGACGCGTCAGGGCGTCACGAAAACCAACCTAGGGACAATTTTTTTCTTCCGAGTGGTTTTGAGGGGGCATTTTTAGCGGTGTCCCCTCAATTTAAATATCTAAATGTTTGTCCACGCGAAAATGTTTTAAGTTTATTGCCGTACTAATACTATCGGTATTTTTTGCAAGGAATTATCCTTTTTTTCATACCACCGGGTAATTTTTTAACCGGTGAATTCAATGTTAAGATTTTAGATATTAAAGGATCGGGTGATTGGATAGTTTACCTTGTTCGCATAACTAAAAAAGCTTTCAATTTAATAAAGATGATGACAGCCCGAACCAAACACCGAACAGGGGGGGCTTTAACTTGATAAAAAGCAAGATTCTTCTCTTAATTGGACTCATATCGTTAACCATTTTTACCCTTTCCGCCGGGACAATAGCATTTTTCAGCGACGAGGCCATTAGTTCCGGAAGCAAAATCAGCGCCGGGACGCTCTATATAGGTGGTGATAACGGCAGCAGAGGGGTGCTGGATAGTTTCATCAGTCTCGAGGACCTGGTACCCGGTGAGGAACCCAAACAGGTCAAAATAAAGGTAAAAAACCTGGGCACCATGACGGCATATATCAACGGCATATCGGCCAGCATCAGGCAGAGTGACGAGATGTTCATGGCCAACGCCCTGCGGACGGTATGCAGCCACCGGGGAGACACGCTTTTCAGCGGATCGCTACTGGCCTTGGACGGCAACGTAGTACCGCTTTTGCAAGAAGTACCCCTTGAAACGGAGGAAGTAATTGAACTGGAATTCGCTATTCAGCTGGATGAACGGGTAAGCAACTGGTACAAAGGCAAAAAAGTGGAGTTTTTACTGTCTGTTTACGCCGGGCAGAAACCCGGCCAGGAAGTGGGCAACAGGGTGTTCATGGCCGGTGAAAATGACGTTCAGGGTTGTCTGGACAGCGCTTTACCGGGAGATGTGGTGCTTATTCCCGCCGGGGCTTACGGTAAGCTGCACCTGCCGGCCGGGGTGACTGCGAAGGCCGGGGATGTGGTATTTGACACCGTTGCAGGCGGTTTTACGGTGGGCGGTACAGGTAATGGCAAACAGCAGCATGGTACCGGGGGACCCGGGGAGTTTGAGACTGTTATCCAGGGGTTCACCATTAACAGCCAGGATTTTGGGGTAAAATTGATGCCGGGGCACGGGTGCCGGATCACGGACAACATTTTCAATGTTTCCGGCCGGCCCGTGGCAGTCAACGGGGTTGGGAAAACGGTTATCACCAGGAACGATTTTACAGGTTCCGGTGCGGAATCGCCACCAACGGGCGGGAAAGGCAATTCACCTGCGATCATTCCCCCGGGAGCTGGCCTGGATGCTTGGTATAACCTGGGCGTGGACCTTGACCCGGAGGAACACGCCTTGTAAAGAATAAAAATCAGTTCCTCCAGGGGGTGATATATTCTGTATGAAACAAGATTGATGCGGCTGCGCAGGCGACGACATGCGGTAAGAAGCAAGATAGCGAAAATATTGCTGGCCGCGGTTTACATTACGGTGCTGGCGATGGCCGGCCTGGGTTTTAACGGCACATATTCCATCTTCAGTACCCTGGCCAGGACGCCGCCCGGGGAAGCCAGGGCGGCCGGCACGGAAGATCTTCTGGTGGTCAGCGGCAAGTTTGACCTGGAAGAGTGGCTGCAAACCGGGAAAAGCGGGCTGACCGTCACCAACGTGTCCCCGGGCAACCTGTGGTTGTATTTTACCGTGGAGGGCGACTTGGGCAGGGCTATACGGCACATCAACCCGGTGAAGCTCAATGCGGGTCAGGACTACCAGGTGCCGCTGGAACCTGCCGCGGTGGGTGAACTGGGACTTCTAGGCTGGAAAAACAACGGGGATGTTTTTGAAGGGAAAATAATCGCCCGGGTGTTGAACAATTTTTCCGCCTGGGAAGTGGGCACGGTAACAATCCCGGGGGAGGAATTGTACGAAAAAATGGTCGCCGAACAGGACGACCCGGCGGGAGAGTTGCCCGGTGTGAAAAGCGTGGCCGATGTTATCCGGTTGATTGCCGAGAAAGCAGACCTGGCGGAAGAGCGAGACCGGCTTCTTAAGGAGCGGGATGAACTGCTTGAAGTCAACAGTGCGCTGGAGCAGAGAAACGCCGAGCTGGAAAACAGGATAGAGGTACTGGAAAACGAGGTGGAGTGCCTGGGTGCAAGCCTGAGTGCGTCCAGAGAAACAATCTCCGTGCTGGAGCAGCAACCTCCCGCACCAGAACAACAACCACAGCCGGGAAATAGTGCCACTCCTCCTGAACAGGGGGAGCAACCGGATACGGGTCAGCAAACCGGCGAATACTTGCCCGACCAGGAAACGCCGGAGGGACCTGCGGGTGAGCCCGGTGCCGGGCCGGGGGAGAATTCGGAAGAACCAGCCGGTGAGCCGGGAGAACAGCCGGGTACTGAAGCACCGCAAGAACCGGTGAGCGACCCAGCTGCAGGAACAGGGCCGGAAACGCCACAGGAGCGGGATAACGGCGGGGCGGAAGAACCGGGTAAAGATGCCGGTGAAACCGGGCCGGAAAACATGGACAGCGATAATGGCGGAGAAGGGAGCACTTCCGGCGGAACAAACGAAGGGTCCATGCCTGATTCCGTTGGGAGTGGCGGCGAACAGGAAAGTCCCGGCAATGACGCAGGCGGTACTGGGGACGGCGCCGGTCAAAATACGCCTCAGCACGGGCAAAGCGTTACAATGCCCGATGTAATACAGCCCACCGCTCGCCAACCGAGGGGAATGCCGGAGGAGGAAGAAAAACCGGATATGTAAATGAATAATAAATCAAAAACCCCGGAAAATGCCCGGGGTTTTTTAACGTAATTTATATTGAAACTATTCGGCGCTGGTTGCTTCAGCTTCCACAACGAGATTCCATTTGTATTCAGCGGGATGTCCGGCCATACCTTTACCGTTTACAGTTTTAATGTCGATCCACTGTTCACTATCAGGTTGTAATGTGAATTCCAGAGCGCCACCTTGTCCATGAACCGCATTGAGTCTGGTCCAATTTGTGCCGTCAATGCTGGCGAAAACATTAACTCTTCCTTGTGCGTTGGGGTCAAGTTTAATCTTGGTGCGCACAGGGTTTTCTGAATTATTCTTTACACTGAACAAATCATCCCATACGTAAGTACTGTTGGGCTGAACACCAAAATCGCGATTGTCGTATCCTTTATCAAGGTCAAGAACCAGGGTTCTCGCGTTGCTTGGATGGCTTCCAAAGAATGCTGCGTTATGCTGGTCGCTGGGTGTTAAAGCCAAAAGCGCGCTGTTAGTACTTACAAAATTGAAAGATGTATCACTTTTAATCTCGGCGCTTGTATATGCCGCTGCCGCCATCAAGCATGAAACCATCAACAGCACAACAACCAACAATAAACCTTTTCTCAAAATACATACCTCCTTAAAGTTTTATTTGTTATCGCACCGGTGCAACTGCTGAATTAATCTTAGCAAAAGAAACAGCTTCTTACATTGCGCATTGGTGTATACTGGCGGTAAACATTAAGCTGTTTTGAATGGAGCAGCAGAATAACAGCCGAAATACTATTGAATATATGTCGTTAGTCAATTGTTCCACCACAGTATGGTACTTTGGTACCATATGCCGTAGTAATATAGTTGACAAAACAAAAAACGTCCCTCGAAAGGGATGTTTGCCGCTATTAAGATGCCAGTAATCAAGGTATGATTTTTTGCGTTACCCGGAATAAACGCCTGCGTAACGCTCGGGACATCAACCGGCGCAAGCGGCTGTCAATAACCGGCCAAAGAATAAACGGCAGGGCCGGTATCAGGGATACAACACCCAGGGCCAACCAGAAATTTATACCGGCCAGTTTGTGTATCAATACAGGGGGCAGGGTGGGAAGGAACATTCCCACATAGACCCTGCTTTTATATTGTCCCACTTCACCGGCCTTCACAGTAACGGATAATCTTTCCTCCGCCCCCGGTTTAGTTACCACCAGTTCCTTGTTAAAAATAAATTGATTGTCGTCGGAGGTAATGCTTGCCACCATCGGTAAAAATCCTTTTCCTCTGACTGTGGCCAGTTCCCGGGTATATTGATCTCCCTGTTGCAGGATGCCCACCGCGCTACCCATTATTACCCCGCGCCCGGCAGGCGATACTTCGTACTGTAATGTTAGAAAAGAACTTGCTGCTATCTGGGTAGCCCCCAGTAAAATACAGATCGCCATTCCCGCTGCCGGGTATATAATGTACGCCGGGACATCTTTGTTTCTTTTTGCGCGCCGTTTATTCTTAAGCTCGGTAATTATTAACAGCAGGGCTACGGCGCCAAGACATCCCGGCAGGGCATAAGGGCTATTGTTATATTGTTCCATCCAGAGGGAGGGGTAGCCCAGCAACCTAATTCGCAACGGCCGCCCGCCCAGGGATACGGCCTTGGCTGCAATGGAATCGCACTTTACAAGCTGCGCATCGCCGTGTTCCTGGTCGGTATACTCGTTGGCGTCCCCCTTGGTGATAAAACCTTCTTCCTTATTACCACCGGCAATGCGGTGCATAACCCAGCCCTGCGCCGCAAGGCTGCCCCCTGTGGCGCGAAAAACCACGACATCGCCAACCGATATTGCATTCGGGTTGGCGGTTTGAATTAACACGGCATCTCCACGTTCCAATAATGGATACATGCTATTGGACCTGATAGGTACCAGGAAAAACGGCTTTTTTAAAATCAACGTTCCCAGCCCGGCGATAAGCACAATACCCAGGACAACATATATTATTAAATAACCCAAAGTAAAATATTTTTTTTGCATAATTAGTAACCTCATCAGATAAACTTTCCAGCTTTAGAACTAACCCCGTGCTTATATTATTACTTGCACACTCTACATTTTTCCCAGACCATGGTTTGCTGCAAACAGGGCCGCCTGGGTGCGATCCTTTAATTCCAATTTACTAAGTATGCTACTGATGTGTTTTTTCACGGTGTGCTCGGATACATAAATTAAACCGGCGATTTCCTTGTTGCTCAGTCCTTGTGCCAGGTACTCCAGTACTTCTCGTTCACGCCCCGTCAGTTCTTCAAAGGGGTTTTTTTCCCGCCCGGCTTTGTTTAACAATAGTTGCATCAATGAAGGGTCAAAGTAAGGGCGGCCGCGCCCAATTAAACGAATGGCTGAAACCATTTCCTCCGGCAAAGCTTCCTTAAGGATATAGCCGTCAACTTTTGCACTCATGGCTCGATTAATATCTTCCGGTTCAGCGTAAGTAGTGAGGACGGCAAACCGGCAGCCCGGCGCTTGCGGGCGCAGTTTCTTAATAATATCAATTCCGTATTCACCAGGCAATCTCAGGTCCACCAGGGCAATGTCCGGGTTGACCTTGTTGAAAAGCTGTTCCGCCTCTTTTCCACTACACGCGCAACCTATCACTTCAATATCTTTTTCATCTTCCAGTACCGCCTTGATTCCTTCCCACACCAGGGGATGGTCATCCACAACAACAACTTTCAAAACTCTGCACCTCCTGCTGCCGGGTGTTCAGCCATAACCTCGTGCTCTTCACCGGGTACCGTGCAGGTTACGCTGGTTCCCTTGCCCGGCTGGCTTTGAATTGTAAAACGACCTTTAAATGATGTCATTAAGTTTTGCATATTGGTCAATCCCAGGCCGTTCTGAATTTCATCATTTACGTTGAAACCCCGGCCGTCGTCGGTTACCTGGAGAAATACTTTTCCCGGCGCCATGTGTAAAATAACTTTGATACTGCTGCATTTTCCGTGACGAACGGAATTGGATGTGGCTTCGCGTATGATCCGGTATAAGGCTTTGCGCAGGGCGGGGCTTAGGGCTTCTTCCGAACCTTCCGCCTCAAGGCTTACCTTGATGCCGTTTAGCTGTGCCAGGCAATCTAAATATGAAGAAATACCGGCAACAAAAACCTGCTCCCCGCGTTTTTGCGGGCTGATGCGGTAAATTGAAGCTCTTAGTTCCCGTGCGGCCTGGTTGGCTGTTTTTTTAATTAGCTGGATTTGTCGCTGCACCTCGCTGTCTTGTAGGTGGGCCTGTTTCCGGCCCAGGGCGTGAAGCGCGTATACTATGCTGAACAGGTGTTGAGACACGCCATCGTGAATTTCGTTTGCAATACGGTTTTGTTCTTCCACCACCATTAGTTTTGCTGCCAGTTCTTCGGCTTGGCAGCGTTCCAGGACAATGGCTCCCAGTTCAGCCAGAAAAGTGAGCGCGCGTTCACCGTTTTCCCCGGCCTGGTGGTCTGAAGGGGCCAGGTAGCCCAAAAGCCCGTAACACGCGCTTGGTGATTGAACCGGCGCACAGATTAATTGACTATTAATCCCCTGTTGTTCAATTGCCAGGTGTTGCATGCCCGTTTTGCCTGACTGGTTGCGCCGCCAAAGCATGTCTGCTTTTTCCAGCCATGTTGCGCGGGATAAGAGCCCGTCCGGATCAGATATTTCGCATTGAAAATGACCCTGGCGGTTGTCCAGGAAACAAAACCCGGCCCGGGATCCGGTTAGTTTTCTTGCGTAACCAGCCAGCAAGCCTGCCAGGCGCGCCGGGTCTTCTCCCCCGGAAAAGGTTTCTAGCGCCTGGTACAAGTTTGCTATGTGTCTAAGTGAATGTTCGGTGGCCTGGTGAGCGCGGTTCAGTTTCAAGTAAGCATTTTTTAACCGTTTAATCAACCGCGCAAAAATTTGGGCCGCCGCCGTCAACAATAGAAAAACCAGGAGGAGCCATGAATGTTCTTGCCACAAAACCAGCACTTGCAAAGCCTGAAATTGGTACAAAGCGCTTCCTGCCGTAGCGGCGGTCAAGAAAACCACCAGCACCCCCCAGCAATACAGGCTGTTTGGCAGAACGGTAGCCATAAAAATGGGGTTTAAGGTATACCACATGAAAGGGCTGGTGAGCCCGCCGGTGGGTACCAGTAAAAGTGCGATGCCAAGGGTTTCAATGGTCACCAGTAATAATGTGTTCCCGGGGGACTGCCTGCTCTGTTCGTACAGGTGTACCGCTATGCGTCCAGCCACTAAAAGGGTCAGAACCACTCCCAGTTTAAAAACCGGTGTTGCCGGAGGGGGACCTGCCATGTAAAAGGCTGAAGTTAAAAACCAAGATATGTACCGGTAAAATACCAGCGCCTTGTATTCAAATGCCGGGTTCCGTGGCATAACCGGTGAATAACAGGTATTTTGCAGGTTATTGGAACGCATATTTAAACCGGTAACATGTTCCAAGCCGGTGAAAATACTCATGCTGAAGTACCATCCCCTGTAACTGGTGCTTGCCTGAGTTCTTTATTATCTTCCGTTGTTTCACCCGCGGCTACATAACAGTAAAGTATCTTTCCGTCCGGAACGCAGTAACGCACAGCTCCATTATCATCCATGGCTATGCTTACGATACTTTTTTCTCTTTCGTCTGCCAGTTTAAGTAATTCCTTGAAGGTGGCCAGCTTGATTATTGTTATATCGGAATCGAAAATGTCGTTCTTGGCCGTTACGATATGTCCACGGTAGCGGCGATTGATATATTGCGCTTCCGAAAGACTTGGCATATCCCGGCGGTGTCTTTTAATTAAATGGATAGTAAGAATGATCAACGTAACGGTTGTGATTCCGGAAATGTACCTGGCTGTAAGTACGGGTATTTTTAAATTAAACAGGTTTACGGAACAGGGTATAGAGCGCACGGAGGTCAAATTGGTACTTTGTTCCTGGTTTTGTTCGACTGGCGGTGTTAGTTCCCTCTGGGTAAGTTTATAGGAAAATGAAGGTGTAAAATCGTTAACCAGGGGCTCATTTCCACTTCCGGATTTGGCGTTTATTATGGGTATTACATTCAGGGTATACCCGTCTTGCGGGTAAACATGGGTTTCTTCCTCAACCTGCTTGGTAAAGGCAAGTATTTCCAGTAGGGGAATGTTTATAGTTTCATTTAGGACTGTCATTTGTCCCTGGCCGGAAAATTGTTTTTCCGGGCTTAGCACGTATTCCCGTTGCCAGAGTTCGCCCGCCTGTAATTGCAGCAATACTTTAGATGAACCTTCGAACTCAGCAGGGGGGTTTGTGGTTATATCGGCTTTTAAAGCCACTTTCATATTTTCAGTAACCCTAGTGAAATATTTTTTTTGCCCGGTCAGTTGTTCCGGGGCCGGGTAAAGGGCGGATATTTTGGGGGTAACGATGGTATTGATGGTGGCTTTTTGAGACAATACCTGTGTGGTTTCTTCTGTTTTGGTTTCTACCGGGGTCAAAAAAGTATAACAGGTTGTTACTATAAAAAATATAGTTAATATAGATGCTGCTATCAAAATATACAAGTCTTTTTTATTACTAGGGTTGGCTTTGTTCATTTGTAATCTCCTTTCCGTCATTTTCTTCATTACTGGTTGGGGCAACTTTGACGCCGCCGGCGTCTTCCGGGGCAGTTGTTTCGTTGCCCGTTTGCTTTTGGTCATTTTCAGCTGGGTTTATATTTTGGTTTTCCGGGTCATTGTCGTTGCCCGTTTCCGGGGCTAGAGGCACGGTCGGAATTTGACTGCCATTGCCGGGCACACCAGTGGATGCCGGCTCGGGAGGAGATGGTTCTATTATGTTGACATCAATTTCAAATTCAATTTCCGCTTTTCCGCCTTCCCAATAAGCGAAAACGGTCCCGGGGATGGTACCGGTTTGAATTGCTTCATTATCTAAAATGTCCAGTATCAGGTCTGTAGAATGTCCCGGTAATAGTGAGGAGTTATATTCAAAAAACGGGGTTACTACAAGGTCAACGGGTTCCGGCATGTTATTGGTAATGGTTCCGCATATTGCCTGTTTGCCCCTTGTTATTGAAAGAGTGTGGTCAACTATATCAACTGCTATCAGGGCGTTTTCCGGTTCCACCACCTTTACCGACGCGACATTGTTCACGGTTGCCGAGGTGTAGCTGGAGGCACCCCATAGCAAACCGGATGATAAAACAGCAACCAGGGCGGCGGTGCGCAAGTTGATTAACGGGCCGTATTTTTTGATATTCACTTTGTCACCAGTCCTTTTAAAATAAAGTTTAGTAACTTGTATCCAGAAAAAAGCAAAACGATACAATCTGTTGCAATCAGGCGAAAAAAAAGGGTAATATTTTTGTTGGTATGTTTTTATTGCTTAAATTCTATCAAAAACAGCGTGTCTATTTACATTGTCCAGAGGTAGCAATAAACTCATACTTTAACAGCTTTTTGCCACAGTGGTATTAATGCCGGGGTTGTACTCTTGCTCAGGCCTAGCGGTTATATTGCCACCCAGAAAATGCTATTTTGTTTTTTGTGGGCTGGTTGTCCCCGCAAGTGATGTCCTGGAGCGTTGGTGTTGTCGATGCGGGAGTTTTTAAACGCAGTGATGGTCGCCGCCTGTAATATGCTCTTATCCGTCTTAATGGTGCCGTTTAGGTAGCGCGTTACCTGTTAAGAAAAAGCGAGACGGAACAGGTATGCCCTAAATATTAAATTGTTTGATGTTGCAATAAGAAATGTTAGTTAAGAAGTAGTTAAGAAGAAAAACCGCAAAAAAAGCCAAATACCTGCGGGCTGGCCTAAACATTTCATACCAAAGCCTGATATCAATTAGTACCTAGGGCGTTGTACAATATAAAAAAAGTTTTGGAGTGGTACTCGTGTACAAAAAGACATGCCCTTTTTGCAAAGGTGAATCCTTTTCCGCTTCTTCAGGCGAGTGGATATGCCCGTACTGCCGGGCCGACATATCCGTCCTTATGCACGAGCCGGCCGGTAGGATGCCCCGGTGTTGTTGCAAACCCAAAGGGGAAAAGGTGGTTTATATCAACAGGAATTACTGGAATACCTCCGGGCATGAAAAGAAAAGCGACACTGTGCCATAATCTTGCATCCCGTTATGCCGGTACCGGGCACATGCAGCAGCCCTGAATTCATGTTTACCCGGGCGTGGCAAAACAGTTAAGCGGTTGTTTCATGACGAAATAATTTCGGGGAACCGCGACCAGTGAAGTTGCAAGAGCCGGCGGAGTGGTGATATCGCCGAAAAGCCCGCCACAGGTCGCGAAAGATTATTTACACAGGTAATTACCAATTTCAAATAAGACCAAATTTAAGCCAGAAGCTTACAGCGCTGGCTTAAATTTTTTTTACGGGACTTTTATACCATTGAAGGATTTCAAAAACAGGTATAGAATAATAAAAGTGGTGATAAGTGGTGGAAAGTGGTTGACAGTGATTAACCCGTGGGGTGCCCGGCATGTTTTTGGGTGAATACCAGCATACTATTGATACAAAGGGAAGACTTATTATACCGGCCCGTCTCCGCGAAGGCCTGGGCGACAAGTTCGTTGTGACAAAGGGGTTGGACGGGTGCCTTTTTGCCTACCCCCCGGAAGAATGGTCCAATCTCGAGCAAAAAATGCGTTCTCTTCCTTTCACAAGGGCGGACGCCCGGGCCTTCGTCAGGTTTTTCTTTGCCGGTGCAACCGAGTGCGAATTTGATAAGCAAGGCCGGGTTCTCATACCCGCCAATTTAAGGGAATACGCGGGGCTGGAAAAAGAAGTGGTTGTAATTGGCGTTTCCAGCCGCGTTGAAATTTGGTCGCAGGAGCGCTGGGAACGGTACAACGCCGAGTCGGCCTCGCAAGTTGAGGAAATCGCCGAAAAAATTGTGGATTTCGATCTGGGTATTTAGGGAAAAGATAAATAACCCAGGGTGATAAGACAAAGTGACGGATTGCCCAAATGAGATTAAAATTTCAAACAAAGATTTGCCGGACATGACGTTTGAACACCAGCCGGTTATGCCGCGCGAAGTTCTGGAAGGCCTGAACCCCGGGGTTGAAGGCGTGTTTGTGGACTGCACGGTGGGCGGCGGTGGTCACGCCGGGTTGTTGCTGGAAAACACGCCCCCCGCGGTCAAACTGGTGGGACTGGACCGGGACCCGGAGGCGTTGCGGGCGGCAGAGAGCAACCTGGCCCCGTTTAAGGGACGTTTCACCCTGGTGCGCTCTAATTTCGCCGGCCTGTCCTGGGTGCTGGACGAATTGCATATACAACAGGTGGATGGCTTCTTGTTTGACCTTGGCGTCAGCTCGTACCAGCTGGACAATCCCGCCCGGGGTTTCAGCTACACACATGATGCCCCGCTGGACATGCGTATGGACCCCGGCGCGCGGGTCACGGCGCGGGAACTGGTCAACGAGCTACCGGAAAAGGAGCTGGCGGACATCATCCGGCGTTACGGCGAGGAACGCTGGGCGGCCAGGATAGCATCTTTCATTGTCAAGGCGCGGGAATTGCGACCAGTCAATACCACCACCGAGCTGGTGGAAATAATCAAGAGCGCCATCCCGGCCCGGGCCAGGCGCGATGGCCCGCATCCCGCCAAGCGGACTTTTCAGGCGCTGCGGATCGCGGTGAACCGGGAACTGGAAATATTACCCGGCGCGATACGAGACGCGGTGAACAGGCTGAAGCCGGGCGGACGAATATGTGTTATCTCATTTCACTCGCTGGAGGATCGTATAGTCAAGGAGACCTTGAGCGAGCTGGCCAACCCGTGCCGGTGCCCGCCAAAGCTACCCGTCTGCTCATGCGGGCGTAAACCTGAAGTCAGGCTGGTAACCAGGCGGCCCGTGGTGCCGGGGAAAGCCGAAGTTGCTGAAAACCCCAGGGCGCGCAGCGCCAGGTTGAGAGTGGCGGAAAAAACCAAGCCTTGTTCTAAAAAACCGGGAGGGTGAATAATTTTTGATAGTAGCGAGAGAAAAAACTCCGTATTACGATTTGCCCGAGTTACCCGTTGATGAAAAAAAACAGCGCAGGCGGCAGGCCGGAAGGCGGCCGTTGCGAAAGGAACAGCTTGCGCTGACGGGCCTGGTGGTATTGTTTTTTTGTACCAGCGTGCTCATCGCCTTTTATTACGCCCAGGTGCTGGTCATCGGGTATAAGTTGAACAAGGCCGAAAGCGAACTGGCGCAATTGCGCAAGGAGAGCCATGACTTGTACACCAGGGTGAACCGGCTCTCCAGCCTGGAAAACGTAGAGGCACTGGCTGTCAACCGGCTGGGCATGGTAGCCCCGTGCAACGACCAGGTGATACTGGTTCAAAGCGTGGCGCCACCGAAAGAAAATGCTGAACCGGCTGTTGCCGCCACTGAACCGGAAAACAGAGCGGTGACCGGAAAAGCTGCCGGAAGCGAAAGTGAACAAAACTGGGTAATCCGGGCCTTCACTAAAATGGTTGGCCGGCTTGAGGCCAGCATAAACACGGGATAATTATTAGTAGTATATACGGCACCGCGGTTTGGGGGGCCTCGGATGTACGGAACACACATGACTTTACGCAAGCGGTTGACTTTCATTTTTATTTTTACCAGCTTGTTTTTTGTTTTTCTTGCGGGTAGATTGGCCTGGGTGCAGTTTGTGCACGGCGAGGAACTGCAAAAAAAAGCACTGGAAGTGCGCATGCGAGACGTGCCGGTGGAGGCTAAACGGGGTTCCATAATGGACCGGAACGGCAATGAACTGGTTATCAGTATCAGTGTAGATTCCATTTACGCGACGCCGGGCCAGGTAAAAAACCCGGAAGAGACTGCACAGAAACTGGCCGCCATTCTGGATATGGATGCGAATATATTATATGAGAGACTGACCAAAAAGTCCTCATTTGAATGGATTAAACGCAAGGTGGACCACGAAACCGCCGAAAAGGTGCGCTCCCTGGAACTGCCCGGCATAGGGTTTGTAGAGGAAAGCAAGCGGCATTATCTTGACCCGGAACTGGCTCCGCACCTGCTGGGGTTTGCGGGCATTGACAACCAGGGGCTGACGGGCATTGAGAGGAGTTACGACAAAGAACTGCGCGGCCAGCC
Source organism: uncultured bacterium (assembly GCA_965539975.1). Classification (GTDB taxonomy): domain Bacteria; phylum Bacillota; class Desulfotomaculia; order Desulfotomaculales; family Desulfallaceae; genus CBETWA01. The sequence continues at coordinate 1,823 of CBETWA010000050.1, read as the reverse complement.
GGGCCGCATTGTTATCGAGCACGACGCCGCGGGGCGTAAAATCCCCGAGGCGTTGCACCAGTACATACCGGCCACGCCGGGCTACGACCTGGTGCTTACCCTGGATAAAACAATCCAGTATTTCGTTGAGCGGGAACTGGACAACGCGGTGGCCATGTACAACCCCAAGTTCGCCCTGGCCATCGTCATGGATCCGGAAACTGGCGGGATACTAGCCATGGGAAGCCGTCCCACCTTCAATCCCAACAACTGGATGAATGAGCCAAAGGAGGTCTGGGATAAAAACCCGGCTATCTGGTACAATTATGAGCCGGGGTCCACGTTCAAGATCATCACCGCGGCCGCGGCACTGGAGGAAAACCTGGTTAAACCGGAGGACCGGTTTTTTGACCCGGGCCATATCAAGGTGGCCGATCGCAATATTCGTTGCTGGAAGGCCGGCGGTCACGGTAGCCAGACTTTCGTCGAGGTGGTACAAAACTCCTGTAACCCCGGTTTTATTCAAGTAGGACTTGAAACCGGCATTGAAAGGTTTTATAAGTATCTGAGGGCATTCGGTTTCGGTGTGCAGACAGGCATTAATCTACCCGGCGAGGCTTCCGGGATTGTCATACCGCAGGAAAGGGCCACCAACCTAAACCTGGCCACCATGTCTATCGGGCAGTCCATAGCGGTCACGCCTATCCAGCTGGTTAGCGCGGTGGCGGCGGTGGCTAACGACGGTAAGTTGATGAAGCCGCAGCTGGTCAAGGAAATCAGGGATGGCGGCAAAACCATCGCCCGGGTGGAGCCAGAAGAGGTTCGCCGGGTCATCTCGGAGGATACAGCCCGGCAGCTGCGCGACCTGCTGGAAGAGGTGGTGGCGAACGGTACCGGGCGGAACGCCTTTGTGGAAGGATACCGGGTGGGCGGTAAAACCGGCACCGCCCAAGTGGTAAGTGAAAGCGGCGGTTACGCTAGTGGTCGCTACGTGGCTTCTTTCGCCGGGTTTGCCCCGGTGGACGACCCGAAGGTAGTCATCTTGGTGGTTATTGCCGAGCCACAGGGTGGTATTTACTACGGCGGCCAGGTGGCGGCGCCGGTTTTTCAGGCCATTGCCCGCGATACCCTGCGCTACCTGCGGTTGCCCGAAACGCCCGGCCTGGAAAAGCCGAAACAGCCTTACGAAATAGAACAACCCAAAGTGAAAGTGACTGTACCCGATGTGTTGAATTATCCCGTCGGCGAGGCTTGCCGCATAATCAAGGCCGCTGGTCTTAATTACAAGACCCGGGGCGAGGGAGGCCTGGTTCAGGACCAGACCCCCGGGGCGGGTGCGGTGGTGGAAAGCGGCACTACGGTAATCCTTGACTTAAAGCCAGCCGCAAGCAGGAGCGGCGGCGGCGCCATTACGGTTCCCAACCTGCAGGGAATGACCATAAAGGAAGCGGGTAACGTACTGGAGGAAATCGGGCTCGTATTGCTGCCCGAGGGCTCCGGGGTGGCCATACGACAAAGCTTTAAACCCGGGGCTTCGGTGAAGCGCGGAACGCCGGTGAAGGTGGTATTTGAACCTCCCGGCCGAAACGACCAGCGGGTTGTAAACGGGCCGGCTCCTAATCCCGGCACAGGGCAAGAGATTCTGCTTGATCCGGATTTACATTAAGAGGCCGTTTGTGCAATTTCACAATTAGACGCCCATGCCGAGTTGCGGTACCAACATAGAATGAAAATACTTGCGGGTATACCTGTTCCGGTCGAGCGATTTGCGAGAGCGCCGGTAACGGCACCGGCGCAGCGAGGCTACGAAACCGGACGAGCGAACAGGACGTTCGCGAAAGCCT
>CBETWA010000049.1:0-15317 GCA_965539975.1 uncultured bacterium | reverse complement strand
TTTATGGCGGTCCGGTTTCGTCCGAAGCAAGCCGTTGGTGCCGTCGGCGCGGGAGCATATGAGCGAGACGGAACAGGTCTACCCATAACCAAGAGTATTTTCTGGGTAAACGACAAGTTCTCCTTTCCGGTCCCGCCGGGCTTTGTCCAGCATGGTCGCAAACGACTTGTGCGCCACCACTTTCATGGCCGCTACCTGGTGGCCCAGCTGTCAAACAACAGCTGGTACCATGACCGCTGCTTGACGTCGGGTACCATGCATGTGTGTATGTGCTTGGTTTGGGAATACTCAAATAACACCTGGTAACCCGATTCACGCCCGAATCCCGATTGCTTGTATCCCCCGAAGGGTGCATCCGGCCTGAGCATGTGCCAGTCGTTGATCCAGACGGTACCCGCTCGGAGCCTGCGTCCTATGTTTTGCGCTTTTGTGACATCCCGGCTCCAGATGCCCGCCGCCAGGCCATAGATGGTGTCATTGGCTATGCGCACCGCGTCATCTTCGGTATCGTATGGAATAACGCACAAAACGGGGCCAAAAATTTCTTCCTGCGCTATTTTCATGTTGTTATCCACATTTTTGAAAATGGTGGGCTGTACATAATACCCGCCCGATAAATTCTCCGGTAAGTCGGGTATCCCGCCCCCGCACACCAGTGTGGCACCTTCCTTGATGCCCTGCTGGATGTAGTTGAGAATGGTCTCCTGTTGTTTTTTGGATATGACGGGTCCCATGCCGGTTTTCAAATCCATGGCATTTCCGATGGCAATGGTTTCGGCCTTCGCAACCAGCCGGTCCACAATTTCATCCTGCATCTCCCGCGGGACAATGAGGCGGGTTCCGGATTCGCAAATTTGACCGCAATGCAGGAAGGTGGCAAATAGCGCCCCTTCGGAAACAAGATCCAGGTCGGCATCACGCAGCACAATGGCCGGGCTTTTTCCGCCCAGTTCGAGGGTGACGCGCTTAACGGTGTGGGATGCCAGCTGCATTATGCGGCGACCTACCTCCGTGGAGCCGGTAAATGAAATCTTGTCTATGCCGGGGTGGGTAACTAAAGCCTCACCAATGGACGAGCCGGGCCCTGTAACAACGTTGACCACCCCGTCCGGTACACCGCTTTCCTGAAAAATTTCCGCCAGGAGGAGCGTGGTGAGCGGTGTATTGGAAGCTGGTTTAATTACCACGGTATTGCCCATGGCCAGGGCCGGGGCCAGCTTCCAACCGGCCAGGATCATGGGGAAGTTCCACGGGGTAATCAAACCGCAAACACCCACCGGCTCGCGTTCAACGATATTCACGGATGGCCCGGGCCACGCAATACTGGGCAGTTCCTCCCGGATGGGAAAGTTGTTTAGAATCTGTCCGGTGATGGTAAACTGCTGGGCAAGCTGTATAACATCGCTTCCCATGGTTCTGCGCAGGGTACCGCCGGACTGGGTTGTTTCCAGCACGGCAAGCTCCTGGGCTCGCTTTGTGATATTGCCTGCGATTTTGAACAGTATATTTGCCCGCTGGCGAGGCGGCACCTGGCTCCATACCCCGGACTCAAAAGTTTCCCTGGCGACGCGGACGGCTTCATTTAAGTCTTCCAGGCCCGCACAGGCCACAGTGGCACATACTTTTCCGTCGGAAGGGTTAATAACGTCAAAGGTTTCCCCCGAGCGGGCGGGAACTTTTTTACCGCCGATAAAAAGTGGATAAAACTGAGACAATATACGTACCTCCTTAAAATGTGACAGCTGGTATTATACGAATTACTCATTATTACGGTAGACCCCCATATTGCCGCGTTGCGAGTTTTTAAACACAATGGTGGTTGCTGCCCGTAAATATGCTCTTATCCTCACTAATGGTATCGCTTATGTAGTGCGTCGCTTGTTTAGAAAAAGCGAGACGGAACAGGTATACCCATACTTAAGAGTTTTTCTGGACAGTTAAAAACAGTAAGTTTGATATTGGGTTTTTTACAGCCTGGAATCACCTCCGAACATTTTTGTTAAACCACCAGGGGTGTCCTTTCCAGTGTTTGAGCAGCCGATTAATATTGCGACTAATCTGAAAAATTAATTTCTGAAAAAACTTTTGTGTTTAGCATTAATTTATATAATTGGAAATAATTATGAAAGGACAAGCTTGCTCCGGTATTACTGGCATCAGCACCAGAAATTAGAAATAAATTATTAGTTACCAGTTTACCAAAGATTTTGAACACTTCCAAGTATTAATCAGGAATATGTACATTAAATGACGTTCACCACTTTCTGATATATTACCGGCTGAACGCCGGTGCCCGGCCGGGCATAATAATAAAATAAAGAGTTATTATGGACGAAATTTGGTGGATTTTAAACTTAAATTGACATTTTTGCTCTCCTGCGCATATAATTATTTGTGTTACTGTTAGCGGGAGGTTGTTGTAATTGTGGCACGATTATTCGGCACCGACGGGGTACGCGGGGTGGCCAATCGCGACCTGACACCGGAGCTTGCTTTTAAACTGGGCCGGGCCGGGGCGTATGCCCTTTGTAAAAGCGTGGGAGGCCGGCTGGTGGTGGGCCGCGACACCCGGGTTTCCGGTGATATGCTGCAGGCTGCATTGTCCGCGGGCATCTGCTCCACCGGGGTGGATGTTCTAAATGTGGGTGTAATTCCCACGCCGGCCGTGGCCGTGCTGACCCGTGAACTGGGCGCCGACGGGGGAGTGGTAATATCAGCTTCGCACAACCCCGTCGAAGATAACGGTATCAAATTTTTCGGCCCCAGCGGTTACAAGCTGACGGATGGGAAAGAGCGCCTCATCGAAGAAATACTGACCGGCTTCAATCACGAAATACCCGAGCCGGTGGGCCCGGGCGTGGGCAGGATTCACACGGTGCCGGATGCCGACGACCGTTACGTGGCATTCCTGAAGAGAACCGTTGACATTGACTTGAAAGGGCTCAAGATTGTGGTTGACTGCGCCAACGGTGCCGCTTACCGGGTTGCCCCCCGGGTGCTGGAAGAACTGGGCGCAGAAGTGGTGGCGCTGTTCAATACCCCGGACGGGGTCAACATAAATTCCGGCTGCGGGTCAACCCACCCGAACGCCCTGCGGGATGCGGTGATCAATGCCGGGGCCGACCTGGGCCTGGCCCATGACGGGGACGCGGACCGGCTAATCGCCGTGGACCACCGGGGTGAACTGGTGGACGGCGACCAGATTATGGTCATTTGCGCTCGTCACTTGAAAAACCGGGAGCGGCTTTCCAAAAACACCGTGGTGGTCACCGTTATGAGCAACATGGGATTGCACATTGCCATGCGGGAAGCCGGCATTGATGTGGTGCAAACCGCAGTGGGCGACCGCTATGTGCTGGAAGAACTGCTGCGTACCGGGGCCACTTTCGGCGGCGAGCAGTCGGGGCATATCCTGTTCCTGGATCACAGCCCCACCGGGGACGGCATCCTTACCGCCCTGCAGCTGCTGGCGGTGGTGCGGTCCAGCGGGCGCGGCCTGGCGGAACTGGCAGCGCAGATGGAACGCTTGCCACAGCTGCTGGAAAACGTGCCTGTGGTTGACAAACACCGGGTGATGGCCAGCCCGGAACTGGCCCGGGGCATCAAGGAAGCGGAAAAACGCTTGGACGGCCGGGGGCGAGTGCTCGTGCGTCCATCCGGCACGGAATCCCTGGTGCGGGTGATGGCCGAGTGCAAGGACATGCAGCTGTTGCGGGAAGTAGTTGACGAACTGGTGGAACTCGTACGCGGGATTAGTTAACTTTGGTAGTGATGAACGGGTGTAAGGGTTCAAGGCCGGGAACTTTTTCCGCGCATGGCGCGTCAGTATATGACAGGTCGTGTAATTTCACGGGGGATAACAGAGGAACCCGCTGTATCGCGACCTTGTCGTTCCCGAATGGGAAACTCCAGGCCTTTAACCCAGGCCCAGATTCTGGTGAAGGAGGTGATTCAAACCACCGGGGGTGCGGTGGAGCGCAAGTTTAAAAACTGAATTGTCAAAGCGCCTGAACCCGGCACGATGCTGGGTTGACGAGGAGGGAGTTAATCGAGTTTTTCGGCGGGTGCTCCCCGGTCTGGCCACGACCGTGAAAGGTACTACAAAACCCGCGGGCAACCGCGGGGACAAAGGGTGCCGGGTGGCCGAAAAGAGGCATATGCGTACCGGAGAAGCCGTCAAGCATAGGTATGCCCTGGTGACGGTATTTTTGTGTCTTTTTGTTGGCAGACGTTCATGGTTCGTTGTGTCACCAGCTGAAGAATGAAAACACTTGTAGGGTATACTCATACTAAAAAGTTTTTTTGGGTAGACGCCAGTATCGCGTTATTATTTATAAACAGACTAATCGGGGGTTTGAAAATAAATGTGTGGAATAGTTGGTTACCTGGGCGAGCGACAGGCAGCGCCCATCCTGCTTGAAGGATTGCAACGGCTGGAATACCGCGGCTGTGATTCAGCCGGCATCGCCGTTCTGGAAAACGGGGCCATCAACCTGCAAAAGAAAGCGGGTAAGCTGGCCCGGCTGCTCGACACAATGAACGGCAACATGCCCGTTTCCACCGTGGGCATAGGCCACACGCGCTGGGCCACCCACGGGCGCCCCAGCGACATAAACGCTCACCCGCACCTGGATTGTTCCGGCCGCATCGCGGTGGTGCACAACGGTATTATTGAAAACTATAACACCTTACGCGAGTGGCTGATGTCCCGGGGGCATATTTTTCGCTCGGAAACCGACACCGAGGTGCTGCCGCACCTGCTGGAGGAACTGTACGCCGGGGACCTGGCGGAAACCATGCTCCGCGTGGTGAAAAAGGTGGAAGGTTCATACGCTATGGTGGCAATGGCACTGGACGAACCAGACCGGCTGGTGGCTGCCAGGCAGGACAGCGCGCTGGTGGCAGGCCTGGGCGACGGTGAGAACTTTCTTACCTCGGACATCCCGGCTTTGTTGAGCCATACCCGGCGGACATACATCCTGGAGGACGGTGAGCTCGCCGTGCTGACCAGGGAGCGGGTGGAGGTGCTGAACCGCAGCGGAAGCCGGGTGGATAAAAAAATATTTCACGTGAAATGGGAAGTGGCTCAGGCCGAAAAAGGCGGCTACGACCATTTCATGTTGAAGGAGATCCACGAACAACCCCGGGCATTGCGGGATACGCTTAGCGGGCGGATTGCCCCGGACGGCAGCGGGGTGGTGCTGGAGGAATTGAATATCCCGGAGCAACTGCTGCAGGAAACGGGTAAAATATTTATCACCGCCTGTGGTACCGCTTACCACGCCGGCATGGTGGGTAAATACGTTATAGAAAGCATGGCCCGGATACCGGTGGAGGTGGACATTGCCTCGGAGTTCTGTTACCGGAATCCCCTTGTTGATGAGAAGTCTCTGGTTATAGTGATAAGCCAGAGCGGTGAAACGGCTGATACCATGGCGGCGCTGCGGGAAGCGAAGCGAAAAGGTGCCCGGGTGGTGGCGGTGACAAACGTGGTGGACAGCTCGGTGGCCAGGGAGGCCGACGACGTGCTGTATACCTGGGCGGGACCGGAAATAGCGGTGGCGTCGACCAAAGCGTACACCACCCAGCTGGTCGCCATGTACCTGATCGGGCTGTACCTTGCCCGGCGGAGCGGCACCATGCCGGCGGGGGAAATGGCCCGGGTGGTGGCGGAACTGAAAAAACTGCCGGAGAAAGTCAGCGCCGTACTGGACAACGGGAAAAACATCCAGAACTTTGTGCGCCGGAATGCGGACAGCTCCAGCTTTTTCTTCATCGGGCGGGGCGTGGACTACGCCGTGGCCATGGAAGGCTCGTTAAAACTGAAGGAAATTTCCTATATCCACGCCGAAGCCTATGCCGCCGGCGAATTGAAGCACGGTACCTTGGCGCTGGTTGTGGATGGAGTGCCCGTGGTGGCGCTGGCCACTCAGGAGTCGCTATTTGATAAAATGGTCAACAATATTAAGGAAGTCAAGGCACGTGGAGCAACTGTGCTGGCGCTTGCGCCGCACACGCTGGATGAAGTGGAAAAAGTGGCGGACGAAGTAATATACATTCCGAAAACTCACCCGGCCCTCACCCCGGTGCTGGCGGTGGTGCCACTGCAACTGCTGGCTTACCACATGGCGGTGGCCCGCGGCTGTGACGTTGACCACCCGCGTAACCTGGCCAAGTCGGTTACAGTTGAATAGTTAAATTTAACAATTGATAAAATTCTAACCGGAAACTGTTGATTGCGCTGTCCGATTCCATGATTGCCCTGTCAACCCTTTTATTAGCCATCTTGTTTCTTATGGGATATGGCGCGTTGTGGCTACTTTTTTTGATGGCCGCTATTCGTGCTATACAATTATCTTAAAATAACTTGACATATGTTCATAATGAGGTTACAATTATTTAAGCAGGTTTTGGGTATATATTCAAAACCAGTTTAGTTACTTGAAGGGGTAGATCGGTTGTGCCACGCCCACGTAAATGCAGGCGGGTAAGGTTTTTGCCCAGGGTAACCATGTTTTACCCGGTGGGCATGAGGAATCCGGTGCAGGAAGAATTGATTTCAATTGACGAAATCGAGGCACTGCGTTTAAAGGACATTGAGGGGCTGGACCAAGATTCCTGCGCCCGCGAGATGGAAGTTGCCCAGAGCACATTTCAAAGAATCCTAACATCGGCCAGGACGAAACTGAGCCGCGCTGTACTGGAGGGAAAGGCCATCCGCATTGAAGGTGGTGACTACAAGCTGGTACCTTACACGGTGGAATGTGGTACCTGCGGGTATGGCTGGACGACTGATGCGGACCCGGGAGATGACCATAACTGCCCCAGGTGCGGCGGTAAAGGGAGAAGACGGGGCAGAAGAAGATTTTTAGAATGATAAAATTTCACGGGAGGTAAAGTACATGAAAGTTGCCATTGCTTCTGACGGAGGGTATGTGGCCCAACATTTTGGTAAGTGCGAGGAATACGTGGTATTTGATGTTACGGGCGGGCGTTTCGAAAACTTGCAGTACATTAAAAACCCCGGCCACAAGCCTGGTTTCCTACCCGGTTTTTTAAAGAGCCTGGGCGTGGACTGTGTAATTGCAGGTGGAATGGGCCAAAAAGCCATGGCCCTGTTTGCCGAAAACAGCATCAAGCCCATAGTTGGAGTTTCCGGCCAGGTTACCCGGGTCATAGATGATTACGTTAACGGCCGGCTTGTTTCGGGGGCCAGTTTATGCACCCATCCCGTTGGACATCATGGCGGGTGCGGCGGGCATTGTTCATAGGCAGGTTAAATTAATTTACAAGGAGGTGTTTTATTGTGCCCAGAGGTTTTGGTATTGGTGCAGGTATAGCCCGGCGGTTCTGGAGGGGCGGCTATGGCCGGGGTGGTTATGGCCGGGGCTTTGCAGGTAATCCCGGACCATATTGCCGTTTTTACCCGTCCCGCCCGCGGCGGTGGTGGGCCGCCGGGGGTAACCCGAATTTCGCTGCTCCCAGGGTGGCGGACAGGGGATTTCTGCAGCGGCAGGTCGAGTTTTTGAGGAGCCGGCTGGGGGAACTGGAAAAGATGTTGCAACAGGGTTAAAAAGGATGTTCCGGAACAAAAATAACAACAGAATTTATTATACTCGAGAACGATATGCGAGAGGGGGGGCTGGTGCTTCCCCCCTTCTCGTTTTTAGGATGCAATTTTGGAACACAGGGGGACGGTTAGTGTGAAAGAACACAACACCCGGCACCTATAATGCGGTTATATCGGCATGGTACTCTTGCAGAGATTTCAAACCGGTGCCGGCATTGTTTTCCTTGTATGCCGCGATACCATTCGCGCTGGCCAAGGCAGCCGGCATGGTGGTGATATACGGTACTTTATACCTGATTGCCGCCTTGCGGATATAAGAGTCGTCGTACTGGCTGCGTTTTCCGTCCGGAGTGTTGATCACCAGGTGGATCTCCTTGTTTTTTATTCCGTCAACTATGTTTGGACGCCCCTGGTAAAGCTTTTTAATAAACTCGCATTCGATCCCGTTTTCCCGGAGGAACCTGTAGGTCCCTTCCGTGGCCTTGATGCGGAAGCCCAGTTTGTGGAACACCCTGGCTGTTTCCAGCGCCGCCGGTTTATCCTGGTCGGTTACACTGATAAGGACGGTTCCGGATGTGGGAAGGGGAGACTGGGTTGCCTCCTGGGCTTTGTAATAGGCCAGCTCAAATGAGTCCGCAATGCCCAGCACTTCCCCGGTGGAGCGCATTTCCGGCCCCAGCAGCGGGTCAACTTCCTGGAACATGTTAAAGGGGAAAACCGCTTCTTTGACACCAAAATGAGGAATCTGTTTAAAAACATATTTTTTAATTGGTGATTCCTTGCCCGTGATTTCCTGCATCATTATTTCCGTGGCTATCCTGGCCATGGAGATGTTGCAGACTTTCGAGACCAGGGGAACGGTCCGTGATGCTCTGGGATTAGCCTCCAGAACATAAACCCGGTCACCGGCGATGGCGTACTGAATATTCATCAGGCCCACCACTTTCATTTCCCTGGCTATCTTCCTGGTGTAATTGATTATGGTCTTCACATGCTTGTCTGGAATGCTGATGGGTGGAATTACACAGGCCGAGTCTCCGGAATGGATGCCTGCAAGTTCAATATGTTCCATCACCGTGGGCACGAAAGCATCGGTGCCGTCGGCGATGGCGTCGGCCTCCGCTTCAATGGCGTTATTCAGGAACCTGTCGATTAAAATCGGCCTTTCCGGGGTGACCCCCACTGCCGCCTCCACGTACCGGCGCAGCATTTCCTCGTCGTAAACAACCTCCATGCCGCGGCCGCCCAAAACATAAGAAGGCCGAACCATCAGGGGATAACCAATCCGGCCGGCGATGGCCAGGGCTTCTTCCAGGTTGGCCGCCATTCCGGATTCCGGCATGGGGATGCCCAGCTTGTCCATCATCCGGCGGAAACGGTCCCGGTCTTCGGCCAGGTCAATAGTTTCAGGAGAAGTACCGAAAATTTTAACCCCGGCTTCGGCCAGTTCACCGGCTATATTCAGCGGGGTTTGCCCGCCAAACTGAACAATTACCCCCAGGGGCTTTTCCTTTTCGTAAATGCTCAGCACATCTTCCACCGTCAAGGGTTCGAAATACAGCTTGTCGGAGGTGTCGTAATCGGTGGAAACCGTTTCCGGGTTGCAGTTAACGATAACTGTTTCAAAGCCCATGTCACGCAGGGCAAATGCCGTGTGTACACAGCAGTAGTCAAACTCAATACCCTGGCCGATGCGGTTAGGGCCCCCGCCCAGGATCATTACTTTCTGCCGGTCACTTACCGTGGTCTGGTCGGGGGCGTTGTAGGTGGAAAAATAGTAGGCAGCGTTTTCCACGCCGCTTACCGGGATGGCTTCCCACCCCTGGACCACGCCTAAAGCGGTTCTGCGCCGGCGGATCTCTTTTTCCGGCACATCCAGCAGCATGGCCAGGTAACGGTCGGCAAAACCGTCTTTTTTGGCCCGGACCAGCAGCTCGTCCGGCAGGTGCCCGCCTTTATATTTGAGGATCTCTTCTTCCAGCTGGACCAGTTCTTTCATTTGCTGGATAAACCACGGTTTGATGTGGGTCAATTGATTCAGCTGTTCAACACTGGCGCCCTTGCGCAATGCCTCGTACATGATAAACTGGCGCTCGCTGGTGGGTTCCGCCAGGAGAGACAGCAACTCGTCAAGGGTACGCCGGTTGAAGTCCCTGGCAAAGCCCAGCCCGTAACGGCCTATTTCCAGGGAGCGGATGGCTTTCTGCAATGCTTCTTTGTAGGTTTTGCCGATGCTCATTACTTCACCGACGGCTTTCATTTGCGTCCCCAGCTTGTCCTGGGCACCGGGAAACTTTTCAAAGGCCCAGCGGGCGAACTTTACCACCACGTAATCGCCCGAAGGGGTGTATTTATCCAGAGTTCCGTCCCGCCAGTAGGGAATCTCGTCCAGGGTTAGGCCCACCGCCAGCATGGCTGAAATTAAAGCGATGGGGAAACCGGTGGCTTTTGAAGCCAGCGCGGACGAGCGGGAAGTGCGCGGGTTGATTTCTATAACCACCACCCGGCCGGTTTTGGGGTCGTGGGCGAACTGTACATTGGTGCCGCCAATCACTTCTATGGCTTCAACTATGGCATAGGCGTATTTTTGCAGCCGTTCCTGCAGCTGGGGGCTGATGGTCAGCATGGGCGCCGTGCAGAAGGAATCACCGGTGTGCACGCCCATGGGATCGACGTTTTCTATGAAACAGACCGTCAGCATCTGGTTTTTGGCGTCCCGTACAACTTCCAGCTCCAGCTCTTCCCAGCCAAGTACGGATTCCTCCACCAGGATTTGCCCCACCATGCTGGCGCTGATGCCGCGGCTGGCAATGGCGCGCAGCTCTTCAACATTGTAAACCAGGCCGCCGCCTGTACCTCCCAAAGTATAAGCCGGGCGGATAACCACCGGGTAACCCAGTTCCTGGGCTATTTTTTCTGCCTCTTCAACGCTGTATGCCGGCTTGCTGCGGGGCATTTCGATGCCCAACCGGTTCATGGTTTCTTTAAAGGCTATGCGGTCCTCGCCGCGTTCAATGGCGTCAATTTGCACCCCGATGACCTTGACGCCGTACTGTTCCAGCACGCCGTTTTTGTGCAGCTCGGAACACAGGTTAAGGGCCGACTGGCCGCCCAGGTTGGGCAGTATGGCGTCTGGCCTTTCTTTGGCTATGATGGCCGCCAGGGTTTTTGCATTCAGCGGTTCGATATAGGTTGCATCTGCGATTTCCGGGTCGGTCATAATGGTGGCCGGGTTTGAGTTTACCAGCACAATTTGGTAGCCCAGCTTGCGTAGGGCCTTGCAAGCCTGGGTTCCGGAATAGTCGAATTCACAAGCCTGTCCAATAACAATGGGGCCCGACCCGATAATGAGGATTTTGTTGATATCGGTTCTTTTCGGCATTTTGTCCCCCTGATTGAAAAATTAATTTATATTTCCACAACTTCACCGGGTTTTTTTATTAGCCCGTGTCCAAGCTTAAATTAATTCAACAAAGGGATAAATAAAACCTGCTGCCGGCAGGTACATAATGCTTTTCCGGGCATCTACACGTTGCAAAGGCAAGGGTGCCCGCCGTAACGCGGTTACAGTGGGTAATCCTGAGCACCGCTGCGGCCCGTGCTGGCATTACTGGTTTTTGTTACTTGAAATGGGATGTAAAAAAGTTGACATTTGTTTGTCGTACAATATACAATGTTCACAACAAATGCGGAACATTACACCAAACTTAACCAGCGTATGAATCCCATCGCGTAGTGTCGCTTGATACAGGTATTGCCCGTTGCTTTGCACTTATAAACTAAATAGCAACATTATGATAGCTGCTCCGAGTCAGGTTTGTCTAAAGCTTGTGCCATGACATCCTGGGCGGTAGGGTTTGCCGGGAAACTGGCAAGCCTCCCAGTGCGGAAAGGAGTACAGCAGTATGTTTTTTCTTGGAAGGCCGGGGTGCTGTATTTTCTACACTGCATTCCGGCCTTTGTGGTTTTCTTTATGGCGTTCGGTCCATCGTGCCCGGTAAGATTGCGAAATATATCTTATGCCGTGTGCGCTTTTTGCTTTAAACCATTAAAGTCCATGGGGATCGGCTTGGTCACCGCGGGTAGTGAAGTGTACAGCGGGTGTATCCGGGGCGGGTTTGGTTCTGTGGTAACAGCTAAACTGGCCGGTTGGAACGGTGAAATGACCAGGCGGATTCTGGTGTTCAACAACACGGAGATGATTGCGACGGCAAGCAAATATTTAATGGAAGAGGGGGTGGATATAATACTGGTAACCGGCAGGATGCCGATGGATCCCGGTGATGTAACGCCTGCCGGGGTGGTTGACGCCGGGGTCGCATAGTCAATTGTGGGGCGCCTGTACTGCCGGGTTCCATGTTCGTATGACTTATATTGACAACTTGTCCGTGGTGGGCTTGCCCGGGGCGTTATGTGCTACGGGAGCAGTATTTTTGATTTGATTGCGCCCCGGGTTCCGGCGGGGGAAATAATATCACGCAGGGACATAGCTGTACGGGTTGAGGCGGGCTGTGTTCCAATAGCAGCGAGTGCTGTTTCCCCGGCTGCAGTTTTGGCGAAAGCGGCAGCAATGGTATTGGTAGTGTTGAACGGTAGAATGTCGGTCTTTTATTCTAAGGAGGTTGAGTGAATGATCAAAAAAAGGGTTAACATTAATGGCGCCAACATGACCTTGGTTGTCGACCCGGAAGCCTCTTTGGCCAGTGTTATCCGGGGGCAACTGCGCCTCACCGGGACCAAGGTGGGCTGTGGCAAAGGACAGTGCGGTGCTTGCTCGGTGATTATGAACGGTAAGGTAACCCGTGCTTGCATCACCAAAATGAAGCGGGTGCCAGATGAGACCATCATCACCACCATTGAGGGCATTGGCACCCCCAACAACCTGCACGCCCTGCAGGTAGCCTGGGTCAAGCATGGTGGCGCCCAGTGCGGTTTTTGTGCTCCCGGTTTCATTGTTTCCGCCAAGGTGTTGCTGGATGAAAACCCCAATCCCACCAGGGAAGAGGTGCGGGACTGGTTCCAGAAACACAGGAATGTTTGCCGCTGTACAGGGTACAAGCCTCTGGTTGACGCCGTGATGGACGCTGCCCGCTTGATGCGGGGCGAAATCACCTTGGCCGACCTGGAATTTAAATTACCGGCGGACGGCAAGATAATGGGTACCGATTACCCGCGTCCCACGGCGGTGGGCAAGGTTACCGGCACCATTGATTACGGCGCCGATTTCGGTCTTAAGATGCCCCCGGGCACCTTACACCTCAAGCTGGTTCAGGCCCAGGTCTCTCATGCCAAAATTTTATCCATAGACACCTCGGAAGCGGAAAAAATGCCCGGTGTATACAAGGTGGTCACCCACAAGGATATCAAGGGCAAAAACCGAATCAACGGCCTCAACTTCCCCAGCAACAAAGGTGACAGTTACGACCGTCCCATCCTGTGCGATGAAAAGGTGTTCCAGTTCGGTGACGCCATCGCTATAGTCTGTGCCGACACCGAGGAGCATGCTCAGGCCGCGGTGGAAAAAGTTCATGTGGAACTGGAAGTGCTGCCGGCATATATGAGCGCCCCCGCCGCCATGGAGCCCGATGCCATTGAAATTCACCCCGGCACGCCGAACGTTTATTACAGGCAGTACAATGTCAAGGGTGAGGATACCGCTCCGCTGATGGAAAAGGCCGATGTGGTGGTGTCCATGGAAGACCTGTATGTTGGCCGCCAACCCCACCTGCCGGTGGAGCCCGACGTTGCTGTCGCTTATTACGACGAAAACGGAAACCTGCAGATATTGTCCAAGAGTATTGGTTTGAATTTGCACGCCGAAATGATTGCAGAGGGCTTGGGCCTTGAAGCGGGCAAAAACCTGTTCCTATCCCAGTTCCCCGGTATTGGTGGCACCTTCGGTTACAAGTTCAGTCCCACCATTGAAGCGCTGGTGGGGGCTGCATGCATGGCCACCGGCAAGCCTGTTTTCCTGAATTTTGACTACTACCAGCAGATTACCTACACTGGCAAGCGCTCCCCCTTCTTTATAGACATTAAATACGGTGCCAACAAGGATGGCAAGATCATTGCCATGGAATACAACTATGCTGTCGACCACGGCCCGTATTCCGAGTTCGGCGATCTCCTCACCCTGCGGGGCGCCCAGTTCATCGGTGCTGGTTACGGTATACCAAACATCAGGGGGGTTGGCTACACGGTGTGTACCAACCATGCTTGGGGTTCCGCCTTCAGGGCTTACGGCTCACCCCAGAGCTTTTTCGCTTCAGAAACATTGGTGGATGTACTTGCTGAAAAACTGGGTATGGACCCGCTGGAGCTTCGCTATATCAACGTATACCGCCCCGGTGACACCACCCCTTCGGGTCACGAGCCCGAGGTGTACTCGTTGCCCGCTTTGATTGACGCTATCCGGCCCAAATACCAGGAAGCCAAAAAGAGGGCCAAGGAATTGTCCACCCCGGAGAAAAAACGCGGCGTTGGCGTGTCCATTGGTATCTACGGCTGCGGCCTGGATGGTGTGGACAGTGCCGAAGTGTGGGTGGAGTTGCTGCCCGGCGGCAGGGTCCAGGTGAGCACCAACTGGCAGGACCACGGCCAAGGCGCCGACATGGGATTGCTGGCCACCGCCCATGAAGCCCTGCGGCAAATGGGTATTAGGCCCGAACAAATTAAACTGGTCACCAACGATATGAACATTGCTCCGGCTGGCGGGCCGTCTGGCGGCAGTCGCTCCCAGGTTGTTGTGGGCAACAGCGTGGTGAACGGTTGCGAACAGCTGGTGAACGCATTGCGGAAAGAGGACGGCACCTTCATGACCTATGAAGAGGCTGTGGCCAAAGGTATCCCCACCAAGTATGTCGGCAAGTGGAGCACCGCCGCTGCTGGTTGTGTTGCCTGCAATGAATACGGCCAGGGCAAACCCTTTGCCATTTACATGTACGGTGTCTTCTTGGCCGAGGTGGAAGTGGACATTAAGACGGGCAAAACCCGGGTGGTGGGTATGACACTGGCCGCCGATGTGGGCGAAATTATCAACAAGACTGTTGTAGACGGGCAAATTTACGGTGGCCTGGCCCAGGGTATCGGCCTTGCGCTGAGCGAGGATTTTGAAGATCTAAACAAGCACACCACCATGGCCGCCTGTGGTATCCCTTACATCAAGGATATCCCCGACAACATGGAAATTATCTATGTAAACCACAAGCGCGAACATGGCCCGTTCGGTGCCTCCGGGGTGGGTGAACTGCCCCTGACCTCTCCCCATGCCGCTATTGCCAATGCCATTTACAATGCCTGCGGCGTGCGGATTACCCAGTTGCCGGCTCTGCCCGAAAAAATACTGGCCGGCTTGCAGGGTCAAGAAATCCCAGTGGTGAGGCGGCCCATTAAAAACCCGGCCTATTAATTAGGATCGTGCATTGCCCAAGGGGCCCGGAGAACAAAAAGGAAACAGTTAACATGTTTACAATACCCTGATGCAGGTTGCGTGTTACCACCTGCATCAGGACATTTTTATCAATACTTGGCCTGTTTATTTTAAATTGCCCGTGTTTCATCGGAAAACCAGGTACCCCGGTTTGTTCCGGGTGGACATCTATGCCGCTACCTTGCGACACCAGTAGTTAAGGATAAAAACTGCATTGGGTGGGTGGTGGTCCCCGCAAGTGATGTACTGGAGCGCCGGTAACAGCACCCGGCGCAGCGAGGCTGCGAAACCGGACGAGCGAACAGGACGTTCGCGAAA
>CBETWA010000048.1:0-17237 GCA_965539975.1 uncultured bacterium | reverse complement strand
GGTTCGGGAAAGGCTTTCGCGAACGTCCTGTTCGCTCGTCCGGTTTCGCAGCCTCGCTGCGCCGGGTGCCGTTACCGGCGCTCCCGCAAATCGCTCGACCGGAACAGGTATACCCTACAAGTAGTTTTCATCTTTCCACTGGTGCCGCAACGCTGCGGCATGGGGGTCTACCCGGTTTTTGCAGTTCATTTTTACTGTGCCGGGGGGACCATCCCCGAACCCAGATGGCTTATATCGTTTAAAAGCATTAATACGGCCTTTTCCCAGCTAAAAAACTCAATAATTGTAAGCGAAGCATTATCCTGTCTTAAACGCCAGTAATTATTCAAATCCAGGCCAATGACCACACCCACTATACTCCTGATGACGCCCCCGTGAGCTACAACCGCCACATTTTCGTCCGGGTGCTTTTCCACTATGCCCTTAAGTGCCCCGGTTGAACGTTCTACAAGTTCAGCCAGCGTTTCACCGCCCGGAATCCTGTTTTCCAGCGGTTTGTCCCACCATGCCAGGGATTGCTCTTTATAGCGTTCTCTTATTTCTTTAAAGGTAAGCCCTTCCCATTCACCGAAATCAATTTCTTCCAAACCCGGTACCACATATACGGGCTTGTTATGCGGTGCAGCAATTATCCCGGCAGTTTCACGCGCTCGCAACAAGCTGCTCGAATAAAACGCGGCAATGTCTTGCCTTTCAAGCCGTTTGCTCAGTGCCCGAGCCTGTTCCACTCCCCTGGGGCTTAAGGGTATATCGGCACGTCCCTGGAAACGAGCGTTTTTATTCCACACTGTTTCGCCATGTCTAACCAAGTATACGCGGCAACCCATCTCAGACCCCTTCCATTATACTTCTAAGGGTTTGAAGCAACACTATGTTTTCTTTTCGCGTTTTAACAGCCACCCTGATATACCTGTCATTCAAACCGCTAAAGGTTGAGCAATCCCTGACCAGCACTCCCCGTTTGGCGGTTTCCGATGCCAGCCGGGTTGAAGTGATATTCTCATTTTTAATCTTGACGAGTAAATAATTCGCATCCGGGTGAAACGCAACCAAACCCGGTATCAACGATATCGCCCGGTACAGAAACTCCCTCTCCCGTTCAACAACCCGCATGGTTTCTTCCATGTAATCTCTGTCTGCAAGGGCAGCCGTACCGGCAACCTGGGCTAGCATATTTACACTCCAGGGATCCTTTAGCGCCTCAAGTTCCTTGATCAACGAAACCGGGCCAACCAGCACGCCCAACCGCAAACCCGGTATGCCAAAAAATTTTGTAAGAGAGTATAACACCACCAGGTTTGCATGCCTTTCTACCAACGGCATTACCGTACACTGGTCGGCACGGGTGACAAAGTCCATGAAAGCCTCGTCAACTACAATTAATTTGCCTTCCCGGCCCGCTTCCTCCACCAAAGACTGGATAACGATCCTTCTTTCAACCCTGCTGGTGGGATTGTTGGGGTTGCATACAAATAGTACGTCCGCCTTTTCAAGTTTTTTCACTACGCGCGCTGCCGAAAGGGCAAAGTTTTCTTTTTCTTCAAGCGGCACTTCAAGTACCGAACCCCCGGCGGCAGTAACCGCTTTCGCGTATTCTATAAATGTTGGTTTTGGAACTACCACCCGGCAACGACCCATTAACCGGGCCAGTAAATAAATTAATTCAGAAGCACCGTTGCCCGGCAACATGTTTTCAGGCGGTACGCCAAGATGCGCAGAAAGTGCCCGGCGCAAATCTGTGCAACGCGGATCGGGATAATGCCTGACAAGGTTAACACTTTCAATTATTGCTTTTATTGCCGTTTGCGGGGCACCCAGCGGGTTGATATTGGCGCTGAAATCTTGTATCTCCTCGACCTTAACCCCCTTTTTGCGGGCCATACCAAATATGTCGCCCCCGTGTTTGTATTCCGAGTGAATCATATCGTTGTCCTCCTGCGTAATGCACTTTATTTACCAGAACAAGCCCGGTTGACGGAAAAATACCGGCAGGTATTCAAAAACAATAAAAGATAGTAAATAAATCAACAATTCGGTTGACTCACCGGTGGCACCGTAAACATCTCCTGTCAACCCACCCAGTTCCATCGTCATGCGGTTACAGAAGCAGTGAACCCAGCACCAGGCTCCCAGCAATAAAATTAAACCGCAAGCACCTGCCACCAGCAGGCAAATTAAAACGGTACACGAGGAAGCAGCAAACAGCTCCCGGTTCCCCGTGTACCTGGCTACCAGTTCGCCCAACCCCTCCGGGCGAGCGTAGGGGAAACGAGCTATGGCATACACCATAGACCACCTGCTTACAACAGTAGCCATAAATATAGCCTGAAAGGCGTACTCCCTGGGTAAGGCAAAAAAGGAAGCAAACTTGAGCAACAACAGGCAAGCCAGGGCCAGCGCGCCAAAAGCGCCTACCCTGCTGTCCCTCATTATTTCTAGCTTTCTATCCCGTGACCTACCGCTAAATGCTCCATCCATGGTATCCATGAACCCGTCCAGGTGGATGCCGCCGGTCAGTAAAATCATGCTCACCACAAGCAATGCTGCCACCAGCGGGCCGGGGAAAAACTGTTCAAAAAGCAACTTTGCCATCCAGAGCAACAGGCCAAGAATAAGACCCACTGCGGGGAAAAATACCGGCGAACGCCCGAAAGCCTCCTCGTCAAACTCCCCTTTATATATTCTTATTCTGGTCAGGTGTTGCAGGGCAAAATAAAAACTTGTCAATTCTCCTTCCTCCCACGGCGGAAAGCGGCACAGTAACCCAAGAACCCGAGTTTAGCCCGAAAACCCCATTATAAGCACGCGGTTACGCTGAAAACCCGAAAATCTCATTACCTTATCAGCCTGTTAAAATATGAAACCCAGCCCAAAAACCGGCAAACAAGGTCGAAATAGTCACCACCGCGATAAAAGATGCCAGGAAGAGCATATCCACGGCCCTCCCAATATGGTCGGGTCTAAGTTCCTCCACAGGGTCGCCCATAAAAGCTCTATGTGAAACAACCTCACCGTACACATTTGTACCCCCCAACCGGACGCGTATCGTACCGGCCATTACCGACTCAGGAATACCGCTGTTGGGACTCGGGTGGGCAGCGGCGTCCCTTCGCCAGGCCCTTAAGCCCCGTTGCCAATCCCGGTTGGACAGCCAAGCGGCAAACAGCAGCATGCACCCCGCCAGGCGGGATGGTATATAATTTGCCACGTCGTCCAACCTTGCCGAAGCCCATCCCAAGTGCAGGTATTTTTCATTCTTGTAACCCAACATTGAATCAAGGGTATTTGTAGCCCGGTAAGCCATAGCGAGGGCGGGCCCGCCCAGGCAAGCGTAAAAAAACGGCGCCACCACGGCATCAACCAGGTTTTCCGCCACTGTCTCCACGGTGGCTCGGGTGATTTCTCCCCCGTTCATGGAACGGGTATCACGGCCCACGATCATTCCCACCTTCTTCCGGGCCGCCGGCAGTTCACCCCCGGCAAGTAATTTTTTAATTTCCTCCGCCGCGTGAGCCAAACCCCGGGTGGCAATAGTTGTGGAAACCAGCCATGCACCAACTAACAAGTATAAAGAATAACTTACCTCTTGTAAAAAATTAAGCAACAGGGTAGTTACAAGGTAAGTACCAATAATAACCAGAGGGGCCAGGATAACGCCCGCTAATTTAAGACCCGCCGGAGAAAGGGCAAATCTTCTTGCAATCCCTTCAAGATACTCTATGCTTTTACCTATAATTACCACGGGGTGCGGTATTCGTGGTGGATCACCGACAATTATATCTATTAAGTATCCGGTAATTGCCAGCAAAATAAATTTTTCCATAGCCATCTATAATCCTAGTAGTTTGTATACTAGTTTCATATCTAAGTTTTTACGTACCAGGTCGGCAAGCCGGTCATAATCCTTCTGTCTCCTGTCATAGGCGCTTATTGCGGGTTCCCGATGCGACACATCAAGGCCTTTTCTGCTTCTCAACCGGTTTATCACATGTCGCCTGAAGCCGTCATCATCAAATACGCCGTGTATATACGTGCCCCACACGCTGCCGTTATGCGATTCAGCCCCGTCGGGCAAACCAACCGCCCGTCCTGAACGCTTTTTAATCCAAAAAGCGTTGCCCAGTCCTTCTCCCGGTATTGTCCGTCCCGTATGGATTTCGTAACCTTCCACTTCTCCGCAGTATCCGCCGAGTATTTCACCTTTCCCGGCTACTTCGGCCCGCACCTGTGAAGTAACCTTGTCGCGTTCAAACACGGTCCGCATGTCCAGCAGGCCCAGCCCGGAGACTCGTTCCACGTCAGACTCAGTACCTTCCAGGTCGCATAATTCATTGCCCAGCATCTGGAACCCGCCGCATATACCCACCACGGGCACCCCCTTGCGCGCCAAGCGCACTATATCGCCCGCCAACCCGGTCTGTTTTAGATATATCAAGTCCTCAATGGTGTTCTTGCTGCCGGGAATGATAATCATATCGGGTTCGCCCAACTGGCTGTTTTTGCCTACATAGCGAAGATGCACATCGGGCTCGCTTTCAAAGGGATCAAAATCCGTGAAATTAGAAATTCTGGGGATACGTAAAACGGCTATTTCCACCTTGGTACCATCATTTACGAAACGGTAGTTCTTCCTCTCCATGGATACCGAGTCTTCGTCCATAATGTACAGGTCATCAAAATGCGGCACCACACCGCATACCGGAACGCCGGTTTTATTTTCCAAAAAATCTATTGCAGGTTGAAATAACTTGACGTCACCGCGAAACTTGTTAATAACTATCCCTTTTATCCTTTCCCTGTCCGGCGGGTCAAGTAATTCCAGCGTGCCTACCACAGAAGCCAAAACACCGCCGCGGTCTATATCGGCAACCAGCAGGACAGGGGCGCCGGCTTCCCGGGCTACCCTCATGTTAACGATTTCGGTTTCTTGCAGGTTGACTTCAGCAGGGCTACCCGCCCCTTCTATCACCACGATGTCGTATTTTTGGCGCAGGGAATCCAGTGCCCTGGTAACCACTTTCCACAACCTCTCGGTTATCTCGTTGTGATAGTCCCGCGCGTTATAATTATCTAGGGGACGTCCCATCACAACAACCTGCGATGCGGAATCTCCGGTGGGTTTTAAAAGAATGGGGTTCATCTCAACGGCAGGCGGGATTCCGGCAGCTTCGGCTTGTACAACCTGGGCCCGCCCCATTTCGTAACCGTCAGCCGTGACAAACGAGTTCAGAGCCATGTTCTGTGACTTGAAAGGCGCCACCTGGTAACCATCCTGCCGTAATATACGACAGAGAGCCGCAACCAGTACGCTTTTACCGGCATGGGAAGACGTCCCCTGTACCATAATTGTCCTTGCCGGCATTATATCTCCTCCCGCTCCACGTTTACCGCCAGAGATTTTATCTCCACCGGTATTCCGGCCATTACAAGATAAACGCGATCAGCCTCGGCGGCTACCCTCCGGTTTACCCGCCCGGCGATGTCCCGGAACAGGCGGCCCAGCTTGCTGGCGGGCACCACGCCGCACCCCACCTCGTTGCTGACCAGGACCAGCGTTAACCCGCGCTGCCTTGCTGTAGCAAGAAGTTTTCCGGTTTCCGCAAGTATGTACTCTTCTTGATCCAAGTTATTTAACCCATTGTCATCAAACAGGGATTCATCCATTAATATGTTGGATATCCACATGGTCAGGCAATCAACCAGTACGCACGAACCGGCCGGAATACCGGCAAGCGCTTCCGCCAACCGGTGGGTTTCCTCCACGGTACACCAGCCGGGAGGGCGTCGTTCCCTGTGCCGCCGTACCCGGTCGGCCATTTCCTCGTCATGTACGGCCGCGGTTGCTATATAAATCACCCTTTCAGAAACCACGCCGGCCAATTGTTCCGCAATTTCACTTTTACCGCTCCGGGCTCCGCCTGTCACCAAAATAATCTTTCCGGGCAACAAATCATTCCTCCATTCTAGCGTTCCTGGCCGCAGCCCGCCAATTCCCTGACCTTTTGCACCAGTTCATCAATCAAGTGCGGCAAAGGCTCTTGCTTCAAACCTACAATATTAACACCGGACCGTGTAAGGGGTAATAGTATTTTTGGCGCGGGACTTGCAGATATAGCCTCAGCCATGGCCGGAGTCAACTCGCCCGACATCCCGTGGGGAAACATGATACTGACCGGTCCGACGATGAAGTCAACCCTGGCGGCATTATATACCACGGCATTTTCTCCGGTAGCCCCCTCGTTAGCCCCCGCCCGCAACATTACGGACGTAGCCAGCGCATTCGTGCCCAGGGCCAGGAATTCAGTATCCTCCGGCAGTTCCCGCCTGAGCCTGTCCATAATATGTTTGCCTATGCCTCCACCCTGACCGTCTATTACAGCTATTCTCATATGCATAACACCTCATCCTGGATATTATACCACACATGGCAGATAGCGAAGCTATAATCGGATTAGAAAACGCAAACAAAAAACCCCCTGTGACAGGGAGCCTCATTTTTACCGTAAAGAATAACCTTCTAATTTTGATTGCAGTTCAACTATTTCGCTGTTCTTTTTCAACAGGCAGCGGGCATATTTGTTGTTATCCCGGTGCAACCTTCGATTCTCTCTTTCCAGCCGCGCCAGGATACAAGTTTTTTCCTTTTCAAGCTTCTCCACAAGGTTCATCAAAACCCTGCGGCTTAGGCGAAGCTGCTCCACCTTTTCCTCCAGTTCCCTGATACGGTACTGGAAGTAATGCAAATCCGGATAACGCTCCACCGTATCACCACCCTGAAACGTTATATTCACTAATATGATATGCCGGGTGGCTCGAAAATAGACGTTCATGCCGTGTTGCGTCACCAGCAGGTGGATAAAAATACATGTGGGCATACCTGCTGTTCCGGTGGAGCGATTTGCGAAAGCGCTGGTAACGGCACCCGGCGCAGCGAAGTTACGAAACCGGACGAGCGATGCCGTCCCGATACGAGCAGGATGCTCGCGAGAACCAGAACCGAACCAAGGATGGTACTGCTTTTGTAGTGCGTCACATGTTTAGAAAAAGCGCGACGGAACAGGTATACCCGTACTAAAAAGCATTTTTCGGGTGATATTATCCGGGTAAGCACTGGCACACTATGCGAAAGCTTCTATGTAAACCAGCATTATCTGGTTGACAAAAATTCCCCGATGCGGCGAACAGTTTCATAGAGCGTCTCCTCGTCCCTGACAAGGGCAATGCGCACGTACCCCTCGCCCTGCTCGCCGAAAGCCGTTCCGGGGATAACCAGCACACCTGTTTGAGTTAAAAGTTCCAGGGCGAATTCCCGCGCGGAATCATACCCCCGGGGAACCGGTGCCCAGATAAACATAGAAGCCCTGGGCCGGGGAACTTTCCAGCCCACGCGCGCCAGCCCGTCCACTAAAACGTCCCTCCTGCGGCGATAAGTCTCCGCGTTCTGTTTCACACAGTCCTGGGGTCCCTCGAGGGCCGCGATGCCTGCTTCCTGCACCACCCTGAACACCCCGTAATCAATGTTTGACTTTACCTGGTGCAGTGCCGCCAGTACATCAGCGTTACCCAGGGCAAACCCTATGCGACAGCCAGCCATGTTATATGTTTTTGACAAGGAGTAAAACTCAATACCCACATCTTTAGCACCGGGAATTTCCAAAAAACTGGGCGGTTTGTACCCGTCAAAAGCCAGCTCACAGTATGCCACGTCGTGACATACCAGAATGTCGTACTCCCGGGCGAATTCCACAACCCGGGCGAAGAAATCCTTTCCCGCTAACGCCGCCACCGGGTTGTTCGGGTAGTTTAACCACATCAATTTAGCTCGCTTAGCCACTTCTTCAGGAATGGCATCCAGGTCCGGAAGAAAATTATTTTTTGCCAGCAGGGGCATTGGGTGAATTTCGCCTTCGGCCAGTAAAATGCTGGCGAAATAAATCGGGTAACCCGGGTCGGGGACCAGAGCCAAATCACCCGGGTTGATATACGCCATGGAAATATGGGCCAGCCCGTCCTGGGACCCCATCAATACCAGCACCTCGGTTGACGGGTCCAGTTCCACCCCGAACCTGTTCCTGTACCACGCGGCCACGGCCCGGCGCAACTCCATAGTCCCCTCCAGCGGGTAACGGTAATAGTCCGGCCTGTCCAAAGCCTTGTGCATGGCCTCTATAATATGCGGTGCGGGCGGCTGATCCGGGCTGCCAACCCCGAGGTTAATAACCTCAATACCTTTTTGCTCCACTTTTTTCTTCAATTCTTCCATTTCGTTGAAAATTGCCGAACTGAGTTTCCGCAACCTGCGAGCTTTTTCCAACTTAAACAATCCCTTCTATATATTGTAATTTTGATTATATGAGTTAACGCTATTTTTCATCGCCCGCTCGCGCAGTTTAAGAACAGTTTCGTATTCCACAACCGCTTCACCCAGTCTTCCGTGCCCCGTCATACCGGAACCGTGAAAATCCGATCCTCCAGTTGCTATAAGACCGTATTTCCGGCACAGCGCTAGGTAATGTTGCTGCATTTCCCTGGTATGTTTGGGATGGTAAACCTCAATTCCCTGCAACCCGTGTTCAATTAAATAAATTATAAGATCATCTGCACAAGTAATACCGGGGTGCGCAAGCACGGGCACCCCGCCGACGCGAATTACGGCTCGGACCATGTCTTCCGGGCTCAATTTTAGCCTAGGTACATAAGCGGCTTTACCAAACCCGATGTACTTGTCAAATGCTTCCGCCATGCTGCTGATTTTGCCTGCATTCATCAAAGCCCTGGCAATGTGCGCTCGGCCCACGGAGCCCGTACCGGCAAGTTCCAGTACGCTGTCGAAGTTTATGTTTATACCCAGGTCGCGCAACTTGCTTACCATTTTTTCGGCACGGGTATAACGAGCGTTTTTAAAAGTATGGAGGTACTCGCCGAACACCTCGTTGGACGGGTCTATACAGTATCCCAGCACGTGAACTTCCAGCCCGTTGTACTCGGTGCTCAGTTCTACTCCGCTCAAAACTTCAATACCGCACCGCTCAGCTTCTGCCTCCGCTTCACTAATACCTTCCATCGTATCATGATCCGTAATAGCCACGGCGCTTAAGCCCAGTTTTTCCGCCATGCGCACAACCTCCGACGGTTTACTGGTGCCGTCCGATGCGGTGGTATGTATATGCAAATCAGCCAGCATAAAATCACCCGGTGAGTAATTTGTTTTTATGACACGGTTTTTTCGAGTTACGGAAGCACTTTTTCTAACAGCCTCAACCAGTTACCTCCCATTATACCAGAAACGTCACCTTCACTGTAACCCCGGTCAAGTAAAACTTGGGCCAACCGCGGCAACTTGGTAACGTCCTCCAACCCCGGGGTAAAGTTATCCATTCCGTCAAAGTCGGAACCCAACCCGATACAACCGGTACCATAACGTGACGCGATATAGTCGATATGAGCCACCAATCCTTCCAAGCCGGGATGAGATTCATGGATGAATTCGGGCACGAAGGTAATCCCAATCACCCCGCCCGTCAAAGCCAGGTACTCAATTTGTTCGTCCGTGAGGTTTCGCCGGTGATTGCACAGGGCGCGGCAATTAGAGTGGGTAGCGGCAAAAGGTTTTTCACTTTCCCGGGCAACATCCCAGAACCCTTTTTCGCTAAGGTGCGATACATCGACAAGCATACCCAACCGGTTCATTTCTTTTACCACCTGGCAGCCTAAAAGACTCAATCCCCCCGCTTTATCCCCCTCACCAACCCCGTCACCCAGCTCATTACGTCCGTTCCAGGTCAGGGTCAATGAACGAACTCCCAAACGGTACAATACTCTAAGCATGCCAATGTCTCCCGCCAGCGCCTCTCCACCTTCCACTGATAATATGGCGGCAATTTTGTTTTTTCCGGTAATCCTGTATATATCATCAAATTTCAGGGCGGGCTCAACCAGTTCTTTGTTCCTTTCCATTATCAAATGGAACATATCTATATACTGAAGGCTTTTTTTTAAAGCCATATCTTTGAAACGTGGGGATACGAAAACAGCAAAGAATTGTACGTTAACGCCTCCCTCAACCATACGCGGTAAATCCAGCTGGCCCGATTCAGAGTACTTGCCCATATCCCTTCCCTGCTCCAGGGCAGTGGTAAGGGTATCACAGTGACCATCCACCACCAGTTTAAAACGTTCCACTCTCCACCTCCATAAAACTAAAAAACCTGTTCATTCTTTTTGTCCTAGAACAAACAGGTTTAAAAAGCAAGTATCAGAGTCCCTGACCCCTTATATCATAACTAGCGGGGTTCGACAATGAGCTTAATAGCTGTTCTCTCTTCACCGTCAATGATAATGTCCGTAAAAGCCGGAATACAAATTAGATCAACTCCACTTGGCGCAACGAACCCCCTGGCAATAGCCACTGCTTTTACAGCCTGGTTGAGGGCTCCCGCACCAATGGCTTGTATTTCGGCACAGCCCCTTTCCCTTAGCACTCCGGCAAGAGCACCGGCTACAGAATTTGGATTGGATTTTGCTGAAACTTTTAACACTTCCATTATCGAACCTCCTTTTTTCGCTGTAAAGACTACTGCTCCCGCATTCTTTTAGAAAATATATTCTTCAGACCTTATAAAATTCCTTTTTCAGGATTAAATTTTTTTAACATTTTCGAAATATTATTGCATTGAAATATTGCTGCATTAAATTTACCATGTGTTACTCGTAGTTTTGTATGCGCTTTATACCCAGGGACACACCTGTTTCCGCATCCGCTTCAACAATTACGGCATTAAACTGGTATGGTCCCGTAGCAACTTCAAATTTTCTGGGTAGCTGTGTCAAAAACTTTTCTACCACCGCCTCTTTTTTAACACCGATGACGGAATCCCTGGGGCCGGTCATGCCCACATCGGTGATATACGCCGTGCCACCGGGTAAAATTTGCTCGTCTGCCGTCTGGACATGAGTGTGGGTGCCGCAAACCGCGGAAACCCTACCGTCAAGGTAATAAGCCATGGCCATTTTTTCCGATGTGGCTTCGGCATGGAAATCAAGAAAAATAATTTTACTCCAATCCCGCAACTCACTCAACAAATCATCAGCTTTCCTGAAAGGACAGTCCAGGCCCGGCATGAACACCCTGCCCGACAGGTTAAGTACACCAACATTAAACCCGTTTTTTGTTTTAAAACGGCCGCAACCCGTACCCGGTGCACCCGGCGGGTAATTTCCGGGTCTTACAATCCGGCTTTCGCGTTTAAGCAATTCAAACGTTTCTTTCTTGTTCCAAACGTGATTGCCCATAGTAATCACGTCCACCCCGGCAGCAAAAAGTTCCCTTGCCACCTCTCCGGTAAGGCCGTTACCACCCGCTGCATTTTCAGCGTTGGCTATAACCAGGTCTACTTTTTCATCTCGCACCAGTCCGGGAATGTTTTCCTTCACGGCACGCCTGCCGGGACGTCCCACCACATCACCAATCATTAAAACTCTGATTTGCAAGATAACAACCACCTATTTGTTGAAAACAAGCACCTTTCCTTCTTCTCTGAACGCGTAAAGTTTCTTGTAACCCGCCGAGCCTCTCACGCTTTCCAGCATGTGTTCTATAATTTCTTCCTGTATAACCATATCTTCTTCTATTATGTTTTCATCATCAAGGTCAGAAACCAGGTCTTTTCCCCAGCACCGGTGAAATATCTCAACTACAAGTGCTATCTCGTCCTGCGCTAGCGTTCCAACATCTCTCTTTACTTCAATTATAGTCAAATCCTCAAACACCTGGTGCTTAATTTCAACTATTGAAGCATCTTTTTCCTTTAGGTAATTATAAACCCGTACGTGATCTCTAACAAGGTTTTCAAATCGCCGCATTTCTTCTTCAGAGATTTTTCGTGAACAAATAAAGCTAAACTTGAGCGATTGCTCCCACGGGTCAAAATTAATAGCGGCAACCTCCGGGTAACGAACAAGTATTGAAATTAACAGGCCAACGCTACTTGTTACGTCTTCCCTTCCTTTTAATAATGCCTGCAAATAGCACACCTTCCTTCCGGGTTCGGGCATACACAATTTAGTTAAACTTCTTTCTCAAATCACATATTCCTGCCATAATGATATCCCGGTTCGGTTTAAAAATCTACCAGATACAACAATCAATAATAAACACCTGTCCAAATTTCTACCTAATTATTATACATCCTGATTCGCAAATTTTTTGCCGGTTATGAAATATAAAACGATCTCTTTGCCATAGACAAAACATTTACGGCAAGAGATCGTTTGTTTTCCTATTTTGCGTAATCAACTACCCTAGTTTCACGAATAATCGTCACTTTGATTTGCCCGGGGTAGTCCAGTTCATTTTCAATCTTTTTGACAATCTCTCTAACAAGTTTTACAGCACCTATATCGTCGACTTTTTCAGGCTTTACCATAATTCTTATTTCACGTCCTGCTTGGATAGCGTAAGATTTTTCAACCCCGTCAAAAGCACTTGCAATTTCCTCCAGCTTTTGCAAGCGTTTGATATATGCCTCCAGCGTTTCGCGCCTTGCTCCCGGCCTGGCCGCCGATATGGCGTCTGCGGCCTGGATCAGACCCGCAACAATAGTTTTTGGTTCTTCATCACCGTGGTGAGAGGCTATGGCATGTATTACTTCCTTGTTTTCACGGTATTTTTGAGCCAACTCCACGCCAATGGTAACATGCGGTCCTTCCACTTCATGGTCAACCGCTTTACCGATATCATGTAAAAGCCCGGCTCTCTTGGCCAGTTGAATATCTACTCCCAGCTCAGCCGCCATCAGCCCCGCCAGGTGTGCAACTTCAATGGAGTGTTTCAATACGTTTTGGCCGTAACTGGTACGGAACTTCAAGCGCCCCAAAAGGTTTACGAGTTCCGGGTGTAACCCGTGTACCCCGGTTTCAAAAACGGCTTGCTCGCCCGCTTCCCTAATTTGCTGTTCCACCTCTTTGCGAGCTTTTTCCACCATTTCCTCTATTCGAGCCGGGTGAATACGACCGTCCACAATTAGTTTTTCCAGGGCGATACGGGCCACTTCACGGCGGATGGGGTCAAAACCTGAAAGTATTACCGCTTCGGGAGTATCATCAATAATAAGATCAATACCGGTTGCCGTTTCAAAAGCTCTTATATTTCTACCCTCACGACCTATAATCCGCCCCTTCATTTCATCGTTGGGAAGCGGTATCACAGCAACCGTGGTTTCAGCCACGTGGTCGGCGGCACACCTTTGAATTGCAGCGGTTATTACTTCCCTGGCGCGTTTCTCCCCTTCCTCCTTGGCTTTGTTTTCTATTTCCTTAATTAAAATGGCTGCTTCATGTTGTATTTCTTTTTCAATATCGGATAGTAGCAACTGCCTGGCTTCCTCCGATGTCAAACCAGATATTCTTTCAAGTTCGGCCACCTGCTTGTTATAAAGGGAAGAAAGTTCGGCTTTCAGCTTTTCCACTTCAGCTTCTTTGCGGTTTAATAGTTCTTCCTTTTTTTCAATGCCCTCCGTTTTCCTATCAAGTGATTCCTCTTTTTGTACTAGTCTTCGTTCCAGCCGCTGCAGTTCCGCCCTGCGTTCTTTGTTTTCTTTTTCCGCCTCGTTGCGCTGTCTAAGTATTTCCTCTTTTGCTTCAAGAATGGATTCTCTTTTCCTGCGTTCTGCTTCCTTTTTCGCTTCCTCAATTATATTTTTAGCTTGCGATTCTGCGGACGCAATCTTGCTTTCGGCAATCATTTTCCTTACCAGGTACCCGGCACCGAAAGCTGCAAGCGCTGAAACTACGACTATTACTATAACTGTTTCTGTTCCCAAAATGTCACCTCCTGTGCCAATTAAAATTCGAATAGTTTTAAAAATGCTCTACAAAAAAAACACCGAGCGTTACTCGGTAGAAAAAGAATCGGACCTGTTAAAATATAGTTTGTCCGCCAACGGTTACAAGAAAACATATACCACGGCATGTAAACATAACACGCTGCATCCCTGCCAACTGACTTACACAAACCGGGTATCGTTTTCTTTGACTGTTCAATATGATATATTTTTAATATATATATTCAAACCCGAAGGCCGGATAAAAGCTCCAATTCTACTTTCTCCCGGAGATAATTTTACTTTCTATACGCCATTGTGTCAAGATATATCAAACCGGCCATCTTCCTCTAACCACCGGTAAACTTTATTTAAAATGGCACTGGAAAACCCCCGCCTGCTTAAAAAACCGGCTAACCGGCGCCAGTTAATTTGCCCGTTTACAGCGGCAGTTTTAATGTTTACCAGTCGCATGGCCGCACTAAACTCGTCGTCTTCGCCATAATTTTGCAAGACGGTTGAAATTATTTCGCTACTTACGCCTTTTTGTTTCAACTCTGCCCGTAGTAACCTAGCGCCCACCGGTTTACCGGCAATGCGCCGGGCAAACAGGTTTTTAGCAAACTCCATATCGTCCAGCAAGTTCTTCTCTTTCAACTCAGCTATTACTTCGTCTATAATTTCCGGGACAAATCCCGCCTTCTCCAGCCCGCATCTTAATTCGTATTCGGTACGGGGTCTATAAGCCAGCAAGCGGTAACTCTTTTCCCTGGCTTTTTTTAAAACACCCGCTTCGGGCATGAAGTTCCTACTCCACCTTGGTAACGGTTTCATTTTCGGGCCGGTTCTTCGACGTCAGTTGCCCCTCGTCTTTATTGCCATCTCTCACCGGCAGGCCGGTTTTACGGCGCACCTCGTTTTCCAGTTCACGGGCCAGTTCGGGACGTTCCACCAGCAGTTCCTTTACATTTTCCCGTCCCTGTCCCAGTCTTTCTTCCCGGTATGAATACCATGCACCGCTTTTGTTGACTATCCCCAACTCCACGGCCATGTCCAGCACACATCCCTCACGAGATATGCCTGTACCGTACATGATGTCAAAATCGGCTTGTTTGAAAGGTGGAGCAACCTTATTTTTAACCACCTTAACCCTGGTTCGGCTGCCAATAACATCATTGCCTTGCTTTAAGCTTTCAATTCTACGCACATCCAGGCGTACTGAACCGTAAAACTTCAGCGCCCTGCCACCGGGCGTTGTTTCCGGGTTTCCAAACATTACACCAACTTTTTCACGTAACTGGTTAATAAAAATAGCTATACAGCGAGACTTGCTAATCACACCGGTTAACTTGCGTAAAGCCTGGGACATAAGCCTGGCCTGCAAACCAACATGAGCGTCACCCATTTCCCCTTCTATTTCAGCCCTTGGTACCAATGCCGCAACACTATCAATCACAACCACGTCTATTGCGCCGCTGCGCACCAGGTGCTCGGCAATTTCCAGTGCTTGCTCACCTGTATCCGGTTGGGATACGTAAAGGTTATCAATATCCACACCTATTCTACGGGCGTAAGACGCGTCAAGGGCATGCTCGGCGTCAATAAAAGCCGCCGTGCCGCCCGCTTTTTGCGCCTCGGCAATTACATGCAGCGCCACTGTGGTTTTACCGGAAGACTCGGGACCGAATATTTCCACCACCCTGCCCCGGGGCAGCCCGCCCACCCCGAGAGCGATATCCAGTGACAAGGCGCCGGTGGGGATAACTTCCACATTAATTTTCGCTGCATCCTCACCCAGTTTCATTATGGAACCTTTTCCGAACTGTCTTTCTATATACAAAAGGGCATTTTCCAGTGCTTTTTGTTTTTCCAACACTTTTTAACCCCCATCTAATAAAACATGTGTTCGCTCTTATTCTATAAATTTTTCCTGTTTGTGTCAACTGTTTTTTGCCCGCCCAGGGTACCCGTTATGTATTTCCTTACCATGTTCAGCGCCGTATTGGTCGCCCCGTTGCGCACCCCTTCCCTGGAACCGGGAAAAATATACCTGTCACAATATGTTGTGTCACCAGCAGCCATGGCTATATAAACCAGGCCAACAGGTTTTTCCGCGGTTCCTCCATCCGGGCCGGCAATGCCGGTGACACCAATCCCCAGGGAAGTCCCCGTAAGTTTCCGAATTCCCGTGGCCATGGCCCTGGCCGTTTGTTCACTTACCGCGCCATAAGCGGCAATTATGTCTTCCGGTACACCCAGCAAGTTGACCTTCAAATCATTACTATAAGAAACCACCCCGCCCGCAAAATAACCGGAACACCCCGGGACATTCGTGAGGCGCGACATGATCTGTCCCCCCGTACATGACTCGGCAACGGAAATTGTAAGCCCTTTTTCCGCCAATAATTTCCCCACTTTTTTTTCCAGCACTTCATCGTCCCGGGCATAAATAAAGTCTCCCAGTTTCTGCTCAATCAATAAAACAGCTTGCCCGGCAACTTTTCTCGCGCTACGTTCATTGTCCGAGCGAGCAGTTACCCGTACATGCACTTCGCCCGGCATTGCAACGTACGAAATAGCAGGGTTATCCTTTTCATGCAGTTCCTGAATCATGTCTTGCACTTGCGACTCGGATAAACCGGTTAATTTCAGTACGGTGCTGTACATTACCACACCCTGCCCCGAAAGGGGTTCTAACAATCCTTTGACCGAACCCTCAAATACAGTCTTTAATTCCCGGGGTGGCCCCGGTAAAACAATAATCAACTTATTACCCTTTCGCACCACCAAACCCGGTGCGGTACCTTTTGGGTTGGGCAAAATTATCGAACCACGCGGTACCATGGCTTGTTTTTTCATATTCCCAGGCATGGTTAGGCCACGCCGGGAGAAATTGCTTTTTAATTTTTCAAGTGTGGGTTCATCAGTAACCATCTCCAGTCCACAAACCCCAGCCACTGTTTCCCTGGTCAGATCGTCTTCCGTAGGGCCCAATCCCCCGGTTATAATTAAAATGTCCACGCGAGCCAGCGATTCTTTCAAAACCATCGCCAGCAATTCCCGGTTATCACCCACGGTGGTATGCCTTGTTATCTCTATGCCCATCCTGGTTAACTCGCGCCCCAGGTATTGCGCGTGTGTATTTAAAACTTGACCCAGCAAAAGTTCGGTACCTGTAAATATAATTTCAGCCCGCAAAACTTTTTCACCTCACTTTCCCATTTTTGCATATTCGTTTTTGTACATCATATTCCTTCCGCATGCCGGCAGTATATATTCTCTAGATGCTGTATATACCACTACCCGGAAAATACTCTTTTGTCTCTTGTGGGCTGGTGGTCCCCGCTGCGCTTTAGACTTCCGCGTCGACAGCACCAGCGGCTTATACGTTGGGGACATACTTCCGACCCAAAAGAT
>CBETWA010000047.1:0-17295 GCA_965539975.1 uncultured bacterium | reverse complement strand
ATGGTTAAGAATGGTAAAGTAAAGTTATGTGCTTCGCAGCTGCTTAAACCTCCCCACGGCTAAAGCCGGGGGCTTTACGGCGCTTTTCGACTAATATGATGCAGGCGCAAAAAAGGTTCTAACTTGACCTTTTTTAGAAAAATGCTATAATTAATAGTGCTAAATCACGGGAAAGCTAAATTACGGGCGGGTGTAGCTCAATGGTAGAGCATCAGCTTCCCAAGCTGAGGGCTGAGGGTTCGATCCCCTTCACCCGCTCCAGGAATATCAAGGCCTCCACGATTGGAGGCTTTTTTCCATTAACCGAACACAGGGGGACGGTTAGTGTAAAAGTAAAGGGTAAATGTAAACTTTCATACATTCTCCTGTGTCGGCTGAGTCGTCAAAACACAGAGTGACGGTTCTTTTGTGCTGTGAGCTAAAATCGCAACAAATCCAAATTGCAACACCCGGCACCATAGCACAAAAGAGCCGTCCCCCTGTGTTCCTGTGTTCATGTGTTCACTTTGCCTGTTTTACGGCTTGAATCTCTGCCTCATGGTAAATAGAGCGGGCTGCTAGCACATTAATCACTTCACGTTGCTGTTTTTGAGATTCGGCAACCTGATCAATTTTGTTTTCAATTTTACCTATTCTTGATTCCAGCTGGCCAGTTTTTGTTTTAATTTCAGCGACATCGGACTTCAATATTGCAACATCGGATTTTAGCTCAGCGACATCGGACTTCAATATTGCAACATCGGATTTTAGCTCAGCGACATCGGACTTCAATATTGCAACATCAGACTTTAATTCTGCAACATCAGCACGTAGCTCTTCAACTGCAGCGTTGGTGTTGCCCACTATGCGGACAAGTTCGGTAAGCATGTTTTGGATTTGGTTTAAGCGGTCGTCAGTCATTGCAATCACTCCTTTCAACCGGTTCTAAACCCATCGTCAAGTATAAATTTAAGTGCCTGTTATTCTTTTGCCAGCGCCGGCCATACAATTTTATCCACATTAATCATTTTATTGATTATAACATAATGTTTTTTATGGGGAAAACCAATTCAACGCATTTCATCACATCCCAGGAATATCAAGGCTTGCGGGGTTTTGCTGCTGGCAGTGAAAACTCGTTTGACAAAAATCCGGCGGGAAAATAAAAAATCCCTGTATTTAGCAAGGGTTGTGGTAGTATGGTAAATACCTTCACTGTTAAATGTTACTTGCCTAATGTTCCTTGAATGGCATATAATTTAACCAGCTAATTTATGCACCGAAGGAGGGAGACTGAATTGGGCAAACATATTAAAACCGTGAGTAAGGGCGATCTCCAAAGCTCCATACGGAACGGGGGTTGCGGGGAATGCCGGACTTCCTGCCAATCGGCTTGCAAAACCTCGCTAACAGTGGGCAACCAGGCCTGCAATAGGAAGAAAAACTAAAAAAGCCTGATCCCCCCCGGGGATGAGGTTTTTTTACTTTTAATCTACTTTCTGATTTATTTTGGAAGGAATGAACGCAATTGATACACGCCTTTACTTTTGATGGCACGTATATTGTACTGGACGTTAACAGCGGGGCCGTGCATGTGGTGGACGAACCGGCTTACCATATAATCAGGGAAATGGAAACAGCAACCGAAAGCGAAGTGGAAGCAAAGTTTGCGCGGGTCTACGGTGTTGAAGTGGTGCGTGAAGTACTGGGTGAGGTTGCACAATTGAAAGACCAGGCCCTGCTATTTGCCCCGGACCCGTTGCCGGGTGGCTTTACCCCGCCGGAAAGCGGCGTGGTAAAGGCCCTTTGCCTGCACCTGGCCCATGACTGCAACTTGCGCTGCCGGTACTGTTTCGCCGGCCAGGGTGACTTCGGCGGGGGCAGGGGGTTAATGCCCGCCGGGGTGGGCAGGGCCGCCATTGACTTTTTAATACGTGCTTCCGGTGACCGGCGGCACATAGAAGTTGACTTTTTCGGCGGCGAACCGCTATTGAACCGCCCGGTAATGGTGGAACTGGTCAAATACGGAAAAAACAGGGCAAATGAGGCCGGTAAAATAATCAAGTTTACTTTAACCACCAATGCTTTGCTCTTTGACGATGAAATGCAAAGGTTTGTTGGCGAAAACGACATGGCGGTGGTGCTTTCCATCGACGGCAGGCCGGAAGTGCATGACCGGATGCGCCCCTTTACAAGCGGGGAGGGCAGTTACCGGCGGGTCATGGAGCGCTGCTCCCGGTTCGTGCAGACACCTTATTGCGGGGAGTATTACGTGCGCGGCACTTTTACGCGCCACAACATGGATTTTTCGGAAGATGTGCGTCACCTGGTGGAGGCGGGATTCCACCATCTTTCGGTGGAGCCGGTGGTGGCGGGCGCGGGCATGGATTACGCGCTGCGGGAAGAAGACTTGCCGGTTATTGAGAGAGAATATGAGAAGCTTACCAGGTACTTGCTGGACAGGTATTTGAACGGTCACCCGGTGGAGTTTTTCCACTTCAATATCGAGTTGGAAGACGGTCCCTGCCTACCCAAGCGATTGACCGGGTGCAGCGCGGGTACCGAATACCTCGCGGTGACTCCGGACGGCGATTTGTACCCCTGCCACCAGTTTGTCGGCCGGAGTGAATATAGGTTGGGAACCGTATTTACCGGGGTGGAAAAAAATACCTCAAATATGTTTCGCGATGCACACGTATACAATAAAACGGCATGCAATTCCTGCTGGGCCAAGTTCCACTGCGGTGGCGGGTGCCATGCCAACGCGCTGGCTTTTAACGGAAACTTGCTGGAGCCGTACCGGTTGGGGTGCAGGTTGGCCCGCAAACGCCTGGAGTGCGCGCTGTATTTAAAAGCCCGGACAATGTTTGCTTAAAGTGGTGCATTCCAGCAGCATTGGAAAAATAACGGGGGCATATTGCAGGAGCCCCTGTTTTTCGTTAAGATGCGCCGGCTTGTGACAGCGGGATTTTTATGGTACAATTTCTGTGTTTGGCCAATATCCTTGAGGAGAGGCGGTTTTAAGCATTGAGCCAATCAAGGGAAAAGTTGGTTGATAAGCCGGACAACTTAATAACAGCGACAAAAAAAGTACTGGGTGCCCGCTGGAACATAAAATTGTTACTGGTGCTTGTGGCGCCGGCAATTGCCGTGTTCGCTTTTTATAGCCAGGCGCGCTGTGCGGTGGTTATGGACGGCGAAGTGGTGGCCGTTGCTTCAGGGCGTGAGGTGGCGGAAAGTGCTGTTAATCTTTGTCTTGAACGGCTTGAGGAAAGCACCGGGCTGCCCCCGGGCGTTGATAAGCAAATTGTTTACCGTCCCACCTGGCGACTTGCGGTTGACAATCACGATAAAATACAACAATTGCTGGCAGCCAGGTTGAATAGCCTTTACGGTGCCACCGGGATTTTCGTGGACGGCGAAATGATTGCCGCGGTAAAAGATAAATCAACCGGCCAAGAGGTGCTGGACAGGATTTTACATATTTATGATAATGATGGGCAATGGCAGGTATCATTCAAGCAAAAAGTTGAATTGAAGCCCGTGCCCGCAGGCGAAGTGAAACTCATGAGCATTGAGGAGGCGGTTGACCACGTCCGTTTCGGGGGCAAGGGGGTCAGGACATATGAGGTGAAAGAGGGTGACACCCTTTGGGATATCGCCGTTGCAACCAAAATACCCGTGGATGAATTGATTTGCTCCAATCCGGGTATGAACCCGGACCGGTTGCAACTGGGCCAGGTAATTAAAATATCCCGCACCAAGCCGCTAATCGATGTGGTGGCTACATACAACGATACCAGGCAGGAGGAGATCCTGTACCGGGTGCAAGAAAAGGTGGACGACAACCTTTTCTATGGCGAGCGTAAAGTGGTGCAGAAAGGCAAGCCCGGGCTACGGGAAGTGGTGTACCATGTAACTGCCGAGAACGGCGTGGAGATCGAAAAAAAGGTTGTTCGGGAAAAAATTCTGGAAGAGCCGGTACACCAGGTTGTGGCCAAGGGAACCCGCAAGCTGCTGGCTTCCCGTGGTGGGAACGGCAGGCTGGCCTACCCCACTACGGGCGGTATTGTATCACCTTTTGGCAACCGCGGGGGAAGGCCTCACTTGGGGGTTGACATAGCGGCGAGTCACGGCAGCCCGGTGGTGGCGGCCGAGGCTGGAACAGTGCTCAGCGTCGGTTACCAGGGTGGTTACGGGCTCCGGGTTGACATCAGTCACGGGGGCGGTGTGGTGACCAGGTACGCCCACCTGTCGTCCGCAGCGGTTAAGGCCGGCCAAATAGTGGAGCGGGGACAGTTTATCGGCAGGGCCGGTTCCACGGGCAATGCCACCGGGCCCCACCTGCATTTTGAAGTAATTGTGGACGGGGTACACAAAGACCCGGCACTGTTTATTTGACCCGCCGGCGTAAACGGGTTCCAGGTAATGGGGTTTTAATTGCAGCCCGGTTTCATGTATAATATTTAAAGATTGCTTTCAGGACGCCTTCGGGAGGAGTATGCATGGCCAAAAAGACGCCTACCAAAACCGGCAAAGGTGTCGGCTCTTCCTTCGTTAACGTGGCCCGGCGCAGGAGAACACAAAAAATGGTGTTCCTGGTTCTTACTGTAATCCTGGGGCTGGGCCTGGTGGGGTCGTCGGTGTTTTGGGCATTTGACCCGGGAAGCAAGCCGCATCCGGAAGCGGGTGAAGTGTATCAGAGAGAAATGCCTCTGGAAGAGCGCATTGCCGACCTGGAGACCAGGTTGAAGGAAGATGCCCGGAATATGCAGCTGATGAAACAACTGGCTTCGCTGTACTGGGAGGCCGGCCGGGGGGAGGAGGCGCTGGAAACATACCGCCGGGCGCTGGAAATTGACCCTGGTGCCATGGATATCCGGCGGGACCTGGCATTGACCCATTACCTGCTGGGTAATTATAATGACGCGGTAAAACAAATCGAAGAGGTACTAAAACAGGACCCCGAAAATGCGGATGCTTACTATTACCTGGGCCAATTCTGCGCATATCGTAGCGACGAAGGCCGCGATGTGCGCCGGGGAATAGAAATGTTGGAGAAGTTTATTGAGCTGCGGGGGGAAGGACTGGAAGTGGAAAAAGCCCGCCAGATGATCGGTGAGTTGAAAACCAGTGGTGCGGAATAAAAACTGGAGCCAGGATATCCCTGGCTTTTTTTGATTGTATTTTTTTACCTGGGCATTTTTTAGCAATTAATTATATAATTGAAATGCCAGTTAATATAGAATTGAAATACCAGTTAATACAGAAATAGGTGAAAGCATGCATCAAAAACAACAGTCGAACCCGTGCGCTGGCGAAAGTCGTAACTTGCACGCGGTGCGTATTGTATGCGGCCTGCTGGCTTTGCTGCTTGCGCTGAGCGTCTTTTTACTCGTACTTTTGCCGGGCTGTGTCAAAAGTTATTTTTACGGCTTATTTCGGGAGATTGCCCGTGCCCAGATGCTGTTGCGCACCCACGGGTGGGAACAAATACAGGATGATTTTTTTACCGTACGCTATCGTGGCGACGCGAAAGACGCGCGCATTGTATATGACACCTGCCGGGTGTTTTATGACAGCATATATGAAGAATTTTCCCAGCTGCCGAATTTTAAAATCCCCCGGGTACTGGTGGTGGTATATCCTTCCCGGGAAGAATTAAATGCCAGTTTCGGCTGGCCCGCCAGTGAAAACGCCATGGGCGTTTACTGGGGCGGGGTGATTCGTGTGCTGGCACCCGGGGCGTGGATTAGCGAAAGTGACCCCGAAGTGGAGCGAAAGGTTTTTCAGCAGGCAGGTCCCATGGTTCACGAGCTCGCTCACTTGTTGCTGGATTATGCGGCAAAAGGCGGGTACCCGCGCTGGTTCACCGAAGGTGTGGCACAGTACAAAGAATATAAAATTACAGGGTTTATGTTGGGTGCTAGGGAAGGAATTTGGGATCAGGGGGTGTATCCATTAAAAAAGATGGATGACCAGTTTGACAGGTTACCCGATCAGGCCCTGGCATACAGGCAATCATTATCTTTGGTGGAATACATTGTGGCGGTCTATGGCGAGGACGGGCTGCATAATATAATAAAAAATCTGGCCGCGGGTGCGAGTTTCGATATGTCGCTGGAAAAGGCTTTGGGCCGGGATGTTGAAACATTTGAAAAGGAGTGGCGGGAATGGCTGGCCGGGGAATTGCAACAGCCTTTGTGCACGAAACGGAAGGAACGGCTGTAACAATGGACAAACTGATTATTAGCGGGGGCAAGCCCCTCCGGGGCCGGGTACGGGTCAGTGGAGCCAAGAACGCTGCGCTGGCCATATTGTGTGCCTCCGTCATGGCCGGAGATAAAGTTATGCTGGAGAATGTTCCGGCAATCAGCGATGTGCGGGCAATGATCGATATATTGAGGCACTTGGGCGCGGATGTTATCTGGGTCGGCGAATCTTCGCTACAAATAATTCCTCCTCTTCGCCTGGCGGCTGATCCACCTTGCCACCTTGTCAAGAAACTGCGAGCATCCAACCTGTTCCTCGGACCCCTTCTGACAAGGTTTGGATTCACAAGGATTTCTCTTCCCGGTGGATGCAACATAGGTGTCAGGCCCATGGATCTGCATTTCAAGGGTCTTGCCTGCATGGGTGCGGAAATTAACATTGAAGGCGGGTATGCGGTGGGCAAAGCTCCCAGCCGTTTGAGAGGCGCGCGTATTTACCTGGATTTTCCCAGTGTGGGCGCCACCGAAAACCTTATGATGGCTGCGTGCCTGGCTGCAGGACAAACTGTTCTTGAAAACGCAGCCAAGGAACCCGAAGTTGTTGATCTGGCCAATTTTTTAAATTGCCTGGGAGCAAAAGTGCGGGGCGCCGGCACGGATATAATAAAAATAGACGGCGTGCCCGAGCTGGGCGGTTGCCCCCGTTATAGCGTAATACCGGATCGCATTGAGGCGGGCACTTTCATGGTGGCGGCTGCCGCCACCGGTGGTTCACTGGTTATTGAAAATATTATTCCACCTCACGTCGAGCCCATATGCGCCAAGTTAAGGGAGGCCGGCGTGGAGATTGTGGAAAACGGGGATTCGCTTCATGTCAAAGCCAGTGGCCCGCTGCAGCCTGTGGATATAAAAACCATGCCCTACCCGGGTTTTCCCACTGACATGCAGTCGCAAATGATGGCCATGCTTTCCACCGTGACGGGGGTCAGTGTGATTGTGGAAAATATCTTTGAAAACAGGTTCCGGGTAGCCGGCGAGTTGAAAAGAATGGGTGCATCCATTAAAGTGGAAGGCCGGATGGCCGTAATCGAAGGGGTACCCGAACTGCACGGTGCCCAGGTAAAGGCTACGGACCTGCGGGCGGGCGCGGCACTGGTTATAGCCGGCTTGATGGCCAAGGGGCAAACGGGAATTGACAATGCTCATTACATTGACCGCGGTTACGACCGGTTGGAAGAAAAGTTATGCTCCCTGGGTGTGGAAATATCAAGAACTCACTGAAACAGCGGGCGTGCACGCGCCCTTTTTATACGGGATAATTAAAAGGCTAAAAACAGGGTAGACGCCCATGCCACACTGTGGCACCATCAGAAAGATGAAAATATATGTAGGTATACCTGTTCCGGTCGAGCGCTTTGCGGTAGCGCCGGTAACGGCACCCGGCGCAGAGCGGGAATGCGAAACCAGACGAGCGAAAAGGACGTTCACGAAAGCCTTTCCCGAACCGCAGATGGTGAGTTTATGGCGGTCCGGTTTCGGAAAGCGGTCAGGGGACACACTTCCCCTTTGGGGTCGAAACTTTTGGGTCGGAAGTATGTCCCCAACGTATAAGCCGTTGGTGCCGCCGGCGTGCAATGCCGCCGGGCGGTTATTATAAATAAGGGTGTTATGGCCAAATGAGAATAAGCATTATTGCCGTCGGTAAACTAAAAGAAAAATACTGGCGCGATGCCGCGGCCGAATACGTAAAAAGGCTCGGCGCGTACTGCCGCCTGGAAATTCTGGAAGTGGCCGGCGAAGGGTTTTCTTCCGGGCTGTCCGCACCGGAACTGGAAAGGGTTAAAAATGCCGAGTGGAACCGGATCAGCCGCCGCCTTCGTGAAGACACATACCCAGTGTTGCTGGACGTACAGGGTGAGCAGGTATCCTCCACAGAGCTTGCAGCCCGCATGGACAGGCTGGCGGCCGGGGGTCGCGGCGATATTACGTTTATCATCGGGGGCGCCCTGGGGTTGCCGCAGGAAGCCCGGGAATTTGCCGCCTGGCGCCTGTCTTTTTCCCAGATGACTTTTCCCCACCAGTTGATGCGGGTAATACTACTGGAACAGCTATACCGTGCCTGTAAAATTTCGCGCGGCGAACCATATCATTATTGATTTTGGAGAACACAATGAACTGGTCTAATCATTTCCTTGACAGGGGCGGGCGCTTGCACTATAATTGTTATAATCCATTTGATTTGTTGACAACTGAATAGCTGAAGCTAGGGGTGCCGCAAGGCTGAGAGAGAGCGATCTCAACCCTTTGAACCTGATATGGGTAATTCCATCGTAGGGAAGCTGAAGCTAAACTGCATGCATATGCGTGCAGTTTCAATATATTGATTGATAAAGCTTACCACGAAGGTAGGCTTTTTTGTTATCTTGGCATTCCTCGGGAGGTGGCATTATTTGAAAATTACCTTGAACGGCCGGGAAGAGAACCTGGGCGAAGGCACCACGCTGGCCGGTCTCATTGCCATGAAAGGTCTTGACCCGGATACCGTCATTGTGGAGCACAACTACGAGCTGGTAAAGAAAGAAGCCTGGTCCGGCATTTTACTTAAAGAAAACGACCGGATTGAAATTTTGAGGTTTGTAGGGGGTGGCTAAGCCAGTGGGGGATATTTTCAAGATAGGCGGGCAAGAACTGACCAGCCGGTTGTTTTTGGGCACCGGCAAGTTTTCTTCTAACAAATTGATTCCCGAAGTGGTTGAGGCATCGGGCGCCCAGGTGGTTACCGTGGCTCTAAGGAGGGTGGACCTGGAATACGAAGAGGAAAATATAGCAGCTTATGTGCCCAAGGATTGCATTCTGATGCCCAACACCTCCGGGGCCAGGAATGCCCGGGAAGCGGTGCGCATTGCCAGGCTGGCCAGGGCGGCCGGCTGCGGGAATTGGGTCAAAATTGAAGTGATCACGGATAATCGTTACTTGCTCCCGGACAATTACGAGACCATCAAGGCCACCGAGATTCTGGCCGCAGAAGGTTTTGTGGTCCTGCCTTACATGAGCCCGGACTTGATAACGGCGAAGAAGCTGGTGGAAGCGGGCGCTGCGGCTGTCATGCCCCTGGGGGCCCCCATTGGCAGCAACCGCGGTTTAAGGACAAAAGAGTTAATCAGGATCTTGATCGAGGAGATTCCACTGCCCATTATTGTGGACGCCGGGCTCGGGCGGCCTTCCGAGGCTGCAGAGGCCATGGAAATGGGGGCCGCGGCGGTGCTGGTAAACACGGCAATTGCTACTGCCGGCGATCCGGTGGCTATGGCCAGGGCATTCGGGCTCGCGGTGGAAGCCGGCCGCCAAGCCTACATGGCCGGTCCGGGTGAAACCGTGGAGTATGCCCGGGCCTCATCGCCCCTGACAGGATTTTTAAGGGGTTAAAGTCAAAAGGAAAAGGGATGACCCGGTATGAGTTTTTACGAGGTGCGACAAAGGTACGATAAATTTGATTTCGCAGGTTTCTTTGAACAGGTAACTGACCAGCAGGTTAAAAGAGCCATTGCCAAAAATCGCCTTACCGAGCTGGATTACCTGGCATTGCTTTCACCCCGGGCGGAAAAGTACCTGGAGGAGATGGCCCAGAGGGCCCACCGGCTAACCGTTCAGCATTTCGGTAGGGTGATTTTGCTTTATACCCCGATGTACCTGGCAAACCATTGCGTCAACTCCTGTGTTTACTGCGGGTTCAAGGTTCAAAACAAGCTGGACAGGAAAAAGTTGACCCCGGCGGAGGTGGAGAGGGAAGCCCGAATCATAGCTTCCACCGGCTTGAAACACATCCTCATTCTCACCGGGGAAAGCCGAAAAGAGTCCCCTGTTTCATATATTAGGGAATGTGTAGAGGTTTTAAAAAAATATTTTACTTCCATCAGCATCGAGGTTTACCCGCTGGAGGAAGAAGAGTATGCCGGTCTGGTTTCCGCCGGGGTGGATGGC
The DNA here is from genome assembly GCA_965539975.1 of uncultured bacterium. GTDB lineage: Bacteria > Bacillota > Desulfotomaculia > Desulfotomaculales > Desulfallaceae > CBETWA01. The sequence goes on along the minus strand of CBETWA010000047.1, from coordinate 7,123 downwards.
TTTACCATGTACCAGGAGGTCTACGACGAAGAAGTTTACGCCCGTCTCCACCCGGCCGGGCCGAAAAGGAACTACCGGTACCGCCTGGAAGCTCCCGAGCGGGCCTGTCGGGCCGGTATGAGGACGGTCAATGTGGGAGCGCTACTAGGGCTGCATGACTGGCGGACCGAGGCTTTTTTCACCGGGCTGCACGCCAATTACCTCCAAGACACTTACCCGGATGTGGAAATAAGCATTTCCCCGCCCAGGATGCGCCCGCAACTGGGCGGCTTTCAACCCAGAGTCGAGGTTAGTGACAAAAACCTGGTGCAGTATATGCTGGCTTTCAGGCTGTTTATGCCCAGGGGTGGGATAACCCTTTCCACCAGGGAGCGAGCCGAGTTGCGGGACCACCTGGTTATGCTTGGGGTCACCAAGATGTCGGCCGGTTCCTGTACTGCGGTGGGCGGCCGGTGCAACCGGGACTCCACCGGCCAGTTTGAGATTTCGGATGAACGCAGTGTCGCCGAGATAGCACAGATGCTTTACGCCCGGGGCTACCAGCCGGTGTACAAGGATTGGCAGATGATTTAATGACTGCGGGTATGAACGGCTTTGAACAAGCAATGACCCAAACCCTGGGGAAAGACAGTTTTGAAAGAATCCGGAAAGTAAAGGTGGGAATTGCCGGTGCCGGGGGACTGGGCTCAAACTGCGCCCTCTTTCTGGTGCGGAGCGGCTTTAAAATATTCAAGATTGTGGACTTCGACGTAGTGGAATTCAGCAACTTGAACAGGCAGTTTTACTTTGCCTCCCAGGTGGGGCGAAAAAAGGTGGAGGCACTGCGGGAAAACTTGCTTTTGATTAACCCTGCCCTGGCGATAGAAGTGCTGCCCGAGAAAATCGAACAACACAATGTAGCAAAACTTTTCGCCGATTGCCACGTGGTGGTGGAAGCGCTGGACCGGGCGGAATATAAAAAGCTGGTTGTTGAGGCTTACATGGGTACGGGCAAGCTGCTGGTGGCCGCCTCCGGCCTGGCGGGCTGGGGAAGAAGCGACGGCATCAAGATACACAAGGTTAAAGATAACTTTTACCTGGTGGGGGACCTGGTATCGGAAGCCGGGCCCGGCTGCCCCGCCCTGGCACCGGGGGTCAACGTGGCGGCGGCGAAGCAAGCCGACGTAGTATTGAGTTATTTTCTAGGCGGCCAGCGAGTACCTGCCGGCGCGGGGTAGCGGGCTAATAAACGCGAACAATGCTGTGACATGGCGGCACGACGCTGCAACTGGAGGAGATGATAATGGCGCATAAGCGGGGCATGGCCGGCCTCCTTGAGGCCGATATATACGGGATTACGGCGGAAGAATACTCCCGGGGCAGAAGCAATATCGAAGTTGTGTCGCAAATGATTGACGCCGGGATCAAGGTAATCCAGTACCGGGAAAAGGATAAAAGCATGCGGCAAAAATATGAAGAGTGCTTGAAAATCCGTGACATGACAAGGGAAGTCGGCGTCACATTTATCGTCAACGACCATCCCGACCTGGCGCTCCTGGTGGGCGCCGACGGGGTGCACCTGGGCCAGGACGACCTGCCCCCGGAAAGAGTCAGGGAACTGGTGGGAGACGGTATGATTATCGGCCTTTCCACCCATTCACCCGCCCAAGCCGAGGCGGCGGTGAAGTCGGGTGTGGATTATATCGGAGTGGGGCCCATATTTGCCACCAAAACTAAAAAAGATGTGTGCGAACCGGTGGGCCTGGAATACCTGGACTACGTGGTGCAAAACATCAAACTGCCCTTTGTGGCCATAGGCGGGATAAAGGAGCACAACATTGCGGAGGTGAGCCGCAGAGGGGCCAGGTGTATCGCCCTGGTAACAGAAATAGTAGGAGCTGAGGATATTGGCGCCAAGGTGCGCTCGTTAAGGAAAGTCCTCAGCAGGAAGGAGAGATAACCGTTGAGTTACACCACACAGATGGACGCCGCCCGCAAAGGGATCATCACAAAGGAAATGGAATCGGTGGCCCGCAAGGAGCGCGTAGACGTAAACAAGCTACGGGAACTGGTTGCCGAAGGCAAGGTGGTCATACCGGCCAACAAAAACCACGCCTCCCTGGACCCGTGCGGTATCGGGCAGGGACTAAGGACGAAAATTAACGTTAATCTGGGTGTTTCCAGGGACTGCTGTAATATTGAAATAGAACTGGAAAAGGCGCGGCGGGCAATAGAGCTTCAAACGGACGCCATCATGGACCTTAGTTGCTACGGTAAAACAGAGGAATTCAGGCGCAGGCTGGTGGAAATGTCGCCGGTGGCCATTGGCACAGTGCCGGTTTATGATGCCGTGGGCTTTTACGATAAGGAGCTGGAGGACATCACCGCTGAAGAATTCCTGGGGGTGGTGGAAAAGCACGCCCGGGACGGGGTGGACTTCATGACCATCCATGCCGGAATAAACCGGGAAACCGCTACCAGGTTCAAAAAAAACCCGCGGTTGACCAACATTGTCTCCCGGGGCGGTTCCCTGCTTTTCGCCTGGATGGAGTTGAATAACAGGGAGAACCCCTTTTACGAGTTTTACGACGAGCTCCTTGATATCTGCCGGAAATACGACGTTACCATCAGCCTGGGTGACGCCTGCCGTCCCGGCAGCATCTGTGACGCCACCGATGCCTCCCAGATCCATGAGTTAATCGTGCTAGGAGAATTAACCAAAAGGGCCTGGGAAAAGGACGTCCAGGTGATGATCGAGGGCCCCGGTCACATGGCCCTGGATGAAATTGCCCCCAATGTGCTCCTGGAGAAAAAATTGTGCCACGGCGCGCCCTTTTACGTGCTCGGGCCGCTGGTCACCGACATTGCCCCCGGCTATGACCATATCACCAGCGCCATCGGCGGGGCTATCGCAGCCGCCAGCGGGGCCGACTTCCTTTGCTACGTCACCCCGGCGGAACACCTGCGCTTGCCCACCATAGACGACATGAAGGAAGGCATTATTGCCTCCCGTATTGCGGCCCATGCCGCCGATATAGTCAAGGGGGTGTCCGGCGCCCGGGAGTGGGACGACCAAATGAGCGAAGCCAGGCGTAACCTGGATTGGCCTAAGATGTTCGAACTGGCTCTGGACCCTGAAAAGGCCAGGCGCTACCGGGAAGAATCCCAGCCGGAGAACGAGGATACCTGTACCATGTGCGGCAAGATGTGTGCGGTTCGCAATATGAACAAATTGCTGGGCGGAGCCGGTTCAATATAACCGCGTGTTTTGCCGGGTTTACCCGGCGCGGGGTATGCATATAGCATTTTATTATCGCTTTTACAGGCCCATTTTGCCCGGAAAATGTTTTTTAGTATGGGGTATACCCATCCTCCTGCTGGTGCCGCAACGCAGCGGCATGGGAGTCTACCGGGAAGGGGCCTGGTTTTTTTGTTTTAAGGAAAGCATATTTAAAAAATTTATAATTGACATAAGTTCAAAACTTGTATAATATTAATAATGAACATATGAACAAAACAGGTAGGGGGGACACCAATATGCGCAGATTTGTTTGCGTTTCCTGCGGGAAAACTATAGAGCATAACTGGTGTACCGGGCCGCGGGGCAGGGATTTGTCGTGTCCTGATTGCGGAAGCCGGGTATACCGGGAAAACCCGGGTCCGGCCCGGGGACGCCGGCCGGCGGGTGCACGCGCTGTGGATGACGACGGCCGGGAAGCCGGTACAAGGGCGGCGGAAGCCAATACTTTTCAGTTTGCTTGCGGAATGGGCAGAAGGGCGCAATGGGGCCGCTGTGGCCGCAGCGGCAAGTGGGGCTTTAACAGGGAGGTTTTTTAAATGCGTATAGCTATAAGCTCAACCGGCCCTTCATTGGATTCGCGGGCCGAGGAAAGATTTGGCCGCTGCGCGTATTTTATAATTTTTGATGACGATAAAGACGGGGCGGAAGTGGTGCAAAACGAAGGTAGCAAAGCAGCCGAAGGTTCGGGTATCAAAAGTACCCGGATGTTATTGCAAAACGGGGTGGATGTTGTCTTAACCGGAAGAGTGGGACCCAAAGCCATGCACGCATTGCTGGCCGGTGGTGTGGCGGTTTATACAGGTATCGGCAGTACCGTGGAGGAAACTCTGAAAAGGTACCGCAATGGGAAGATGACTCCGCTTGGGGTTGCCAACGCCGCATTGCATGCCGGTAAAAAAGCGGCGGAGCTGGACGCGAAATGATTATTTCCGTGGCCAGCGGCAAGGGCGGAACGGGTAAAACCACCGTGGCCACCGGTCTTACCCTGGCTTTGCGCGATAACGGCTTTGAAGTTGCTTACCTGGATTGCGACGTGGAGGAACCCAACGGGCACATATTTTTAAACCCTGAATTTACCGCAAGCGAAGACGTTACCATAGAGGTACCGGTAGTCGATGAACAAAAGTGCGATCTTTGTGGCAAGTGTGCCGAAAACTGTGCCTTTAACGCGATTCTTGTAGGGCCGAAAGCCGTAATTACATTTCCCGAGTTATGCCATGGATGCGGGGGTTGCTTTTATTTTTGCCCGGCAGGCGCAATTGCACCCGGCCGTAAAAAGAAAGGCACGGTAGACCGGGGGACGGCGGGCCGGGCCTACTTTGCCCGTGGCCGGCTGGAGGTGGGCACCGCTCTAAGCCCGCCCGTGGTGGAAGCGGTCAAAAAAAAGATGCCCGGCCGGGGTATTGTGGTGGTGGACTCGCCGCCCGGAACTTCCTGCCCGGCGGTGGCCGCAGTGCGAGGTGCGGATTTCTGCCTCCTGGTTACCGAGCCCACCCCCTTCGGGCTGCACGACCTGGACCTGGCAGTAAAAATGGCCGGTATTCTTGGGGTACCTTGTGGTGTTATTGTCAACCGGGCCGGAAACGGGCGGGGCTTGATAGAAGATTACTGCGCCCGGGCCGGGCTGCCGTTGCTAATGAAAATTCCGCTGAGTAGGAAAGTGGCGGAGTCGGGCTCCAAAGGTGTTCCCCTGAACCGGTCGGAAGCGGGCTGGGATGAAATGTTTATCAGGCTATTCCATGCCATCAGGAGGATGGTTGACGGTGAAAGAGCTTACTATATTAAGCGGTAAGGGCGGAACGGGCAAAACAAGCATTACCGGATCTTTTGCTGTGCTGGCCAAAGATCATGTGATCACCGATTGCGACGTGGACGCAGCTAACCTGCACCTTGTGCTGGGTTCGGAAGTGGAGCACGCGAAGGAATTTTACGGCATGCCCAGGGTGGAAATTATAGAAGAATTATGCACGGGTTGTGGCTTGTGCGGTGAACTATGCCGTTATGGTGCTATTACAAACAACCGCGTGGACGAGTTAAGTTGCGAGGGTTGCCTTGTCTGCTACCACGCGTGCCCGGAAAAGGCGGTGCGGTTGCGGGATTACGTAGCCGGCAAAATGTTTGTTTCGCGCACGCGTTACGGGCCCATGGTACACGCCAGCCTTGGTATAGCAGGTGAAAACTCGGGCAAGCTGGTGGCGGGGGTGCGACGCCGGGCCAGGGAAATTGCGGAACAAGAGGGCAAAAATTTAATCATTACCGACGGGCCACCGGGAATAGGTTGCCCGGTAATTTCCAGCCTCTCCGGTACCGACCTGGCCCTGGTGGTGGTGGAACCGACGTTGAGCTCGATTCACGACCTTTACAGGGTGCTTGACCTTCTGGAACATTTTAATATCAAGGCTGCCGTTTGTGTGAACAAGTGGGATATTAATCCCGAAAATACCGGTACAATTGAAAACATCTGCCGGGATAGGAAAGTTACGGTTGCCGGTCGTGTCCGTTATGATCCTGCGGTAGTCGCCGCCGCCATGGAAGGAAAACCCGTTATCCGCATGCCCAGTATGGTGGCGGAAGATATTATCTCTTTGTGGGATTGCGTGCGGCAAGAATTAGGTGTATAGTTTATAAACGTGCGGTTGAGGAGATATTCAATACGCTCAGAATTAAGGAGGAGTTAAACATGCCGGAAGAAAAATGCAGCACATGCAGTCAAAAAACCGAGGGGTGTTCCCCGGACACGTGCGGTACCGGCCATTTGCCCCAGAACCAGGATACCGAAATCAAACATGTTATTGCCGTAATGAGCGGCAAGGGCGGCGTGGGCAAATCATCGGTTACTGCCCTGGTAGCCTTGAACCTGGCGCGCAAGGGGTACCGGGCGGGAATACTTGACGCCGATATTACCGGTCCCAGCATACCCAAAATGTTCGGCTTGAAAGAACGCCCCGTGCAAAGGAACGGTTTTCTTCTCCCGGTAATAACCGCAGGGGGAATATCCGTAATGTCACTGAACCTGTTGCTGGAACGGGAAGACCAGCCGGTAATCTGGCGCGGGCCCATCATAGCCGGTGCCGTCAAACAGTTTTGGACAGACGTTGCCTGGGGTAGGCTGGATTACCTGCTGGTGGACTTGCCGCCGGGCACCGGTGACGTTCCCCTTACAGTGATGCAATCTCTTCCTTTGGATGGTGTGATTATTGTCACTTCACCCCAGGACCTGGCCAACATGGTGGTTAAAAAAGCCGTCAACATGGTCCGCCAGATGAATATACCCATACTGGGCCTGGTGGAAAATATGAGTTACGTGCGTTGTCCCGACTGCGGCAGGGAAATCAAGATATTCGGCGACAGTCACGCAGCCGGGCTGGTTGCCTCCACCGGCCTGCGCATGCTGGAAAAATTACCCGTCGACCCGGACCTGGCCGAGCTTTGCGATAGCGGGCGGGTTGAGGATTACCGCGTGGAACTTTTTGAAAACCTGGTGCAACTGGTAGATTCGCTGCCGGTAAAAAAAACCGGCTGAAAAGTTTCTTTACTCAGGAGTTAAGCATAAATTAACATGCTGCTACCACAGTTGAATTGGAAGCCCGGGATAAACCCCGGGTTTTTATTTGACGCAAACACGATAAAAAACATCTCCCCCGGAAGGAATAAGCCGCACGGTTAACGAAAATACAACTAGGACACGGGTAGACTCCCATGCCCGCTACGGCACCAGCAGAAAGATGAAAACTACTTGTAGGGTATACCTGTTCCGGTCGAGCGATTTGCGGGAGCGCCGGTAACAACACCCGGCGCAGCGAGGTTGCGAAACCGGACGAGCGAACAGGACGTTCGCGAAAG
>CBETWA010000046.1:0-17420 GCA_965539975.1 uncultured bacterium | reverse complement strand
AGTTTATGGCGGTCCGGTTTCGGAAAGCGGTCAGGGGACACACCTCCCCTTTGGGTTCAAAACTTTTGGGTCGGAGGTATGTCCCCAACGTATAAGCCGCTGGGCCGCCGGCGCGGGAATTTTTAAACGAGTGACGGTCGCCGCCCGTAATATGCTCATACTCCTTTTAATGGTGCCGTTTTGGTAGTGCGTCACCTGTTTGGAAAAAGTGAGCCGGAACAGGTATACCCATATGCACCTGCAACGCGGCGGTATAGGTGTCTAATGCATTAGTTAAACTCTCGGTTGCATAAGAATTAACACGGGGCAGCTTGCCTGCGGGTAAAAACATGATTGCGAATATTTAAATCTTTCATTAAGGCCAGGGCTTCATCTATATAACCGCCCAGCTCATCGGGGGAATGGGCATCGGAACCAACGGTAAAAATTTTAATTCCCGATTTCACCGCCAAGGCCAGTATCTCCCTGGTGGGATGAAATTCCTTCAGCCCCCTGCGGCGGCTGGAAGTGTTGATTTCCAGCCCCATTCCCCTGCGCGCCATTTCTTTAAAAACCGGTTCCACGGCACCGCGATGAATAGTAAGGACCTCGGGTCCGTAATATCTGATTCCATACCGGAGGTAAAGGTCTACATGGGCGATGCAATCAATAAATCCAGTAGTAACTGCTTCTTGCAGCGCGGTGAAATAGTCTGAACGTAATTTTTTCAAGCTATTGTTTCGAAAATAGTTCGGGCTTTCTTTCATGGAAGAAATTGCAATGTGGTCAAGGCAATGGATAGCTCCCAATACATAGTCAAAAGGGTAATTGTTTACGATTCTTTCCACGTGCTTTTCGCAGCCCCGGCAATACCCAATTTCCAACCCGGCCTTTACTTTGAGATTTGCATGCCTAAACTCTTCCCTGGTCCGGTTAATTTCTTCAAAATAACTATCCAGCCAGACAAGATTGAAAACTGACAACTTTTCCCCGTTCACGATAATAAAGTTATCTATTTCCCTGCGCACCGGATCAAGCTCAATATGGGTGGTAAAACAAATTTCCGCCAGGTTTAATTCCAGCGCCTTCTGACAATAATCCCTTATCTTGACAGGAGAGGCGTCTATGGAGTAATTGGGATGAATGTGATAATCAGTTCTTGCCAATTCCATTATTAATTAACTCCTTTGCATATTGACGATCCAGGTGGGTTAATTCTATTATTTCAATAAGTTCCCATTATTTCCTTTACTATTAATAACAATAACTGCCGGGGCAAGAAACACCGGGCGATCAGGTGTAAAAAATCATCGAAATTCGACCCCGCAATGCAAACCGAAAACCGAGCTGTGCCCGAACAGGAGGAGTATATTGAACTGCAACCGGCCAAAAAGGAACTGGTGGGCTGGAGCACCGGGCTCGGGTTGGTTATGCTGGTTGTGTTGGTAGGAATAACTTATTTATGTAGCATAGTATCAACTTCGGCACACGGTGAAGGGGTGCCGTTATATTATTTTATAAGTACGGCGAAAACGCTCTAATGTGTGGCACATGGGAAAAGGTGCCATTTTGTTTTTTAAAAATGAATAATTATCATATCGGTATACTTCTGGTTGTGATAGATCCTTTTCTGCCCGGCTGTCAAATGCTATAATAAATCGGTTAAAGGTAAAACTTATCTTTTATTCGGGGGAGAGGATCTTTCCGGTGGAAAGAAACCAGTCAAGAATCAGAAACTTTAGCATTATTGCACATATTGATCACGGTAAATCAACGCTTGCGGACAGGTTACTGGAGATGACCGGAGCCCTGGCCCAGAGGGAAATGACCGAGCAGGTGCTGGACAAGATGGAATTGGAGCGGGAACGAGGCATCACCATCAAGTTAAAAGCGGTACGTCTTAATTACCGCGCCCGGGACGGGAAGGAATACGTGCTTAACATTATCGACACCCCGGGGCACGTGGATTTCACCTATGAAGTGTCCCGCAGCCTGGCGGCTTGCGAGGGGGCTCTGCTGGTTGTGGATGCCGCCCAGGGCATCGAAGCTCAAACGCTGGCCAACGTGTACATGGCCTTAGACCACGACCTGGAGATTATACCCGTCATCAACAAGATAGATCTACCGGCGGCCGAGCCGGAGCGGGTGCGCCGGGAAATAGAAGAGGTTATCGGTCTGGACGCTTCCGAAGCAGTGCTTGCTTCTGCGAAAATCGGCACTGGTGTGGATGAGATACTCGAACAGGTGGTGCAACGCATTCCACCGCCGGAGGGGGATGAAAACGCGCCGCTTCAAGCGCTGATTTTCGATTCCCATTACGATTCTTACAAGGGTGTCATCGCTTATATCCGGGTGGTGCACGGGCGGATTGGCAAGGGAATGAAAATCAGGATGATGGCCACCGGCAAGGAATTCGAAGTTAGCGAGGTGGGCGTGTTCAAGCCAGCGCCAGTGCTGGTGGACGAGCTTAAAGCGGGCGAAGTGGGATTTGTGGCCGCCGGCATGAAAAACATCAAGGACACCAGGGTCGGTGACACCATAACCGACGCTGACCGGCCTGCTGCTTCCCCGCTTCCGGGATACCGCCAGGTCAAGCCAATGGTTTACTGCGGCCTGTACCCGGTGGAGTCCGCGGATTACGAGGACCTAAGGGACGCCCTGGACAAGCTCAAGTTGAACGACGCTTCCCTGGTATACGAGCCCGAGACATCGGAAGCCCTGGGGTTCGGGTTTCGCTGCGGTTTTTTGGGTCTGCTGCACATGGAGATTATTCAGGAACGGTTGGAGAGGGAATACGGGCTGAACCTTATTACCACCGCTCCCAGCGTGGTTTACCGGGTAAAAACTACCGCCGGGGAAGTGGTGGAAATCGATAACCCCAGCAAAATGCCTCCCGCCGGCAAAATTGAGTCCGTGGCGGAACCTTTTGTGTCGGCCACGGTGATGGTCCCCCAGGATTACGTGGGGGCGGTGATGGAACTGTGCCAGGACCGCCGCGGGGTGTACAGGGACATGGTCTACATGGGCGGTAGCCGGGTAATGATCAAGTATGATTTACCTTTGAGCGAGATAATATTCGACTTTTTCGACCAGCTTAAATCACGCACCAGGGGATACGCTTCCCTGGATTACGAGGTGGCGGGTTACCGGGAATCAAACCTTGTAAAGATGGACATCCTGGTGAACGGCGAACCGCTGGACGCCCTGAGCACCATAGTGCACCGGGACAAGGCATACCACCGCGGCCGTGCCCTGGTGGAAAAACTGCGGGGCCTGATCCCCCGCCACCTGTTTGAGATACCCCTGCAGGCGGCCATAGGCAACAAGGTGATTGCCCGGGAAACGATCCGGGCTCGCCGCAAGGACGTGCTGGCCAAGTGTTACGGGGGGGACATCACACGCAAGCGCAAGTTGCTGGAAAAACAAAAGGAAGGCAAGAAACGCATGAAGCAGGTGGGGAACGTGGAGATTCCCCAGGAAGCATTTATGGCGGTTTTAAGCATTAGGGACGAGTAACTCCGGGTCGCCTGGTGTGGCCACAAAATACCATGCACCTGTAATACCGGGCAGGCCAAGTTATTATAAATAGTGAAGGGTGTGAAACCATGAGCTGTTACCTGCGTCACCTGGGAGAGGTCATGAAAAAAGCCGGTGTCACCCCCGCCAACAAGGAAGAACGCCGGCGGGTGGACCGGGCAGTGCGGGAAATAGTGGGTGTACCGGATGCCAAGTGCCCGGAAGTGTGGCAAGAGGTCAAAAAGCTACTCCGGGAACCGGCGGGCGAAGAAAAACTGGCCGTGCAATTGCGCGAAAGGCTTGGTGACAGGTGATTTCGCCGGGAAGCGTGCCGGTGCCGGGCAGCGGCATTCCAGCTTCCTTATATATACACGTGCCTTTTTGCGTGCGCAAGTGCCTGTACTGCGATTTTGTTTCCTATCCTTATAACCGGAATGATGAAAAGAATTACCTGGCCGGGCTGAGACGGGAAATGGAACTGTGGACAGGTGGTGTGAAAGACAGCCGGTGGACATTGTCCACTGTTTTTGTCGGGGGCGGTACGCCCACCTGCTTATCGCCGGAAGGAATTGAGGAAATAATAATACTTGTAAAAAGATATTTCTGTCTTACCGGAGACGTTGAGTTCACGGTGGAGTGCAACCCCGGCACCGTGGACCGGGCAGGCCTGGAAACAATGAGACGGTGCGGCGTGAACAGGCTGAGTATAGGCGCCCAGGCGTGTAGCGAAAATACACTGTCCACCCTGGGGCGCATTCATAATCATGACCAGACGGTTAAAACGCTGGAGGCGGCGAGGGCGGCGGGTTTTGAAAACGTCAACCTGGACCTGATCTTCGGGGTACCCGGGCAGCCCGTGGAAGACTGGTTACAGTGCCTGGAGAGGATCATTGATTTACAGCCGGAACACGTGGCAGCTTACTGCCTGCAACTGGAAGAAAGGACCCCGCTGCACGGCATGGTGACAGAGGGACGGCTGGAACCCTGCCCGGAAGAGCTGCAACTGGAAATGTACTATGCGGCGGTTGATATACTTGAAAAAGCCGGCTGGCAGCGATACGAGATTTCCAACTTTGCTCGCCCGGGCAGGGAGTGCCGGCATAACCTGGTTTACTGGCATAACGGGCAGTACCTGGGGTTGGGTCCTGCCGCACATTCCAGGGTGGAAAACCGGCGTATCGCAAACGTGGAACGGCTGGATAAGTACGTCGCCGCGCTGGCGGAAGGCATGCCGCCGGCACAGGCGTGCGAGGAATTGCCGGTGGAGGATGATATTTTTGAAACCGTGTTTCTCGGCCTGCGGCTAGCGCGGGGCCTGGAACTGGAACAGTTCCGCCGCCGTTTCGGCCGCTCCCTGGAAGAGCTGTACCCGGGAATTATTGATGACCTGGTAAAACAGGGATGGCTGGAAATAAAAGACGGTTGCCTGCGCCTAACCAGGCAAGGCCTGGCGGTGGCAAATACGGTAATGGCGAGGTTTGCGCCTTGAACCGGGTTGCATGGCGGTTACAAAATCTTGACAAAAAGAATTGGCGGTGCTATGTTTGTAATAGGTTAGCACTCAATGCACAAGAGTGCTAACAAGGAGGTGATTTGGATGCTGGACGCCAGAAAAAAGAATGTTTTGCTGGCTATTGTACAGGATTATATCGCCACTGCCGAGCCGGTGGGGTCGCGTTCCATAGCCAGGAAATACAAGCTTGGCGTCAGCCCGGCCACCATTCGCAACGAGATGGCCGACCTGGAAGAGATGGGTTTTATTGAGCAACCCCATACCTCCGCCGGTCGAATTCCGTCGGATTCAGGTTACCGGTACTATGTAGACCACCTGATGCAAAAAAGCGAGCTAACCGCCGAAGAGGAAAAACTGGTGCTCAACAGCTACCTCACCAAGGTGCAGGATGTGGGAGAAGTACTGCGGCGTACGGGCCAATTGCTGTCGCAAATAACGAATTACGCGGCGGTGGTATTTACCACGCACTCGGGTAAAAGCTGCTTCAAGCATATCCAGATTATCCATATGGGACCAGGCCAGGCGATGGTTGTGGTGGTCACCGATTCCGGGACTGTTCATCACCGCATTATCGAAGTGCCGGACAGCATTGGGCCGGCCGATCTGGATACCATATCCAAGGTATTGAATCACAAATTGCAGGGCAGGTCCATTGAAAGCATCCGTCTTACCCTGATCAAGGAAATATATTTTGAGCTTGCCAAGCAAAAACATATTCTAAACATGGCTATGGAGCTGATCCAGGAAAGCCTGACATTAAAATCCAGTGAAAGAATATACCTGGGCGGAGTTTTCAATATCCTCAACCAGCCCGAGTTTCACAACGTGGAAAAGGTAAAAACGTTGTTGAGCCTGTTGGAGCAGGAACAGGAGTTGTCCAACATCATGGGGGATGTTTTCGAAACCGAAGGGGTGACGGCGCGCATCGGCGAGGAAATTGAAAACGAGCTCATGAAAGATTGTAGTTTGGTCATGGCAAGCTATAGTATAAAAGGTCGTCCGGTGGGCGGCATAGGAATCTTGGGACCTACCAGGATGGATTACGCCAGAGCCTTTGCCGCGGTGGAGTATATTACCAGCAACTTGTCTCTTGTCATGGAAAGACTACTCCGCGGCCGGGGCAAATAATATTTAAATAATATTTATAGACGCAATACTTGTACCAGTTTTTTTATTAGCGGAACAGGAGTGATTATTTTTGGCTGTGAATGATGAGCAAAAGCGGTATGAAGATGGCGGGCAATACAGTGAACGGCAACAAGCCCCCGGTGAAACCGGTGAGGAAATAAAAGAAAAAAACCACTCTGGAGAAAAGGTAACGGGTGAAGATTTACCAGTTTCCGAAAACCATGAAGCGGTAAACGAACCGAAAGAGGGCGGGCCGGTAGAAAAAGCAGAAGCGAAAGAAAAGCACGTGGAGGAGGAAAACAATGGGCGGGCGGAAATAGAGCGGCTGAAGAAAGAGCTGGAAGAACAAAAAGCCAGGGCAGGTGAATATTACAACCGCCTGGTTCGCCTGCAAGCCGACTTTGAAAACTTCCGGCGCCGCACAACCAGGGAGCGGGAGGAGTTTGTCCAGTATGCTACCGCATCCCTGTGCGAGGCGTTGCTGCCTGTGCTGGATAACTTCCAGCTGGCCCTTGAAGCTAAGGATCAGGACCCGGCGAAAGTGGTGGAAGGCGTGGAGATGATTTATCGCCAATTGCTGGACGTCCTGCAGAAGGAAGGGTTAACCCCCATTGAGGCGGAAGGCCAGCAATTCGACCCCACCAAGCACGAAGCGGCGATGCGGGAATTGACCAGTGAATACCCGGATAACACCGTTATAGCCGAATTACGCCGGGGGTATTTCTTAAAGGACAAACTGCTCCGCCCGGCCATGGTCAAGGTGGCCAAATCGGAATAAGAAATTGAATTAATATTACATGATGCCGGGTGCACAACCCGACAACCCGTATTATTCAGGGCAGTTACACACTAGGAGGCGATATATAGAATGGCGAAAGTGCTGGGAATTGACCTGGGAACCACCAACTCGTGCATGGCCGTCATGGAAGGCGGTGAAGCGGTTGTAATTCCAAACGCCGAGGGAGGACGCACTACTCCTTCCGTGGTCGGCTTTTCCAAAACGGGTGAACGCCTGGTGGGCCAGGTGGCCAAGAACCAGGCAGTCAGTAACCCCGACCGGACTGTTACATCCATTAAAAGACATATGGGAAGCGAGTATAAAGTAAATATAGATGGAAAGGATTACACGCCTCAGGAAATATCAGCTATGGTGCTGCAAAAATTAAAGGCTGATGCCGAGGCATACCTGGGCGAAAAGATCACTCAAGCCGTAATTACCGTACCGGCTTACTTTACCGATGCCCAGCGCCAGGCTACCAAAGACGCGGGCAGAATCGCAGGTCTCGAGGTTTTGCGCATCATTAACGAGCCCACCGCAGCAGCGCTGGCCTACGGCATGGACAAGGGAGACGACCAGACTATCCTGGTGTTTGACCTGGGCGGGGGCACATTTGACGTTTCCATACTGGAGCTGGGTGACGGCGTGTTCGAGGTCAAAGCCACCAGCGGTAACAACCGGCTGGGCGGTGACGATTTCGACCAGCGAATTGTGGAATACTTGCTGAGCGAGTTTAAAAAGGATACGGGCATAGATCTGAAAAACGACCGCATGGCCATGCAGCGCCTGAAGGACGCTGCGGAAAAAGCCAAGGTGGAACTGAGCGGCGTGATGACCACCAACATTAACCTGCCTTTCATCACGGCGGACGCCAGCGGTCCCAAGCACATGGATATCACCTTGACCAGGGCCAAGTTTAACGAGCTTACAGCGGACCTGGTGGAAAAAACCATGGGCCCCACCAGGCAGGCCATGGCCGATGCCGGGCTGGAGCCGAAAGATATTGACAAGATATTGCTGGTGGGCGGTTCCACCCGTATACCGGCGGTGCAAGAAGCCATCAAAAGGTACTTGCAGAAAGAGCCGCACAAAGGCATCAACCCGGACGAGTGCGTGGCCATTGGGGCAGCCATCCAGGCAGGTGTGCTGGCCGGCGATGTCAAGGATGTTCTGCTGCTTGATGTGACACCGCTTTCCCTGGGTATCGAGACCTTGGGCGGCGTGTTCACTAAGTTAATCGAGCGCAACACAACCATTCCCACTTCCAAGAGCCAGATTTTCTCCACCGCCGCCGACGGTCAAACCATGGTAGAAATCCACGTGCTGCAGGGCGAGCGGCCCATGGCCGCCGACAACAAGACCCTGGGCCGGTTCCAGTTGACGGGCATTCCGCCTGCGCCGCGCGGCGTGCCGCAGATCGAGGTCACTTTTGATATTGACGTGAATGGTATAGTTAACGTGTCCGCCAAGGACCTGGGTACGGGCAAGGCGCAGAGCATTACCATTTCCGGCGGTACCGGCCTGAGTGAAGAAGAAATCGAGAAAATGGTCAAGGAGGCCGAAAAGCACGCCGAGGAAGACAGGAAGCGGAAGGAAAGCGTGGAACTGCGTAACCAGGCCGACAGCATGATCTACCAGGCGGAAAAGACCATCAAGGACCTGGGTG
Organism: uncultured bacterium; assembly: GCA_965539975.1. Classification (GTDB taxonomy): domain Bacteria; phylum Bacillota; class Desulfotomaculia; order Desulfotomaculales; family Desulfallaceae; genus CBETWA01. The sequence continues at coordinate 8,840 of CBETWA010000046.1, read as the reverse complement.
ACAAGGCGGACAAGGCAAAGGTGGACCAGGTCAACAGCGCCATGGAACGCTTGAAGGAAGCCCTGAAGGGTGAGGATAACGAAAAGATCAAGGCTGCCGTCGAAGAATTGACCAAACCGTTATACGAACTGACAGCATCCCTATACCAGCAGCAACAAGCGGAGCAGGCTCAAGCCGGCGCCGGGAACGGCAAGGAAGCCGGGCCCGAAAGCGGTAAAAAGGAAAACGTGGTGGATGCGGAGTACGAAGTCGACGGCGACCAGAAAAAAGATAAATAATAAAAAGTAACAGGAATTAATGAAGGTGCGTAGAATAAATATTGATTGCCGGGTATGAAAACAAGCAGCGAACCGGGAGGGCTTTTATGCCCTCCTGCCGGTGTTTGAAGTGATTAAGGTGGTGTAGGCCGTGGCAAAACGGGATTATTACGAGGTACTGGGTGTCTCCCGGGACGCTACCCAGGAGGAAATAAAAAAGGCCTATCGCAGGCTGGCTCGCAAGTATCACCCCGACGCCAACAAGGATGATAAAGATGCCGCGGAAAAATTTAAAGAAGTATCTGAAGCCTATCAAGTGTTAAGTGATCCGGAAAAAAGAGAAGCCTACGATCGTTTCGGCCACGCGGCCACGGACGGGCAGTTTAACGGCTTCGGGGGCTTTAACGGCGGGTTTGGTGCCGATTTCGGCGGCTTTGGCGATATCTTTGACATGTTTTTCGGTGCGGGCGGCAGGCAACGGCGCAGCGGCCCCGAACGGGGAGCCGACTTGCGCGTGGACGTGGAACTTACCTTTGAGGAGGCCGCCTTCGGCCTGGAGAAAAACATCAAAGTCCCGCGCACCGAGGAATGCAGTACCTGTGGTGGAAGCGGTGCCGCCCCGGGCACAGGGAAGAAAACCTGTGAATACTGCGGGGGGAGCGGGCAAATCCAGTTTGCCCAGAGCACGCCCTTTGGCCGCATCGTGCAGTCCAGAACCTGTGATCGTTGCCGCGGCGCCGGGACTATTATTGAAAAACCCTGTCCCACCTGTCGCGGGGCCGGGCGAGTCAGGCGCACCAGGAGTATCAAGGTCAAGATTCCCGCCGGTGTTGACGACGGGTCCAGGCTGCGCCTGGCCGGCGAGGGCGAACCCGGGTTGCGTGGCGGCCCCCGGGGCGATCTTTTTGTTTTTGTACACGTGCGCCCGCATTCTATATTTAAACGCGAGGGCAACAATGTCATAGTAGATGTCGAGATCGGCTTAGTGCAGGCCGCCCTTGGTGATGAAATAACAATACCCACCATTGACGGAGAAGCCAGGTTGAAAATACCGGAAGGTACCCAGTCCGGTACCATACTGCGCATGCGCGGAAAGGGAATCCCGGATGTGAGAGGATACGGCCGCGGCGATCAATACGTGCAGGTGCGGGTGGTGACACCCACGCGGTTAACAGAAAGACAGAGGGAACTGCTGCAGGAATTTGCCCGCATAGAAGGACGAAAAACCCGTGACAACGAGGACAAAGGATTCTTCAAGAAAGTACGCGACGCCTTCATGGGTTGACAAAAACGGGGGTGCTGGCTTGCGCAAGTGGCTGGAAATTAGGGTTTTTGTTCCCCGGGAACAGCAAGATAACGTAGCGCTTGTATTTCATGAAGCGGGTTCGGGCGGGGTTGTCATAGAAGACCCCGCTTTTGTGTTGGACTGTATACGTGAAGGCAACAAGGAAACAGTTGCACCGAAACTGGGGCGGTTTGCAACCGGTGAAACGGTGGTTAAGGGGTATTTTGCCTGTGATGACGAAACTATGCCTGAAAGGCTGGAAAACCTGTACCGTACTTTCGACGAGCAGGGCTTGCGCCGGGAAACCGGCTATGTGCGAGAGGAAGACTGGGCCACCGCCTGGCAGGCATACTATAAACCGGTACGGGTGGGCCGCCGGCTGGTGGTCAAGCCTTCATGGGAAGAATACACCGCCGGCCCCGGTGACGTAGTCATAGAAATGGACCCCGGTATGGCCTTCGGTTGCGGAACGCACGCCACCACCGCCATGTGCATGGAATTCCTGGAAGAGCGGATACGGGGCGGTGAAACGGTTTGCGATGTGGGCACGGGTTCGGGGATACTGGCTGTTACCGCGGCGCTACTGGGCGCCCGCAGGGTTATCGCCGTGGATATTGACGAGCTGGCGGTGCGCACCGCCAGGGAAAACGCGGCGCGAAACGGCGTGGCAGACCGGGTGGCGGTACTGCATGGTGACCTGCTGGACAAGGTGTCGGGTGTGAAAGTCGACATAATGGTGGCCAACATAATTGCCGGCGTTGTCATCCGCCTGCTTCCGGCGGCCGTTTCCGTCCTCGAGCCCGGCGGGTTGCTGGTGGTTTCCGGCATTATCCGCCAGCGTGGAGAGGACGTGCTTCGAGCCCTGCGGGGTGCCGGCCTCAAAACCATTTCCGCCAAATCCCGCGGCGAGTGGTTAGCCTTTGGTGCCAGGTGTTGAAATGTGCATTTGTTGCGATCTGCTACTAATTAGCGACAATAATGTTAAAATCAGGATGAACAGGTGCCAAGCTCTGGTGCTGAGTGCTGAAAAAATACTTTCAACACCCGGCACCGGAGCTGAACAATCGTGGCGTTAATGTCGTTTTTTAACTTTCAACACTTTTTTTAACACCCCGGCACCTGGAGGTGGGGAGGTGTTGTTATGGCGAGATTTTTTGTGGGACCGGAAAATATCAGGGGAGACACAATCATTATTGGTGGCGAAGAGGCGCACCACATAACCAGGGTATTACGCCTTGGACCCGGGGATATAATTACAGTACTGGACGGGTGCGGCAGCCAGTACAGGTGCCGCATTGAGGAAAAGACTGGTGGCAATAACATTACCTGCCGGGTGCTGGAACGGCAGCGGGCGGGTGGAGAGCCGCCGTTGCGGGTGGTGTTGCTGCAGGGTATCGCCAAGGGGGACAAAATGGACACCGTGATTCGGAAAGGCACCGAACTGGGGGCGGCGGCGTTTATACCGGTGTTATGCAGGCGTAGCGTGGTACGGCTGGATGTCACTAAGAGTGCCGCCCGGCGCCAGAGGTGGCAGCGTATAGCCACCGCGGCGGCCAAGCAGTGCCGGCGGGCGCTTGTGCCGGAGGTCCAAGAACCCGTGGAGTGGATTGCCGCGCTGGATGCGATTCCTCCCGGTGCGCTAGTGCTTCTACCCTGGGAGGAAGCAGGCGATTGCTCTCTGAAGCATGAGTTGCAGTCCCGGCCTGCGCCGGAGGAAGTATACATAATTATCGGCCCGGAAGGTGGTTTGGAACGCGAAGAGGTGGAGGAAGCGTGTCGCCGCGGTGCCCTTCCGGTGAGCCTGGGCCCGCGGATTTTGCGTACGGAGACCGCCGGCCCGGCTGTATTAACCATGGTACTTTACCAGTGGGGCGACCTGGGGGAATCTTTGCGTGGGTAAGAAAAGAGTGGCTTTTACCACCTTGGGCTGCAAGGTAAACCAGTACGAAACATCCGCCCTGGAGGAATTATTCCGCCGGCGCGGGTATGAAGTGGTGGATTTTGAGCAGGCGGCGGATGTTTACATAATCAACACCTGTACCGTGACCCACCTGGGAGATCGCAAGTCCAGGCAGCTCATCAGGCGGGCCGTTCGAGACAACCCGAAAGCGCTGGTGGCGGTAACGGGTTGCTACGCCCAGGCGGCCCCCGGGGAAATACTGGAAATAGAGGGTGTGGATCTTGTTGTCGGTACCGGTAACCGGGCCCGCATTGTGGACCTGGTTGAAGGGACGGTAAAAGGGCGTAGAACCGTGGCGGTGCAGGATATTTCCGGTTGCCGGGAGTACGAGGAACTGCCCGGCGAGGCGAGCCAGGGCCGGGTGCGGGCTTTTTTGAAGATCCAGGAGGGTTGTCAGAACTTCTGTTCTTACTGCATAGTGCCTTACACCCGCGGCCCGTTGCGCAGCCGCCCGCCGGAAAGCGTGCTGGCCGGGGCGAGGGAGTTGCTAGAACGGGGTTTCAAAGAAATTGTGCTGACGGGTATCCATACCGGGGCTTACGGCCGGGAACCCGGTGGACGCATGAAACTGCCGGAGTTATTGAGGGAAATAGCAGCGCTGCCGGGATTGGCCAGGTTGCGATTAAGCTCGCTAGAACCCCGGGACATAACCCCCGAAATCCTGGAATTGATGGCTTCCGGTCCTCCTTTTTGCCGGCACATACACGTGCCCTTGCAAAGCGGTGACGACGAGATTTTAAAAGCCATGCGCCGCACTTACGACACTGGTTTTTTCCGGGGACTGGTGAATGATATAAGGAAAAAAATTCCAGAAGCGGGCATTACCACCGACGTTATGGTTGGTTTTCCCGGCGAAACCGAGCGAAATTTTGAAAACACGGTAAGGTTTATTGAGGAGATGCAATTTTCCGGCCTGCACGTGTTCAAATACTCTCGCCGGCGCGGCACGCCCGCGGCTGAATTTCCGAACCAGGTCGAGCCGGCCGTAAAAGAGGAACGCAGCAGGCGTCTTATTGCCCTGGGCGGGGAATTGTCCCGGCGTTTTGCCGCCCGGTACCAGGGTAAAACAGTGGCGGTGCTGGCAGAACAGGTTGTGCCTGGGAAAAATGGGGAATGGCTGGACGGCCTGACTGACAACTATTTGCGCGTTACCTTTGCCGGCCCGGCTGGGCTGCGGGGGCAAATAGTAAATGTTAGAATCACCGGGCTTGGTGGCACTGTAGCCACAGGTAGAATAATTTAAAAATTATGCAGGGATTTGCCGATTGAGTGTGGAACTATAGTGTGGAACTTTATATGCGGCCTGATTTACCCCCGGTTCACGCGTTATAGGGAGGAGGTGGAAAAGGTGCAAGAAGATTGTATTTTTTGCAAGATTGTTAACAAGGAAATACCGGCTGATATAGTATACGAAGACGATAATGTCCTGGTATTCAAGGATATCCAGCCGGCGGCTCCTATCCACCTTTTGCTGATTCCCAAAAAGCATATCCCTACTTTTTTCGACATCAAGCCCGAAGACAGCCATATCATGGGCGAGGTACAAAGGGCGGCCGCCACCGTGGCCAGGGATATGGGGCTAGCGGAAAGGGGTTTCAGGCTAGTGTCAAACTGCATGAAAGATGCGGGCCAGCTGGTGTTCCACCTGCATTATCACATGCTGGCCGGAAGGCCTCTGCAATGGCCCCCAGGCTAATTGACTGCCTTCTGATTGTTGTTATATAATAGCGCAGTGTGTATTTTTTAATTGGGGGTTGTAAGTATTTAAATGATGTCGCAAGGTTTTTATTTGCGCTTCAGCGGAGGGGAGGGAGAACTCAGTGGCAGAAGTCAGAGTAGGAAAGAATGAGACACTGGATAGTGCCCTCCGGCGCTTTAAACGTACCTGTCAGAAAGCGGGTGTCCTCGCGGAAGCCAGAAAGCACGAGCATTACGAAAAGCCAAGCGTAAAAAGGAAGAAAAAATCGGAAGCCGCTCGGAAACGCAAATCCAGGTTCCGGTAGTAACCTGCTTATTCCGAACATTATAGCCCGGTACTGGCATGTGCCGGGCTTTAGCGTTACCAGCAACCGGCCGGGCCGGGGATATAAAACGGAGGTGTATCGCAGTGTCTCCTGATCTGGTACCATGGCTGGCTACCCTGGCTTTTTTGCTTGGCTTTCTGGCCTTTATGTTGGAAGTTTTTGTTTTCGCCGGGTTTGGCGCTGCGGGCATGATTGGAATTATTTTATTTGCTTGGGGTATAATCCTGCTGAGTGCGGATGTGGTCATTACCCTGAAGTCTCTGGTTATTGCCCTGGCCACAAGCGTGGTGGTTTTTATAGTGGGAATTAAGTTGCTGTCAAAAATTAATTTTTGGCAGCGGCTGATGTTGGGAATGCGCCAGCAAAAGGATACGGGATACACCGCCCCCAGAAGAGAACTAAAACGCTTTTTGGGGCAGGAGGGCGTAACCATTACCCCGCTGCGACCTGCGGGAACTGTTGATGTAGGCGGCGAAAGGCTTGACGTGGTAACCGAGGGGGGTTACGTTCCGGCCGGAACTAAAGTATCGGTGGTGAATGTCGAGGGTGGTCGCATCGTGGTCCGGCCGCTGTGATAATTTTTATCTCGCATTGATTATGTATTATGAAACAAAATATCGTTTTGCCAGGTGGGAACAGTTTCAACAAGCTTGCCGTCCACAAGAAAACATGCCCTGAAATTCAAGGAGGTTGAAGTTATTGTTCTTTGGCTCAATAGTTTTGCTTATATTATTGGCACTGGGTTTGGTGATTGTAGTAACAATTTTCAGTTTCATACCGGTGGGGTTGTGGATTTCGGCTCTGGCGGCGGGAGTTCGGGTGGGTATTGTTACTCTCATCGGCATGCGGTTGCGGCGTGTACCGCCGGCGCAAATTGTCAACCCGCTGATCAAAGCCGACAAGGCCGGGTTGAACGTTACCGTAAACCAGCTTGAGGCCCACTACATGGCCGGGGGCAATGTGGACCGGCTGGTGGACGCTTTGATTGCGTCGGAAAGGGCTGACATCAACTTACCCTTTGAAAGGGCGGCGGCTATTGACCTGGCCGGGCGCGATGTGCTGGAAGCCGTGCAGATGAGCGTAAACCCAAAGGTTATCCAGACCCCCTGGGTGTCAGCCGTGGCCAAGGATGGTATCGAGGTGAAGGTAATGGCGCGGGTCACTGTGCGGGCCAACATTGACCGGCTGGTTGGCGGCGCCGGCGAGGAAACCATCCTGGCCCGGGTGGGTGAGGGCGTGGTCACCAGCGTGGGCAGCTCGCAAAGCCATAAAGAAGTGCTGGAAAACCCCGACTCCATCTCCAAGGTGGTTTTGGCCAAGGGTCTTGACGCGGGTACCGCTTTCGAAATTTTGTCCATTGACATAGCCGATGTTGACGTGGGCCGCAACATAGGCGCCCAGCTGCAGATCGACCAAGCCGAGGCCGACAAGCACATCGCCCAGGCCAAGGCCGAGGAGCGGCGCGCCATGGCGGTGGCCAAGGAACAGGAAATGAAAGCCGCCGTGGAAGAAATGCGGGCCAAAGTTGTGGAAGCCGAAGCGCAGGTGCCCCTTGCCCTGGCTGATGCCTTGCGCAACGGCAGGCTTGGCGTGATGGATTACTACAACATGCAGAACTTGCTGGCCGACACCAGCATGCGGCAAAACATATCCCGCATGGGTTCGGAAGATGACGACGGCGGCGGCAAGACGCCGGCGACAACCTAGTATGCGCCGGTCTTGTCGAAGGAGGCCGGATATTACATGAAAACTGCACTATTGATATTGTTTTTCTATTTTCTGTTCCGGGCCTTGAGAAAACCCACCGGGAAGCGCGGTTTATCGTTGCCCGGTATCATCGAGGATGATAGCCCGCTACCCGGCCCATGGAACCGGCCCACCGGCCGGGATCAGGACTTGCCGCTGCCGGGCCCGTGGGACCGCCCGGCGGAAACCGGCGCTGGGGATAAGCCGTTACCTGGCCCCTGGGACAGGAAACGGGAGAAGGATACTCCGGTGGAAACCCAACCTGCCGGCGATACTGGCCGCGAACACGAACCCGCGCCGGAATCGCCCCGGACAAAACAGGCGCCCCCGCAGAAAACGGCTCCATATGAGAGTGTTCCAGAAACCCGTACTGAGCATGAAAAGCCCCGGCGCTACACCCGCGACGCTGGGAGTGGTTTTGACGGAAAACAAGAACAACCGTCTTGCCTGGCGGGGGACAAAAAGGAAGATAACGGGAAGGTTGACCGGGCTGCCGCAAGCATACAGTCACAAAGCCAAGAATGCAAGCCGCGCAAGCGGAGGGAAAATCCCCTGGAAGCGGTGTTGGGTGACAAAAAAACACTGGTGGGCGGCCTGGTGCTGGGCGAAGTGCTTGGCTCCCGCGGTGGTCGCGCCGTGAAAAAAAATATGCCTTTCCACATTAAAATAGGCCGCCACGTTGCCTTGCCCCACCAGTTGAAAAAGAAACAGTGACAGTGGGGCCCCGCAGTATTAGATCGCGATTTGGGATAAAACTAGGCGATGGTAATTGTTTTGTGCGGGCCGGAAAGCCAGCTGTTAATTTCAAACATGTTGGAAACGGTGCCGATTTTAAGCTTGTCTTTGAGCTTGTAATAGTCGAGGCAGGTGCCGCAGGACAGCACCCGGGTACCGGCGTTGTGCATCTTCTCAATGAGGCCGATGACATTGGAACCTTCACAGGTAAGGTACACGCCGGTATTCAAAAACAGCAGGGCTGCCGGTGGAGGGACCATTTCCGCCAGGGTGGTGAACAGGCTTTTTATCAGTACCTGGCCCAGGTCCGGCGATCCTTGCCCCAGGGAGTTTGTAGTAATGAAGTAGACCGGTCCTTCGCCGCCGGGACGCGGGGATTTTTCAAAACCGCCTTGATGCCTTTGTGTGTCCGGTACAGCTGCGGTTTTGCCTTTTCCGCTAATGGTCAGGTAAAAGGCCCCGTCTTTTTCTTCTTCGGTAACACTGTAACCCGCGTTACGGGCAAACAGGGTTACGTTTTGCCGTGCTACCTCGTTGTCTACTATGGTTGTTACCGCCACAACGCCCCCTTCTTCCAGGGCTTTCTTGGTGTTGATTACGGGTTGCGGGCAGGCCAGCCCCCGGCAGTCAACTGTTTTTTGTACCATTGTATCAAGTTCCTTTCGAATGGAATTTATAATCCAGCTCTCCGTGTGTTAAAGTATGTCTACCCGGAAAATACTCTTTTGTTTCTTGTGGGCTGGTGGTCCCCGCTGCGTTCAGAACTTCCGCGTCGACAGCACCAACGGCTTATACGTTGGGGACATACTTCCGACCCAAAAGTTTCGACCCCA
>CBETWA010000045.1:0-18454 GCA_965539975.1 uncultured bacterium | reverse complement strand
ATACGCTTGGCATAACAGTTTTGACACCCCGGACTAATTGGTGTGCAGCCTGTAACCGGGTTCCATACAGTATCTGCCCACTCAATCTTTGTTTTACTCATATGATCCACCTCACAATTTGACTAACTAAGAACATCGCCGCCACCGCAAGCGCCCCATACGCAAACACCTTGGCAGACGGCTTGTCCCGCCCTTCGAGCCACGCCTGCACTGCATTTACCGGCCGCCACACCAGCCGGCGGCGAACAGCTACCGGCCGATGCGGGCGGTATTGCAAATACAAAGTTTGTTTTTCGACTTTAGCCGGCATTGCTGCACCCACCTATTTTAAGTACCCGTTCATTCCCCGAGTAAGGTTTGGTTGGAAGCCAAGTTTAAGAAGCACGCTGGCAATCTCCTTTTCAGATACATCCGAAGCTGGTTTTTCAACGGTATTTTTTGAGTTTTCCATATTTACACATCCTTTTCATAAAATTTAAAATAAGTAATCATATTCCAGTAAAGAAGGTAAAAATTTTTTGCAGGACGTTAAACAACCTCTGCGATGGCCACCACTCTCCCCGGCCCGTGTAAAGCCGGTTTCGGGCGGCGAAATACTACCACTTTCACTTGCACTTGTTTTTCTTGCGCCCGCTGCTGCGCTCGCTTCCGGCGTAGCTCGCGGGCCTTTCTACCCCGGCGTTTATGTGCCATCTGCATCAACCTCCTCTTTACAGTCATCCCGCACAGGATTTGGTTCTCCGCCATCACGCACCCAATGACCCCATTCGCCAACAACCCGGCAGCGATATTTCAAGCACCGCCATAATCCTCCACCGGCGGCATCTTCAACGTCATACAGATATTTGCAGCCGAAACAAGTGTTCATAAATACACCCTTCCCGTTCTTCTCCATTCCCTAGCAAATTTGCCAAAGCTCATCTTCCCGGTAGTTTTGTGATACTGGCAAACAGCGGCCAAAAACTTACGCATTTTCCGGCACTGCTCAGGGCTGAGTGCCGTTTCCATCGGCACACCAAAGTCACGGTGATATTTTCTTTTAGGCATTGTAACCACTACCTTTCAGTTCCCGCCTTTTAAGCTCGTCCATCTTACCAAGCGGCTGGCTAGGCACCAGCCTGGGCTTCTAAAACGGAATGTCATTGTCGTTAATTACTTCAAAAGGGTTATCATTAGATGGCTCTTGTTGCTTGTTATTATCTGTTTTATCTGCTTCAAGCAGTTTTTTAGCAGCTTCCCGCAACCACTGGTCGTTTGCCCTTTCTACCAGCCATTCCACATAATCTCTAGGCACATCGCCAAGTTTTTGGCCTTTGTGCTTGCCAAAATGCAGCACTATATCCGCAGGATTATCTACTTTTGGGTTGTAGGTGTTTTCGGTCGGATTTCCCTGTATATCCATATCCTCAATATCTTGCGTAAAAATCTCACTCAAAGCCGCTACCGTCAAAGTCGCATCTACCTGTGCACGCTTTTTAGCCATTTTTAAAATAGTGTTGGCTTGACTGCATATATCGTCGTTTTCTACTCTGTACTTAGTCGCATTTCCGTGTACTTTCTTTTTTAGAGTATCTTTATCAACACCAGCCGGAATGTCACTTTCATAAACCCAACGCCAGCGGTATTTATCCTCCTTACTGTTACAGCTTCCAAGCCCTTCAGTTATTTTTAAGCCGTTTTTCAGTAGCGTGCATTTTACCGTGTATGCGAATATGCCTTTTTCATAATCTTCAATCTTTTCTAGAATGGCATACTCAGATGTAAGGCCCATCAACATCAATATTTTTTCTGCTCCGGGCTTAAGCAGTGTCGGCTTTGGGGTTCCTGGTATAACCCCAAAGTCGTGGTTCTGCTTTAAAGTTTTTTGAATTACCGCCTGGAACTTAGCAATATTCTGCATAGTTCCAGCTACCTGCTGAATATCAACATCATCTATAATTGAAAGTGCGTTTAGTTCACTCACTATTCCACCTCCACGCTAAACTTGTGGCCACGTTCAATCACCGCAATTCCCGGCACCGCCTCGCCGGTATCCGGGTCAATCATCTTATCACCGGCTACTTGCAGTGCTTTTTTCAAACCAGCCCAATCAAGTTTTGGTTCTTGCGGAACCAGCACATCTGGCCGGTTCTTGGCAGCCCACTCTTTGATTGCCGCATCATCTCTTTGGTATAGAGGTTGCTGCTTCCTCATTTTCAGAACGCCATACGGCAGCTTGATTGTTTTGGCCCTGCTGTCATTTGCCAGTTGCTTTTTGTGATACTCTTCCAGCAACCCGGTAAAGAAATCAACTTCCCGTTGCAGCTCCTGTGTCTCACTTTTTAACCACTCATTAATCCGCTCCATTTCAGCTTTAGCCAACTCTTCCCTTTCCCGAATAGCAGCCCTTGCAGCTGCTATTTTGCGCACAGCCCAATTGGCCTGCTCTATGTTTTCAATTTCAAAACGCTCGCGTTCTTGGTCTTTTTGAAGTTCTTGTAATTCATGCGCCTGCAATGCGTTCATTTATACAATCCCTCCCAAAATGTGGTATAATCTAATTGGTTAACTTATAAGCGGCCGGTTTCTCCGCGCAGAGAACCGGCTATTTTTTTGCCTGCACTAATAGTTGCGAAAACAACTGCCTTGGAATACTAACCATGCTGCAGCATTCCCACTGCTTGTCCCACCAAGCGCATTGCTCGCGCCGACACATCGTCAATCCAGACGGCCCATGCCCCATTACAGGGCAATACTTTTCTTGCATCGTGCCACCTCCTTCTGTGCGCGTTCGTTATCGCGCGCTTTATTTCTCCCTTCCTGCCGGCGGTTCAAGCGGTTCAAACGCCTGCGCTGTTTACGGCCGTAATTTTTCTTCATGCGATCACCTCCTTGCTCAGCAAAAGCCTGAATGTTTCCCTGCCTTTCGGCGTTATCTCGGCTTCCTTTGTAATTAAAAATGTTACTCATTCTACACCTCAAAAAAATTTTATTTAATATATTGACAATGTGTATATATGTAGGTATAATATACACAAATAATAACTTGTCCAGTAACGATCTAAGAAGATAGGCCTTGCGGCCTTAATTTGAAGAAGAATTTTGTTGAGCCATTTTTAGTGCCTCCTTGACAAAGAAGCTGATGAACTTCTTCGTCTGTTCGTCGCTTAGAATGATTTTCTTCATACCACCCCTCCCTTTCAAAATTTGTATGCGTGTTGCCACAGTGTACAACCCTACCAAATTAGGCAGAGTGTGTCTTTTGGCGACACGCTGCCTCAAAAAAAATTTCCTCCGGAACGCCGAATAGATGTGCAAGCCGAACGGCTTCATCAACGTAAAACCGAGTTTCCCCGTTTTCCTTCCGAATATACGCCCTATGCGATATCCCAAGGTGCTTGGCCGCGTCTTTTACCTTAACACCGGCATTTACTCTAAGTGCCTTGACCGACAGCTTCATTTTACCCCTCCTTTTTGCGTGTCTTTTAATGACACTTATATAATATCCTAGGACTTTTTTCCTGTCAATACCAAAATGACACAAAAAATAATTTTGTGTTTAAGTATGTGTCTTTTTTGTTATAATAATGATGAATTAAAAAAATAAAAAAGAAGGGAGCAAAAAATGATTAAAGAAGAAAAAACGAGATTGTTTTATGCTGCTGTGGGCAAGAACATTTATACCTACCGTAAGATTAGAAATTACAGTTTACAAATTTTAGCTGAAAAAATTGGTGTTACAAAGAAAACAATACAGCGTTACGAAAATGGTGAAATCAAAATCGATATGGGCCGTCTATCTGATATTGCTGAAGCGTTGAATGTGGATGTTTCGCAGTTGTTAGACGGAGCAAAGTCATTTTTAGGAATTGAAGAAGCGACAACAGTAAAAGTACCAATTGTTGGACAAGTATCATGCGGAAATGGTTCACTTGCATATGAGGATATAGAAGGTTATGAAGCTGTACCGAAAGAATGGGTTAGCGGCGGTTCATATTTTTTTCTGAGAGCGAAAGGCGACAGCATGATTGGTGCGCGTATCCACGACGGAGATTTGTTGTTAATCCGCCAACAAAGCACTGTTGAAAACGGCGAAATCGCAGCAGTATTAATTGACAACGATGAAGCCGTTTTAAAAAGAGTGTATAAAAAAAGTGGGGTAGTAATATTACAGCCAGAAAATCCGCAATATTCGCCGATTGTTTGCAAACCCGGTGACAAAAATATACGGATTATTGGTAAGCTCAAAAAAACAATAATCAATATGTAGGGGTGAAACTATGCGCTGTGCCATTTATAGAAGGGTTTCGACAGACATGCAGGCGGAAGAAGGTTTTTCGTTAGAAGCACAAAAGCAAAGATTGGAAGCATATGCAAAATCGCAGGGCTGGACAATCGTTGATGATTACTGCGATGAAGGATTTTCGGCAAAAAATACCGATAGGCCGGAGATGCAGCGGCTTATCGCAGATATAAAGAAGAAAAAATTTGATGTTGTGCTGGTATATCGTCTTGACCGTTTCGTGCGCTCAGTACTTGATTTGCACGAAATTTTGCAGATTATGGAAAAACATGATGTTAGATTTAAGTCTGCCACTGAGATTTTTGATACTACATCAGCAACGGGCAGGCTTTTTATTACCCTTATCGCAACTCTGGCGCAGTGGGAGCGGGAAACAATTGCCGAACGTGTACACTTGGGAATGACAAAAAAAGCAGAACAAGGCGAACGTAACGGCGCACCGGCCCCTTATGGTTACGACCTTATCGACGGAAAACTAATCAAAAACAATGATGAAGCCAAATGGGTACGTTATATTTTTGAGCGGTACGGTTATGTCGGATCGCAAACTATTGCAAAAGAATTGAACCGAAAAGGTGTACGTACAAAAAAAGGCGAAGTATGGAGCGATTTCTCAGTGCGGTATGTATTGCGCAACCCGATATATGCCGGTTTGGTACGGTGGAATTATGAAAGTTATTCAAAAGGCATCAGAAAGAAAACCGGCGAAGAAGTATTAACGCAAATTTCACAAGAAGATTTTGAAGCGATAATTGATAAAGAAACCTTTGACGAAGCCCAAAAAATCATGGCAGGGCGCAAAAACACTGCCTTCCGTTCGGATAACTTTTATCCTTTTTCCGGCGTTGCACGTTGTGAAAAATGCGGGTATTCGTTTACCGGCGGCACAAAGAAAAACGGCTACCGGTATTATAAATGCAGAGGACGCATTAACTTCGGCGTGTGTGATATGCCAATTATATCTGAACAAGCAATTGAAGAAGTATTCCTTGAAATGTTAGAACTGGCTGAAACTGATATCGAAATAGATATACCGGAAGAAACGATGTCACAAGAAGAAATACAAAAACGGCTAAACAAATTGAAAACAAAGAAAGAACGTACTGAAGAGCTATACCTTGAAGGTGATATATCAAAGGATAGATATAATAAAATCGTCGAAGAAATAAAAGCAGAAGAAAATGAATTGTTTTCAAACATGAGCGCAGCAAATAATGCCGAAACAATTGCGCTTGCAAAGGAATTGATAAAAAACATAAAAAAAGAATGGCACCGCTTTTCTAATGAAACCAAAAAACGGGCCATACAATCGCTGTTTGAATCAATCACAATTAGACTGGTTGAACCATATCGGCCGGGGCGCGGCCGCAAAGCGAAAGTGGAAATAGTTGATTATAGGTTTAGATAAAAAAGATTACTTGCGGTATACATGCTTCTTCGTGCATACCGTAAGTACACTAAAAAACAACCGGGTTAACACCCGGTTTTATTCTTCAAATTCCAAATTTTCACATTGCCACTTATCATTGCCGATATATTTCACGGTGCATATATAGTTTGTACGGATCATTGCGCCAAACCCGTTCTGGCTGTCAACCCATGCACGAATTGTATACCGGCCATCTCCTAAGTCCTCAATTTGTTGCTGCAGAAAAGGCTGAAACTTTGCAGTACTCGGTGCTTTGAGTTGGTCTTTGACAAACTGCTCAGCCATGACGCTGGCTCCTGCCGCATCATGTTCCGGCTTTGGTTCGTCATCACCGCCAATGCTGCAACTGGCTATGATAACGAACAGCGAAAACAGTATCACAAGCAGTGAGATGCAGCCAATCTTTGTGTTTTTCTTTTTTTCTTGCGCTTCATCACTTTTCTTTTCTTCCGTCATTCCAAAACCTCCTTTTTTAATTAATCATACAATAAATTATATCAAAGTGATGTTGTGTTTTGTCGAACAAACTGAGCTTGTAAAAGCAAACTTTCTTTTATTTCATCAACAGTTAAAACTGTAAACCTTAACCCTTCTGTGTTTTGTTTTTTAATTAACTCTATAATTCGTCTAGCTTTGCTTATTGTATCCGTAACAATAAGTATGCCAGGAAATCTTTTTGTTTTTTGCGCCCAAAACTCGGTTTTATACTTTCCGCTTTTATAGTATTCAGTGTATTTGATTATTTTTTCAAACTTATTCTTGCTGCTGGCACGATCTGATTCTATAAACCAATAATCTGTAATTCCGGTAAAGGCGTTGTATAAGCCGATAAACCCATCAGCTACCAATGTGCCAATGTCGTATTCAATGTCCATGTCTACAACCTTTTGGTAATCCTTCTTTCCCCGAATTATCCACATAAAGCCCCAGTTTCTGTTTATCACATGAGCGGCACTATTATGTTGCGGCCGCTTTTCGTAAAAATAATAAAGTTTGCCGCTGGTGTCTAACTTTTCGCTTTGGACTGATTTATAAGTTTGCGCTAATTTCCGTAACCTCTCTCTGGCCTTGTTTTCACCGCTTTTCAATTTATAAAAGTGCATAGCTGCTACTTGCTCAACAGTAAGGGCTTGGTATGTTTCTAAACTTTCTTTTATTTCTTTAAGCCGGCGGGAGCCAATTTGCCTTAGATTTAGCAAAATAATCATCATCCCTTCTTAAAGTTGTTTTTGCTAAATAGCTTTTTGCTTTTTTAGGGTTGTAGTAAGCTCCCTGAAATACTTTGACATCATTGCCTATTTTTAAAATTGCTCGGCCCGGAATACTAGGTAGATAAAAAGCGTCTGGTGTTCCTAGTGCTACTTGGCTTGCACTTTGACTTTCTGCACGGTGTGCTATTCTGCCTGTGAACATATCCCGAACAGTAGTAGGGATAAGTTCATCAGATGATTTTTGCAAACCCACTACAAGGTGAATACCTGTCTTTCTGGCTAGTAGTGCCATTCCTGCAACTTTAGTATATATCTGCCTTCTAAGTTCCTTTTCTTCTTTTATTCTGGTCATTTTTTCTGATGTAAAGCCAAATTCATCTATGAGCAAAACCAAAAATGGTAATTTATTTTCCGGATTAGCTTCGTTATAAGCAACAATATCAACACACCCAGGGATACTTTCTATAACTTGCAATCTCTTGTGCATTTCATCTACTAAGTAAGTTATGACGTCAAGCGATTCAAAAATATCTTTTGCAAATACTGCCTTATTTTCTATAAATGCCATGTTAACCCGGCCAATATCACAACCGTAAAGCATTACATTATTGTTATGTGCAAGAGATAAAATTATGTTCTGCATGCATATACTTTTCCCAGTGCCGGTGGTACCAGTGATAAGTAAGTGCGGTAACTTTTGCAAATCTATTACTACTGGCCCAGATTGGTCATATCCCAACATGATTGGTAATAACATATCGGGATATTTACTAATGTCAAACTCAAATCCTTTTTTGTCTGGCAGAATACCTTTAATAATCTCAATCATTAGGCAACCGTTTCTTTCCTCTATGATTACCTGCGCTTTTAGGTTATTGTTAAATACTTCTCGCCGGTCTTGGTACTGCCGATATGTTAAACCTCTTGGGAGCTGCCAAAAAGTAACAAAGTGATTATCAGCCTTTTTTACAGTTTTAAGGTGCATTGCATATTCGCCAGATGAATTATATAGTTTGCACTCAAACATAATGTTTTCAATTTCTGCTTCTAACTCGCGGCTTTTTCTTGTGCGAATACTTTTCTTGATTTCAGATAACAAATCTAATTCAGGCTGTTTGATTAATGGCTCATAGCCTAATTTCCAAACTATTTGCCTTTTAGCTTCCGCAAACCTTTCCCTAAGCCTCATAGTGTCACTATCTCCAATCCTTTTCGTAAAACCTTAAACATTAAATCCAGCACAATTAAAGCTGATGAAAGCCGCGCCCCCATCTTAAAAAACCGACCGCCATTAAATTGCAAAGCATCAAGCAAAAAAGATACAAAACCACAAAGCGCAGTTATACCCAAAAGACTAATCAAAACAAAACCAGGTTGCCCCGGCGAAAATACTTGACCGATTAAACCAGCATTAGCAGCTGTCGCTGGTACAGTCAAAAGGAAAAAGATATATAAAGCAATTTTCATTTTTTACCCCCCTATAAATTTTTTAACTAAATTACTAACTGGTTCAATGACTTCAAAAAGAGTATATAGAACACACAAAACGGTGCTCATTATACCCATGACTGCCATCTTTCTGTCATGCACCCACATAATCCATGAGAACATACCGCCGACAAAAATGTAAGCCAGCATGTGGATACCTGATAATGGGCTTATAGTTTCAATGACAAGAAAGAAAAAAACGCCTAATATTATGCCTAATATCAAATCAATTCACCTCCTTCGCCGCCTTAACTTTGTTTTTTTGGCCAGTAAAATTACGATTTTTAAGCCCTGATTCGTGTTACCGGTGATACAAATTATAATTCGATTTATAATTCATGTTATAACTTATGCTATTAAGCATAAAAAATTGCTTGTCCAGTACAAAAAACAAATAAAAAAAGAGTGGTATTTTATTCCACTCTTTCAAATAAATCATCTATTTTAATACCCAATTTCTCAGCTATACGCCAGGCTATTTCTAATGTCGGTTGTGCTGCTTGCCGTTCGTATCTATTATATTGGTACTTATTAATACCAAGCCATTCAGCAAATTCAGTTTGGTTCATTTGTTTTTGATGCCGCCAATACTTCAGCCGGTTCTTTAGTTTCAACTTCCCCACCTCATAGATAATATACGCTGTTACAGTTTATTACCCTTTGATTTTGTCGCAAAAAATTTTTAAAAAATATTTGGTAATGTATTGACACTATACACACATATGGGTATAATATACACAAAGATAACGAACGGGAGGAATTGAAAGTGTTGTTCAGGATTACGGTTAATGGTAATGAGCGTGTTGTTGAAGCTGAAAACTACAAGGAAGCGATTGACGATTTCGAGATGGCACTCTGGGAAGCCGGCGAATTGCCGGACGATGACAACCTTACTGCTGACTACTGCGGCGGTTCACCGGAACGCCTGCTTGCTGAAAACGGTTTTCTAAACTTCGGTGTATGGGGAGAAAACCTCCCCTGCATCGAAAAGGTTGATGAAGTCAGTTACTTTGTCGATGAGTGCATCACCACACCAGATGGCGAACTGCTACCGCGGGGGTTCGTTATTACCGTTTCTGAATGGGAAGCGACGCTGAAAGTGCCGTCTGATGTTTATGGCGACCCGACTTTGATGTATGAAGAAACTGTTAGTCGCGGCGAAAACTTCGCCGTCAAGTATGAAGATGGCACACCGGTACACCCGGACGACGGCGAATTACTTGGCGAATTGGTTAGCGAGGATTAAGCCCTGCTGGAGAGGCTTCATATCTCCAGCCCAGTTAAAATAAAACCGAAGGAGGAGATATATAATGTACGCAGTAAAAAGGGAAAGTTGCATTTGGGGTGACTACTTTTCAATTTGGAAAGTAGCCACTGATGACGAAGTAGGTGTTATTGCAGCCTTCCCGACAAGGGAAGAAGCCGAAGCCTTTATTAAGGCCAACGGCTTACACGTGGGCTATGATGAAACCGGAGAAAAAGAATATTTAAGGTAGTGCCCTGCCGGGGAGGCGTTGTATCCCCGGCAAGGTGAATTTAAAGAGGAGGGAATTTAATGAAAAAACAAATCTACGTTCGAAACGAAGATGCGCCAATATTTGACCGAGCCGCTGAACTCGGCGGTAACAACCTTTCAGCTGTGATTGCCGAAGCCCTTCGGCGGTATGTGGCCGCCGAAGAAGCAAAAAGGCAGGGTTTTGAGGAACAGGAAATTCGCGTCGGCATCTGGCGGGAACGCGGTGCCGATGACGTAAAAACACTGAAGTTCATCGGAAAGCTGCTTGCAACCGGCACAACGTACACCGGGCAGGCTACCTCCGGTGATGACCGCGGCGTGGATTATGAGATTTACGCCACACAGAAAGGGAAAATCCTTGTCCGGCGGTTGGCATGGAGCCGTTGGCAGGGAGAAAACGACCGGGCGACGTACAAGGTTTTCGACACGCTCGAAGATGTCAGAAAGGATGAATACGCCCCCGGCAGCCTGATAGAAGAAGCCGCCGAGAAAATGGGCGTTGAAGTAGTTGAATATTTGGATATATAGCCGGGAGAAAAAATCCCGGCTATTTTTATTGCTAAAAAAGCCCGGCATTTAAGCCGGGCTTTAAGTATATCTCCGTACTTCCGGCCATTCCTCGGCCAGTTTTGCAAATAGTTCAGGGTAATATTTTTTCCAAAACACAAACTGTCCGTGTCGAATACTGCCGCTGCCGGCCAAAAAAACAACATCATTGCGTATCCGTTCCCTATCCTCCCCCGGTGCATCATATATTTTTGCCCAAGGCAAGTTATTTGTAACTAAATACGCCCATATATCCCTGCCGCTCCAGCGATACACAGGGCAGCATGTCCATGTTTTCCGAGTTGAAGCATAATACAACCCTTTTCTGTGGCCTAAAATCATTTTCCGCTGATCGCTTTCCTCTATTCGCAGTCCTAAAAACTGCCCTACCCAGCCCTGCTTTTTGGCAAACTTGCTCAACTCGCCAAAAGCCTGCCGATACCAACGCCGCACTGCTGCTTTCTCCTCTTTAGTGATGGCTTCTATAAAAAAGTGACCGACATCTCGATATATTTCAAACTCTCCGGGAGCTGGTTTCTCAATAACCGTCAGTCCGTAGTGCTTACCTGCCCATTCAGCCATTTTTCTGTTGTCCGGCAGGGTTTCAATATCGCCGTAACTCTGAAACAGTATCGGCCCACGCCAACCGGCCCGGTAACACAAGTCCAGCATTACAGTGCTGTCTTTGCCCCCACTGTATGAAAGTGCCCATGTACCGGGAGCAGTATCAAGTGCTGAGTGTATCAGCGATAATGCTTCAGCAACACGCTTTTTAAACGCCGGTAACTTTGCGTGCAGGCGGTATACTTCCCTATCCAATGGCACACACCACCTGATTATTTACATGCCAATACGGCGGCCTGATGCCGTATTTTTGCGCTCGTGCCGTCACATTTGGCGGTAAATCCTCCACCGGGATAGCCCGCATCAGCCGTCCGTCTGGCCCCTGCACGCTCCAATCTTCGTGCCACGGCTCTACTGTCCAAAAATCAACGGCTCCCAAACCTTGGGCAGACTTTTTGCCGATGTGAGTAACCATTTTGCACAGCTCACGTACTGCATCAATATCACCAACTGCATACCATATTAGCCTGTCAAACAGCTGTATAACAAGCGGCATGCGGTAGGCTTTGAACTTGGCACTGGTGGTGTTGATGCGCCCCCGTTTCCCGCCGAAGTCAATGTATTTTTCTAAATGGTCGTCAAACCGTTTGTGCCAGTGCATGGTATATTCGCCCAGTTTTTCACCTTGGTTGAAACTGCAGGCCCAATACCACTTATCACCGCTTCCTAACCTTTTGAACGGCAGCTGCGGCTCGATAAACTCTTTGAGCATACAGCTGCTGGCGTTGTAATAAGCGTCCGGGTGGTGTTTCATCATCCAAGCCGCTCCTAAAATGCTATCTAAGGGAAAATGCGGGTCAGTACCCGCTATTCTCCCGTCCTGCATATGTGCTGTAATTTTAATTGGCTGCATTACTTACCACCTGCCAAAAGTTTAGTCAATTCATCTGCTTTGTCCTCCAAATACTTATTGTATACGTCGGCAAGGAATTTATCGTATTGATTTTTTGTTTCTTCTGCCTGTTCAGACAACCACAGGCAGTCAGTATTAATCTGGATAAACTTTCCTTGCGTTTCTTTTTCACCGGCATACCGCCATTCGTACTCTATTTCAACCAAACCGTGGCCGGTGCCGGATTTTCCGCCGATATATGGGTGTTTGCTGAATTCAGCCAGTGCAGATACAAAAGCACCCAGTTCCAAGTCAGTCATGTCGCACAAATCGATGCGTTGATAAAGTACCGCACCGGCAGCAAGCATTTCAACAGTGTACCGCATCTGCTGCGGCGGGTCGTCTTTTTTCTTCTGCTTTTGCTTCTCGCTTTCGCCTTCCAGCAGTTTTTGCTCCGCCGCTTGCAGCAGTCCGTCATTCTCTGCCCCGGCAAGGTGCTTGCGCAGGTTTTCGTTTTTTGCGTCATCCATACGGGTAAATGACTTGTCGAACGTCCACTGCCGCCAGCTTGGTGCATCCTCCTGCCGCAGATGCGCCGGAAGTATGCGCTGGCACTCTGCAACAAGCGGATACATCGCACCGATTTTGACTTTACCGGTAAGTATTTGGTTACCAACACCGCCGCCGAATACGCTCAGCATCGGCACATTCCGGCGGTACATGCGGGCTTGGTCAATGTCTACCGATTGAGTGCCGCCTAAAGAACCACCGGAAAAGAGCAGATAGAACACGTCCGGATTATATCTCAAGCTACCGTTGCCCAGTTTTTCGGTCATATAGATAGCGGCTAAATCACGCAGCTGCCCACGGAAGGCATTGCCGGAATACAAAAAACATTCTACCGGCTTTCCGTCCGGGCCGATAACAATGTCTTGGCTTAAAAAACTGTCCGGGCCAATGCTTTCACCGATATGTGAGAGCGGTGACAGCAAAGTGATTTTCCCATCCAAACGAATACTTTTGGTATTACTCATCAGCCATTACCTCCTCGAATTTGGTTTCGATTGGTTTTTCTCTTTCCAAACGGTCACGTACCAATAACACTACCAATGATGTTTTCTTGTAAAGTATGTCCAGCACTTCCCGGTGGTCTACCTCCTGCAGAACGTCAGTCAAAAACTGCCTGCGCCCTTCATCCGCCACCTGCACAAACGAACCATCTGGCATCATTTTCATTGAAACAACACCGTCCGGCATGGTCTTAGCCCAACGCGGGTGAATAGTTGCGCAGTGCAGTTTCGGCTTCAGCTTCTCCACAAACTCGCCCAAATCACCGGCACGCTTGGCAACGCTTTTTACCGCCCTTTCAATCATGCCCCACATGTCTGGTGTAATTTTAAACCGTTTCGTATCCCGTGACCGATACACAGCATAAACTAAAAGAGCACCAACTGCTGCGTTTTGGTCGGTGGTGTCAAAGTTGTAGTACATGGTTTTTCCTCCTTCTCCGGTTTTTCAACCGGCTCAAACTCTCTTTTCTGCGCGACAAATATCGCAAGTTCAAACAACCTACTGCCGCGGTGCGGAGCAAGTTTTTCTTCTAGCTTCTGAAACTCTCCAATGCCAAACTGCTTGATGCGATTTTGACTATACCGGCCTGTTTTTATTTCGTCCTTGGTAAACACAGTATTCAGCCGCTCGATAATATCAAGCAGATTGGTTAGTTGAGCAACATCCACAGTTACCCGCGTTTCTTCAAACTGCACCGGGTAATTATCCCGACTGTATGCTACTTCGCCTTTAAAACTGACATGTTTTTGACCGCTGACAGCTATGCACAGCACAAACGGTGGTTCCGGCGGATTGAGCAGTATATCGCGTATTTCCGCCCGGCTTGGGTGCCGCATTTCGTTTTCAGTGGCTAAAATGCTGTAATTTCTGAGTGAAACAAATGAAAGACAAAAGACGCAACCGGGGCAGACAGAACTTGATGCCGGCGCGCGTGCTTTGTCGTGGTCAGTGAATGTGTCTTTGATAATCTTTTTACGCGGCAACCCTCTGCCGCCGGTTTGTCCACCACAAAGCCAGCATTGTTCGTCCGGTACATCTGCCAATTCCGGGTCGGTCATAACCACACCGGTATAACCATTCACGTTGACTTTGTTCATTTCTGATTTTCGCAGCTTTTTCCCCGGCGGCCGTTCTCGCCATGGTGTCGGCGTTATCACAGTGCCGGATTTCAGTGCGGCCTTTCTGATAAACTGCGAAGTTGTGATTATTTCCACCTCCAACCCCTCCTTTCGTATATAGTGTTTGTATTCATACCCGGCAACAGTATCGTTGGCACTACAGGCCAACCATCTTTTTTCTTTACCTCATGGATTACTGGGATTAAATACTCAACATCACGATATTTCGCCGAGTATATCGGGCATGGGCGGCGATTATACATTTGCACAGCTACTTTTTGGCGATTGTCCTGCAAAGCCGCCATAATGATGGCGCGTATCGTTTTGGTTGGCAGGTTCGCCACACGCTCCCTAAACCGGCGTACTGCATGCGGTGCAATGTAGTACGGCTGCTTAAATATCATCGCACCACCTCCCCAAAATGTCGGTTTTCCTTGCCAGAGTAATTACCCTGCCTATAGGCAGCCGGTTTTTAGCCGCCCATGCAAACAATTGCAACACCTTGCGTCTGCGTATATCTTGTTGAAGTGCTTTTCGGTAACGGTGCATGCGTATGCGTACTGCCACCTTGCTTCTGCCAACTTTTTTGGCTATTTTTTCAACCGGCCAGCCGCGCCAATAACCATCTATAAGTATTTGCAATTCCTCGTCAGTCCAAGTGGGCGTACTGGCGCGAGTGCGGCCAATCCAACGGTATACTGCTGTATGTCCGATGCCGGTCATTTGCTCAATTTGCAGGCCGGTATAACCGGCGGCATATAACTCTCTGATTACTCTTTTTTCGGCTTCTGTGACATTGCGGCGTCTAAAAGCTCGCGGATTATCCTGCCTATGCTTTTGTTTTTTTGGTATGCTTCCTTTCTCAGCCACTGCATCTGCGCTTTTGAAACCAGTATTTGCAGCCGGTGCCACATCTTGCCACCTCCTCATATATTTATGATACACAATTGTGTAAGAAAGAATAAACTATATGTACTAAAATCATTGTCATTAAAGGGATTGAGCGGTTTTTTATATTTTTTTGATAATGTATTGACAGTATGTATATATGTATATATAATATATACAAAGGTAATAAAAAGGGAGGAAAAAGGAATGTCAGATGTAATTATTATCCGTGATGTGTTTGTCGGAAAGGATTTTCCGGCAAAAATAATCAACGTTGAACAAATACAACAGGATGCGCAGTTTCTTACCGTTGAGTTGGAAGGCGAAGCCGGGTTATTACGCTTCCCGGTAATACGGTATGCGGACGGATCATATTTTACTCCGCAAGATTGGCAGGCAGCGGAAAATATTACACCCGAAAATGTGGGAAGTATTGATTGGATGGATGAAGATTTTAGACCAGCTATCATAATTGACGGCCTGCCAAGGAGGTTTTAAGAGGGATAAGCTATGTACAAAACTAAAGAAGAACTGCTCAAAATGAGCATCGATGAGATTGCGAGATATGTGGCTTCCATAGAGGAAGAAAGCGAGGAATTTGCCACATGGTGTGGCAATGACCTCTCTGACGCCCTCGATGAGTTGGGCGTCAGCATTGAACAGGTTAATGAGATGCTTAGAAAACACCGGTGCTAGTTGTGCCGGTGTTTTTTTTATGTTTTAAAATAACAAAACCCCGGAAACAGGCATAACCTGCGCCGGGGTAAAATAAGTGAGTGCTCTATTTGCGTTTTAATATCATGTCTCCAAACAATTCCCCTGCTTTACTGAAGATATACCATGATAAGAAAAAACCTACTGTAAACGATACAAATGTCATTTTAATCACCCGTTAATCAATCATATATTTAGCTGTGAGAGAACAAATCTGCTTCAGCAGCTGCCGAAGCTGACGTTCTTCATTTACTGCCTCTGATTTTTTGCAGATGTCCATTACTTTATCCAAAACAGCCCGCATTTCTTCAACTTTGCTTATCATCATCAGTCTCCTGTTTTTGCACCAACCACTTAGCCAACTGGCCAGCCGCATCAACGCCACCCTCAATGGCCACGTAACCCATCAGGGCACCAACCACCGTATACATGGCTTCGTCAGGAAAGTCTGGATAATATGCCTTTATAAAAGCTACAAGTGCCGCCAGAACGGCCATAATAAATTTTCTGCTTTTCAAGCGTTCAATAAATGGTCTCATTCTATAGTCACCGTCCTTGTTTTTGAATCCCATACCACCTTGCGGCCTAAGGCTTCAGCCAAAGCCCGCACAGCTACATAAGTAGTACCATCAATAATAATGCCATCAAATACTTTATTTCCAACGCAAATCTTCGGAGCATCGTTAGCCTTTTCTGCCAGTTTAACGCCCAGATAATCAGCTATACCTTGGGCAATAGCTTGAGCCGCCTTTTCCTGGAAATTGGGGTTTTCCAGCAAGTCCTCTTCGGTTGGATTGGAAATAAAGGCCAACTCCGCCAATACTGCCGGCATAGCTGTTTCACGCAGCACAGCAAAGTTTGCTTCTTTAACACCGCGGTCCGGACGTCCAAGGGCACCTATCAGATATTTTTGAATTGCTTCGGCCAATTTGCGGGCCTCATTTGCACCCTTATAGCAATATGTCTCTGTTCCCTGTGCGCTATTGTTAGACGCGCTGTTACAATGTATGCTGACAAAGCAATCGACACCAGCCTGGTTGGCAATCTTGGCTCTGGCGGAAAGGTCAGCGCCAGTGGTGCTACCCAGGTGCTTGTCTGCGTCCCGAGTAAGTAGCACCTCTATTCCGGCGCTGCGCAGTATACCGGCCACCTTTTGCGCCACCGCTAAGGTGACTACTTTCTCCTGCACTCCGCTGGGGCCAACCGCTCCAGGATCTCGGCCGCCATGACCAGCGTCAATACATACTTTACATTTGCGTGTCGTCAAAGGTATCAACCTCCTTACTTCTCTTAGCGCTAACCCGTGTAAACTTTCCAAAGTTGAGTGCAATCTTCTCTGCGAAATAAAAACCAACAATCACCATGACTGGCCAAGACAGTATCCAGAAAAATTCATTATCCTGCTCAACCAGTTGTTTGTTATACAGCTTTACAGCAATTATCACGGCAACAACAGCGTAAACACAAATCAAGATAAAGGTGATCCATTCTTTCATGTTTACGCCGTCAGTCCACCAGTGTTTTTTCATAGCAATTATCATCCCCTATTAGCCAGCACCACCAGTAGCGTCACGATGGTACCCAAAAAAGAAAGGGCCGCCGTACCGGCAGTCCCCAACATTAGTTTGATTAAGTTATCCACTTTTGTGTCTACCCGGTGTATGGCCCCGTTTTGGCTGTGCTGCCAACCGACCAGGTTCTCAACATTCGCTTTCAGAGTTGCCACCTCCCCGCGTAAGTATACGATTTCTTTTTCATGGTCCATCACCACCACCTCCCGGCAATAATTTACCCGGGGCTTAGTCAGCACCCGGGCATAAAAATAACCACCTACCGGTGGCCTATCCCTCTGGTTCGTTTTGCTCTTGCTCCTCTGGCGTTTCTGTTTCCTCCTGATTTGGTTCCTCAGATTGTGGTTCTTCCGACACGCCAACTTTTATTTTCACTTTCTTTGTAACCTTCTTCTTCACCGTCACCTCTTTCTCTACAATAGCCTGCTCCAGCTCTGCAGGCTCTTCAGGAAAAATCTCAACGGGCTCTATAATTGATTCAAGAGCTACCTCCTCATTTGTGCTCTCCTTAAAAAATTTTAAGCCGTGCTCAGTCATTTTTGCGGTGTGTCCGTCTTTTGCTATATTTTCTATAAGCGCTTTTTTCTTAACTTGCCCTGTTTTTTCGTCGATATAGAACCCATCTGCCAGCGCTTTAACCTTGCATTTTTCTTCAACAACTTTAGGCACTTTGTACTCTTTTATGCCGCCTGTGACACTATCAAAGGAATACCGGGACTCAACCTCAGGAACTTCAACCTCACGTTCAACCGTAATACCTCTGCATGAAGCGTGTATTGGAACAGCCATTGTACCTAGTGCTTCGTTAACATCGTTAACTGTCAGCATGATGTTATCACCGGGTTTAAAGCGCTTGCCGCATATGGCGCACTCTGTTTCTTTAAAACACAAATCACCTGTTCTAATATAATCTGCATATACCATATACCACCTATTATCTGGACCACCTAAGCTCCACCAACCGTCGCCTTCTGGACGCACAGAGCCAGATACAAAGGTATTGAATGTAATATAATCTGAACTCAGCGTTATACCCTGTCTGGCATGTATTTCTGTTTCGCTTCCTTGAAGGTAAAGCCTTTTATAACCATCTGTCGAGCTTCCACCAGTTACATATAAAGTTGTATTACCACCTGTGGCATTAGTACCTAAAGCACTTATCAT
>CBETWA010000044.1:0-18567 GCA_965539975.1 uncultured bacterium | reverse complement strand
AGTTACCGTTATACACCAGCTCTCCAGCGGGAGGGTTGTCCACCGGCGGGTCATCTACAGGTGGTTCCTCCACCGGCGGCTCTTCCACCGGCGGTTCTTCAGGCGGAAGCTGGCTGCCGGCGCTGCGCATGGAAACGTCATCAAAGTCATGGGTGCCTGAACCGCCGTTTACCAATAGTTTAATCAGTACCCGGGACGCACTGGCAGGAGCCGTCACCGTTTGGGCGGGCATTTGCTCCCAGCCCGTCCCGCGGTGCTTGTACAATAGGTTGCCACTGCTTAATTGCTTGCCCGATGAATCGTAAAAGAAGTAAGCTATCCTGGCTTCCGATGTCGCATTGCCCTTGCGGGTCTTGGCCGTCAGCACGTACTTGGCTCCCGGCTGCACTGTTACGTACTGGTAAAAGTTCCAGCCATACTTGGCGCTGGCATACTTGTTGCCGCCGGCCTCGCTCTTCACCACCACGTCGGGGCCGGACCAGCCCGCGGTACCCAGGCTAAAGTTACCGTTATACACCAGCTCTCCAGCGGGAGGGTTGTCCACCGGCGGGTCATCGTTAGGCGGGGGATTGTTGCCATAACCACCACCCCGGTAACCGGGATCGGCATAGGCTTTGTTCAGCATGGCCACTGCCAAAAGGCCGGTGGGGCCGCCGTAGGACATGGCGGACAGCTTGGTGTAAATGGTATCGGTAATTACCGGCATAAACTGGCCGTAAGCCGACCAAAAACCAATATACCAGTAATACTGGGTTGTCCCATCCCCCAGAACATTGTTGGCAATACTACCGTTTGGTTTAATTATTTTCTTGGCCGCGGTGTTGGCAAACCTGATCATATCATCCTTGTTGAAAACCAAGCCCGCCTTGTATGCCTGGAAAGCGGCATCAACGTCTATGCCGGCATGACCGGTATCCTCGTAAGACGAGCTGTAGAAAGCTGAATAACGCCAGTAATAAGCGTTGGTTGATGAATCGATTAAAAGGCTATTTTTAAAATGTTGAAACATTTTCCGGGCCCGGTCCAGGTACTGGGTTTCCCCGGAAGCCAGGTAAATCATTAATTCCGTCCTGGCCATGGCCAGGTACTGGTTGTGGGGCAGGCCCATCCCGGCTTGCTTGTATGGCATACCGTTACGGAACTTGTAGTACCCGGTATTTCCCTTGTCCACCCACTCGTCAGCATGTACCGCCACCGCATCCTTGGCCGCCTTTAAAAATAGTTCCTTCTCCGCCGAATAACGGGAAAGAGATGGGTTATTGGCCACGATGGCGGCAAATTTGGCCATGGGGTAGGTAATCATTCCGGTGTGCACGGCAAAAATGGCGTATTGCCCGTTGGTTGTGTAGCTGCCGTTGCGCCAGGCGGGTAGCTTTAGCCCCCGGTAGTCGCTTACACCGCGAGAAACATCCCTCTGGGCCAGCACGCTTTTACCGTGGGTGATAAACTTGTCCAGGTAATAAGTGTCCCCCGTCGCCTCGTACATAGTCACATAAGCATCCAGCACGTAACTCTCACCCCAGGCAAGCTGGGCATTGTCGTTATTGGCATCCTTGTGCCAGTTGCCGTTGTTAACGGTATCCAGGCTGTCAAACTTCTGGCGCAATTTCGATGCGTCCGCCGCCACCGCCTGTACGGGCACCAGTGTTGATAACAGCCAGCAAACCAGCGCTATGCCACACATTAATAGCCATTTTTTTTCTCGCATTGCTACATCCTCCTGTAATTTTTGTCCCTGGCAAGGGTGCCGATAAAAGTAAAATTCGACATTTTTTTCAATGCGCCTTTTGGTAATTTACACCACCGGGGAAATGGCTGTCCCACATACACTTCAAAGCAAAGTCTCCAGCTTATCCACCAGTGCCGGCGTGGAATGATGTGCCTCAAAGTATTTCCTGGCTTCCCGCCCCAGCCTATCCCTGCTATCCCGGGGCAAGTGATACATGTCAAGCATGGCCGCGGCCAGGGCCCCGGGATCATCGGATGGAATATGCATGCCGAACCGTGAAAATTCCGGTACCGGCAGGGTGTCCGCCGCCGCTATAACAGGCCTGGATGCCGCCATGTACTCAAATAACTTATTGGGGCTTAAACCATACCGGTAGGCACGGCTGTTACGCAGGTGAAAGATGCAAGCGTCCGAACGTACCAGTATTGCCGGTACCCGGTCTTTGGTCACCGGCGGCATGAAAGTTATATTGGTTAAACCTTTTTCCCGGGCGGTGCGTACCAGGCCATCCCTGGCCGGACCGCTACCCACCAGCAAAATGTGAATACCCCTTGCGCCCGCCTGCTGCAACAAACCGGCTGCTTCAACCACCGTTTCCAGCCCGTTTGCGTACCCGTGAGCTCCGGAATAAGTAAAAATAACACAATCCCTGTGCCGCTGAAAAAACCGCGCTTCCTCAGAATGAGGTTCCATTGCCACGGAGCACCGGTCAAACCAAAGGGGATCGACACCATTGGGAATATAAGTTACCTTATCACCATTGACACCGAATCCGCGTACATAATCACCGCCGCCGGGTAGAACGCTGACAATATAACTGGCTTTACGGCACAGGTACTTTTCCAGTGCCCCCATACACTTGACCAGCGGGTTAAACCTGCTGATAGCGCCTATGTCCACCAGGGCACGGGGTGAAAAATCTCTCATTTCAAAGATAAAGGGCACACCGTGCCGGCGGGCCAGCCTGTAAGCGGCCAGGCAAGCCGGCAGGTGGGCGGTGGAACCAATGACAACGCCCGGTGACTCCAACCTGGCTCCCACCAGGGCGATGCGCATTGAAAAAACCAAATGATTGAACAGCCTGGCCGGCCCGTTGCCCTGGTAGGCCGGGGTTTTAATCCAGATCCGTCTTACCCCTCCTGAATGCTCATCCAGGTAATAACAACCCGGAGGGTATTGCCGTAGCTCAATGCCGTAATTGTGCACATAACTGGCTGCAAAAAGCGTGACCTGCCACCCCCGGGATACCAGTTCCCGGGCAAAATACTCGTGCCGTCCCGGACCGGGGGCATGCTGGTTGATTATCCACACAGAGCGTTTTGCTGTAGAATTCATCAATTACCTCACCCAAACAACCTTTTTTTGCAAACTGACAACAGAAAAACCGCCTCGTCCAAATGCACAAGCCGGGCTGCGCCCAAAAAGCCTAATAGCCCTGCTCCCCCTGTCAGGGCCATGTAAAGCAGGCCGGTAAGGGGTTCTCTTTCTCCACCCCCAACCAGCCGGGAAAATGCTGTCATTGCAAGCACTTGAACCAGTGCCGAAAATAGAATCCCGGTCAATTTTCCCCCCAGGCAGCGGTAAACCGGGCTGCCCAGCATAGTCCTCAAGCAATACAGGGATAGCAGCAGGCTGCACAACGACGCCAGCGTGGTCGCCATGGCAATGCCGCAATGGCCCATCGGTCCCGCCAGGGCCAGGCAGCCAGCAATATTTACCACAATTGCAGCAATTCCAATCAGCATTGGTGTTTTTGAATCCCCGCCGGCGTAAAACACTCTGGCCACAAAGCGTCCCCAGGCCATAAAGGGCAATCCCAGGCTGTAATAAAAAAACGCGCCGGCGGTAGCCGCAGCGGCCTCCGGGGTGAAAGCCCCCCGCTTGTAAACCAGCGTCACCAGAGCATGGCTGAAAAAGGCAAAAAAACAGGCGATAGGTATAATGCCGAACAAAAGGACGCCGCTCCACTTGATAACCATTTCCTT
Source organism: uncultured bacterium (assembly GCA_965539975.1). Classification (GTDB taxonomy): domain Bacteria; phylum Bacillota; class Desulfotomaculia; order Desulfotomaculales; family Desulfallaceae; genus CBETWA01. Next base: position 14,853 of record CBETWA010000044.1, on the reverse strand, counting down.
GACCCTGGCGAGGTTGCCGGTGGCAAAGGCCCCCGCCAGGGCGGGATAGCTCACCGTGATAATAACTGTAACCAGCAGTCCCAGGGGTACCTGGATCAACCTGTCGGCGTACCCCAGGGCTGAAATGGCCCCTTCCTGAAGCCTGGAGGCAACTGCCCGTGTCACCAGTGGATTTAGCTGGGTGACCATGCCGCCCGCCACAATGGGCAACAGCAGTGCACCAACCCGAAAAACACCGGGCTCTCTGATGTCAGGCCGGGTTAAGGTTAAAACCTGCTTTTTTTTCATCACCGGGAGCAACACCAGCACCTGCAGCAAGTAGCCTGCAAGGGTGCCTGCCGCCAGTTCAACGATTCCCGCTTGAGGCTTGATAATAAAAATAATAATTGCCAGGTTAAAGGGAACCCCCAGGGCAGCGGGTACGGCAAAGTGGCCGCGTATATTGAGTAAGGCTGAAAAGTACCCGGCCAGTGCCAAAAGCGGTATGCTGGCTGCCAGCAAGCAGGTAAAGGTAACCGCCAAATCCCTGGTGTGCCCGGGGAAACCCGGCACTAGCACGCTCACCAGCCGGCCTGCCGTTATGCAGCACAACAGCGCCCCGCAGGTGAAAATAAGTAGGGTAAGGTAGAAAATGGTGCTGGCAAACCTGCCGGCCCGCTCCGGCGTGCCGGTGGCGGCAATTGCCGAGTAAACGGGGATGAAAGCCGTGCCCAAAACCCGTCCACCCAGCAGGTTAAAGAACAGCGTAATCACGGTACCCGCCGCCAGGTAAGCGTCGGTGACCGAACCGGCGCCGAACCGGGCCGCCACGCACATTTCCCTGAGCAGCCCGGTAATTTTGCCCAAAAATGTGCAAGCAAATAACAGCGCCACTGTACCTGCTGTTTTTTTCTTATGCACAAGACCCTCCGGCGAAGTTTCCAAATTGTTCTAAAAGGAAGGAAACATTTTTCTCCAGGTTGAATCTCTCTTCCACCCAGCGGCGCGCTGCCCGCGCCCTCTCCCGGGCGGGCTTTGGGTTTTCCAGCACTTCTTTGACGGCCCGGGCCAGGGCTTCGGGATCGCCGGGAGGTACAAGCAAGCCGGTTCTTTCATTTACCAGCTCGGGCAACCCGCCCGAGCGGCTGGCTATTACCGGCACTCCCCGGGCCATGGCTTCCATTACCGCCACCGGCACCCCCTCATGCTCTCCATCCCTGGTTTCCACGCTGGGATGCACCAGCAGGCTGACCGCCCCGCTGCCCAGGATTTCCAACACCCGGTGGTTGGCTAAGCTTCCGGTTAAGATTACACGGTCCCGCAGGTTCATGGCATCAACCATCCTCAACAACTTGCCTCTTTCCCGCCCCTCGCCGATAACCAGGCAGCGAAAGTCCACCCCGTCCCGGGCCAGTAAACCGCAGGCGCCAACCAGGTACCGGTGGCCCTTCACCGGAGTTAAGCTGCCCACCGCCACCACCAGGGTGGTGTTCCCACCCGGCCCGGCCGGCACGGCTGCTATTTCCGGCACTTCTACTCCCATGGGCAAAAGCAGCACTTTATGGGCCCGGCCCGGGCCGGCCGCCTTGAGCAATTGCCGGTGACCGTGCTCGGAAATCGCCCGCACAAAACTACAACTCGCCACCTTTTCAGCCAAAAGGTTATTGTTTTGAATATCCCAGCGGTGGGCCGTGAAGCTCCAGTTCACGCCCGTTAAAGCCGCCGCCACCATGGCACAGGTGGATGGAGTGGACGCCCAGTGGGCGTGAATGTGTTCCACCCCGCGCAAGCGCACCTGGTGGGCGATAAACAAAGCTTTGGGAAACACCAGCAGGTTCTTAAGCCGGTTTCCCGGGCTGCCCCGCCGCAGCAGCACCAGCAGCAAACCCAATACCCGCCGGGGAGCCCTGGCCATCCACACCAGCACAGCCAGCCAAACCCTGACACTCCACAGGCCGGTAACCAAGGTGAAAGGCAGCAGCTTGTGGCCATCGCCGTGAAAAACCCGCCTGGCGGGTCGAAGGGGAACAATAGTTAATTCAACCCCGCGCCGCACGAGGTAGTTCATTTCAGGGATAATGAACGCTTCAGCCCGCCCCAGGGGAGCAGTGACGGTAATATAAAGCAGCCTCTTCACCGGCGTTCTCCCTGGCTTTCGGCAGCCAGCCACAGCACCTGGCGAGCCCGGTGCTCCCAGCTGGCTTCCCGCTCCACCAAAGCCCGCCCCCTCCAGCCGGCCTCAGCCCACACCTCGGGGTATTCAAGCACTGCCCGCATGGCATGCTCCAGTTCATTTACCCGGGAGGCATTCACCACCAAGCCGCAGCGCGCGCGGCGTACCGCGGCGGCCTGGTCCGGGATGTCGGGAATAATTACCGGCACCGCGCAGGCAAGATAGGAAAAGACTTTTAGGGCTGAGCTACCGGTTAGCGCATACCGCTGGTGCAGCCTTTGGCTGCCACTTTGCCAGCCTCCGCCGATACCGGCCACACAGGCGCTGATATAAAGGGGGACCCGGTGGTAAGGAACCAGCCCGGTAAAAATTATCCCCCGCCCCCTGGCAGCCAGCTTTTCCAGCCTTTTCCTTTCACTTCCCTCTCCCACCACCAGTAAGCCGATATCAGGATAGTGACGGGCCAGCCTGCAAAAAGCCTCTATTACCAGTTCGCCACCCTGCCAGGCCGCCAGGTTGCCTACAAAACAGAAATACCGGCACTGCGGATCCAGACCCAGCATTGCCAGGGCATCTTTTCTATGCACGGGATAATACAAAGCGGGGTTAACCCCGTTGGGTACCACTGTCACCCGCTCTGCCGGGACTCCCATACTGCGTAACCAGCGGGCCAGGTTCGTGGTAACAGGCAGCACCCGCCTAGCCCCCAGGCAGGACTTTCGTTGAACCCAGCTTGCCAGTGCGGTCTTCCACGACGCCCGGCCCCCGGTATAAAGGTCGGCGGACGTTACCGCATTGACCTCCAATAACACCGGCAACCCAAGCAAGCTAAGCAATTTTACCACCGGCATTTCAAAAATACCGTCCCGGACGTAAGCCACAGCATACTCAGAACCGGTCACCCTGGCTTTGGCCACCAGCCAAAGGGCGGCCAGGCCAAATAACACCGGGCGGGCCACCATATCAGCCAGTTTACTCTTTAACACGGGAACAACCACCAGGCGCAACTTACCCCGCCCCGCCAAAGGGCGGTTCCCCCGCATTACCAGGGTCACCCGGGTTCCCGCGGCGGCCAGCGCCCCGGCCAGTTCCAGAGTATGAATGGTATCGCCGGCGGCAGTGTGGCTGGCAGTGCCGGATATCATCAATATCTTCAAAACCCTTCATCCTTCCCAGCCATGGTCAAAGAGGCGGTCACACCGGCAGCCAGCCAAAGCGGGAAATTACCGTTGATGTCCCCGCTAACCATGGCATTGACCAGGCAATAAATCACCAGCGCTCCCGCCAGAGGCGCGTCCCCGGCCCGCAGCCTGGAAAAAACAAGCCGTCCCAGGGGCGCAAAAACCAGTACCAGCGACAGCACCAGTCCCACAATCCCCAATTCCGCTGCCAGCTCTAAAAACAAGTTGTGCGGGTAAGCCACCCCGGGTACCGGCGCCAGGGCGGTAAAAGAACCGGTACCAGCGCCCGATACAGGGTTCTGGATAAAAGTGTCAAGTGCAGCCCGGTAGAATTGCAGCCTGCCGGTATCGTCAAAGCTGAACAGGTCAAGGGGTACCCAGTACAAGGTAGATATTAAAACTAACAGCACAAGCAAAGCAGCCAGCGCCCACAATGGCAGCCACCCGGTCTTTCGCCCCGGCCGGACCAGCCCCGCCCACAGCATGGCCAGTACCAGCGCCAGCACCGGTCCCCGGGCGTCAAAAATAGCCATGGCGCCCCCAGCAGCCAGTACCAGCGCCAGCCTGGCCGGCACAGCCAGGGGCAGGAACTTTGCACACACAGCTAATAGCAATGACATCCCCACCATCCGGCTAAGCCCGATGGGGTTGAAATCCAGCATGGCGTAAGTATTAAAAGGTAGCTCGGTGTAGGCCGCACTCAGCCAAAAATATATCGCCAGGCACAGGCCGCCCCCAAACATCCCTATCAACAGCCGGTGTAAGCCGCGGGTACCCCAGACCGCCGTGGCCAGCACCGGACCTAAAAAGCAAACCATATTGTTGGCCAGGTAATACTTAGCCTTTTGCATTCCGTACCCGGCATCCAGGCTGCCCGGCAGGCGCACCACCAGCAACAACCCGAGGCCAATTACGGCCCAAAATTCCCAGCACCCCAGTAGCCTGGCGAGGGAACCGGCTTTTTTGCCGGCCAACAACAACACACACATAACATACAGGGGCAACAAGAATGAACCTGTATTGATCAGAAACAGGCCAGCTGATCCCAGGTCCAGTGCCCGGGCAAGCAGGTAAAGACCTCCCCCGGTGAAAAAACCAAACATTTCCGGAGCCAGGAAGAAAGTGGCGGCCGCCAGCATACCCCCGGCCAGGGCTAAAGGCCACTTGCCCGCCATCATTCCGGACAGCAGGCCGGCCAGGGCCGCCACGGGGAAAACAAATTTACTTCTGGGTTTTTCCTGTAAGTTTTGCGTATTCATTGATGAGCAGACCTACTTCCTTTTGCCAGGTTAGGTGTCGGCTTGCCTGCAGGGCGTTTTGCCGGAGCTGTTCCAAAGAGCCGGTGTGCCCGGACAAGAGTCCCGCCAGGACCGACCTGATGTTTACAGGGTCCCGGGGGTCTGCCAACACGCCCACCCGGTATTCTTCCACCAGGCGGCGAATCTCCGGCAAGCCCGACGCCAGCACCGGAACCCCGGCAGCCAGGTATTCAAACAGTTTATTGGGCAGTGAATAATACTTGCTCAGGTCGGTACCCTCAATTAATACCACACCCAGTGACGCCCCACTGATAAATTCCGGCAGTTCCCGGGCCCGCACCGGTTCTAGAAAATGCACATTATGCAGGCAGCTTTGCCAAACTAGATTCTTTAGCCCGCCCTCCGCCGGGCCGCGACCCACAAAAGCCAGGTGCGCCTCCACCGACAGGTCCCGCCAGGCCCGGACCAGGTTTTCCAAACCCCGCCCCTCCTGCAATAGCCCGGCATACACCACCAGCGGTTCACCACTGTTCAACCCCAGTTTTGCCCGTATACCACCACAGCCGCTGCCACCACCCCGGGCGGGATCAACGCAGTTTCTCAAGACCAGCGGGGTCTCTATACCAAGACGCTCAGCAATCTCCCGGGCACAGCCGTGGCTTACGGTAATAACCAGGTGGCAGCGGCGGGCCAGCCGTTTTTCCAGCCTGAGCCAGGCACCCCATACCAGCCGGCGAAGCATTCCCAGACCGCCGCTCCGGCCCGGCCAATCATATCCCGACCATAGCTCGTGGGAGTCGTATACCAGCTTTCCGCCTTTAAACCGGGCCGCTATATAAACAAAAGGTAAAATCTCCAGGTCGTGGCCGTGCCAGATATCGGCCTGTTCCTTCAGCAGCGCTCGCAAAAGTTGCCAGTACGCCTTCAGGTAAGTTAAACGGTAAGGAAAACGTGCCAGTTTACCGGTGGTGGGATTAACCAGCCTTATGCCCAGGTAGTTTTGCTCTCTGGGACCGGGCATGGTCAAGGCAAACACCGTTACCTCATATCCCCACCGGGCCAGGGCCAGGGCTTCTTTTTGCACCCTGGCATCATGATAAAAATCACTGTTTACCGCCATAATCACCCTGGCCAAGGATATTCCTCCAGCGCGCGGACAATCAAGCGCGACGCATCACCACGGCCGTAAGGTGAACCCGACCAGTCACCGTTGAATGTCATTAACACCGCCTGGCGGATTAGTTCCGGGTCACAGTCCACCAGCACGTTGCAACCCCTTTCCACCGTTTCCACCCACTCGGTCTCCTTGCGCAGGGTAATACAAGGCACCTGCAGCAGAAACGCCTCCTTTTGTAATCCACCGGAATCCGTAACCACCCGGGCTGCGTTTTTGACCAGCCAAATCATTTCCCGGTAGCCCACGGGCTCAATTACAGTCATGCCTGGACGGCGCAGGTAATGTTCCAGGCCGAACTCGGCTATCTTCTTCATTGTGCGGGGATGGAGGGGGAGTACCACACTGGCCCCGGCACTGGCCAGGCCCGCCAAAATGGAGCCCAGCCTGAAGCGGCTGTCTGTATTGGCGGCCCGGTGCACCGTGGCCAGCAGGTACTTTCCGGGCTCCACCAACCCTTTTACCTGCGGCGGTGGAATACAGTCCCCAAAGCGCAGGATATTAATTAAAGCCTCCAGGGTAACATCTCCAACGTTGTAAATCACGCCGGCTGCCTGCCTGGAAAAAACAGCCGGGCAAAGGGGCGAAACTACATATCCGAGACCCTCGGCAACCAGGTTTTGCACCGCCCTTTGCGAAGGGCAAAATAATAGCGCGGCAAGCTGATCCGTAATAATCCGGTTGAATTCCTCGGGCATGGACAGGTTGTAACTGCGCAGCCCGGCTTCCACATGCCCCAGCGGTACTCCCGCGGCTGATGCCGCCAGACTGCCGGCCAGGGTGGTACGGGAATCGCCATACACCAGCACCAGGTCCGGCTGTTCCCGCACCAGTATCTCCTTAATACCTTTGAACATGCGGGCCAGCTGCCGCCCCGGCGAATCATGCCCGGGCTGCAGGTGATAATCGGGCTCAGGCATGTTCAGGCCGGTGAAAAAAACTTGCGACATTCCGGGGTCATAGTGCTGCCCGGTATGAATCAATACCTCCCGGTGCCGCTCCCTTAAAGCTCGGGAAACCACCGCCGCTTTAATAAACTGCGGCCTGGTACCCACCACTGTTGCTACTTTCAATTCCCGCCCTCCCCGGGCTAACGTACCTTGTTATGCCAGGTTTCAGCAGATTTCGGGATAAAACACTTCTCATATGCTTAGTCCCGGATTTCAAGCGGTTACACTGGTTTTTATATCTTATGAAATGAGCCGGCAAGCTGTGAACAACCGGTTCAAACAGGTTCCCAGTGTAACCCATAAATACCCATGTTTATGGGTATACCTGTTCCGCCCCGCTTTTTCTAAACAGGTAACGCACCACAACATCGGCGCCATTGGGGAATAAGATTGTAATTACAAGCGACAACCAGCACTGTGTTTAAAAACTCCCGCGCCGACGGCACCAACGGCTTATACGTTGGGGACATACCTCCGACCCAAAAGTTTTGACCCCAAAGGGGAGGTGTGTCCCCTGACCGCTTTCCGAAACCGGACCGCCATAAACTCACCATCCTGGTTCGGGAAAGGCTTTCGCGAACGTCCTGTTCGCTCGTCCGGTTTCGTAACCTCGCTGCGCCGGGTGCCGTTACCGGCGCTCCCGCAAATCGCTCGACCGGAACAGGGATACCCAAAAATTTTCACCTTCCTGCCGGTGCCGCAACGCGGTGGTATAAGGGTTTCCCTCTTCCCGGCAAAAAAGCGGGTGTCCACACCCTGTGCCCACCGGTTCCTTAACAACAAAAACCGGGGCTACCACCCCGGTGAAGCTGTTGACAAAATCTTAAAACATTACTTCTGCAAGTTGGATTTTTCAGAAAACACATTTGCCAAAGCAGTTTTTATTGCCGAACGGCAATGCCGTCTACTTCAACCCAGGTTCCGGCGGAACGCTGGTTTTTAGTCCCGGCTACCTGGATACATATAGTATGCGGTTTATTATCAAGCTGGGCTGTAAATACCGTGCGCCGCAGCTTTCTGCTTTCGCTGTACAGGTCAACGGTTGCTTGAGCCACCCCGTCAATATACACCTGGGCTTGCCCCATATCAGGCCCGATACCGGATATCCAGGCCACCTCGGTACCGGTAAAGCGCAAAGACGCCGAGGCACCGGGTGCCTGTGAACGATGCACGGTATCTAAGAAAGCCCCTTTCTCCCCGGCTACTTCCCAGGCCCCTTCGTATTTAATCAATGGGCTGCGATCATCAGCGGGAACAACTGTATATCGCGAACCGGACCAATCTCCCCAATTCCCCAGATCGTCCTTGGCCCGAACCCTGAAGTAATAAGTGTGACCGCACGCTCCCGAAAATACATCCTCGCAGCCGGCAGTTTCCGCCAGCCAGTTCCGCCACGTTCCCTCCATCCCGTCCTTCACCTGTACCGTAAAAGCCGTCACTTTGCCACTGGGGGCAAAACCATCCCACCCGACAGCAAATTTCAAGGAGTCGGAAACATCCGTGGAATAAGCCGGGCAATTGGTGACTTCGGCAGAAGGTGGGACAATGCTGCCCTCGGCGGACTCGTAGGGTCCAATGTCGTATCCCTTTCCCCGGGGGCGGGTACTGCCGTTGACGTCCTCGGAAGGCGCGCCTTCCCCCAATCCCCGGTCTATGGCCGGGCTGTTTTTAGCCAGCCGGTAATCATGGCTGTCCGGGTCAACAAACATGGGATCGCGACAAAAGCTGTGCTCTCCCCGGCCAGTTTCCTTAAACCACACCAGCCCATTGATTTCGCCCCTGCTGTAACTATAGTTGCTGGTTGAAATCTCGGCATCCTCACGGCTCCAGAAAATGTTGTGATCTTCCTTTTCCAGTACCGCCGCACCGGAGAGATAAACACCGCCGTAATTGTAAGCAAAGATATTATTGACCATGGTAACCCGCAGGGTGGAGGGGCTAGCCTCGCAAGCGGCAACTAAACCATAGTCACCCTTATAACCACACTTGACCACCAGGTTATTATACAATTCGTACCTGCCGCTGCGGTTTAAATAAACACCGGCCAGCCCGTTGCTGTCCATGATACAGTTGACCAGTTCATACTCACCGCCGCATTTAATACCATACGCACCATTTGCCTTGGCAACACTGGACACAATAACTGTTTTTGATGTCTGGCAGTTGAAACCGTTTCCGGCATTGGACTCGGCGCGGCATTTTTCAATGACAATATCTGTTCCGCTGTCCAGTATAAAACCGTCCGGCATGCCTGGACTCTCGCTGCCCACTGAGCAGGTGCGTTCGATGCGCGCTTGGACAACCGGTCCCGGGGAAATAACCAACCCGGCGTTGTTGTTATAAAAACCGCATCCCTCCACCACTAAACCGGTGGCGGAGATAACGCGCAGCCCCGTTCCGCAATTGCATACCTGCAAATCACTTAACCTGACCTCCTTGTTTTCACCCCAAAGGGCGAGGCCGCAGGCAGCAAAATTCTTTACCTTTAATCCGGACAGGTTAACGTAGGAAACACCGGGTTCCAAGTTGAAACCATATTTCCATTCCACACCGTCACCGTCTATTACCGCTTCTTCTCCCTGAAAGACCCGTATCACAATGGGATCACCCGGTGTACCAGATTGTTTCATGGTTACGTACTCCCGGTATGTGCCCCCCCTGATTAACAACGTGTCACCAGGACCCAACCGGTTTACAGAATACTGCAGGGTATGCCAGGGATCGTCCATACCACCGCTGTTATTGTCGTTACCCCAGGGAGCCACCGAGTAATATTTTTTCCCGCCGGCAACTTGCCCGTCCCCCGAAACGGCGGTATCGTCAGGGGTTTTCTTAAAATATTTAAAATAAATAAATAACCAAACCAGAAACAACAATATGCCAACGGCAATAAACGCGTACAAATTGCAGTCCTCCCTCCGGAATCCACCAACCGGCTACCGGCAATAGTCATAGTTAATTGTTTACAATTACCGGACATATAAACAATTAATTCTACAATAATATACGGGGCTGGAGAAAATTTATGTTTTCCTTTTTTGTCCTCTGGTCGCTCGCGAGATGCAAAAACTAAAAAGTATTTTCCGGGTAGGCCCCCATGCCGCATTGAGGCACCGGTACATGCGGGTATACCTGTTCCGTCTCGCTCATATGCTCCCGCGCCGACGGCACCAACGGCTTGCTTCGGACGAAACCGGACCGCCATAAACTCACCGTCCTGGTTCGGTTATGGCTCTCGCGAACGTCCTGTTCGCTCGTCCGGTTTCGTAACCTCGCTGCGCCGGGTGCCGTTACCGGCGCTCCCGCAAATCGCTCGACCGGAACAGGTATACCCAAATCCATGGGTATTTTCCGGGTAATTCCAATCTCGCTCCTTATAAAAACCCGGGTGATCCTTAATCCACCGGTAAGTCAGTGTCAACCCCTCGGTAATTCCGACAGCAGGTTTAAAACCAAGCACTTCCTTTGCTTTCCGGTTGCTGATGTGCAGCTTGCGGCCCGAGCCGGGCCGCTCCACGCGGGACACCGGGCAGGTGCCGCCGGTTACCTCCCGGACAGCTTCAGCCAGCTCCAGCATGGATATGCACTGGTCACCCCCGATGTTATAAATACCGCCCACCGCTTCCGGAATGGTCATGCTTAAAACCACCGCTTCCGTAAAATCGCTTACATAAGTGTAGGTTCGAGCGTCCGAGCCGTCGCCGTAAACGGTAACCGGTTGGTTACACATAGCTTGCAGCAAAAACCGGATTGGCACGCTGACGCGGGCATTTCCCGGCCCGTATATGTCCGCTACCCGCAAAATAACCGGCCTAAGACCGTCACTTGCCGCCATTACCCGGCAAATATGCTCGCCGGCCAGCTTTACGGCACCATGAATTAATACAGGTTCTGTGGGGTGATCTTCGTCAATGGGTACGTAACGGCCGTTGCCGTAGACCGCTATGGACGAAATATAAATCAACAGCGCGTTGTTTTTCAGGGCTGCGTTGATCAAGTTGACCAAGCCGGCCATGATACCCGCCACCGCCCGGGCGTCGGCAAAGCGCCGGCGTAACACCATGGGAAAAGCCAGGTGCACAATGGTATCCACGCCGGCGGCGGCATCCATTACCTGGCGCGAACTGGACACGTCACACTGCAGCAATTCCCACCCCGCCAAAGGGGCGGCAAAACCGGCACTTGCCGTCCCCGGGCACAGGTCCAGGGATTTAACCGCGGCCCCTTCGGCAACAAGCTTTTTACACAGGTGAGTACCCAAGAAACCGGCCCCTCCTGTCACCAGCACAGTGCGTCCCCGCAATCTCATCCCGTATTCCTCCAAGCCATTCGTGAAAGGCAAGCCAAATGTGGTTATTCATTTGACTTTTGATTATCGATTTTCATGAACGGGTCTACTTCCCTCCGGTCCTCCCGGGCCGTTCCACCCCGGCGTGAAAACACCACCAGGACCGTTTCCGCCAGGATCCGCAGGTCAAGCCAAAAGGAATAATTTTCAATATACCATAGATCCAGTTCAATGCGTTCCGGCCAGTACAGGGCCAGCCGGCCCCTTACTTGCGCCCACCCGGTAATACCTGGTTTTACCGCCAGCCTCTTCCTCTGCCGGGCATCGTATTTGTCCAGGTGGTGCAGGGGCGCCGGTCGCGGCCCCACCAGGCTCATTTCACCCCGTATGATGTTCAGTAATTGAGGTAATTCGTCCAAACTGGTCTTCCGGAGCAGCTTTCCCACCGGTGTAATCCTAGGGTCATCCTTTTCCACAAACATACCGGCACCAATGTTAACAGCATTGGGAATCATGCTCCGAAATTTATACATCCAGAAAATCTTGCCGTTCAATCCCAACCGCTGCTGCTTGAAAAAAACTTCTCCGGGGGAAGTGATTTTTATCGCCAGGGCAATAAGGACAAAAAGCGGGCTCAGTATTAACAGAAGAAATATACTGCATGTTAAATCAAATAACCGTTTAAAAAACTGGTTGGTATTTGTTATCGCCACTATTGGCACCTCCGGTAAGCCGGGAAAAACCCTTCTGTTGTTTTATTGGAGCCAGCAGCAAGCTTGGCTAATTTTTCCGCCACTGCTTTATTGTGCACTTGTTTGCCCACGTAATAATCGTGTACTCCGCCAGGGGCAAAGGAACGCTTGTAGCGAAAAATGCCGTCATTATCACTGCGGCCGCCGCCCAGCACAAAATACTTGATGCCCCTGCTTTGCGCCCACATGGCCACTTCGTGTTTTAACAGGTTGTTGGGACGCAAGGGGAAAAACTGCTCCAGTGTCCCCCCAAGGTAGGAGTGCAAATAGGTATCGTTAAAAAGCAGCAACTCGCTTGATATAATCCGGCTCCCCTTGTACGCGTGCGCGTAAATAAAATGCCCCTGCAGTTCACGGTGAATTTGCTGAAAAAAACGGTGGTCAAAGTAGTAGAATTTATCTGCCTGGTTCCGCTCCAGAGTGTGCCGGTAGATATGCATAAAATCTTCAAAATGCCTGGGCGTTTCTTCAATCAACACGCCTACGCCTTCCCGCAGGGCTTTGTTGATATTTTTGCGGTTGTTCCGGGCATACCCGGCCCATATTTTTTCTTTGGATTGATTCAGGTTGAGAACAACCACCGAGGAAACCCTTTCCACCGGTATAACGCCGGAAAGCGGCCGGTGATTGCCCAGCAAGGGGTGAAAACGAATAAACTCGGTAATTATATTTTGCTGCTTGCAGTACTCCGCAAAACAGTTATAAAAGTTAAGCCACGTGCTGTTGCTGGGCGCGCCTTCCGCCAGCGGCCCCCCGTACCCGTACGGGCTGGTAATATCGTACAACTCCTCCTGGTCCAGTAATTCTTCCAGCCCCGGGATCAGGTTAATTTTCCTGAGTAGAAAGGGGTAATAAATGGTACTGTTTCCCTCTCTATACTCAAAAAGCCGCGGCTCGCCGGAATCCCTGAACAGCGCGCAGTACTCCGGCCGGTAATGAATGTCGGGAACAGGATTTTTCAAGCGGTCCACTTTCGCTGCCCACTGTGGCCGTTCCCACATGTCAAGAACCTGAAAACTCCCCACTTTCCATACACCGCCATATTTAAATTTGGTGGCCGGTCACCAGTATTTTTAACCCGCCACTTACCAGTACCTGAACCAGTAATACACCAGCTTGATGTATTCCCGGCACACCAGCCGCCGGTCACCAGGTGCGGAACAACTGCCGTCTATGTTGAAACCCGAACCGGGCGCGGCGCTGTACTGCAGCTTGACGCCTGTATCTTTGAATACCCGGTCAAATACCAGCTTGGTACGCCTGGTATGATAAGGGGAGGTCACAATTATGGCCGACCGGTAGCCCGCGTTCTGGATTATTTGCCTGGTATAAACGGCGTTTTCATATGTGCTTTCCGCTTTGTCTTCAATGATAATGTCCCGGTAATCCACACCTAGTTCACAAGCCTGTTGGGCCATTTTACCGGCTGAAGAACCACACCCGGTCATGATTATGCGGGGCGCCAAGCCATTCAGGTAAATCCGGGCCGCGTGCACCGCTCTCTCGGAGCCCCCGCCCAGGGCCACCACAACGCCGGCCCGTTCCAATGGATCATCCACCAGCAGAAACCTGGCCAGGTGGGGCCAGGAAAAGCAGCACACCCATATGCATACCCCGGCCGACACAACCAGCGCTATTAATACCAGCCAAATCTTCATCAGAAAAAAATCACCTTTTCAGGGTTGATTTACTTAATTAAGCCCCGTTGTTAGCCCGAGTGTTTCTTCATAAAGGGCCATCACCTTTTTAGCCACTTCACCTTCGTCGAAATACCTTTTCGCCCGTTTACGGCCCGCCCGCCCCATCCTGTGGCGCAGCTCGTCATCCAGTAACAATTTTCTCAATAACCCGGCCAGCAAAAGGTGGTCTCCCGGCGGAAAAAGAAACCCGGTTACACCTTCTTCAATTACTTCCCTGCAGCCCCTGATGCCGGTGGCCAGGCATGGCAGGGCCATGGCCTGGGCTTCAATTAACGAGCGGGGCAGGCCTTCACGGTAGGAGGGAAGCACGTAGATATCCGAAGCAGCCAGTAAATTAGTGATATCGCCGCGCATACCCAGTATGCTGATCCGCTCCCGGAGCTGGTAATTGTCCACCTGCTTTACCAGCTCGCCCAGAAATCCCTCGTCCGGTCCGATAAACAAAGCATGCCAGGGTAGTTCTCTGATTAGGTACAATGCTTTTACCAGGTCGTGGTATCCCTTTTCCCGTTTAATGCGGCCGATCATGGTCACCACGGGTACGGTTGGGTCTATATCTAGCGCGGTCTTGATTTCAGCTAATTGACTGGCTGAGTATTTTGCCGGGTTGAATTCTTCCAGGTCAATCCCGTTTCCAATGTGCACCAAGCCGCCCCGGCGGCCGGGCCGTATTCCCACTTCGGCGGCTGTATTGACATCCTCGGCGCTTTGGGACAGCATTACGTCGGTATACCTGCCCAGCCATTTTTCAATCTGCCGGTAAACCAGGTATTTGCCCCGGGACATTCCCGCGTGAAACGGAAAGCCGTGCACAGTGTGAAATACATGGGGCACACCTGCCATCCTTGCCGCCAGCCGGCCCACTACGCCGGCTTTAGAAGTATGGGTGTGCACTATATCCGGCCGGGCGCGCCGAAAATAGTTGCGCATTTTGATCACAGCCAGTGCATCGGCCCAGGGGTTAATGGTTCTGGGAATGTAAATCTCCTGGACCGGGTAGCCCAGCCGGCGCAACTTTTCCCCCTCGGGCGACGGGCTAAACACAAAACCCACTTTTAGGCCGCACTTGCGGAAATAACTGCATTGCGCCAGCAGGGCACGGTAAGCGGTTATGCCTATGGTGGTTACATGGATTACTTTATTCATGTTCAATTCACACTCTAAACCAGGTCAAAGTAATCTAGCAGTTTATCATATGTAAATCTAGTCAGCAACGTGAATTGTAAACGGTAGTGGGCGCAATACATCGCTGCAATACATCACTTCTGTAATTGAAAAAACATATATTGTCTTTAGTAACGGGGAGAGCACCGGGCCGAGTAATACTCCGCCAATGCAGGAAGGAGGTTTAAGCAGCTGCGAAACACATAACTTTACTTTACCATTCTTAACCATTT
>CBETWA010000043.1:0-20730 GCA_965539975.1 uncultured bacterium | reverse complement strand
TGGGGAGGCCGCTTGGCTGTTTTTTAAAAACAGTTAAGTTTTTTGAACCAGGTAACCACGTGAACGAAAGAAAGATAATAAAGGTAATTCCGGGAAATCACAATTTGCAGAATTATGAAAAAAATTGCGCAAATTTCAGTTTTGAAGCCCTGGAACAGGAATTTTACGCAGGCGCCAATAAAGTAAACATATCGGAATGGGTGCTCGACCGCAATATTGACCGCGGGCTTGGCGAGCGCGTGGCGCTTTATTACGACTCCGGCGGCAGGCGTGAAAGTTATACATTTAAACAATTAAAAGAAAAAGTATCCAGGTTCACCGGGGTGTTGAAAAAACACGGGTTGCACCCGGGCGACCGTCTTGCCATTTTCTTGCCACGTAGCCCGGAGTTGTATATCAGTTTTCTTGGCGCAGCTGCTGCGGGAGTTATAGTGGTGCCGCTATTTGAAGCGTTCATGGAAGACGCTTTGCGAGACAGGCTGGGTGACAGCGGAGCAATTGCGCTGGTGACAAATTCTGAACTTCTGTCGCGCGTTCCTGTAAAAGATTTACCCGACTTGAAGAAAATTTTTATTACGGATGGACCGGCTAACGAAAGCACCCTTGACTGGCACGGCGAAATGAAATCAGCTGAACCTGTGTCTGAATGTTTGATGCTGGACAAGGAACACCCGTTGTTTATACTGTACGCTGCAGGGGCCGACGGGCGGCCCAAGGGTCTTGTGCACGTTCACGGGTGCATGCCGGGCCTTTGGATTACTGCCTCGTGGGTGCACGACCTGAAAGAGGACGACGTGTACTGGTGTACAGCCGATCCGGGCTGGATAACAGGAATTGCTTATGGTTTTTTGGCGCCATGGCTGCACGGTGTACCGGTTCTGGTCAAGGGTGGGCGTTTTGATGCCGAAAACTGGTGCCGGGCACTGGAAGAGTACCGGGTCAGCATCTGGTACAGCGCCCCCACTGCCTTCCGCATGATCATTGCCGCCGGGAAAGAGGTATACGGAAAGTACGACCTTAGCCGGGTACGCCACATAATGAGCGTGGGCGAGCCGCTAACGGACGATGTAATGCAATGGAGCCTGGACACTTTCGGTATTCCTATTTATGATACCTGGTGGATGAGTGAAACCGGCATGAACATGATCTGTAACTTCAGGTGTTTGGATATAAAGATGGGTTCCATCGGTAAACCGGTACCGGGTTTAACGGCGGCGATAGTTGACGACCTGGGAAATGTGCTGCCACCATACCGCATCGGTAACCTGGCCGTAAAAGCGGGCTGGCCGGCCATGGCTAGGGGTGTGTGGAACAACAGGGAAAAATACGATGAATATTTCAGGTTGAAGCCCTGGTTCATTTCCGGTGACGCGGCATACGTGGATGATGACGGGTACTTCTACTTCCAGGGCCGGGTGGACGGAGTGATTAATACCGCGGGAGAACGGGTGGGCCCGTGGGAAGTGGAAGAAAAACTGCGTGAACACCCGGCGGTAAGGGATGCCGGTGTGGTGGGAAAACCGGACAAGTTAAGAGGGGAAATCGTTAAAGCTTATATAGTGTTAAACCATGGCTACCGGTGGAGCCCCGAGCTTGCACAGGAACTGCGCAATCACGTTAAGACCGGGTTGGCCGCGCATGCCGCACCAAGGGAATTCGATATCAAGGATTCGATCCCCAGGACACCGGAAGGAAGCGTGGACCGCAAGGTTCTTCGCACCTGGGTGCTGGAACTGGGCGTTTAGTGTTTAATTGGCTTGCAGTGTTTACAACTACAACTGTATTTATGCCTGCGGGTGTAACCGGCGCCCTCCAGGGCGTCGACCACCTGTTTTTTTATGCCGTCCAGGTACTGCCGGCGCAATTTTTGCTGCTCTTCCTTTTCTTTTGCGGTCAACCCCTCGTAACGGTCCTTCCGGGCCAGGTAATTGATTCTTTCCAGTAGTTCCTTGGTAATCATTTAAATATCACCTCTCCGGCATTATATCATTTTACCGGTTTGGGTAACAAACCTTGTTCCCGTATGATGTTGACAAACGATGCAATATTACATAAAATTGGGTTCAGGTGTTAAGCTTGCAGGCGCTGGATGTCTGCTCTCCCGTACCGGTTGCAGGTAACGGGAGTTTTCTGTTGTCAAAAAAGGGGGACAGGCCTATGTTGACGACACGCCCGCGGGGAACCGCCGATATACTTCCAGGCCAGGTGGAAAAGTGGCAATATATTGAGCGAAAGGCTGCAGAAATTGCCCGGGAGTACGGTTACAGGGAAATCCGCATCCCCATATTCGAGCACACCGAACTGTTCATACGCGGTGTGGGAGAGGACACAGACATTGTGGAGAAAGAAATGTATACTTTCCGCGATCGTGGTGACAGGAGCATCACCCTGCGCCCGGAAGGGACCGCCCCTGTGGTGAGGGCATACCTGGAAAACAAGCTCTACGCGGGCCCGCAACCGGTAAAACTTTATTACATCGGGCCTATGTTCAGGTATGACCGGCCGCAAGCCGGCCGCTACAGGCAGTTTCACCAGTTCGGCGTTGAAGTGCTCGGGTCGCGCCACCCGGCCGTGGACGCCGAAGTAATGGCCATGGCCATGGATTTTTACCAGCGCTTGGGCCTTGGCGACCTGGAACTGCATGTGAATAGCGTGGGATGCCCAAATTGCCGGCCGTTAATGCGGCAGGGCTTGCTGGAGTTTTTTGAACCCCTTCTTAAGGACCTGTGTCCCAACTGCCAGGGCAGGTATCACCGCAACCCGTTAAGAATACTGGATTGCAAGTCAAAACGGTGTAGCGATTTGGCCCAAAATGCTCCAACCACCCTGGATTGCCTTTGCCAGGAATGCCGCCATCACTTCGTCCGGGTACAACAGTTCCTGCGGGACCTGGGAGTTGCATTTGTCGTGAACAGCCGCTTGGTGCGGGGCCTCGACTATTATACCCATACCGCCTTTGAAATAATGGCGCCAAACATAGGAGCCCAGAGTTCCATTGGGGCAGGAGGGCGCTATAACGGGCTCATCGAGGCGGTGGGTGGATCTCCGACCCCCGGAATCGGGTTTGCTCTGGGTCTGGAAAGGATCATCCTGTCATTGGACGAAAAAGGATTTGTGCCGGATGCCGGGCAGGTACCCGAAGTATTTGTCGCGGTTGCCGGAGAACAGGCAACAAGGGAAGGTTTTAAGCTGCTGGCTTCCCTCAGGTCTGCCGGTATTTCCGCGGACATGGATTACCAGGGCCGGAGCCTAAAAGCCCAGATGAAATATGCCGGCAAGCTGGGCGTTTCATATACTATAATCGCCGGAGAAGAGGAACTTAAACGCGGCAGCGTGGTAATGCGGGACATGACGGCGGGCGAACAAAAAGAAATCGCCCTCTCGGATGTAATAAACGCCATAAAAAAAGAATAAACTGGAGGACCTTTTAACAGAGAACCGGGATTGATGAACAGGAGGTACACACATGTCCGAATCCATGTCCGGAATCAAAAGAACCCACTATTGCGGGGAGTTAACCGCCACGAACGACGGTCAAACCGTCACCCTGATGGGTTGGGTCGACACCCGTCGTGATCATGGCGGGTTAATATTTATAGACCTCAGGGACCGCACGGGAATCATCCAGGTGGTGGTCAGGCCCGACATCAGCGAGCAATCGTTTGCCAAGGCCGAAGAAGTGCGCAGCGAATACGTGCTGGCGATTACGGGCAAGGTTTCCCTAAGGCCGGAGGGCACTGTCAACCCCAACCTGGCCACCGGTGAAATTGAAGTAGTTGCTGAAGAGCTGCGTGTTTTAAACCGTGCTAAGACACCTCCTTTTTATATTGAAGACGGGATTGATGTGGACGAGAACCTGCGCCTGCGCTACCGCTACCTGGACCTGCGCCGGCCGGAAATGCAGCGTTCGATTATACTCAGGCACAAGGCGGCCAAATCAATAAGGAACTTCCTTGACCGGCACGGCTTCCTGGAGATTGAAACCCCCATATTAACACGCAGCACTCCCGAGGGTGCCAGGGATTACCTTGTGCCCAGCCGTGTCAATCCCGGGCGTTTTTACGCGTTACCCCAGTCCCCACAGCTTTTCAAGCAAATTCTAATGGTGGCCGGCATGGACAGGTACTACCAGATTGCCAGGTGTTTCAGGGACGAAGACCTGCGTGCAGACCGGCAACCGGAGTTCACCCAGGTGGACATAGAAATGTCATTTGTCGACGTGGATGATATCATTTCACTGATGGAGCAGATGATTGCCGAACTTTGCCAGGAAACAATAGGTCTTACAGTAAAAACGCCGTTCACCCGCTTGACTTACCGGGAGGCCATAGACAGGTTCGGCAGCGACAAACCCGACACCCGTTTCGGCATGGAAATTAAGGACATATCGGATGTGGCGGCCGGATGCGGATTCAAGGTGTTTGCTTCAGCGGTGGAAGCGGGGGGGTTGGTAAGAGGCGTCAACGCCACGGGTTGCGGTACGTTCAGCCGTAAAGATATCGACGACCTGACCAAATTTGCCGCGATATACCGGGCAAAGGGCCTTGCTTACATGATCATTACCTCTGAAGGGGTAAAATCCCCCATTGCCAAGTTCTTTTCCGAAGAAGAGCTGGTAACCATTAAAGAAAGGTTTGAAGCCCGCGAGGGCGACCTGCTATTGTTTGTGGCCGACAGCCCGGAGGTTGTGGCCGCTTCCCTCGGTGCATTAAGGTTGCACTTGGCGGAACGCCTTGGGATGATTCCGGATGACAGGTTTGATTTCCTGTGGATAACCGATTTTCCCCTGCTGGAGTACGATGACGAGGAAAAACGCTGGGTGGCAATGCATCACCCCTTCACATCCCCAGTGGAAGAAGACATACCCCTGCTGGCAACCGAACCCGGCAAGGTACGCGCCATGGCGTACGATATGGTATTGAACGGAACAGAGATTGGCGGCGGTAGCATAAGGATTCACAGGCGCGAAGTTCAGGAAATGATGTTCAACGCACTGGGCCTGAAAGAGGAAGAAGTGAAGGACAAATTCGGCTTTATGCTGGAAGCTTTTGAGTATGGCACTCCGCCCCACGGGGGAATTGCCTTCGGTTTTGACCGGTTGCTGATGTTGCTGGCGCGCAAAAAGACAATCCGGGACGTGATACCCTTCCCCAAAACCCAAAGCGCCACCGACCTGATGACCATGGCACCGGACGAAGTGGATGAAAAACAGCTCAAGGAACTGCATATCAAACTGGATATTAGGAGCAGGTTAAAGTCTCGTGAATAATGTTAAAATTTAGTTTGAATAAAATTAAAATTTTTAAACGAGAACAGCTATATGAACTTGCAACACGGCATTGCTATGTGTTAACATATTACCTACAAGGAACGAAACACCCTGGGGTGTTCGTGGGCCGCCTTGAAGTTTTGAGCCAACACCTATTTAAAGGGAGCCCGGGCTCTGAACGGGGAATGTATACCTTTGCCGGAAGGCAAAGGAAACAGGAATCTTTCAGGAGGGCACCCACCTGTTGAGAACAGGTTCGAGAAACTCTGGGGGTTCACGGCACCATGGGGTCAAAAGAGGATGGTTAAAGATATTTAGCTTCCAGTGACAACCTGTAAAAGGTGTGTACACTGGAAATTGTTTTTTAGAATACTTTATTACCTGGCTGGTGTACAATTCATGTCTTCTCTATTTACAAGAACAGAAATGTTAATCGGCAAATCCAGGCTGGAAAAACTTACCTTGTCCCGGGTAGCCGTTTTCGGACTGGGCGGCGTTGGTTCATATGCCGCTGAAGCGCTGGCACGCGCCGGGGTGGGCTCGCTGTACCTGGTGGATCATGATACCGTTGCTCTTTCCAACATAAACCGCCAGTTACACGCCCTGTATGACACGGTGGGACGCAGCAAAACGGGTGTTATGGAGGAGCGCCTGCGCAGCATTAACCCAAACATAATAGTTGAAACCAGGCAGGAAAAGTTTTCACCGGGCGTCGCGTCAAGCATGTTGGACCATAACCTGGATTTTGTGGTAGACGCCATAGACGACGTGGAGAACAAGGTGGCGCTACTGGTTGAATGCGCCCGTCGCAGGATACGTATAGTATCGGCCATGGGTGCCGGAAATAACTTGGATCCCACCAAATTCCGGATTGACAGTATATGGAATACATCGGTATGCCCGTTGGCCCGCGTGGTTCGTAAAAAACTTCGTATTGCAGGTATTAACGAAGATATCCCGGTGGTTTATTCTGTTGCAAAACCGGTTTCTCACGAATTTTCGCCTGTTCCCGGGGAAAGGGCAGTTCCTGGCAGTATATCGTACGTGCCACCGGTGGCCGGGTTTTTTCTGGCCGGGTATGTGGTGGACAAGTTGCTTGATCTAGGTGTTTTTTCCGACAGGTGAATTGACATTTATTATCTATGCGGATATTATATAAAAGTGGATATGCTATAAGAAAAATGCTTTGCAGGGTTATAATTTTCGGTCTACAGTTATCACAGCATTAGTTGGCAGTAACACATTTTCCGTTGAAAGGGGAGGGTTATCGTGGCCGGCGAAAACATTAACATTCTTGGTGAGGCAAATTTTCAACAGTTTATTGATAACGCCAAGACTCCGGTTCTTGTGGATTTTTGGGCAGAGTGGTGCGGCCCCTGTAAAATGATTGCTCCAGTTATCGAAGAAGTGGCCAAAGATTACGCCGGTAAAGTAGCGGTGGCTAAATTCAATGTTGATGAAAACAAGACAATTCCTTCGAATTTTGGGATAGTAAGCATCCCTACGCTGATTATTTTCAAAGACGGTAAGGAAGTTGAAAGAATAGTCGGTTTCCGGACCAAAAAAGAACTACAGTCCTTGCTGGACAAATATGTTGCTTAATAATTTACATTTATCGATTTTCAAAACCAGGAACTATTCAGTTCCTGGTTTTTTGGTACCTGTGGCAGGTGATTGGCTATATGGAAGACATGTTTCGGAAGGCCGCCGAAAAAAAAATGAAAAAAAATGCCCCCTTGGCTGTACGGATGCGGCCACGCACGCTGGACGAGTTCGAGGAACAAACCAGCCTGGTGGGTCCCAAGCGCCCTTTAAGACAACTTATAACCGGCGACGGCTTGCAATCAGTAATATTTTTCGGTCCTCCGGGCACGGGCAAAACAACCCTGGCCCACATTATCGCCTCTATGACAAGCGCTCATTTTGAAAAAATCAACGCTGTAATGGCTGGTGTGGCCGATATCCGCAATGTGGTTGAGCAGGCGAAAGACCGCCTGGCGTTATACGGCCGGCGCACCGTACTTTTCATAGACGAGATTCACAGGTTCAACAAGGCCCAGCAGGATGCGCTGCTGCCCTTCGTGGAAGACGGTACGGTTGTTTTGGTGGGTTCCACAACGGAAAACCCCATGTTTGCCGTCAACAGGCCTTTACTGTCAAGGTCACTGTTGTATCGCCTGGAACCATTATCCAACCGTGCAGTGATCCGTATTTTGCAAAGGGCGCTGGACGACTCTGAACGCGGCCTGGGGAACTATCGTGTAAAAATTGAAAAAGGTGTTTTGGAGTCCATTGCGGGTTTTGCTAACGGTGACGCCAGGGCGGCGTTGAATGTCCTTGAACTGGCCGTGCTAACCACTGCACCCGGCGAGGACGGTGTACGTCATGTAACCATGGAAACGGTAAAAAATGTTTGCCAGAACAGGGTGATCCAGTTTGACAGAGAAGATGAACATTATGATGTAATATCGGCATTTATTAAGAGCATGCGCGGTTCCGACCCCCAGGCCACCCTGTACTGGCTGGCCAGGCTACTGCATGCCGGGGATGACCCGGTGTTTATCGCCCGCCGGATCATGATCCTGGCCGCTGAGGATATAGGTCTTGCTGACCCGCAGGCACTTGTGGTGGCGACCTCCGCTGCGCAGGCCGTTCAAATGATCGGTATGCCCGAAGCCAGGATAATACTTGCCGAAGCCGCAGTTTACATGGCTCTGGCTCCCAAAAGCAATTCAACATATGTTGGCATTGAAAAGGCGTTGGAAGCAGTACGTGTGGAAAAAGCCGCGCCGGTGCCGGTGCACCTGCGGGACGCCAGCTATAGCGGGGCGAAAATACTCGGGCACGGCATTGGTTACAAATACCCGCATAACTACGATAATAACTGGGTGGAACAACAGTACCTACCCGGCAACATGTTAAACAAGAGTTTTTATCAGCCATCGGAGCAAAAACTGGAAAAGCTGTTGTGGGAACAATGGATGAAAAGAAAAACCCAAAAACATTTTACAAAGACTTAATTGACAAATACCTATCGGAATGCTAAGATATTTTTGAATCAATTCCGAGTGATTCAGTGCGAATTAAAGAGGTGAAAAGATTGCGCTTGTCCACGCGAGGGCATTACGGGCTTAAGGCCATGTTCGACCTGGCCCAACATTTTGGGGAAGAGCCCATACCACTAAAAACAGTTGCTGAAAGACAAAACATATCGGAGAATTACCTGGAGCAGCTAATTGCCATTTTGCGCAAGTCAGGTCTTGTAAAAAGTGTTCGCGGTTCACAGGGGGGGTATATACTGGCCAGGGAACCGGATAAAATTACCGTGGGCGATATTATCAGGGCCATGGAAGGGCCAATTGCCCCGGTGGAATGCGTAAGTGAAATTGAACCTGCGGAATGCGACAACGCCGAGTTTTGTATCACACGCACTGTATGGGCCAGGGTAAGGGACAAACTGGCTGAAGTAATGGATTCCATCAGTCTGGCCGATATGTTGCGCGATGCGGAAAATCTTAAGGAAAAATAATTCAGCAAAATATTTACCAAGGAGGAGCATCAAATTGCGCAGAGTATATTTCGACCATAGTGCCACTACGCCTGTAAGACCGGAAGTGGCGGCTGAGATGCAAAAGTACATCACGGGTAATTTCGGCAACCCGACCAGTCTGCATTATTTCGGCCGGGTGGTTCGCAAGGCGTTGGAGGAAGCGCGCGAAAAGGTTGCCGGGGCCATAGGGGCCGAGCCGTCTGAAATTGTTTTCAACAGCGGCGGAACCGAATCCGATAACATGGCAATCCACGGTGTGGCTATGACCAACAAGAACCGCGGTAACCACATAATAACATCGGCGGTGGAGCACCATGCTGTGCTTAATACCGTAAAGGCGCTTGGCAGGCAGGGTTTCACCATTACTATTTTACCGGTGGATAAGTACGGCCTCGTTAGCGTGGAGGACCTTAAAAACGCCATTACCGACAAAACCATTTTAATATCTATTATGCACGCCAATAACGAAGTTGGCACCATTCAGCCCATCAAAGAACTAGCGGCGGTTGCCAAGGAGCGTGGCATTATATTCCATACCGATGCCGTGCAAAGCTTTGGCAAGATACCGGTGGATGTTAATGAACTTGGAGTAGACTTGCTTTCCATAAGCGGGCACAAAATATACGGGCCCAAGGGTGTGGGTGCGCTTTACATCCGCAAGGGCACCCGGTGGAGACAAACACTGTTTCACGGCGGCGCGCAGGAAAAACTGCGCCGGGCCGGAACCGAAAACGTGCCTGGCATCATGGGTCTGGGAAAAGCCTGTGAGCTGGCGAAGCAGGATTTGGAAAAAGAATCTACATACCTGGCCGGGTTGCGTGACAAATTGATCAATCAGGTCATGGAAAAAATACCGCACGTTCGGTTAACCGGTCACCCTGTTTACCGCCTGCCTAATCACGCCAGTTTCTGCTTTGAATTTATTGAAGGCGAGTCAATGCTGCTCAGCCTGGATATGAAGGGAATAGCGGCTTCCAGTGGCTCGGCTTGCACTTCCGGCTCGCTGGAGCCATCTCACGTGTTGCTTTCTATGGGCATACCCCACGAACTGGCTCACGGTTCCATTCGTATTACCCTGGGCAGGGACAATACCGAGGAAGACATTGATTATTTCATGGAAGTCATGCCCCCCATTGTGGAAAGGCTTAGAGCCATGTCGCCGCTGGACCAGGAGACGGAATTCGTTATGGAAAGCGATTGCGCGGCATGCAAGGCAAGCACCACCTGTCACCGGCAGGTTTAGACGGTGCTGTGCGTGACCGGGAATAACTTTTATGTAACGTGTAAAAAATACGGGGAGGAAACCGGATATGTATTCCGAGAAAGTAATGGATCACTTTGAGAACCCGCGCAACGTGGGTGAGATTCCAGACGCCGATGGTGTGGGTCAAGTAGGCAACCCGACCTGCGGGGATATTATGAAGATTTACCTTAAAGTTGACAACGGTGTAATTACAGACATCAAGTTTAAAACATTCGGTTGCGGCGCGGCCATTGCTACCAGCAGTATGGTAACGGAAATGGCCAAGGGCAAGACCATCAAAGAAGCCTTGCAACTGAGCAACAAAGCGGTTGCCGACGCGCTGGGTGGGCTTCCTCCTAAAAAAATGCACTGTTCCAACCTGGCGGCGGACGCGTTGCACGCGGCAATCAAGGATTACATAGAAAAGCAAAAGAAATAAAACACGGGTGATATCGTGAATAACCGCAAAAAGATGGTTGTTGTGGCCATGAGCGGCGGCGTGGACAGTTCTGTCACCGCCGCTCTTTTACTTGAACAGGGTTACGATGTGGTGGGCGTGACCATGCAAATCTGGGATCCATCCATTACCGAAGTCAACGGAGATTACGTTGGCTGTTGTTCACTGGCAGCGGTGGAAGACGCCAGATCCGTGGCGGGCAAGCTGGGAATTCCATATTACGTGCTCAATTTCCATTCCCTTTTTCGAAAAACGGTGGTGAAAGACTTTTGCCGGCAATATATGACCGGGCGTACCCCGAACCCGTGCGTGGTATGCAACAGGGTAATTAAATTTCAAGCATTGCTGAAAAAAGCCGTGGCACTGGGGGCGGATTACCTGGCTACCGGGCATTACGCCAGGATAAGATACAACGAGAAGTTAGGGCGATACACACTGCAAAGGGCCCGGGATACGCGCAAAGACCAGACTTACTTTTTATATAACATGAACCAGGAGCAGCTTTCCCGCACCCTAATGCCCCTGGGGGATTTTACCAAAGGTGAAGTGCGGCAAATGGCGTCCCGCTTAGGGTTGAAAGTGGCTGAAAAACCTGAGAGCCAGGAGATTTGTTTTGTACCGGGCAATTACCGGAACTTTTTGCGTGAGCAAGCAGGCGAGGAAATAAAACCCGGTCCTTTTTTAGACCTGAAAGGCCGGGAAATCGGCCGTCACGACGGGATAGCCTACTATACCATCGGGCAACGTCGCGGGCTGGGCTTGGCAACCGGTGAGAGGGTTTACGTGGTAGATATAGATCCGGGGCGCAACGCGGTAATTGTGGGGCCTGCGGAGGCATTGAACAGGACCGGCCTGGTGGCGGGCGATTTAAATTTTATCCTTACCGACAGGCTGGCGGGGCCGGTGGAGGTGGAAGCAAAGATCAGGTACAATGCGGTTCCAGCCCCGGCTACTGTATCACCTGTTGAAAACGGCCGTGTAAGAGTAGATTTTGCATCACCCCAGCGGGCTATCACACCGGGACAGGCCGTGGTTTTCTACCAAGATGATTACGTCCTGGGTGGCGGAACCATAGAAGGATTTCCGGAAAAGATTCTGTAAAGCATTTTCGCAACCTAAAATGGGCATACTGCAACTATAGAAGTGCCAGGGAGGCGATAAGTTGCATTGCCCGGTGTGCGGAGGCAAGGCTACCGGTAAGGTGGGAGTTGAGCAGTATTATTGCTGGGATTGCTGCGTGGAATACAGGTTAAGTAAAGAAGGGGTTAGCATTTTCGAAGTGTCCGAAGACGGTAGCCTGGTGTCCTTGGATCCACAGAACGAATACCTGCTTTAAAAACTGGGGTGATGGGAAAAATGTCCGGTAACTTCTGGCGCGGGTTGATAGCCGGTAGCCTGCTGGCGGCAGTGGTGACCATGCTAAAAAACCCGCAGCGCAAGACGGCCATGTTACGGGAAACGTTACGGGAAGCGAAACTGATGAGGCGCGTGCAACCACGCCGGTCGGCCAATAGAATGTTGAAAGAAGTTTCCCGTACCATGGATGGCTGGATTCGCAAAAGGCGTTAACCAGTGTAGACCCCCATGCCGCGTTGCTACACCATCAGAAAGATGAAAATACTTGTAGGTATACCTGTTCCGTCTCGCTCATATGCTCACGCGCCGACGGCACTATCGGCTTGCTTCGGACGAAACCGGACCGCCATAAACTCACCATCCTGGTTCGGGGAAGGCTTTCGCGAACGTCCTGTTCGCTCGTCCGGTTTCGTAACCTCGCTGCGCCGGGTGCCGTTACCGGCGCTCCCGCAAATCGCTCGACCGGAACAGGTATACCCATATCTAAGATTGTTTTCTGAGGTAGAACTTGAAAAAGTGGGGATATCTATCCTCACTTTTTGCATGGTGGTGGAATACTTGCCGCTGCGCCTGAAAAATCTTTACCGTATAGTACCGGTTTTAGCGCTGGTCATACTGGTCTTGTATTTTATTTATCTTTTAAGGGGTATTTTTTTGTCCCTGCTGCTGGCAGTGGTGCTTGCCTACCTCCTTTATCCCATGGTTCGCGCGGTGGAACGCAAGGGGTTATCCAGAACACCCGCCATTTTAGTGGTTTACACGGCCATGTTTATAGTTGTCGCGGGCCTTTTTCTTTACGGCATGCCGCACATTATTACCCAGCTTTACAAGATCGTGGACAAGGTGCCGGGTTACACGCGCCAGGTACAGGACTTCACCGCATCTATACAACTGGAGTACGCAAGGGCGGGAATACCTGAGACACTGCGCAAGATAATCGACGAAAGAATTATCTGGCTGGAAGCGATTTTGGTTCAACAAGCCGAACGTGTGGTAGGATCCATCCTGGGCCTGGCCGGTTATATTTTCAATATCATACTGGCGCCAATTTTTGCTTTTTACCTGTTAAAGGATATAGAATTGTTCACCGAAAGGGTAGTGTCCATCATACCCCCTTCATTCAGGGAGGATGTTCTGGCGCTAGGTAGTGAAGTCAGCAAAGTAATTGACAGTTTTGTCCGCAGCTACCTGCTGGTAAGTCTTATTACGGGTATTTTAACCGGGTTGGCCATGGCCATGTTGAAAATGGAGTTTGCACTGATGCTGGGCATTTTTGCCGGTTTGACAAACCTCATCCCGTATTTCGGTCCCTTTATCGGTGCCATTCCGGCGGTGGCGCTGGCCATGCTTGTATCCAAATGGATGGTTTTGAAAGTGGTTATAGCGTTTTTGGTTATCCAGCAAATAGAATCCACCATCATCGGCCCCAGGATTATCGGCAACCGTGTTGGCTTACACCCGCTGTTTGTAATACTGGTTCTTCTTGCCGGTACACAGCTTTACGGGTTGACGGGACTGATCTTGGCCGTGCCGGTAGCTGCAATACTACGGGTGGTACTGCGATTCGCCTTGTCCAGATTGCTGCCCGGACCGGCGCCGCTGTAATTAGTATTCTGGCGATTCTTGACATTGAGGCGTGCGATTTTATATAATTATAGCGCAATTACATAAGAAAAATTTTGGGAAAAGAGTAAACTGGTGCGGGTCTTCAGAGAGGAAACGGGTGGTGCGAGTTTCCGTCCCTCACAGTTGAAGGCCGTTTCCCGTAAAATGCGGAGTGAGTGAGGTAAATTCCGCCGCCGGCAGCGTTAAAGTCCAAAGAGCGAACAGTTGCCTTTCCGTATTGCGCACTGTTAAGCAGGGTGGTACCGCGGAGCCTTTCCGTCCCTGGCAGGGGAAGGAAGGCTTTTAATATTTACCTTTAATTTAAAAATTTTATATCTCAATACGGGTGGGTTAAAGGTGCATACCATCCGCGAAGCTCGCTGAATACAGTTGGGGGTGGAACATTTTATGCAAGGTAAAGAAATAAGGGAAAAGTTTTTAAAATTCTTCGAGCAAAGGGGGCACAAGATTCTCCCCAGTTCTTCACTGATACCGCATAACGATCCCAGTATTTTATGGACGGCGGCGGGCATGGTTCCTTTCAAACCGTATTTTACCGGTGCAGCAAGACCCGACGTATTAAGAGTTACAACCTGCCAGAAATGCCTTCGTACTCCGGATATAGATTCGGTGGGCCGCACTGCCAGGCACCACACATTCTTTGAAATGCTAGGAAACTTTTCATTTGGCGACTATTTTAAAAAAGAAGCCATTCCCTGGGCCTGGGAATTCGTAACCAGGGAGCTGGGCTTGGAACCCGGCAAGCTATGGATCAGCATATACCACGATGACGACGAAGCCTTTGATATCTGGCACAAGGACGTTGGAATACCCAAAGAACGCATAGTGCGCATGGGCAAAGATACCAACTTTTGGGAAATTGGAGTAGGACCCTGCGGGCCGTGTTCCGAGATCTATTATGATCTAGGCGAGGAAAGGGGTTGCGGAACCCCGGAATGCGCGGTGGGTTGCGACTGTGACCGTTACCTGGAGATATGGAACCTTGTGTTCATTCAGTTTTTCCGGGATGAAGAGGGTAACTATACCCCGCTTAAAAGCAAGGGAATCGACACTGGCATGGGGCTGGAGCGGGTGGCTTCGGTTTTGCAAAACGTGAAAACAAACTTCGATACCGATTTGCTTAAAGACATAATGGACTACACCGGCAAGCTTACCGGTAAACTTTACGGCACCAGTGAAGATGCGGACCTGGCCCTCAAGGTGATTGCCGACCACGTGCGGGCCCTGAGCTTTGCCATTGCCGACGGGGCATTGCCTTCAAACGAGGGCCGGGGTTACGTATTGAGACGCCTGCTAAGAAGGGCTGTGCGTTTCGGGCGTGTTTTGGGAATGGAAGGACCCTTTTTATACAAGGTGGCGGGCGCCGTCATCGAAAAAATGGGAGACGCGTACCCGGAACTGGTACAAAATTCTGATATGATCTCCCGTGTAATTAAAATTGAAGAAGAAAGGTTCGGGGAAACCCTAGCCCAGGGTACGGACCTGTTAAACCGGTTAATAGACGAAGCCAAAAAAGCCGGCAAAACTTTCATCGACGGTGAAAAAGCATTCAGGTTGTACGACACGTACGGGTTTCCCTTGGAACTGACCATGGAAATCGCCGGGGAAAGCGGGCTTTCAGTTGACGAGTCCGGTTTCGCCAGCGCTATGGAACGCCAGCGCCAAAAAGCCCGCAGTGCAAGGCAGGAAACGGAATACCTGTCCGAAAAAGCCGCCCGGCTGAAATCCATACTGGAACAGACCGGTGAAACCGTTTTTACAGGGTACGATATCCTCTCGGGTCAAGCCAGGATTAAAGCTATTTTCATAGACGATAAACAGGTGGAAAGTGCTGAAGCGGGGCAGGAAGTGGAAATTGTGCTGGACATTACCCCGTGCTACGCTGAATCCGGCGGGCAGTTGAGCGACCATGCCACAATTTCCGCCGAAAGTACAGAGGTGTTTATCGAGGAGGTAACCCGGCCTATAGAGGGATTACACCTGCACAAAGGTAAGGTGCTCAGCGGTACCATAAACGTAAATGACCTGGTGGAAGTGAATGTAGATGCGCGCCGGCGCATGAATATCGCCCGTAACCACTCCGCAACACACTTGCTACACAAGGCCTTGAGGCAGGTGCTGGGTGAACACGTGCACCAATCCGGCTCGCTGGTGGCGCCGGAGCGGCTTCGTTTTGACTTTACACACTATGACGCCATTACCCCGGAAGAAATCAAACAGGTAGAAAAGCAGGTAAATGAAGCTATTTTAAACAACCTTCCCGTGGAAACCATGCTCACCACTCTGGATGAAGCTCGTTCCATGGGCGCGGCGGCGCTTTTTGACGAGAAGTACGGCGATATGGTGAGACTGGTTAAAATGGGTGACTACAGCCTCGAGCTGTGTGGCGGCACCCATGTCAAGTCCACGGCGGAAATAGGAATTTTCAAGCTGATCAGCGAGAGCAGCGTTGGCTCGGGATTGCGCCGCATCGAAGCCGTAACCGGTGAAGGAGCCATGGACTACTTCCAGGCCAAAGAGGACCAGTTGAACATGATTGCGCGGGTTGTCAAGGCTGCCCCCCATGAAGTGGTGCGCCGTGTGGAAACCCTTGCTCAAAATTTGCGTGATGCCGAGCGGGAAACAGAAATGTTGAGGGCTCGTCTGGCTCGTTTCGAAGTGCAGAGCCTGCTGGACGGGACACGGGAAATTGAAGGAATCAAAGTCCTGTCGGCTCGTTCTGACGCCCCGGACATGGACAGCCTGCGGGCAATGGTGGATCTTTTGAGGGATAAAATAGGTTCCGGAATCATTGTTCTCGCATCTGCCCAAAACGGGCGGGTAAGCTTGGTGGCAGGCGTCAGCAAAGACCTGGTGGGCAAAGGGCTACATGCCGGCAAGCTGTTAAAAGAAATCGCGCCCATGGTTGGCGGGGGCGGAGGAGGGCGGCCGGACATGGCCCAGGCAGGAGGTAAAGACCCGTCGGGCCTGGAAAAAGCCCTGGAGAGGGTTTACTCACTGGTTGCAGAACAGGTTAAAAACTAAAGCATTTGATTTAAAGTAAGGGGGATAAAAACAGGCTTTAAATAAAAGTCTCACTTCAAGCTGGTTTCTTTTTACTTGGTTACTTCTCATTATAGTTGATTGCGGTTATAATATAGTAAATTATACCCTGTAATAGTGCAGGTCGGGAGTGGTATTCACATGGGGGGGTATTTCTCATGACCGGGGAAAATACCGAGCATACTGTCATGTTCAAGGTTCAGGCCGAAGAAAACAAGGCCCGGGAAATTTTACTCCAAGTTTACGACGCGCTAAAAGAGAAGGGATACAATCCCATTAACCAGCTTGTGGGTTACCTGCTATCGGGCGACCCGGCCTATATCACCAGCCACAATAATGCCAGGAGCCTGATCCGCCAGCTGGAACGTGACGAGTTACTTGAAGAATTGGTCAAGAAATACCTGGCCAACGGTTAACGGTAAGCAATTGCAGTACAGAAAACTTGGCGGCAGCGGCCTTGTTGTTTCCAGACTGTGTTTTGGAACATTGACCATAGGGCCGTTGCAGAGAAACATGGACCTGCACGAGGGTGCCGGGCTTATAAGAATGGCCCTGGATATGGGAGTTAACTTCATTGACACCGCTGAGATTTACGGGTGTTACCCCTATATAGAAAAAGCTTTGCGCGGGTACACCGGTGAAGTAATTATTGCAACCAAATCGTACGCCCACACCGGAAAGGATATGGAAAGAAGCCTTTACCGGGCCATGAGAGCATTGAAACGCGACTGCATTGACATATTTCTACTCCACGAGCAGGAATCTTATTTTACCATCAAGGGCCATATTGAGGCCCTGGATTTTCTTTTAGGAGCAAGGGAAAAGGGACTGGTTAAAGCGGTGGGCATATCAACACACTTTGTTGCGGGGGTGCGCGCCGCGGCGTCCATACCCGAAATAGACGTCATCCATCCCATTATTAACATGGCCGGCATCGGCATCCAGGACGGAAACCTCCAGGACATGCTGGATGCAATATCCCTGGCTTATGCAATGGGTAAGGGAATATACGGCATGAAATGCCTGGGGGGAGGTCACCTGATACCGGAAGCGCGCCGGGCCATGGAATTTATCCTTTCGCTGGATGAACTGTCGTCTGTTGCGGTGGGAATGCAGGCCAGGGAAGAAATACTGTACAATGTGCAGTTATTTTCCGGCAACCGGCCTGAACCCGAGCTGGCAGATGCTATTGGGCGAAAACCGAGAAGCCTGCACGTGGAAGAATGGTGCCGTGGATGCGGTAAATGTGTTGAAAAATGCACGGCAGGCGCGCTTCGGGTAATTGACGGTAAAGTACAGGTGAACAATCGATTGTGCCGGCTTTGCGGGTACTGTGCAGCGGCCTGCCCCGAATTTTGTATTAAAGTGATATAAATTGAAAACCGGAAAGGCGGGGCAAATTTTGCGCATCCTAGGGCTCGACCTGGGCGAAAAAAACATAGGAATGGCCGTGAGCGATGAACTTGGCCTGACCGCCCAGGGGCTGGATAATATCAACCGCGGCAAGGACATTGAAGAAGATTTGGATAGAATTAAAGCCATTGTGCAAAAATACGGTGTAGAAAAAATTGTGATCGGCCTACCGCGTAATATGGACGGCTCCTGCGGGCCCCAAGCGCAAAAAGCGTTGCAATTTGCCGAATTAGTTGCGGACCGGCTTAAACTGCCGGTGGAAAACTGGGATGAAAGATTGAGCACGGTAAGTGCCCAGCGGCTCTTAATTGAAGCCGATGTCAGCAGAAAAAAACGGCGCAGGGTCATAGATAAAATGGCGGCGGTAATAATACTGCAGGGTTACCTTGACGCGCGTGCAAGAGAATAAAATCTTTTTTGCAAGCTTGACACCAGGTGTTTTTTTAGTTACAATAGCGCTATCTTTTGGAAAGAGGTGGGTTTTTTGCCCGAATTGGACGATATTATTACTATTGTGGATGAAGAAGGCAACGAATATGATGTAGTCGTATTCGGAGTGTTGGGGGTTGAAGATAAAAAGTATGCTGTGCTAGCGCCCCTTGATGATGAGGAAGGAAAAAGCGAAGCATTTATACTTAGATTTGACCGTGACGAGGAAGGCAATGAAATTATGGTGGAAATTGATGACGAGGAATGGGAAAAAGTAAAACATGCATGCGTAGAAGAAATTGATGGTATTGACTTCATTATTGAAGAATAATATATCATACATATTAAGTTTTTTTCAGCTGGGCGTTCCTTTTTACGGCCAGCTTTATATTTTTACCGTTGCCCCGGCCCGGTATTGTAATTAGCGGCAATTATGCCGTAAACAATTGCCGAAACTGTTGTTTCCAGCAATACACGCCTTTCTGGTACTACCGGGAAATTATGTTTGCCACAAAATACGGCAAGCACATAGGCAAGAAATACCGGAAGGTGCGCACAAAGGGAACTGAATGGGCAAGCTTCTCTTGCTGGGAGGGAGGACTGTTGTATAGATTAACCCTGGGATTAATTTTAACTTTCTTATTTCTGGCCGGGTGTTTTTTTGGTCTTTACACGGTTTCGTTTGCGGGTGACGGTATCGTGGACGGAGTTTATGTGGGAACACTGGATTTAAGCGGCCTTACCCGTGAGCAGGCAGTAAATGAACTGCATGAATTTGCTGCAAAAGTGGAAGAAACAAATATTGTTATCGTGTATGAAGACATCAAAATGCAAACCACAGCCAAAGAGCTTGGAATAACACTTGATGTAGATGATGCGCTCAACAAGGCCTGCAGTGCCGGAAATACGGGTTCCATTTTCAAGCGTTTTAGCGAGCGCCAGCATATTAAACGTCACGGGTTGCGTATTGAGCCAAGCTTCATTGTTAATGACCGGAAATTTGAAAGCGAGCTATCCAAACAGGCGGCCGAAATTATCACGGAACCATCTGACGCCGGTTTCAAAATAATGCCGGATGACAGTGTTGCAATAGTCCCCGGCCGGATGGGGACGAGGATTGATTTCCCGGCATTGAAATCCGATATAACCGGTAAAATAAGCAGGCAAAACGAGGGAATTGTGGAAGTAAACCTCCCCGTGCTGGCGGTAACGCCGCGCCGGTCAACCAGTGATATTGAGTCAATGGGTATAAACGGTCTTATAAGCCGTTATAGTACCAGTTTTGACGCCGCACAGGCCGGGCGCACGTACAACATCAAAGTGGCCGCGGCGGCACTGGACGGGCTTTTAATTGCACCGGGAGACGAGTTTTCTTTTAACCGGGTGGTTGGTCCCCGTAGTTCCGAAGCGGGATATAAAAGTGCCGGCGTGATCATCAACAACGAACTGGTTCAAGGGGTGGGCGGGGGTGTATGCCAGGTATCTTCCACTTTATACAACGCCGTTTTGTTGGCCAACCTCAGGATAACTGAAAGAAGCAACCACTCGCTGCCGGTGGGTTATGTTCCCATCGGGCGCGACGCGACAGTGGTTTATGGCGCCATTGATTTCAAATTTCAGAATAACACCGATTTCTATATATACATCAAAACTTTGGTTGAAGGTAATAAACTTACAGTAAAGCTTTACGGAAACAAGAACAAAACACCGAAGGTTGAAGTTCATAGCTGGATAACCGAAGAAATTGTTCCTGAAATACAGTATGAAAAAGACCCCAACCTTGCAGCAGGTGAAGAGGTGGTCAAACAGGAGGGGAAAAAGGGCTTCAAAGCCGCGGCCGTAAGGTATGTATGGGTTGACGGCGAAAAGAAAACCGAAAAATTGCCGGGCAGTTTTTACCACCCGGTGAAGCGTATTATCGCCGTCGGTACGGGTTTGTCAAACCCGCCCGTGGTTGTGCCCGCGGACGAAGACCTGGCCCCTGTCGAATTTCCTGTCACTATAAACGATGAAACCAAACCTACCGGCCAGGACAAATTGGAAGATAATGTGGAGGAAACAGGCGGCAGCGGAACCGAAGAACACGAAGCACATACTGAAAAAACAAGCGAAGGGCCCAATGTTAACAGCACCGGTGAAAACAGTTACGATAATGATAACTCTCCGCAAGACGGGGAGGAAGATTTAGATATCGAAACACCGCAACAGGGAACGGAACCGGAGCCGGAACCGGAACAGGGAACAGGCGACTCCATGTAAAAGAATAAACGCTATAGACCCCCATGCCGCTGCGTTGCGGCACCAGTAGAAAGATGAAAACTACTTGTAGGGTATACCTGTTCCGG
>CBETWA010000042.1:0-20901 GCA_965539975.1 uncultured bacterium | reverse complement strand
AGTCGCAACCCGGAAATTAACACGAAACCTAAAGAAGGTGTATTTTCCGGGTAGTTGACTGTCACTTAATAATAATCCAACCAGTGAACAAGGGATCATAACAATGAAAATGAAGCTGCAGGAAACAGGTGATCACAAAAAAATCGTCCTGGTGGGCAATCCCAACGTGGGCAAATCGGTGTACTTTCACCGGCTGACCGGCCAATACGTCGATGTATCCAATTTCCCCGGCACCACCATGGAATTCATTTGCTCGCGATTTGGCAGTGATTTTCTGGTGGACACCCCGGGAGTGTACGGGCTTTCGTCTTTTACCCCGGAGGAAGCCCACACGCGTGACGAGGTTCTTTCGGCGGACCTGGTTATAAACGTGGTGGATGCGGTACACTTGTACCGGGACTTGTTCCTCACCTGCCAGCTGGCCGATGCCGGGGTACCTATGGTGGTTGTCCTGAACATGGTGGACGAGCTTCAAGCACGTGGCCTGGAAGTTGACGCGGGCGAACTTGAACGGCTCCTGGGTGTGCCTGTGGTGCCGGCGGTGGCCGTTACCGGAAAAGGGGTCGACCGGTTAAAAGAAAGACTGGCCGAAGCCCGGCCCGGGCGGTGCGATCCGGTGGTGGAGTCACAGCTTTCGCGTTACCCCGGCTTGAGCCGGGCCGAAGCCCTGCTTGTACTGGAGGGCGACCCCGAAGTGTCCGCCCGCCACGGGTTGGAACCGGGCCGGGAAAAGGAGTCAATTTACGCCGCCAGGAGAAAACGGGTGAACGAAACCGCTTCGGCCGTGCTGGTGGAACGGGGCGGCGACACATCATTTGCCGTCCGGCTGGGTCACTGGCTGATTAACCCGGTTACGGGTATCCCGGCTTTATTGTTTACCCTGTGGTTGATTTATGGACTGGTGGGTGTGTTTCTTGCCCAGGTGGTGGTAGGCTTTACCGAGGAAACCATTATGGCCGGGTATTACGAGCCCGTGGTACGTTCTTTCCTGTCCGGGTTCATTGATCTGGATTCACCGGTAGGAACAATTCTGGCAGGCCAATTCGGCCTGTTAACTATGGCCGTCACTTACCTGCTGGGGTTATTGTTTCCCCTGGTGGCCGGCTTTTACCTGGTGTTATCCCTGCTGGAGGACTCGGGTTACTTGCCCCGTATAGCCATATTGACAGACCGGGTAATGAGTTACCTGGGTTTGAACGGCCAGGCGATTATACCCCTGATACTGGGGTTCGGCTGCGTCACCATGGCCATCATTACCACCCGCATGCTGACCTCGGAGCGGGAGAGAAGTATCGCTACTTTCCTACTGGCCTTGTCCGTGCCCTGCTCGGCTCAGCTGGCTTTCGTGGCGGCTATTCTCGGCACCCTGGGAGTGGGGTACCTGCTTCTTTACTGCCTGCTGATCGTGTGCATCATACTGGGTGCCGGCACTGTTCTGGGGCGCATCATACCCGGGCAATCAGTGCCGCTCCTACTGGACCTACCCACCATGCGGTTTCCCCGGGCAGGCAACGTGCTGTTGAAAACATGGAGCCGCACCTTCGGGTTCCTGAAAGAGGCATTTCCCATTTTTCTGGGCGGCGCGTTTTTACTGAGCCTGCTGAGGGTAACGGGTACAATGGAATGGATTGAGCGGGCCATGCAACCCCTCACCGTCGGGTGGCTGTTGTTGCCCGGCGACACCGCTTATGCCTTTATCATGGGTTTCATCCGCCGGGACTTCGGCACAGCGGGTATCATGGACATTCCCATGGAACCGCTACAGAAATTTATAGCGCTGGTTACCCTCACACTTATAGTGCCGTGCATTGCCACCACCATGGTCATATTCAAAGAGCGGGGCTGGCGAAAGGGAGCGGCGATATGGATCTCCATCCTGGTGTTGGCCTTTCTGGTGGGTGGACTGCTGGCGCACCTGGTTTATTTCTTTAACGGTTACAACCAAGCCATGGCGCTGCCGTTTACCGCATTGACCGTAACGGCGGCCCTGTTTGTGACCTTTACCCTGTTCAGGCGCAGAACAACCGGTTAAACACCTGAGCCATTGAAAAGTAGAGGTATAAGCCCGGGTGCCGTGCGTTATGGCCCCGCGGCGTAAAAAAAGTAACTTGAACACGGGAGAAGCCATGTTAATAAAAAGAATACTTATTACAGCTTTTACGGTACTATTGTTTGTAAACTTTAGTATTGCCGGCCCGCTGGCGGCCGCCCCGGCGGAGCCGGAAATAGTCGGCACGGCGGGCCTGTTGATGGACGCAGAAAACGGCCAGGTGCTGTATGCCAAGGAAGCGGACAGGAAGATGTACCCGGCCAGCACAACCAAAATATTGACCGCCATGATAGCGCTGGAGAAATCATCGCTGGACGAAATGGTGGAGGTGAGCCGGGAAGCGTCTTCGGTGGATGGTTCCCGGGTGGGCCTGCAGCCGGGCGAGCAGCTGCCCATGGGACACCTGTTGTACATGCTCATGCTATCTTCCAGCAATGATGCAGCTGTAGCCATTGCCGAGCACCTGGGCGGCTCGGTGCAGGGTTTTGCAGCCATGATGAACAAAAAGGCCAAGGAGATCGGTGCCCTGAGCTCCAACTTTACCAACCCCCACGGTTTGCCGGACCCGAACCATTATACCACTGCCCGGGACCTAGCCCTAATCGGCAGGGAAGCCATGCGAAACCGGACTTTCCGGCAAATAGCCGGAACGTTGAACATCAGGCTGGAGCGGAAGGTACACATGCCCCCGGATGTATTGCGCAAGGTTGAGGAACTGGAAAAAGTCTACGGCCCTGTGCAGGAGGACTTTTATACGCACAACCGGCTTTTGACGCAAGGTTATTACGGTTACAGGGGCGCCAACGGCATTAAAACGGGATATACCGTGGACGCAGGCCAGTGTATCGTGGCGTCGGCCCGGCGCGACGGCCGGGAATTGATAGCCGTGGTGCTGAACAGCCAGGGGGTTAACCTGTGGACCGACGCCGCTGCGCTTTTGGACTACGGTTTTGAAGAGTTTACACCAGTGGAGCTGGTGACTCCGCAGCAGGTAGTCACGGATGCGGAGGTGAAAAACGGCACCGAACGGGCCATGCTGGAAACGGCGGAGTCCTTCTATTACAACTTCCCTGTTGGCCGGGAACCCCGGGTAACCCGCAGGGTGGAGCTAAAGGATGGAATAACGGCACCGGTGGAAGCGGGCCAAAAACTGGGTGAACTGGTTCTTGAGGCGGAAGGCCGCGAGCTTGGCCGGGTACCCCTGGTGACAGTTTACCCGGTGGAACGCAGTATCACCAGTTACCCGTGGACCCGGCTAGCCGCCGGAGCAGCATTTATTATTACGGTGGCCACAATCTCGGTTCGCCGGCGCCGGCGCAGGTCCCAGCAAATTTTTGTTGGCAAGTATCGCCGCTAGGTGGTTTTCTCTTTACCGCCCCCGGTCCGGCACCACCAGGCGCACGAGAGCGGTGAACGGTCCAATTACAGGCAAAACCGCCAGGCTGCTGGCTACGTTAAATATGGTGTGCGCGTTGGCCACCTGGCGGGGCAGGGTGCCGGCGGTCAATTCAACCAGAGAGGAGAAGGGTTGCAGTAGGGGAAGAACCAAAAACACCCCCAGCACGTTCAGGATCACGTGGGCGGCGGCGACCTGCTTGCCGGCCCTGGGCCCGCTTAAACTGGCCAGGGCCGCTGTGAAACAGGTACCTATATTATTGCCCAGCACCATGGCCACAGCGGTTGGTAGATCAATTAACTGCTGATTGGCCAGCAGCATGACGATCCCGGTGGCGGCCGCGCTGCTGTGTAGCAATGCCGAACCCAGTACGCCCGCCAGGACGGAAAGCGGCGCGCTGTGCCGGAGCGAGAGCAGCGTGCCGGTAAACCAGGACGCCTCCCGCAGGGGAGCCAGGGAAGATGACATCAACTGCAGCCCGGCGAAAACCATACCGAAACCAAAAAGCGCCCGCCCCAGCCAGCCCAGGGGTCTCCGCGGCATGAAAAGCCGGAGGAGTAACCCTGCCGCCGCGGCCGGCAGGGCAAGCTTGAACAGGTCGAAGGAAATGATCTGCACCGTGACGCAGGTGCCCACATTGGCGCCCAGGAGTATTCCCACTGCCTGTTCCAGGGTGAGCAGCCCGGCATTCACGAGGCCCACGGACAACACGGATATTGCGGTGCTGCTCTGGGCCAGCATGGTCAGCGCCGTGCCCGTAAAGGCAGCCATGGCCGGCGTGGACGTGAGGGCCGCCAGGGAACGCTTCATTTTTTCCCGGGAGAGGTTTTCCAGGCCCTCTTTCATTACCTGCATCCCCTTCAGCAGCAGGTATAAACCGGTCACGGTACCCAGGATTATAAACAACCCGCGGTCCCCCCTTTCGTGCCGTAATATTTTATTGTTATAGCCCGGGGGGTATGACAGTTATTGCAAAATAATTGACATACGTTCACATTGACAGTGCCCGGGATTATTGGATATACTGTATAAAACAACTTTTACGGGGTGAGTCCTAATATGCGCAGGGTTATTGGAGAAGTGGGGGAAAAGCTGCGCGCCAACGATTACAGGATGACGCCCAAGCGCGAGCAGGTGCTGCGGGTTTTGCTTGAAAACAAAGATAAACATTTAAGCGCCGAAGAGGTCTATAACCTGGTGAGGTTGAGAGCGCCCGACGTGGGTTTGGCCACTGTGTACCGGACCCTGGAATTGTTCACAAACTTCGATGTCATCCATAGCGTTGACTTTGGGGACGGCAGGAAACGTTACGAGTTTGGTTCGCACAGCGATGCCGGTCACCGGCACCACCACTTGATTTGTTTCGATTGCGGAAAGATCATCGAGGTGAACGAGGACCTGCTGGAAGAACTGGAAGAAAGGGTAACCGAAAGGTACAATTTCGTCATTAGCGACCACGAGTTGAAGATTTTCGGCTGGTGCAAGGATTGCGCGCTGAAGAGGGGCTAAATAGAAACTGCCATGTCCATGGGCATGGTTTCTTATTTTTTAGACATTGGTGAAAACTGTCTGATGCTGGTATTTTAGATTAATAACGCGAAAAAAAGAACAGGTTTCCTTTTTGCTTTTCAAAAGGCACCTGTTCCCTTTGTGAACCCAGCGCGGGTATTGACTTTGGATGAGCGGTTTGTGGTCATTTATGACAACCACGGTGGTATCAAGTAGAAAAGGCCGTTAAGGATTAAAGGGGTTGCATTATAAATTATAAATAACCTATCAATGATGCAGCGAAAGGAACCCAAGCAGCTGTTACCAAAACCCAAATCGTGCTCGTAATAAACCCGGCTTTAAACATATCCCACATGGTATAAAACTTTTTATTATATGTAATTAATGGAACAGCATCCAACGGCAATAGCATACAGCACCCGGCCATAAAAGCAGTGGTAGTTGCCAGTATTGCAGGGCTTACTCCTATTAAAACTGACAAATCGGAAAGTGGTTGAATGGCTACGGCCACTATAGCCGGTCCTATGGGCAGTAACAAATGCAGCAAGTTGATAATCATGCCGACCAATGCGGTTAAAGGTACCAATCCCAAACCAACTAGGTTTTGAAGGATTTCATTTAAAAACCAGGAACTTAAACCAGAGGTAACAACAGCTGATCCAATTGATGTTACACCACCAATCATAATCACAGCGTCCCAACCCACCTGTGAAGAGAATTCATCCCACTCAAGAATATTTATGCCTGGCAGGAAAAAGGCAACCAGACCTGCTACGGCAACCATGGTAATGTCAATCACGGAAACCCAGGTGCTGGCTAGCCAGAATGCCATAATCAGCCCCAGGATGATCAGTACTTTTTTCTCCATTATACTAAGAGATTTTTGTTCATCTTCTTTAAATAAATCTATTACATCATGTCCGAGTGGTTCCGGCTTGAAAATTTTTACAATAACAAAGGAACTAATAGGGATCATCACTGCGGCAATGGGTAGCCCAAAGTATATCCAGTCAAGAAAGGTTATACTTATGTGGGCATATTTCTCTAGCATGTACAAGGCCAGAATATTAACAGAGCTTCCTGCCGGCGTGGCTATTCCCCCAATCATGGCTCCAAAAGGAATAGCAATCATTAAAGCTTTCCCCAAACGACTTGACCCCGGTTTAGCCCCCAGTTTATTTAGAATACTCATGGCTAAGCCCATGAATAACGCGGCTGTGGGGACATTGGATACGAATGTCGATATCACTGCTGTGCCGGTGGAAAAAGCCAGCACTATTTTCCATGTACTATTACCGGCTTTTATTAATAACCACCTAGCCATGCGGGAAGCCAGCGGTGTTTTCATAATTGCAGCTGAGATACCATACGAAGCAATAACAAAGAAAATAACCGGGCTGATAAACTCCTTGAACGAGGTGTTGATATCAGCTATACCGTATACCGGTTGCAAAATAATCAAGGCTAAGGCCGTGATTGCTAAAGGTATGGCTTCGGTCGTCCAAAGCAACAAAGCTGCTATGAGTAACCCCAAAGTATTTCTTCCAGCAACCCCCAATCCCTCAGGAGGCGGTATTATTAGTATACCCAGGAGTATAAGCATTGCTCCAATTAAACTAGTAAGCTTTTTACTATCCATATACAAGGTCCTTTCTTAATCAAGTAATTTTCTAACCATAACGGGGACCTCTAATAGTCTTAATTGACCATAATTTTTAAGTACACTTTGGCCAATATAGGATTATAATACAGGTATTTCCGCAACATGGTTGCTTCTTCATATTTTGCTATTACTATGAACAATGCTGATTGGATTATTTTTCTTAGACTGGATAAATTGCCATAATAAAACGGCAACCATTATTACCAGACCTAATATATCCGCTACTATATCAGGACTTATCAATAAACCACCGCAAATTGCCATAATTATACGCTGAGGCCAGTTCATTTTAGCTAATCCATAACCGCAAAGCGCCATAACTACGCATATTGCACCAAGAAAAGTTACCGCAGTTGTGTATACAATCTCCCCAACCGTGCCGTTTAACGTTAAAGCTGGGTTATATATAAAGGAAAACGGAACTAAGAATGCACCAATGCCTATTTTTAACGCTTCCCAACCCGACTTCCATACATGTCCTTCACTAATGGCACAGGCTACGTAAACTGCAATGCAAACTGGGGGAGTAATAAAACTAACTAGGTTCCAATAAATAACGAAAAGGTGTGCTGATAATTCCGGTACTCCCAGTTCTAGTAATGCCGGTGCTACTAAAATGACTAAGGTAAAATAAGCAGTAATAGCTTCTACACCCATGCCTAGTATAATGCTGGCGATTGCCACCATTATAAGAACGGCGGTTAAGTTTCCACCACCTAAATCCAGAATGAACCTGGAAAACTTTAACCCAAGACCGCTTAGCTCCAATGAACCAATCATTATACCAATTGAAGCAGTAATTGCACCAACGATTACCCAATTTTTTACTCCAGCCACTATGCTGTCCCAAATCCTTTTAGGTGTCATCCAGTGCTCTTTGTTGCGTGAGAAAAAACTACATCCAATTAGTACCGGTAGTGCATACAAAGCCGATAAGGCAGGATCTAGCATCTTAATCAGTAAAAGATATATCAATAGCACTAAGGAAGGTAAGTAAAACCAACCCTCCATTAATACTTTTTTAAATGAAGGCAACTTGTCCCTTGGAATTGGTTTCAAACCTGTTTTTACCGCCTGCATATGTACACTAAAAAAAACAATAGTGTAGTATAGTAATGCTGGAATGAATGCCGCCA
Source organism: uncultured bacterium (assembly GCA_965539975.1). Taxonomy (GTDB): domain Bacteria; phylum Bacillota; class Desulfotomaculia; order Desulfotomaculales; family Desulfallaceae; genus CBETWA01. The sequence goes on along the minus strand of CBETWA010000042.1, from coordinate 13,147 downwards.
GCGCCACGTGAGCATAAGGTATAGCCATCCATTCGGCAGCAACAAATGCTACAGCACCCATAATTGGCGGAAGTATATTTCCGCCAGTGGAGGCCACTGATTCTACAGCGCCGGCATATTCTCGTGAAAAGCCAGCTCTTATCATTAGGGGTATGGTAAATGCTCCGGTGGTAGCTACATTTGCAGCCGGAGATCCGCTAATTGAACCGAAGAGGCCACTTGCAAATACGGCCGCTTTTGCCGGCCCTCCGCGCATCCAACCGGTAACAGAAATGGCAAGGTTTAAAAACCATTCACCGGCACCCGCAATTTTAAGCATTTGGCCAAAAATTAAAAACGCAATTAAAATTGTACAAGCTACACCAAAAGGTTTACCGAAAATACCCCAACCACTGATATAAATGCTATAAATAATCTGATCCAACGGAAATTCAGGACCATGCAAAATACCCGGTAAATAAGGTTGGAAAATGGTGATGGTAAAGAAAAACAATATGATTATGGGTAAAATCCACCCGACAACTCGTCGTATGGCTTCCATTAAAGCCACTACCAGCAAGATTCCCACTATAACCCCAGTGGTATCCATATAACCGCTCATGACATAGTAAAAAGCTTGATCATAATAAAACACAATAAATCCGGCACCGACTAACCCGCAAATGCAAAACACAATATCATACCAGGCTACACGACTTTCTTCTCCCTTGCTTCTGTTGGCATGGTAATACAGGTATACCAGAATCATTAGAAATAACAAGCTGGCAGCTCTATCACGAAAGGGAATGGTATATATACCAAAGAAAGTAAGAATGCCACTTAAAACAATGATATGGTAAATTCCGGCCATCCCAGCAACAAAGTTAATGATCTTTGAAACCCCTATCTTGCTATTACCCATTTGAATTCACTCCTTAACTGCCAGAGTCAATAAATTCAAGATGGCCGTCACCGGAAAATTCTTCGAAGCCATCTCAAAAAGTGGTCATATCAACTTTCCGGCTCCGGCCACCCCGTCCATCAATTATTGCTCTAGCAATTTTTGCTGAATCTGGTCCATATCTTCATTCCAGGCGCCAATTTCTTTAAAATACTTAATTGCACCGGAGTGGAACGGTATAACTGGATCTTTAAGAGCATTTTCAGCGGTCCAATCTTTGGCGGCATTATGAACCAGCTTGAGATCATCGTAGTTGTCATAAATAGCCTTGGTAACTTCATAGACCACGTCTTCTGGGATATCTTCTCTGGTTACAAAAACAACCTTTTCACTAATGGTTGTTACAGGGTAGTCTTGTCCTTTATATGTGCCCGCGGGTATGGTACCCCATTGAAAAGCAGGCCCCATTTCCTCCAAAATGGCCGCTTGTTTGTCGGGGTCATCAATGGAGATGAATACCAAATCCAGCGACTGGGCAAGGTTCATTATTGTTGAAGATGGTACACCTCCGGGGATAATAGCTGCTTTGACACTACCCTGTTGGACAGCTTGCGTACACTGGGCTACATCAGCCGTTTCAACCATTTGCACATCATCGGGGCGCACACCATAGGCATTTAAAGCTGCTTTCGCAAATTTCTCGATGGTTACTTCACTTGGCCTTTTACCGGCAAAAGCTTGACCTTTCAAATCTGCTACTTCCTTAATACCTGAATCAGCTCTTGCTACAATAGTACGTAAAGTCGCTTGTCCTTGGCCGATTAACCGGATCGGCGCTTTCCCATCGTTGGCAAACTGTTGTTTCCCTAAAAGTGCCTGTATTGCGGAATCATTGTTGGTGATTGAAAACTCAGCTCTATTATCCCTTAATTGCCTTACCGCAGCATCTGCTCCTCCTGTGGATACTATAGATGCACTGATTTCCGTGTTTTTAGAAATTATCTCGGACATTCCTACACCGATTGTATGCAGGGCCGAACCCACCCCGGTAGCTGATATTTTAATAGCACTAAAATCTGCTACGGAACTTTTTTCAGTGTCTGGTTTATTAGCCGACTGGCTTTCATTTGTCCCGCCACCGCAGGCGGCACATGATATTAGAAGCAATACACCCAAAACCAATCCCAATCCCCTTAATACTCTCCTAGTATTAATCACACTGTACACCTCCATAAACTAAAAATTCTGAGCTTGATTATCACCATAATTTGCACTCTATATGTGAATAGGTGGCTTGTTACCTTTTTGTATGTTGACAAATTGTCCGGGGTTAGTTATAGCGAATCGGCTTTCTCATACGACACCCTGGTTTATTTCCTTATCTAGGGTAGCTAGGAGAATTGCAACATTTATTTCCATTAACTTGTCAACTTCAATACATATACATTAACGAGTGGGAATCTCGAGCTTTTGCCGTTGCTTGGTATTTCCCCCGCAAATTCCGAAGGTATCCTGGCACTACTTCTAGGAAAGTTTTGAACGCACTTTAGTTTCAGCATAATTGTTCATTATTTGATTGACTGCTTAATTGCCTTTCTCCAAAGCTCGCTATTTCCATTTGGGTGTTCCTAATAAAGTTCCGAATTCGTTAAGATGCACTCCTGCCAGCTGTCCGGTGCAGTAAGTAGCTGCTCGACAATGTGACCATTGAAAAAATCAACATGATCACTTCCAGTAATTAATCCCTTGATGCTGGTTTCAGCGTTTTTTTATTTCGCCCCCCTTTGTGGCATAAATTGACCTCAGATTGGGTGAGTGATTCAATTGTATAATTATTGAGGCCAGCGCCTTTTTTCACATATTTCAACATAACGCAGTTTCATACGTTTCTTGGTACTCCAAAATACCTTCTTGTGAATAATCTAACATTATGCGACATATTGGTCAGTAACAGATGCTACAAAAGTGCTTTAATTCACAATCAATTTTTTACACATATGAATTTGTCAACTTAAAAATGGGGTTGCCATTGATACCACAATATCATTCATGCCTGTGCTTCATATCTTGTCTGGCTTCAATATTTTTCCGAAGAAACTTGTGTTAACAATTAACTTAACTGTAGCAAGTGTTACTGACGTTTGTTTTATATGATGTTAAATTATTCACAAAGGTAGCGCTACCATAATTTAAAAAGGAAAGACGTTTAGCTAATAATGTTTCTCAAGGAAGCAGGTGAGCCGGAAATCTTTGTCTTTCAATATCTTTCGTAGCATGGGGTTCTCAACCAGCTTAAGTGGCTATGCAATTTAGAAAAAAATGAGTATGGGATAAAATGCTTTATTATTTGTTTTATAGAGGGAGGTAATTGGAATATGCCGCCAATTATTGATCGCAACAAGTGTACTGGTTGTGGTATATGTGCGGACATCTGCCCTTTGGATGTGTTCTATTACGACGAGAATTACGAGTTTCCAATAGTTGCCAACGAGGAAGAGTGCTGGCACTGTAATGCATGCGTTTTGGATTGCCCCAGTGAGGCTGTTCGATTGCGTATTCCTTTGCCTGCAATGCTGCTCTACGTTGACGCCGTGAAGGAGGGGAAATAATCATGATAGCTATGGAAAAACCAATTGAAACTGATGTATTGGTTGTTGGTGGTGGAATAGGTGGATTAATGGCAGCCATCAATGCGGCCAACCACGGTGCCAGAGTTATTATTGCCGAAAAAGCCAATACCAAGCGCAGCGGTAGTGGGTCTACCGGAAACGACCACTTCTTGTGCTATATACCGGAGGTGCACGGTGACATCGAGCCAATTATCAAAGAGCATTTTGATAGCATGTATGGCCGGTCACAGGATAAAAACCTGGTAGTCAAGCACTTCGAGCAATCCTTTGACAGGGTTAGGGATTGGGATAGTTGGGGTATACCAATGAGAGTAAACGGCAAGTGGGAATTTACCGGACATGCCTTTCCGGGTCGCCCCCGACTCCACTTGAAATATGCCGGAGCGGAGCAAAAACCAATCCTTACAAGGGAAGCAGAAAAACGTGGTGTCATTATCATGAACAAGTTGCCAATATCAGATATAATTGTCAAGAACGGGGAAGTTGTTGGGGCAATAGGTATCAGTATTGAAAAAAAAGAGCCTAAAATGGTGGTATTTAGGACGAAAAGTGTGATACTAGCTACCGGACATGCCAACAGACTATACCCCGCCATTACCCCCGGGTGGATTTTTAATACTGCCCGGTGCCCGGCCAGTACTGGAGCCGGGCGTGCAGCTGCCTACAGGGCTGGAGCCAAGCTGGTCAATATGGAACTACCTTATACTCACTCGGGTCCCAAATATTTTGCCCGGGCCGGTAAGGCCACCTGGATAGGTGTGCTAAAAGATCTGCATGGAAAACCAGTGGGTCCCTTTGTAACTAAGCCTGATAAAGAACTGGGAGATATAACCGCTGACATTTGGACTTCGGTATTTGCCGAGATGAACAAATCTGGCCGCGGTCCGGTTTATATGGATTGCACTGAAACGGACGATAAGGATTTGGAATACATGATTTGGGGTCTGACTAACGAAGGTAATACGGCAATGCTTAATTATATGGCCCAAGAAGGTATTGATCTAAAAAAACACATGATTGAGTTTACCCAATACGAAATTAACCTGCGCGGTAGGGGCGGAATTGAAATAAACGAAAACGCTGAAACAAATATTAAAGGCTTGTTTGCAGGGGGGGACGAAATAGGAAATTTCAACGGTGCCATCGCCGGAGCGGCTACTTACGGATGGATAGCTGGGGAAAATGCTGCTATTAGGGCAGCCTCGATAAATACTTTTGAAAATGCGGAGGAAGACGAATTAGTCGCAAACAGGAGGCGCTTTTATTCAGAAATAATAAGCCGGGAAACTGGTCCCGGTTGGAAAGAGGCCAATCTGGTCGTTAATCAGATTATGAATGATTATGCTGGCTTGGAGGTGCGTTCGGAAACCCTCCTCACATCCGGACTGAAATACTTGAAAGACATCAAAGAAAAAGTATACGGTACTATTAGAGCTGAAGACTCCCACGCATTGATGAGGTGCCTGGAAGTAACCGAGTTAATTGACATAGGTGAAGCTATTTTCCTTACTGCGCTGGAGAGGAAGGAAACAAGGGGTATGCACAAGCGGTCGGATTATACTTTTACAAACCCGTTATGCGACAAATTCATCACTATTAAATTGGTTGATGGACATCCAGTAATTGAATGGCGTGACCAGATCAAGTAAATCCGTGGGAGAACGCTGTAACACACCTGAACCAGGCTTTTTGTTGAGTAAAGCTGGAGAGTCAGTAGTTTTCTCCTGAGATGTGTGTAATATTAATTTAATCGAATAACGGTAACCTTATAATAGTCTTTAATTATGATAAACAACGTTTGGCTATTATGTTCAACTGAGCGCCTGAACTGGGTTATACCGGAGATATGGTGGTGGTGGGGGGGTATTTATTTTACCACCCCTCTCCACAACCCTGTAGTATTATGGAGAAGAGAAGTGGTAAACTATTGGGGCGAACCCCCAAAACAATTACATACACAGCCATGATTACAAACGATTACCAAAGTTAATAGTGAACCGTGAAATTCATTTTTGCATTTTTTAAAATAATTTTTTACTTTCATCTGCATGGTCCATTTTTAAAAGAATTGATAGTGACCAAGTAAATGATTCTTAACACACCACCTGCCAGTATGTATTTTGTTTTGGTAACTTCTGTAATTAGTGGGCGATGTTTTAAGCACTTTGGTAACATTATACAATTTTGCTTATAGATTGTGCAAATTGTCACAAGCTGCTGAAATTAGTTCGTAATTACTTACTTTATTATAATACGATGGTTTGACTAAATAAGATTTTGCTCATGAAATTGACGACTAGTGGACCGGTAAAAAGTACTCATCTATGGGCAATACTTGCGTATTAGCACGTAATCGCACTGGTTATTTTGCATAGAAAGAATTATAATAACAATAACGAACAAAGGTTTATTAAGCAATCCCAATTCAATTTAGTTAACAACTTAATAATAACTTATGATTGGAGGGGGATTGAATGAAAGTTATTGATTACTTTTCTAAGCTTGAACTAAATTCAAAATGCGATTGGGAAATATTTGGTGAACTGGGTATAGAATTTAACGAATTAAAATATCGCAAAGGTGAAACAATTATTGATATCGGTGATGATGTGGATAGTTTTTATTATTTAAAACAAGGAGCAGTTCGTTTATATCTGTCAAATAATCAAAGTGAATTGATGTTTTACAGTCTAAGTGCGGGAACAAGCTTCGCTGAACCTGCATTTTTTTGCGGTTTACCATCTAAGATTCGGGTAGTAGCCGTTAAAGACAGTATAGTACTCTCTTTTCCAAAAAATTTAGTATTAGATTATTTTTACAAGCAAAACGCTTTTATAAAACTATTGATTAATGCACTCAGTAGAAAAATTTATCTTATAACCACAATGTATGAAAACATAAGCAATAGCAGTTCGGAGTTAAAGATAGCAAAAGTCCTTTATTTGCTTTCGTCAAAAAATAATAACTCTAAAATGGTTGTAAATATTACCCATGAAGAATTGGCATCAATACTAGGAATGCATAGGGTTACGGTTACAAGAAATTTATCTAAATTAAAGAAGAATGGGTTAATTACAATTAATAGAAACTCTATTGTTATCAACGATGCTAACAAACTGGTCTCATATTTTTAACGTTGGTGTCAAATAACCCTTCCCACGTGCATATTCCAATCAAAACGAACACTAATTATGACATAAAACATCCTGCTGGTCCAGAATTAATCGTCCCGTCATAAAAAGCAAAAAGATAAGCGATCGTGAATTGAACAAAAGAATTCAATGTAAACCCCAGCAAATGCCTTCGTTGTGGTAAAGAAATAGAACTATAAATACCTGGCATCCCATTATGTGGGGATATCTATGACCTTTTTGAGACCAGTATTGAGGTGAATAGCATTACCCTAAACAAAAATCCCAAAAGCCAAAAAAGGAGCAAAACCAGATTACTGAAACAACGGTAACCAGTGTTGTTTGCAATCTAACATTGGAGAAAAAATCTCATCTAATATTATACTTTGATTTGGTTGATCTAGGTGACTCTACAGTTCCACCAATCTTTGCTTGCGAAAAGTGTGGAGAATGAGATGCTACCCAAAGATTCCTGGCTTGATGAAATAGATTATATTCTCTAAAAAGGAGAACGCCTCCCGAAGTAAGGCGCTTTTTTATTTTTTGTACGTTGATGAAAATTGCGCCCGATGCTGGTATCATAGATAAAGAACGCGATAGGGAACAGGCCCTTTAAAAAGGTACCTGTTTTTTTCCATTATATAAGTTATGGTGGGAAGTGTTATTGTGGACGAGCGGGAAAAAAGAATCGAGGAACTCGAAGAACAAATAGCAGACATCAGGCGCAGGCTCCCGGCTCACTCCGTGAAGCCGGCCATGCTCAGCCGCCTGGAGGAGCTGGAAGAGGAACTGGAACGGCTGAAAGCAGAAGAATAATACGGTGCCACCAGGCGGCACAAAGTAGGATAGCAACACATTGTTTCAAGGCGATCCGGCGGCTATCCGGAGCTGGCGCAGCGATACTTCCGGAGCGCCCGCAAAAAGTACGCGTAAAAGCTTTTCGTATAGACACCCACGCCGCCCCGTTGCAGCACCGGTAAGGAATGAAGTAAAGAGTATTTTTCGTGTAGCTGTATGCTTTGAAAAATAAAAAAACCACCGAGAAAAGGAGTGCCTACTATAATGCAAAAGTTTACACCCAGGGGCATGGCCACCGGCATAGGCAGCCTGCCTTATAAAGACACCAGCGCCGCGCTACGGTTGATCAGGGAAAACCTTACCGAGGTGCCTCACTGGCCGCAACTACCGCAGCGTGGCGGGGACGAGGGTTTTGTGCACCAGTTCCTGGATCCCCTGGTGAGGGCGGGACTGTTGGAAAAAAGAGGAGACAGGGTTGTTTTTCCGACAGACAATCCGGCCTGGCCCGAACGCCTGACGGATTTTTATTCCACATACCTGGCGGCCGAATCCGGCGACCCGGAAGCGCTGGCCGCGTTCGCATTCCCACCGGCATCGGCGTCGGGTTTTTACGCGTTTGTAGATGACCTGCGGCAAAACGGCACCGGAACCGCCCGATGCCTTAAGGGTCACCTGGCCGGTCCGCTGACCATAGGCTTTCAATTGAAGGACGAGCGGGGTCGCCTGGCCTACTATGAAGAACAGCTCAGGGATTTACTGGTGAAAACACTGGCCATGCACGCCCGCTGGCAGGCGGCGGAACTGGGTAAGTTCGGGCTGCCGGTAATCATCTTCGTAGACGAGCCCGGAATCAGGGTATACGGCAGCAGCAGTTACATAACAGTGACCAGGGAAATGGTTTTAAACGACCTGAATGCCATATTTTCCGCCATTCACACCGCCGGCGGGCTGGCCGGCGTGCATTCCTGTGACGCTATCGACTGGTCGGTGCTGTACGAGTCGGAACTGGAAATAATCAACCTGGACGTGTACCAGTTTGGGAAATCGCTGTTGCCCTATGCGAAGGAAATGAAAGCGTACCTGGAACGGGGCGGGGTGATGGCCTGGGGCATTGTACCAACCTTCGATAAGGCACACGATGAGGACGCCGCGTCCCTGCTGGAGCTACTAGAACAGTTGTGGACGGAACTGGCCGACCGCGGTGTGGACAGGAAAACACTGGTCCGGCGGAGTTTGATTACCCCCGCCTGCGGTACTGGGCTGCTGGAACCGGCCCTGGCGGAGCGCATCTACCGTCTCACCCGGGAGGTTTCGGAAAAGGTAAAGGCCATGGCCGGGTAGGCGCCCGTGGCGCGTTGCGTCATGAAGATACACGTGGGTATACCTGTTCCGGTGGAGCGATTTGCGGGAGCGCCGGTAACGGCACCCGGTGCAGCGAGGTTACAAAACCGGACGAGCGAACAGGACATTCGCGAAAGCCTTTCCCGAACCGCAGGTGGTGAGTTTATGGCGGTCCGGTTTCGGAAAGCGGTTAGGGGACACGCTCCCCTTTGGGGTCGAAACTTTTGGGTCGGAGGTATATCCCCAATGTATAAGCCGCTGGTACCGCCGGCGCGGGAGTTTTTTTAAACACGGTGATAGTTGCTGCCCGTAAATACGTTCTTATCACCACTAATGGTGCTGGTTGTGTAGTGCGTCACCCGTTTAGAAAAAGCGAGACGGAACAGGTATACCCATACTCAAGAGTGTTTTCTGGGTAAAGAAAAAATATAAAGCGAGGTAATTATGTGCTGTTACCCGACTACCACATCCATACCGCCCGCTGTGGCCACGCCACCGGTAAAATGGAACAATACGTGGAACGGGCCGTTGCCGCCGGTTTGAAAGAAATAGGTTTTGCCGACCACATACCCATGTACTGGTTGGACGAGTCGCAGCGTGATCCTGAACTGGCCATGGCGATGGAAGAACTACCCCGGTACGTGGAAGAAGTGGAGACACTGCGTTCTGCGTACCGGGGCATCATTAACATCCGGTTAGGCATAGAAGCCGATTACATACCGGGTTACGAGGGCAGGCTGCGGGAACTACTCCGGCAGTACCCATTCGATTACGTGCTGGGCTCAATCCACTACGTGGACGGGTGGGGTTTCGACAACCCGGCGCTCATTCACCGGTATGAGAACTGTGACCTGGATAAACTGTACCGGGATTACTTTCACCTGTTGCAGCGGGCCGCCCGGAGCGGCCTTTTTGATATCATGGCCCACCCTGACCTGGTGAAAAAATTCGGCTACCGCCCCCGCAGCAACTTGAATGAACTGTATGGTGAAACCGCCCGGGTGCTTGCCGGGGCGGGAGTGCATATTGAGATTAACACCGCCGGGTTTCGTGCTCCGGTGGCAGAAATGTACCCTTGTTCCGAATTTTTGCAATTATGCCAAAGGCACGGGGTGCCGGTTACCGTGGGGTCGGACGCCCACGCGCCGGATCAAGTGGGTTATAAGTTCGACATGGTTTTCAGGTTGCTGGAGGAAACGGGATACCGTAAGATTACTTACTTCAAGGCGCGGCAGGTCATCCAGGTTTCGATTTAAACCGAGTTTATGAAGTTCTAGTCGCCGGCCACAATTGCCAAAACCTTACAAAATATTCTATTATAAGATAGAATTCGCTGGAGGATTTTCACCGTGCGGTATGGAAAAAATAAGGCAAGGATGATGAACTATTTTAAAAAAAACAGCCGCAAATTTTCGGTGTCGTTTCATACTAGTTTTCATACCACAACAAATAGTATGTCATTCCCGTTGAAAACTGAATACAATTCCTTCAACGATCCTATACCGAAAGGGCAATCTCCCCTGTGGGGAGAGCGCAAAGCCAGGGTCACCCGTATTAATACGGGTATGACGGACCGGCTGCCGAAGATGGGACGAAAATGTACTGTCTGCGGCGGCCTTTTTGTATATTTAAAATAATTAAAAATTTAAAATAATTTTAAAATAAATTTATAAGCGGAGGACGGGTGCCATGGATAAAATACGTCTGGTTATTGCGAGCGACGACTTGGCGGCAAGGAGGGGGCTTGTTGCTATATTCAACGCGGAAGGCGTATTCCGGGTGCAGGGGGATTTTTCACTGCAGGAGGTTGTTGACAAGTCGATTGCACTGCAACCCGACGTTATATTGTTAGACATGCCCGAAGGAACGACGGTCAACGAGCAGGAAATAAGCCGGTTGAAAAAAGAATGCCCGTGCAGCCTGGTAATCGCCCTGGTGGAAAACGAGTGGTGTGAATCACTGGCCGAAATACTGAAATGGGGTGTTGACGGCTGCATACCCAGGGGCATCATGCGGGGCTGTCTGGTAAAAACCGTGGAACTGGCCTGCCGGGCGGGGATCCTCTGCCTGCCCGGGTCATTCAAGAAAATGGTCCAGAACGATAACCAGCAGAAAACAAAAGACTCCTGCCGGCTCAAACACTTGGAAGGCGGCAGCGGGGAGTGCCTGACCAGGCGGGAAATGGAGATCCTGCAGCTGATGGCACAAAATTTCTCCAACCGGGAAATCGCCACCAAGCTGTTTATCAGCGAGCCCACCGTGAAAACCCATGTCAGCAGCATTTTGCGCAAGCTGGGGCAGAGCAACAGGGCGCAGGCCGTCGTTTATTCATTTAAAACCGGTCTAGTTGGTAGTAACCATGTGGAAGTGAAATAATTATATACTTAATTCATACCACCGTCTGATTGTAAGAAAATAGAAAAATTTTTACATTAATAAGGACTTCCTGTTTTATGATATGGAAGTCCTTTAATATTTTCTTGCCCGGGAGGAACATCATGCAAAGGGTTAGAGCGTTGGTTGCAGCCCAGGGAAAAGTAACCCGCAAAGGACTGGCTTCCATTATTGGCGCTTCCAATATTCTGGACGTGGTTGGAAATGACCGGGAAGAACTGGTAAAAGAAGCCCTGGAACTCCAGCCCGACTTGATAGTTTATGAGCTGACTCCTTGTGAAGAAAGTGAATACAACTTTTTGCGCCAGTTGAGAAAGAAGTTTTTATGGACTAAAATTGTGGTTTTTGCTTCTTTTGAGTCCCGGCAGGGCTGCATAAAAAGCTACATGGGGGATATGGACGGTTATATCCAGGGACCGCTGCTGCCCGGATACTTGATCAAGGCCTTGGAATTGATCTGTTTTTCCGGGCACTTTTTGTATCTAGGCCACGCGAACATACTGGGGGATGACGTGCTTGATGTAGACGTACTTGTACCCGAACAATGAGATGGTATGAGTTTTTTAAACAGTATTGCAAAATAAATCAGACTGCCTTTTAATACCGCCGTTGGATGGCAGCGGCTTTTTATTATGCTAACATCATCATGAAAACGCGCGGTAAACACGACGGGTGCCATATAGCACCAGCAAGGGGGAAATGCCTTTGAAACTGGTTTTGAAATTACTCAATGTCATTGTCACCCTGGTTTTGGTTCTGGTAATTATCGTCGCCGTGGGGCTAACCGTTTCAGCCCGTTTTTCCGGTGACCGGGTACCTACTGTTTATGGTTATAAGATTTTGAATGTGCTAAGTGGTTCCATGGAACCGGTCATTCAAACCGGGGATGCGATTGTAATTCGTCCCCTGAGCGAGGGGGAAAAAATCGGTGAGGGCGACATTATCACCTTTCACACCGGGGAAAATGAAGACATACTGATTACCCACCGGGTTGTAGGGGTGGTCAGCATAAACGGGGAACCCGCAGCTTATGTGACAAAGGGTGATGCCAACGACTCGGAAGACCTTTTCACTGTGGCCAGGGACCAAATTGTCGGTATATACGAGTGGCGGCTACCTTACTTTGGCTATATTTCCAACTTTGTGCATAAGCCAGTAGGGATTATTATGTGCATCATAATTCCGGCCCTGCTGATTATAGGTTCGGAGCTAATTAAAATATACAAAGTCCTGGAAGAGGAAGAACGGGCCAAAAAAGTGGGGGGTGAAAGCGGGGAACACAGCAAGGCGTGAAGGTGTGAAGGTTATAATTAAAGTTTTCTGTTCGGAACGCTGTTTTTAAGGGTTGTTGTTTGGGGCAGGTTGTTTTTCGTGACGCCCTGACGTCATGTATTTAATTAAAAATTTACTTGAACAATTTTAAGGAGGAAATGAACAATGAAAAAACGTTTAATGCTCAGTCTGATGACTGTAGCTTTGGTTGCGCTCCTGGCGAGTGGCGCCACTTTTGCGCTGTTTACGGCGCAAACTGAAAGCAATACTAGTACCTTAACAGCTGGCACAGTAACTTTTGGGAAGCCCTGCAGCTTTCTAGCTAACGTAGGCCCGCTGGCGCCTGGCGATGAAGGCAACATTGGTACCTTCAGTGTTAAATATACCGGTAATCTGAAGGCTTGGATCGGAGTAAAAGGTATTGTTACTGGTGATTTGAAGGATGTTCTGGATGTAACCATTAAACATGGGAACAATGAGTATGATGCTGATGGTAATATTTACGCCATAGGGACATATCCGGCATTTTATAATAGAGATATCGAGTTAACCGCGAAATACGATTTTGATATCAATTCCGGCAACACGTACCAGGGTAAAACTGCCACCTTTAAACTGCAAGTATTTGCCGTGCAGTATAAAAACAATGATAACCCCTTTAATCCCTAACTGCTCTTTTCCAACTTGATACCTCTGCTGTT
>CBETWA010000041.1:0-21988 GCA_965539975.1 uncultured bacterium | reverse complement strand
CAGGTATACCTACATATATTTTCGTCTTTCTGATGGTGCCACAGTGTGGCATGGGCGTCTACCCGGAAAATACTCTTTTGTTTTTAGTGAGCTGGTGGTCCCCGCAGCGCTTTAGACTTCCGCGTCGACAGCACCAACGGCTTATACGTTGGGGACATACTTCCGACCTAAAAGTTTCGACCCCAAAGGGGAAGTGTGTCCCCTGACCGCTTTCCGAAACCGGACCGCCATAAACTCACCGTCTGCGGTTCGGGAAAGGCTTTCGCGAACGTCCTGTTCGCTCGTCCGATTTCGTAACCTCGCTGCGCCGGGTGTTGTTACCGGCGCTCCAGTACATTACTTGCGGGACCACCGGCCCACTTCAGTGCTATTTTCAGCTTCCTGCTGGTGCTGCAGCGCGGCATGGAGGTCTACTATATATATTTCACTTGCTCCGTTATACCCGGCCAGCCCGGGAAGTTTAACTTCACCAATTCGAGTATTACCTGCGCGTAAGAAAGCAATAAAGACCCGGAAACAGCGTTACCTATCAGCCCGCCTGCCCCGTCCCCCGGCATTGCTTCCCTTGCAAAATAAACGTCAAGCACTCCGGCAATGATTAATACCACCAGGACTCCTCGCACAAGCCCCAGTAGCAGCCCGCCCAGCCTATCCAGAATACCCAGGCCGGCGTAAGCAGCTGTTCCGGACACCGCGCGCATTAAAAACACAACCAGTAAATAAATCACCACCGCAAGGAAAATAAAACAAAACAACTCAAGTACGGACATGGCCAAATGCCGGACAAGCTCTCCCGCATACCCCTGAACCAGTTGCTCTTTGATCAAATCCCGGTTTGGCTCCACCGGTTCCATTACGGGCACCATTTTGATTACCGTGTTATATAGAAACTCCATGGGGAGATACTCCACCAAGTAACCCGACAGCTTTTCACCCCATTTCCATTCTCGATCTAGAAATGAAGCAAGCTCCTTATGGCCGGCAAAAGCAACAGCCAATCCGGAAACCAAGCCTAAAAGCCTGGCCATGCCGGCGATCAATCCCGACTGAAAACCGCGCAAAGTGGATAATGCAATAATAATTACCAGAGCCCAGTCCAACCAGTTCATTATTCAAAAACCCCACATGATTTTCTTTTTTTTTCTATTAAAATGTTTATTATTCCTCCTGCAACGTTGTTACTAAATTTAGTATTAATGTTTTAATTTCTCTATAGACTTCAAAATTGGTTCGAAAACCAACACAACCATTAATGCCAATCCTACATAGCCAAAAGCCGGGTACAAATTACCCACAAGCTTATCGAAATCTTGAAATGCCAGCGGAAGCGCTAGTAATGTAACCACAGTCCCGGCCAGTTTATACCTCGAGGTGCCCGGGTTTGCAAAGCGGGCGGCCAGGCCGTGGGTGTTGGCAACCGCCGTAGTCAGTACCGCCGCCCAGATTATCATAGCCGCAACCACTTTTAAAAGGCTGGTAATAGTACCAGCCATATACAAAACGGGGACCTTGTATGATGTAATTCCAGGGTATAATTTGATTTCAGCCACAGTCACCATAGTAATTATTGCTCCCAGCACTACACTACCGGCGATACCGCCGGTCACCGCCGTTTTAAAGTCCAGTTTGTCGCCCAGCGTGCTCAATAACGCTACTACAAGCAGCATATTATAGGATACATAAAGAACGCTTGATGTAACCCAATTTTTCGTAAATATACCGGCACCGCCGGTAAAACCGTTTCCCTGCCCCGTATAAGAAATGATAATCACCAACAATGATACCACCAAAATAACGGCGATTTTGAGCGGAACCAGCCACGAGTAAACCTTTATAATACCTGTCAACCCTCCAAGCAACACCAGGCAATTTATTATTGCCAGCAAAATAACCCCGAACCAGGCACTTAAGCCCAAATACTCGCATAACACAGCGCCGCTACCGGATAACATGACGCTTAAGCCGGCAAACAAAATAACCATTCCCAAAAAATCAAAAATTTTAGCCGGCCATTTTACAGCTAAGCACGAAACCAGCATCATGTAATTGGTGGTTTTAAGGGCTACCGAAAAATAAAGTATCAACGAACTGAGATAAGACATTAAAAGAGTGGCCACCAGTGCACCGGCTAACCCGTAATTGCCGTGTACGGCAAAAAATTGCAGTATCTCCTGGCCAGACGCAAAGCCCGCGCCGATAACAGCACCTACATACAAAAACATCACTTTTAGCACGGAGAGCTTTTTACCCGGCGATGAAATCCCCCCCTTTTGCGTTAGTATCCGTGTTAACTAGTTAAAACAATTCTATTCAATTGAATAATTATTTATTTCGCTGGAATAAATAACAGCATGCGGGGACATAATATTAAAAGTACCGCTTTTTGGGAGTGAGTTTAGATGGCCATGGTTAATACAGCGCCAGGAGAAAACAAAAAATACCGCATTAACGTTAATGACCCATTTGCGGTGGAAAAAATTCATCTTGCCATCGAGGAAAAGCTAGCCGCCTGTAACGCGTTAGATGTTGAATCAATTGTTTTGCTTTGTATAGGTACAGACAGGTCAACCGGTGACTGCTTAGGACCGCTGGTAGGCACCCAGTTGAGCCAGGAAAACCAGGATTTCTTTTACATCTACGGTACCCTAGAAAATCCCGTTCATGCGGCGAACCTGCAAGAAAACATCGAAAACATTAATAAAAAACATAAAAATCCTTTTATAATAGCAATAGATGCTTGTCTAGGTAATCCCGAAAATATAGGTTACATAAACATATGCGAAGGACCTTTAAAGCCCGGGGCAGGTGTAAATAAAAACTTGCCTCCCGTGGGTGAAATATACATCACGGGTATTGTAAACGTGGGTGGCTTCATGGAATATCTTGTATTGCAAAACACCCGCTTGAACCTGGTGATGCGAATGGCCCAAATCCTGGCAAAAGGGTTGTACAAGACCGCGGTGGAACTGAAGTGTAAAAAGGCCCGGAGTTGCTAAAGCAACCCGGGCTTTTGTTTTTGCTGTGTTTCAATGAAGCCATCAGTACTTGACCTTTTTATAACCCCGTCCAGTCCCATTATATAAAGCCGGCATTAACAATTAATGTTTCCATAAACGTTACTGGTTTACTTTTCCGCCAGAAGACAACAATGACCTTACTTCCTCATCCGGAATCTGTTCAAAGGACTCGTAAAACTGTCCTACCGCATAAAAATTATCTGGCTTTAAAGGACATACTATTTCATCAACTTCCGGTGCAATGTTCTCTATCGCTTCCGGCGGGGCAACGGGAACAGCGAGAATTAACTTGCTTGGAGCAAACATTTTCTTTATGGATTTTATCGCTGCTTTTACGGTAAAACCTGTAGCAATTCCATCGTCAACCAATATAATTGTTTTACCCTTGTATTGTGGATAATCTGCATTACCGCGATATTCTGTCATTCGCCTTTTTATTTCCTTGACTTGTTTATGAATGCTCTCTTCAAGATCTTTTTCAGTGATATTGTACATATTCATCGCTAAGCGATTCAATAAAGTTGTGCCATCCTGGGTAACTGCCCCTACAGCAAATTCTGGATTAAAAGGTGCGGGTATTTTTCGCGGTATTATTATATCCAAAGGAAAGCCCAGTTTTTCAGACACCCTGGCGGCAACCACAACGCCACCGCGGGGAATACCAATCACTATCGCGTCATGTATACCCTTCTTGCTTATATGCCCGGCAAGTTTATCGCCCGCTTCCCACCGGTTTTTGTAACGAAACATATGTAAAACCCCCTGTTCTCTGTTTCAAGTTACATTGACTGTGAAATATGCTCGTAAAAACAAATTTATCAAAATAAAAGTGTTATAAAAACCGGCCTACAAAATAGGCAAACGGAACCACAATTACAATTGAAGGAAGCAGGTTTCCGATTTTAATCTTAGCTATCCCTAAAATATTTAATCCAATTCCTACAATCAGCAGTCCTCCCGTGGCGGTTAACTGGCTAATAACATAAGTGTTAAGAATATCTTTAATTGACGAAGCCAATAGAGTAATAGTGCCCTGGTACAAAAAAACCGGAACACTAGAAAACAACACCCCCACCCCCATTGTGGAGGCAAAAAAAATAGCACTTACACCATCAAGCATTGACTTGGCATAAAGAGTGCCCGGGTTACCGTTGATACCGTCCTCTATTGAACCCACAACAGCCATGGCGCCAACACAGTAAATCAGGCTACTAGTGATAAAAGCGTGTGAAACATGTCCACCGCTTTTTCCTATTTTTTTCTCAAACCACAGACCGAGTTTTTCCAGCCTGTATTCTATCATTAATAGCTCGCCGCAAATTGCGCCAACGGTAAGGCTTATTACCACAAGCACATCTGTTCCCTGAAATGACATTTTTGCTCCTACCAGCAACACGGCCAGTCCAATTCCCTGCATAACAGTTCCCTTGATATTTTCCGAAATCCCCTTTTTAAGTAATAATCCTGTCAGCGCCCCTGCGATAATAGCAGTGGAATTAACTATTGTCCCAATCATTTTGTTCACTCCATTGTTTCACGTGAAACAATTACTCAATCAATTGGCTTGCAATTGTTCTACAAGTTTTATTAAATCTTCGTTATCGCTGAACCCTATTACTATCGAACCGCTGCCATCGGGTTTTTTTCTTATGTTAATTTTTCTCCCCAGCCTGCTTGCAAGTTTTTCTTCCCATGATTTGTATTGAATATCCTTATCCCTTCTGTTGTATTTTTTCTCAACTGTCCTTTGCAGGTATTTTTTTACCATTTCCTCTGTCTCGCGCACATTGACTTGTTTATCTGCAATTTTATACGCAAATTTTTTCTGCACTTCCTCCCCGGGCAATGACAGTAAGGCCCTAGCATGTCCAACAGTTATATCCCCGCGTGCAAGCATTTCCTTTACTTCGTCATTCAACGCCAGTAACCTGACCATGTTTGCTATGAATGACCTGCTTTTTCCTAGTCTTTTTGATAGCTCTTCTTGCGTCAACCCGTGTTTCTCCATTAATTTCTTGTATGCCATTGCTTCTTCAACAGCGTTCAAATCTTCTCGCTGGATATTTTCTATTATTGCTGCCGCCGTTGCTTCCAAATCGTTATATTCTTTTATGATAGCAGGTATTTTTTTTATGTTTAGCTTTTTACAAGCCAACCATCTTCTTTCACCGGCTATGATCTCAAATTTACCTTTTTCTCCTGGACGTACAACAATAGGCTGAATCAGTCCGTGTGTTTTTATGGAGTCCATCAACTCTTCCAAGTTTTTTTCATCCATCCTCTGTCTTGGCTGGTGTGGATTGGGCATTATTTTTCCAGTCTCTATTTCCCTGTAATTATCATTTTTTCCCGTTTCTTCACCATCGTTTACCGGTATAAGCGCCGACAAACCCCTCCCCAAACCCCTCTTTTTACTCAATACCCATCACCTCGCGTGCCAGTTCATGATACATCTCCGCACCGCGCGACCGTTTATCATACAACATAACCGGCTTTCCATGACTTGGTGCCTCGCTCAACCTGACGTTTCTCGGTATGATGCTTCTATATACCTTATCTTTAAAGTATTTTTTTACCTCATCAACAACTTGTATGGAAAGATTTGTGCGCCCGTCAAACATGGTCAAAACAACGCCTTCCAGTTCCAATCCCCGGTTCAGGTTTTTTTGCACGAGTTTGATTGTATTTATTAACTGCCCCAATCCTTCCAGCGCGTAATACTCGCATTGCAATGGTACAATTACAGAATCTGCTGCGACAAAAGCATTAATGGTTAATAATCCAAGTGATGGCGGGCAATCAATTATTATGTATTGATAATTGTCTTTTTCTTCAACCAGTACTTCTTTCAGCATCTTTTCCCTGTCATCCAATCCCACCATTTCTATTTCCGCTCCGGCAAGTTCAATGGATGCAGGAATCAAGTCCATTCTTTCCAAAACATTAACAATTTTAACGCTGTCAATGTCTTCTTCGCCCATTAACAAGTTATATATACACTTATTTAAATTATCCTTATCAATACCCATACCACTGGTGGCATTTCCTTGGGGGTCTATATCCACCAGTAACACCTTACAGCCAAGTATGGCCAGCCACGCCGACAGATTAACGGCGGTTGTAGTTTTCCCGACACCTCCTTTTTGATTGGCAATGGCAATAATTTTTCCCAATTCAATGCACCCCTTGGCTGGCTATTTATCAAAAGTATTCAACACTTGACATATTTCTTCCTGCAATTATAAAAGTTAAGCCTTGCATCTTTCTTTTACCGGCTCGGCATTATAAAGATGAAAGCTCGCCTAGCTTTGCCCTGCTGCAAAGTTTTAGCTCTACCTGCTTTATACAGATTTGCCGCTCAACTCCCGCCCCACTTGCTTTTTTATTTCTGGATAACACACCTTACCGCGTTCAAATATCCCATAGCCACAGCTTCTCATGCTTGCCCCGAGAGCCGTCTCCTCCGGCTTCTTTTACAAATGTACACTTTTTTAGCAAATATAAAAACCCCGTACGGGGTCTTAAATACAAGCTGCTGGTGCCGTAACACGGCGGCAAGGGGTCTACTTTTTAATGTCCTAAATGTTTAAAGCGGTCTTTTCACAGGCATTCCGGGACGCCGCGGGTATTTATCCGGTGTATCAGCAATTTTTTCAATAACTACCGTCGCTCTCCTGACGCCACTGATTGGCAACCTGAATTCATTTATATCTACCACCTTTCCCCCCAAAACACTCAATGCCCTTTCAGCTTTCCTTAATTCTTCATACACTCCCGGCCCCTTTGAAATAATTACTTTTCCCGCTTTCCTTACTAGCGGTATGGTAAGCTCTGCCAGTACCCTTGTTTCAGCCACTGCACGACTTACCACAATTTCATATTTCGCCCTGTGTTTTTTCGCGTGTTCCTCCGCGCGCTCGTTGCTTACTTTAACCCCATATATTTCCAGTTCCTTAACAACTTTTTCCAGAAACTGTGTCTTCTTTTTTACGGAATCAATCAGAGTTAGCTCCATGTCTTTCCTATAAATTTTTATGGGCAAGCCAGGAAACCCCGCGCCGCTACCCACGTCCACAACGCTAATGTTAAATTCACTGGGAAACCCCGGCAAAAGCATCAGGGAATCTATGAAATGTTTCTCTGCCGCTTCCACCGGACTCGTGATTGTGGTAAGATTGTATTTTTTATTTTCATTTACCAGCAACTCATAGTATTTACCGAATTCCTGCACAATACTTTCATTTAGGTCAATTTTTAGCTTCCTTGCCGATTCGTATATCGTGTTTGCAAATAAATCATTCAACTTTCATCACGCCGCGCTCTTTTCTTCTTTGTTGCTCCAGGTATATCATAAGCACAGATATATCCGCTGGATTTACTCCGGAGATTCTTGACGCTTGGCCAATTGATACTGGTTTTACTCTGCTTAGTTTTTGTACTGCCTCAACCGCCAGCCCTCTGATTTTTTTGTAATCTATGTCCTTTGGTATTTTCATGTTTTCCATCTTTTCAAATTTCTTGATTTGAGCGTTTTGTTTGTTTATATAACCCTCGTACTTAATCTCTATTTCCACTGTTCCTGTAATCTCTTCATCAAGTTTAGTATGTTCCATGGGTAGTTCCATCAGGTCGCCATACTCAATTTCGGGTCTTTTTAACAGGCTTGCCAGCGTAATTGTACCCCTGGCCGGCGTCGATCCCTTGCGCTCCAGTATTTTCTTCAATTCCGGTGTAACCGCCACCGCTGTATTTTTTAGCCGCTCCATTTCCTTTTCAACGGCTCTTTTTTTAGTGATATATCTTTCATATCTCTTTGGTGTTACCAATCCCAGCTGATAACCTTTTTCTGTCAATCGCATATCCGCATTGTCATGTCTCAGCATTAACCTGTACTCCGCCCTTGATGTCAGTAACCTGTACGGTTCTGTCACTCCCTTTGTTACCAGGTCGTCAATCAACACCCCGATATATCCCTCGGATCTCGAAATAATGAAGGGTTCGCGATTCTTAAGGTACATGACCGCATTAATTCCCGCCATAATGCCCTGCGCGGCCGCTTCCTCGTATCCGGAAGTACCGTTTATTTGCCCTGCCGTAAACAACCCTTGTATTTCCTTTGTCTGCAAATCAAGGCCTAGCTGGCTTGGAACCACATAATCATACTCAATGGCGTACCCGGGTCTAATTATTTCAACCTTTTCAAGTCCCGGCAGCGTACGCAACATCTTTAACTGCACGTCTTCCGGCAAACTGGTTGACATGCCCTGGACGTACATTTCATTTGTTTTCTTTCCCTCCGGTTCAATGAATACCTGGTGCGCGGGCTTGTCGGCAAATCTTACCACTTTATCTTCTATCGAAGGGCAGTAGCGAGGACCGGTTCCCTTTATGATTCCACTGAAAAGTGGTGAACGGTGCAGGTTTTCCCGGATTATTTCGTGGGTACTTTCATTGGTGTAAGTCAACCAGCATGGTACTTGTTCTCTTTCCTTTACCGGTGTGATATAGGAAAAATTCAATAGCCGCTCATCACCCGGCTGTATGATCATTTTGCTGAAGTCAATGCTGCGCTTGTCAACCCGGGCAGGTGTGCCCGTCTTAAACCTGCCAAGCTCAAAACCGAGCTCGTACAGGCTTTCCGCCAGCTTGACAGATGGGAACTGGTTATTTGGGCCCCCCGGGTATGCCAGGTCTCCTATGACTACACGTCCCCTTAAAAACGTACCCGTTGTAATGATCACCGCACCTGCAGTGAAAACGGCACCTGTTTGTCCAACCACTCCCTTTACCCTGGTACCTTCCACCAGTATTTTTTCAACCATTACCTGCTTTACGTCCAGGTTTGGCTGGTTTTCAAGCACCCATTTCATATTAACGTGATAAAGTTGCTTGTCCGTCTGCGCCCGCAACGCCCTTACCGCCGGTCCCTTAGCGGTATTGAGCATGCGCACTTGAATGGCCGAGCGGTCGGTATTTATTCCTATCTCTCCACCCAAAGCGTCTATTTCCCTGATTAACTGACCTTTGGCCGGTCCGCCCATGGCCGGGTTGCAGGGCATCATGGCAATGTTATCCATACTTATGGTAAGAACCAGCGTTTTCACGCCCATACGTGCCGCGGCCAGCCCGGCTTCACAACCTGCGTGTCCGGCCCCGACCACAATAACGTCGTATTTTCCGGCCAAATACTCCAACTGGCGAACCTCACTTTCCAATGCAAAATTCACTAAATATTTTGTCCACTATGTTTTCGGTAACCACACTTCCGTTTATTTCTCCCACAGCTTCCCACGCCGCCCTGATATCTATCGCCACAAGTTCTGGGGTGATGTTCCCCTTAATGGCATTGATTGCTTCATTTATGTGTTTTTTTGCCTTACACAGCTGGTTCTTGTGCCTTACGTTTGTTACCATCACACTTTCCTTAACCATTGCCTTGCCGCCTTTTACCAGATCTACCACCGTTTCTTCAAGCTGCTTAATTCCTTCCCCGCGTAAAGCCGATATTTCCACCACGGGCCATTCTTTTAGGCTACTTTCAATTTCCTTTCTTACAATAGTGGAATGACTGTCACTTTTTCCAATGTCTATCTTATTGATAACCGCAATTCCGGTTTTATTCTTAATAATACCAAAGATTTCCCTATCCTCTTCATCTATTCCACGCCCGGCATCGACAACCATTAAAACCAAGTCGGCATTTCTTATACTCTCCCTAGATCTTTCAACACCTATTTTCTCAACGGCATCACTTGTTTTCCTTATCCCTGCTGTATCTATAAGCACAACCGGCACTCCGCCCAAGTTTAACACTTCTTCAATAATATCCCTGGTGGTACCAGGTACGTCGGTAACAATAGCCCTTTTTTCCTTTAGTAGAACATTAAGCAACGATGATTTTCCCACGTTGGGCTTACCAACAATAACTGTTCTTACTCCCTCCCTGTACACTCGCCCTGTTTTTGCACTCTCAATTAATTTTTCGATTCTTGCACCGGTTTTTCCTAGCCTTTCAGTTATCTTTTCCGGGCTGTATTCTTCCACTTCGTCCTCTGGAAAGTCAATGGTAGCTTCCACCAAAGCCAAAACGCCCAGCAACTCATCCTGTATAGTTTCAATTTCTTGAGATAAATTTCCTGTCAGCTGGTTTACAGCGGCCTGTAGAGCATCATCGGTTGCCGCCCTTATAATATCTATTACCGCCTCGGCTTTTGCAAGATCCATCCGGCCATTTAAAAAAGCCCTTTTACTGAACTCACCCGGTTGGGCCAATCTCGCTCCCGCAGACAATGTCAATGCCAGTATTTTTCGCAACGGCACCGGCCCCCCGTGGCAGTTTATCTCCACCACATCTTCTCTTGTGTATGAATGTGGTCCCGGCATTACCCCCAGCAAAACTTCATCCACCACCTGGCCGGTTTCTGGATCTATTATGTGACCGTAAACAAGCTTGTATTTTTCTTCTTCCCAGTTTTTATTATAAGCGGGTTTAAAAATTTTTTTTACTATTTCCATTGATTCTGGCCCGCTTAACCTTACTATTCCAATGCCCCCTTCTCCCAGCGGTGTAGATATTGCAGATATGGTGTCACCTAGCATACAACGACCCCCGGTTTTCAAAAAACCCAGCTCCGGGTTTTTTATTCCGTGCTGGGTTTATATATTTAAAGTGTCTTATCTACTTTTTTAGGTGAAATTATAATTTTGCGGAACGGTTCTTCACCTTCACTGAAAGTATATATATCATCTCTTTCCTGAAGAGCGGTGTGTATAATCCGTCTTTCCATAGAATTCATTGGTTCCAGAACAACGTTTCTCCCTCTTTGTCTTGCCTTATCCGCCAGCTTGAATGCCAGTTTTTTTAATGTATCCTCACGTCTTTTGCGGTACCCCTCTATATCAATAATTACCCTTTTCCTTTTCTCTATGTTCTTGTTCGCCGACAAATTTACCAGATACTGGAGTGCATCAAGTGTTTCCCCGCGCCTACCTATTAGTATCCCCAAATCTGGACCATTGATATTTATTATAACCTTTTCGTTTTTATCGATTACCTCCATATTAACATCCAGCTTCATAACCTTCATGATTTCATTTAACAATTGCATTGCCTTGCTTGCGGTGGTAATTTTGGGTCTTACCCTGACCCTGGCCGGTTTTCCTCCCAATAAACCAAACAACCCTTTTGTCGGTTCCTCCAGTATTTCTATTTCCACCTTTTCGCGTTCCAGCTTGAGTTCCTCCAAAGCACTGGCCACGGCTTCATCCACTGTTTTGCCGGTCACCTCTATAACATTTGCCTCATAATTCACTTTGAAGGAGCACCCTCCTTTAATTGCTTTATTTGTTTGTTCACGAGGTATTGCTGTGCGAAACTCAGAATACTAAACATCGTCCAGTACAAAGCAAGTCCCGCCGGCACTGTCGTGCAAATCCAACCAATAAAAACCGGCATCATATACAGCATCACTTTTTGGGTTTGGTCTCCAGTGGAAGTGGTCAACCTAGTTTGCATATAAGTAGTGATTCCCGCCAAAAACGGTAAAAGCAAGTTTTCCGGTTGCGTAAAGGAAATAGGATATACCTTGCTCAAATCTTCAACCCATAGAAATTTTGCATGGGCTTGATTGATAAAATCAAAATCAAACAAAGCCCTGTACAGAGCGATCAAAATAGGCATTTGCACCAGTATTGGCAAGCATCCGGCCATCGGATTGATATCGTTTTCCTTGTATATTTCCATTAATTTTTGCTGCATTTTTTGCGGATCCTTACCCTTGTACTTTTCCTGGATCTTTTTAATTTGCGGCTGAACTTCCGCCATTTTCCGCATGGAAATCATTTGCTTTTGCGTTAATGGGAACAGTATAATTTTAATGATTACCGTCAATAAAATAATGGCAAGTCCATAGTTGGGCAATCCAATACCTGCCGTAGCATTGTATAGCAAGTTAATCAAAGCGGCCATACCGTTGACCAAACCATTCCACAACTCGCCCAAGCCATCTCCTCCCTGTTTTTTCACGACTCTGTCTTGTTATTTTACTATACTATAATGCCGTTTTAATGCCGTTTTTTAAACCGGGTCGTAACCACCGGGGTGGAAAGGATTGCACTTCAAAATCCTTACTACGATCTTTACAGTTCCTTTACATATCCCGTATTTTAGCAAAGCCTGTACCGCGTATTCCGAACAAGTTGGATAAAACCTGCAAGTGGGACCTTTAATGGGAGATAAAAAAAACTGGTAAAACCTGATCAGCGCGATTAATATGCTTTTCATAGGTTAATTTTTCCTTGACGTCTTTTTGTTTATTCTGTACGCTAGGTTTTCCACGCTTTCTTTTAATTCTTGAAAATTTCGTTTTTCAACACCTTTTCGGGCGATAAAAATGTAATCATAACCATTCTTAAACCACTGGATATTTTCCCTGCATATCTCTTTAAGACGGCGCTTTAGCTTGTTTCTTTTTACCGCTTTCCCCACTTTTTTACCTATTGAAAAACCAAACCTACAAAATGACAGTTCATTATCCAAGCAAAATAAAACAAGGTATTTATCGGCCACGGAAATTCCTTCCCTGTATATTCTTTTGTAATCCTTGTTTTTTTTAAGCAGTAATTTTTTTTTCATGAGTAATGAATAGTTTACCGCCCAGGGTTATTTGTTATAATTAACAAAAGGCCACTACATTTAAGCGGCCTTATGCACTGAGTCTCTTTCTTCCCTTGTTCCGTCTATTCTTTATAACATTGCGTCCCGCTTTACTAGACATTCTCTTGAGAAAACCATGAATCTTTTTTCTTTTTCTTCTTTTTGGCTGATATGTCCTTTTCATTCAAACACCCCCTGACCATTGCTACAAATGAGGCCTGGAAAATCCTAGACGTACGTATCAATTATATAGTATTGGATTAATACCAGTCAAGTATTCTTAATTGATAAAAACAAGCAGGCGGCCTGGGGTAATTACAATATTGAATGCAACACTAAATTTTGGTATCATTTAGCTTAGCATTTGTAACCCTTAATTATTCACACCCTGTGGATAAATCTGTGTGTAAAATTAAATATGCCCATTATTTTTCTATAAAATATTCCCATTAGGGGGACATTTCATTGAGCTTAACTTTATCTGTCATCTGGGACAAAACAGTAAGTCATTTGAAAACGGTTTTAAGTACTCAATCTTACGAAACATGGATCAAAACCATGCAGCCGGTGGCATTTAAAAACAACATTTTTTACATCAGTGTCCCTGATCATTTCACTAAAGACTGGTTAAACAATAGTTACGCACCGCTTTTCAAGGACATAATCAGTCAAATAACAAACACTGAAGCCAGCGTCCAGTTCATCCTGGATGAAGAGTTTAGCCAAATCAGCAATACCATTACACCAGCCGTTGAAAACGACCTTAAAAACACAATTTTAAACCCCAGGTTTACATTTGACAATTTCGTTGTGGGAAACAGTAACAGGTTTGCTCACGCCGCTTGTCTTGCAGTCGCCGAATCACCCGCCAAGGCTTACAATCCACTATTTATATACGGTGGCGTCGGTCTCGGGAAAACACATCTTATGCATGCCATAGGGCACATGATTAGGCAAAATTCAGTTAACAGCCACGTAGCCTATGTAACTTCCGAGAAATTCACAAATGACCTGATCAACGCCATTCGCGAGGAAAAAACCGTAGATTTCAAAAACAAATATCGCAGCATGGACATCCTTCTGATTGACGACATTCAATTCCTGGCCGGAAAAGAAAGAACCCAGGAAGAGTTTTTCCACACTTTCAACACACTGTATGAAGCAAACAAACAAATTATTATTTCCAGCGACCGGCCACCAAAAGAAATCCCCACTCTTGAGGACAGGCTTCGTTCACGTTTCGAGTGGGGATTAATTACCGATATTCAACCCCCTGATTTTGAAACACGGATAGCTATTTTGCAAAAAAAAGCCCAACTGGAAAACTTCAATGTTTCCGATGAAGTTATCAATTTTATCGCTGATCGGATTCACTCCAATATCAGAGAACTTGAAGGGGCGTTAATCAGAGTCGCCGCTTACTCTTCCTTAACCGGCAAGTTTTTAGACAGGGATATGGCCGCTGAAATTTTAAAGGACATTCTCCCGGCAAAAAAACCCGTACAAATCACCATACCATTGATTCAAGAAACAGTTGCCGATTATTTCGGTGTTAAACTGGAAGATTTTAAGTCAAAAAAAAGAACCCGCAGCATCGCTTTTCCCAGGCAGATCGCCATGTACCTTTGCCGCGAGCTCACCGACATTTCCCTGCCGCGGATCGGAAAGTACTTTGGAGACAGAGATCACACCACCGTCATGCACGCTCATGAAAAAATAATGAAGGAAATTGAAAGGGATGCAACCACCGCCCAGGCCATTGAATTAATAAAAAAGAAATTACTGCAAAATTAAAGCTTAATCCCTTATACTTTAAATCAACCTTAAATTTATATACAGGCTTATCAACCGCGTAAAAAGCCGTGCGGGCTGGTTGTTTTCGGTTTATCCACATATTCACAATCCCTTCTTTTATAACTTCTTATATATATTAAATCTAATATTTATTATTATTAATCATGGAGGACTAAGTCATGCATTTCACTGCCACCAAGTCCGATTTAAACAACATGGCTCAAATTACACTAAGAGCCGTATCGCAACGCAATCCTCTTCCAATTCTTTCTTGCCTATTACTTGAAGCAGCCAACGATGAATTGATCATGACGGCCACCGATCTTGAATTTGGCATTAAGTGTACAATGCCAGTGGAAGCTATTGTGGATGGCGCGGCAGCATTGCCAGGCAAGTATTTATCCAATCTGTTTGCTCGCCTGCCGGAAGAGCGGATTGAGGTTGTATGTGACCTGTCAACCAATACTACTTCTTTTAAATATAGGGATTCAGAACTGGTGTTGCACGGGTTCCCCGCCGAGGAGTTCCCAAGATTTCCTATTATGCCTGAACAACCGTCTTTTTGTGTTAGACAGGACATATTTAGGACCATGCTAAAAAGGGTTTTATTTGCGGTTGCCCATGATGAACACCGCCCGGTTTTTAACGGGGTTAATATTAAAATTTCCGAAAGCGGCTTATTGACAATGGTGGCCACCGATACCAGAAAACTGGCCGTGTGTGAAGAAAATGTCGAACAATTGGCAGGGTGCAACTTAGATATTATTGTACCGGGCAAAATTTTAAATGAACTGTATAAATTACTTGACCCCACCGGTGAAAGTTTTAATGTTTACATTACCGACCAAAAAGTTTTTTTCCAAATTAACGGTATTTGCATGATGTCCAGGCTTATTGCGGGACAGTATCCCGATTACAACATTGTCGTTCCCGGTAATTATATATGTGAAGTTAAAGTACCAGTTCACTTGTTAATCGACGCCGCGGAACGCGCCATGCTACTGGTAAGCACTAACAGGAACGTGTTTAATATAAAGTTTCAACCCGGTGAAATAATGGTTTATTTCCATACCGAGTCCGGGCGCATGAGAGAGGAGATACCTGTTGAATTTTCAGGAGATCCCCTTGATGTGGGCTTTAATGTAAAGTTCTTTCTTGATCTGTTGAAATCTATTGATTCCGAAGAGGTAATTATCAAGCTGAGTGGTCACGACAGCCCCGCGCTTTTTAAACCTGTTGGTGTTGAAAGCTATTTCTCACTACTTGTTCCGGCCTTATCATAAAGGTGATGATGTAGATGAATTCCGGCCTTAAAGTTATATACGTGGACGGGGAAATAAGGTTGGACCGGTTTTTAAAATGGTCCAAAGTTGTTTCAACCGGGGGCCACAGCAAGTATTTAATTCACAACAACATGGTGGCTGTTAACGGCGTGCTGGAGAACCGCAGAACCAGGAAACTGAGACAGGGAGACATTATGCAAGTGGAAAACATGGGCTCTTTTCTTGTTTCAAACCGGCAGGGGGGGCTCATGATTTGTTTTTAAAGAAAATAACGGTCACGAATTTTCGCAATTACGATTTTACGGGCATTAACCCCG
Organism: uncultured bacterium; assembly: GCA_965539975.1. Taxonomy (GTDB): domain Bacteria; phylum Bacillota; class Desulfotomaculia; order Desulfotomaculales; family Desulfallaceae; genus CBETWA01. The sequence goes on along the minus strand of CBETWA010000041.1, from coordinate 5,922 downwards.
GCCCTGGAATAAATTTTATAACCGGTCCCAACGCAGCGGGTAAAACCAATTTTCTCGAGGCTGTTTTTTTTATTGGACGAGGTTATTCCTTTCGGAATAGTTACCGTGACATGATAAAATGGGGTAAAAGTACCGCTTCAGTGGTAGCTTTGTTTGACTTGCACAAGCGTTCCGTGGAGATTAAAGCCGAAGTCAACCTGGATGGAAGGAAAAATTTACTTGTTGACGGTGTCGAAAATAAGCGGCATGATTTGCCGGGGCGTTTCGGCATTATCCTGTTTAGGCCGGATGACCTGCAAATAATTAAAGGACCGCCTGTTCAAAGGCGTAATTTCCTGGATAACGAGTTGTGCATAGTGGAGCCCTTTTACAGGGAAGTGCTGTCCCGGTACAGGCGAGTGCTAGTGCACAGAAATAATCTTTTACGTAACGGGCCGTATATAAATAAAGATTTGCTGGGGATCTGGAACGAAGAACTTTTTAAATACGGGTCCCAATTACTTTACATGCGAGTCAAGTTATTGAAAAAATTCTTTCCCCTGGTTAAAAAGGCTTATAACGATTTGGCAGGTAATAAAGAAAAATTGGAAATGAAGTACCTGTCGACGGTAAGAATAAGCGCCGAACCTGACTTAGAAAAAATAACCAACTACTTCAGAACTGAAGGAAAAGCAAGGGAAAAGGAAGAATTATATAAAGGACAAACTATTTTAGGGCCACACAGGGACGACATGGCGTTTTACCTGGATGGGGTGGATGCCCGCCAGTATGCTTCCCAGGGCCAGGTAAGATCTATTGTTTTGGCCATAAAAACCGCCCAGGTGAGATTTTTGGAACAATTGACAGGCGAACAGCCAATATTGCTTTTGGATGATGTTTTGATGGAATTGGACGAATACCGGCAAAACTACCTTATGAATATGATTTGCGGTAAGATACAGTCTTTTATTACTTCGGCCTTGGGATTGGAAAAGTTTCGCCATTATGAGGGTAAAATATACCTGGTGGATGGTTGTAAGATAAGGGAGGTTATGTGATGTTTCTTCACCTTGGGGGTGACTTAATCGTGCCCAAAAAAGATATTGTTGCTATCCTTGACATCAGGTCGAGGTCATCTGCTATTACCCGCGAGTTTTTAAAAACAGCCGGCGCTGAGGGATTTATTGTGAACACCGCCGAACCGGGCAAGGAAAAAACTTTTGTCATTACCGCTAACGAGATATATTACTCGCCCATATCCTGCACGACTCTAAAAAAGCGTGCCCTTTCGGCGTATTAATGAAATGGGGGACATTTCATTGTTAGAAAACGGAGCAAGATACGGTGCCGAAGAAATACAAGTCCTTGAAGGTTTGGAAGCGGTCCGGCGCAGGCCGGGAATGTACGTCGGCAGCACCAGTGCCAGGGGTCTTCACCATTTGGTTTTCGAAGTCTTAGATAATAGCATTGATGAAGCAATGGCCGGCTATTGCGATAAAATAGATGTTACGGTGCACAACAATAACTCCGTAACGGTGGTGGATAATGGAAGGGGAATTCCTGTAGAAATTCACCCCGATACGGGTTTACCGGCCGTCCAGGTAGTGCTGACCATGTTACATGCCGGTGGCAAGTTTGGCGGCGGCGGGTACAAGGTCAGCGGGGGGTTGCATGGTGTGGGTGTTTCGGTGGTGAACGCCCTTTCCGAATGGCTCGAGGTGGAAGTGCACCGGGACGGGTTTATTTATCACCAGCGGTACCAGCGCGGGGTGCCCGTCACAGATTTAAAGAAGACCGGCAGAACAAAAATCACCGGTACAAGGGTTACTTTTAAGCCTGACGCGGAAATTTTTGAAGAGCTGGTTTTTAGCCAGGATATTTTAACCCAAAGAATCAGGGAACTTTCATTTCTTACCAAGGGCGTAAGGATTACCTACAACGATGAGAGGACGGGCGTCCAAAAAGTATACCAGCACAACGGTGGAATTAAAGATTTCGTGGCGCACATTAACCGGAACAAAAACGTGCTGCACAAGCCGGTGTTTTTCGAAGATTTGAAAGACCAGATAATGGTGGAAATAGCCCTTCAATACACCGATGGCTACGTAGAAAACCTTTTTTCTTATGTGAATAATATTCATACTACTGAAGGCGGTACCCACGAAACGGGATTTAAAAGTTCACTAACCAGGGTAATCAACGATTACGCCAGAAAGTATAACATCCTCAAAAACGGGTCTTCGGGTCTGATGGGAGAAGATATAAGGGAAGGTCTGACCGCTGTAATAAGCGTTAAAGTTCCCGAACCGCAGTTTGAGGGGCAGACCAAGACCAAGCTGGGTAACAGCGAGGTGCGCGGAGTGGTTGACTCCGTGGTTTCGGAGAAACTTAGCATATTTCTGGAAGAAAACCCGTCAGTAGCCCGCCGGATACTCGATAAGTCAATTACCGCCGCCAGGGCCAGGGAAGCGGCGCGTAAAGCAAGGGAGTTGACCAGGCGTAAAAACGCGCTGGAAACTTCTACTTTACCGGGAAAACTGGCCGATTGTTCGGAACGGGACCCATCTTTGAGTGAGATTTTTCTGGTGGAAGGCGACTCGGCGGGTGGTTCCGCCAAGCAAGGCAGGGACAGGCGATATCAAGCCATATTGCCCTTGCGGGGAAAAATATTGAATGTAGAAAAGGCCCGCATGGATAAAATTCTGAGCAATGAGGAAATAAGAGCCTTGATTACCGCTTTAGGTACCGGTATAGGTGAAGATTTTGATATAACTAAAGCCCGTTATCACAAGGTGATTATTATGACAGACGCCGACGTGGACGGGGCTCATATCCGGACGCTGCTGTTGACCTTCTTTTACCGGCACATGCGTGAATTAATAGAGAAGGGTTATGTATATATTGCGCAGCCCCCCCTGTACCGGGTGCGCAAAAATAAAACAGACCATTACGTTTTCAGCGACAAGGAACTGGAACAGCTTTTAAGTCGAATAGGAAGGGAAAACATATCCATACAGAGGTACAAGGGTTTGGGCGAAATGAACCCTGGACAATTGTGGGAGACAACCATGAACTTTGATACCAGGACATTGTTACAGGTAAGGTTGGAGGACGCCATTGAAGCCGACCAGATCTTCTCCATGCTTATGGGAGACAAAGTGGAACCACGCCGGGAATTTATACAGGAAAACGCCCGTCAGGTAAGAAACCTGGACGTGTAAAAACAATTCCAGCGGGCATTTACCAGCCCGCTTTTTACTTATTGCCAGATATTGTATTGCTTGAACCGGCACGGGAAATTATACTATATAAAGTATATGTGAATTATAACTTGAGGTGAAGAATGTGCCTGCCTTGACCGGAAAAATAATTCCCATAGATATAAACCAGGAAATGAAAAGTTCTTACCTCGATTACGCCATGAGCGTAATTGTAGGACGTGCCTTACCTGACGTAAGAGACGGGTTAAAACCAGTACACCGCCGCATTCTTTACGCCATGCACACGCTGGGGGTTACCCCGGAAAAGCCGCACCGCAAGTCGGCTTATATTGTGGGTGAAGTAATGGCCAAATACCACCCCCACGGGGACAGCGCCATTTATGATACCCTGGTCAGGCTGGCCCAGGATTTTGCCTGCCGTTACCCGCTGGTGGACGGGCACGGAAATTTCGGTTCTGTTGACGGGGATGCCCCGGCAGCCATGCGTTACACTGAAGCTCGCCTATCAAAGATAGCCACTGAAATGCTGGCTGACATTGAAAAAGAAACAGTGGACTTTACACCCAACTACGACGAAAGCGGTAAGGAGCCGGCTATTCTGCCTTCCCGCATACCGAACCTGCTGGTGAATGGTTCGGCGGGTATAGCGGTAGGTATGGCCACAAATATACCTCCTCATAACCTGGGGGAAGTCATCGACGGGATTGTTATGTTGATCGATGATCCCGAAACTGATACCGAAGATTTAATGAAAGTCATAAAAGGACCCGATTTTCCTACAGGTGCCATTATTATGGGCCGGGAAGGGATCCGTTCCGCTTATCTTAAAGGCCGGGGTTCCATCAAGGTTCGCGCCAAAGCCGACATTGAAATCAATGGCGGCAAAGCGAGTATTATCGTGTCAGAGTTGCCCTATCAGGTGAATAAAGCGCGCCTGGTGGAAAAAATCGCCGAGCTGGTCAAGGATAAAAAAATAGATGGTATTTCCGACTTGAGAGATGAATCGGACCGGCACGGCATGCGGGTCGTCATCGAGTTAAAAAGGGATGCCACCCCTAAGATTATTCTTAACCAGTTATACAAGCACACCCAGATGCAGGAAACCTTCGGGGTAAACATGCTTGCTTTGGTAAACGGGCAACCCCGGGTTTTAAATTTAAAGGACGCCCTTTATCACTACCTCCAACACCAGAAAGAGATTATCACCAGGCGAACCAGGTATGATCTGAACAAGGCTGAAGAAAGGGCCCATATAGTTGAAGGCCTGCGCATAGCCCTGGCCAACCTGGACGAAGTGATAAAAATTATTCGCGGGTCACGTACCGTTGACCAGGCAAGAAAGGGTTTAATGGAAAGGTTCGGCCTATCGGAAAAGCAGGCCCAAGCCATACTCGATATGCGGCTTCACCGCCTTACCGGCCTTGAGAGAGATAAACTGGAAGCCGAATACAAGGAATTGATTAAGAAAATTGATTATTTCCGTTCCGTACTGGCTGACGAAAAAATGGTTCTGGGTATTGTCCGCCAGGAAATTCTGGCCATCAAGGAAAAATACGGGGATCCAAGACGCACGGCAATATCCGGTGAAAGTACGGATCTCGGGGAAGAAGACCTTATACCTGATGAAGACATAGTTGTGACCATGACCAACCATGGCTACATTAAACGCATGCCTCTGGACACATATCGCAGCCAGAGAAGAGGTGGCCGTGGGATTCACGCTATGGGTATAAAGGAAGATGATTTCCTGTGCCACCTGTTTATTGCCACCACACACAGCTATTTCTTGTTTTTCACCAACAAGGGCAAAGTCTACCGGCTGAAAGGGCACGAAATACCGGAAGCCGGCAGGCAGGCCAGGGGAACGGCCATAGTGAACCTGCTTTATATTGACAAGGATGAATATATTACCACCGTAATACCCATCAGGGAGTTTACATCTGATAGTTATTTGCTGATGGGCACCCGTAACGGTGTAATTAAAAAGTCACCACTTAGCGACTATGATTCCTCCCGGCGTGACGGTATAATTGCGCTTAACCTTGATGAAGGGGATGAATTAGTCAATGTCCTCCATACAGAGGGCACGGGTGAAGTAATTATAGGCACCAAATACGGCATGGCCATAAGGTTCCCCGAGGAAGATGTCAGGACTACGGGAAGAGTGTCCCGTGGTGTGAAAGGAATAACCCTGCGAGATGGAGACCAGGTGGTATCCATGGACAGGGTTCGGGAAGACTGCGACTTGCTGGTGGTAACCAGCAACGGCTACGGCAAGCGCACGAGACTAGAAGAATACAGGACACAGTCCCGCGGCGGTATGGGTGTAATCAATATTAAGTGCACCGAACGCAACGGTTACGTGGTTTCATTGCAGGTGATAAGACCCGAGGAAGAAATAATGATGATTAGCGCAGAAGGGGTAGTGATCAGGCTACAGGCCTCCGATATATCTTTATTTGGGCGGGCCACCCAGGGTGTCTTGTTGATGAAACTTTCAGAAGGAGACCATGTAGTGGCCGTGGCCAGGGTGGTAACCGGTGAAGATGAAAATGGCTCGGGGGAATAACAGTGTATTGTTTTCAAGTCCTAGCCGGGGACCGGTGAAAGGTCTTGTAACAGCCGTAAAAAAGCTTGTAAAAAAACCCCGCTTTATCGTCTTTACAGTATTGACAGTATCGACAAGATATGCTACATTAAAAAAGCTGCTGCAGGCAAAGAG
>CBETWA010000040.1:0-23907 GCA_965539975.1 uncultured bacterium | reverse complement strand
CGTCCTGTTCGCTCGTCCGGTTTCGTAGCCTCGCTGCGCCGGGTGCCGTTACCGGTGCTCCCGCAAATCGCTCGACCGGAACAGGTATATCCACATTCATTTTACCCCTCTTCTGCTGGTGCAGCAACGCTGCATGGGGGTTTACACAGGAAAACTTCCCACGAACCAACGACAAAACCGGTACTTAACCGCAGTGATAACTGGACAACTACTCCCTGGAAATTATAATTATACGGTCTTCATCCAAACCCGTAATATTGGCTACCAGTTTAACCAGGTCATCGCGGCTGTCCTGGACGGATATAGTGTCGCCCGCCTGCACGACCACGGTAGCGGTGTTTTCGTCCAGAAAAACAGCGGCGTCCCTAAAACCCCTGGCCCGGATTAGGTTTTCCAGCTCCATTTCCCTGGATATGTTGTTGCTCAATTGCATCAGTCTTTCTTGGGCGGACTTGCGTACTTCCTCGGCCGTTTCCGGAGAAGCCAAAACTTCGCGCATCGTTTCCATTTCCATCCCCCGAACCCTTTCACGTTCCATGCGGTATTCCACAAAATAACTATCTCTCATGTTTTCATTGGGTTGCGCGATATCTTCACCCGTACCGAAAGACACCTGGTTGGATTCAACCGGAACACCGCCGCCGATGGACTTGCCCGCTTGCCGGTATTCCTCCCCGCCGGTCTTTTGCCGGGTAACCGGGATATTCTCGCGCCAGGCGGTTATTTTTCCGGCAATGTTGCCGAATCCCAAAAGGCAAAGGGTAATGCCCACCAGTGCCAGAATCACCGGAACCGCCTTCTTACGTTTAATATTGATTACTTTAATCACTTGTTTCACCTCTCATTGTCATGATGATAATTTTATGGGGCTGCACCCCTAAAGCCACTTGAACCGCACGGAACAAATTCGCCTTTATATGCGGCGAATTGGCCCCTTCGGCCACTACCAGTACTCCTGCCACTTCAGGGGCCACCTCTTTCTTAATCACCGGTTTTTCTTGACCTTGCCCGCTACCGGTTATAACAAGGGTACTTGAACCGGTATTTTCCGTTACCTTCCTTGTGCCCCCGTTATGATCCGATTCTTCCGTTGTTTTCAAACCCGTGTCGGTATTTATTGCGTACTCTTTGTAAGTGGATGACGCCAATTTAACTGTTACATCAACTCGCCCCACACCCGCTATCTTTTCCAGCATCCGTTTCAATTCAGCCGCAATTTCCTTTTCTTCGGCGGTCATTATGTTGTTTCCGGGCGGCGGTAACACCTGCTCCCCGGCATCACCGGCAACCCGCTGGTCAGTCCCGGGTTCCGCCGTTTTATTGTTGCCGTTTCCACCCAGCAACATAAGGACAATGCCTAGCACAGCGGCACCCATCAACAGCCAAAAATTCTTTTTTTTCGGATTAATAATGTCGCTCCTGGTCATTGAAACACCCCCGTGATTTATTGAAACTTTATCTCCACCCGGTCTTTGCTCAGGTTGTAAAAATCGGCCACCAGCGAGGCTACCTTTGAAGCGGCTTTAATGTCCGCTTCGCTAGGTTCAACCGGATATCCGGTTGTTGCTGTTTGAAAACCGGTTTCAACTATTACCGGTTGCACAGCCCGATCGCCCGTAAAATCCTCAGCTGCCGTGTCATTTCCCCCGGCGGGTGTAAAAACAATTGTTATTTTACTAATTCCGGTTGTGTTTTCGTCCACATGCACAACGGCATTGACCGCTTTTACTTCCGAGTTCATGTTGGCCAGGGAAAGTACCTGTTTGGCCAAACCTTCGCCGTATTTCTGTACCGCTTCTTGGTTGTTTTTTTCCGCCAGGGATTTACCGGCCGCCATAACCTTGTCCAGTGAAACAGGTTCGTAATTCACGCGGTCAATCACTCCGGGAATCCCGCTGAAAAAATCTTTATTGACCAAAGCCGTTATGTTTTGCAATACAGCTATAATTACCAAAAGCCCCATAACCATTCTTATATACCTGCGCATGTCACTGCGAGGCAAAAGCATCTCGAGAAATACGGTCAAAATGACTATAATAATAATGATTTGAACCAGCTGGCGTAAAACTTCCATGGCAAACCCCCTAATGAAGCATTACCGTGATATTTCCGATACCCACTACAATTGCCAGAGTGAAAAAAAACAACAGCCCGACGACAGCAACGGCTCCAAAAACGGTGATTAGGTTATTGCCCAGGCCGTTCAAACAGTCGCTTATGTTTTCTTCGCCAACGGGTTGAATGACGGCTCCGGCCAGCTTGTATATAAATGCCATGGCAATGATTTTAACTAGCGGGATGATTAAAATCAGCACTATAATAAAAACCCCGGCAATGCCCACCGCGTTTTTTATGAGCAGTGAAGAACGGATAATGGCGCCTAGCGCGTCGCTAAAAACACCTCCCACCACCGGAATAAATGTATCCGTGGCAAATTTTGCGGTGCGGTAAGTGAGACTGTCGCCAACCGCCCCGGCCACTCCCTGGATAGTCATAATTCCCAAAAATATCGTGCTCATCAACCCCATCAGTCCCATGGCAATCCCTTTGAGCAAGCCGGACAACCTGGATACTTGAAAATGCTTTGACAACCCGCTGACAATTTCCAGGACCGCGGCAAAGAAGATCAGCGGTAAAATTACGTTCTTCACCATCGTTCCAAAAACAGTAATGGTAACAAACACTAGGGGGTGAAATATAGCCGCCGATGTGATACCCCCCACGGCAACCAGGAGAGTTAACAAAAGCGGTAACAGTGCCTGCATGAATAGCACCATCGTATCCACCACTTCCCTACCCAGCTGCACCGCCAGGCCAAAGGAACCGGCGGCAATTGTTACAATCACCATATATGCCACCATTTGGGTCAACTGGCCGGTGGTGCTTTTTTCGAACGCCGCCGTTAGGTTGTGTAGCACTGCACATATTATGGCCAGTACCACAAGTTTTGCCAGCAATGATGTGTTAGCCACAACCTCGCGAAAAATGTATTCCAGGCTGCTACCGAGAATTTCGGCGGGGCCGATGGATATTTCTCCGCGAGCCAGCCCGGTTACCAGTGATTTGAAATCGCTGTCGGGGAGAGCATTTTTTATTTCAGAGTCCATGCGGTTTATAAAACGCTGAACACCGGACATGTCCATACCGTCCATTTGGCCATCCAGTTCCGGGATATCCTCAATGGGAGGGTTGGCGGTACAAGGCGTTACCGGCAATAATGTTGCTATAATTAACAGTAACAGGATGCGAAGTATTTTTTTGCTCAGTTTTATCTCCCCCTTAAGGTATAAGCCTCAGCAGGGATTGCAATACGGCAACCACTATTGGAACTGCCAGAACTAACACCATGATCTTGGCCGCCAGTTCAACTTTTATGGCTATTGCCCCCTGGTCGGCATCGCGACAAATTTGGGCTATAAAGTCGGCGATATATGCAATGCCGATAATTTTCAGCAGAGTTCCCAGGTACACCGAGCTGATATCGGCCTGTGCGGCCAGTTGCCGCAACACTTCTAAAATGGAGCCTATTTTGCCCAGTACAAGCAGGAAAATGGTAACTCCCACAAATATACCGAGAAGCATGGCCAGGGGAGGTTTGTTATATTTTAAGATCACCGCCAGCACGGCACCGGTTAAAGCAATGCCGGATACCTGCAGAATGTCCATACCATCACCCGCTTAAAAGAGTTTGAAGACCGACTTCACCTCGTCAAAAAGGGTGCCCAGCATTTGGATGACCATAACCAGTACAATTGCTATACCGGTAAGCGTGACAGCAAAGCCGTAGTCTTCCTTACCCGAATTTTTCAGTACCATGTGGGCAACCGCCACCAGTATTCCTATACCGGCAATTTTAAAGATTAAATCAATGTTTTCTCCCACAGTTAATCCCCCCTTGGCGTTAATAAAGCGCCAGTACGAGCATCAGACCGCCCAGCAGTCCCATGTAGTTCCAGAGTTTGACGTTTTTAACCGCTGCCTCTTCGGCCCTGGCCTGGGCCATCTTTAATTGCTCCAGCGCAAGTTTTAAATGTTTTGCCTGGTCGTCTCGATCGGAAATACCCAGGTTGTTGCCCAGGTTGCGCAATACATGCACGTCGCCTCGTTCAAGCGTGCTACGGGAACAATACTGCTCCAGGGCATTGTTCCACGCCTCCCTGGCGGAAAAGCCGCGTTCGGGCTGTAAACCGGCAGCTGCCTGCCGGAAAAAAGGCGCCACTTTCGTGTCTATCCTTTCGGCGATCCCCGCCAGGGCATCCGGAAGAGGTGTGGCGGCGTAAATTATTTCGGTTTCCAGCATTTGCAGCGCAGAAATAAAACTGCGCAGTTCCGCCGGCCGCCGTGCGTAGCTTGATGATACGGTCCACCCGGCAATCCCGCATGCGGAAACCAGCAAGACCGCACCAATTATTTTCAGCAAGCCATCACCCCCAGGCGCGCAATTTCACCGGCATCGTATACTTTTTCAACCGTACCCACACCACGGGAACGCCCCATCATTACGAACCTTTCAATTACGTTCAGCCCAAGCAGGTATTTCAGTGCGGGGCGGTTGAAAAGCTCGCGCGGGGATGACGCGTGAATAGTAACAATAACTCGAACGCCGGCGTTAAAAATTTCTTCCAGAACGGATATTTCCTCCATCTTACCTATTTCATCGGTGACAATGATATCGGGTGACATTGACCTGAGCAACAGCATCATGCCCAGTGACTTTGGACAGGCGTCGAGCACGTCGGTGCGAAAACCCACATCCATCTGCGGCACTCCCTTGTAGCAACCGGCTATTTCGGAACGCTCGTCCACCACGCCCACGGTTCGACCCGGATAATTAAGCTTGGGCACACCGTTGCTGGCCAGCCTGACCAGGTCCCTCAGCAGTGTGGTTTTTCCGCAGCGCGGAGGTGAAAAAATAACCGTGTGGTGTAAATTCCTCGATGAAGGGTCTAAGAGCCTGGGCAATAATGGTTCGGCCACACCCTTTATTTCCCTGCAAATACGTATATTCAACCCGGATATGTATTTTAAGGTTTTAACCTTGCCGTTTTCAAGGACAACCCGGCCGGTCAATCCAATTCTGTGGCCGCCCGGTAAAGTCAGGAAACCGTTTTTCAGTTCTTCTTCCAGCGCGTATATTGAAGAACCGCTGATCCTGTGCATTATACTTTCCATGTCCCGGTCATTTACCGTGTAACCGCCCAACGGTGTGCTATCCGTGCTGCCGTCGGAACGCGGGAAATAGTCCCTGCCACCGGCACTTATAACAAGGGGCCTGTCCCGGCGTAGCCTGATTTCCTCCAGTTGCTGCAGCAAATGGGCGGGAAGTGACCGTATTATCTGTTCCAGGTTTTGCGGCAGCACCTTTATGACGCTGTTCGCAACGCCGGCGATATTGTAGCGATTTTTTTCCGCCTCGTAGTTGACCGTGCTCATCCCGGCACTCCTTTGAAAATGTTATTCATCTTTGATAAATATTTATTGGCATTGGTGGTAATTTATGCCTGGTAGTTGCTAAAAAGTGATTTCCGGAAAACAGAAAAAAACACCCGCCCAAACGGGGGGTGCCGGGTTAATGCCGGTTATATTTATTTATAAATCATACGGCCAGGCCTGCAGGCCGCCTTCCAGGTACTTGACGTCCTTGAAACCTGCTCCCACCAGTGTTCGCAACGCTTCGTAGCTCCTGGTGCCCAGGGCGCAAATGGCTATTATTTCCTTGTCCCTGGGGATTTCATCCAGCCTTTCACGTAAGTCGCCAAGTACAACCAGTTGTACCCTTTCATCTTTCAGACGGCGCATTTGAAACTGCGGTTCGGTCCTGACGTCCAGTATTACCATGTCGTCTCCACGGTCCATCTTTTCCTTAAGTTCTTGGGCGGTAATGGTTTGGGCCAGCCCGCTCAACTTGTTACGTACTATATTAGCTGTGTGGTGCGCCAGGTCTATGGGCGTGGAGAAGGGCGGAGCATAACCCAGATCCACTTCGGCCAGTTGATCCACGGTGGCGCCCATGGTAATGGCGGTGGCCACAACGTCGATGCGCTTCACCGCGTCACCAACTCCGAGGGCCTGGGCACCCAGGATTTTGCCGGTATCTGCATCTGTGACGAGTTTCATCAATACAAGGCCGTGATCCGGGTGATAGTGCGTGCGGTCAAAACCGTGGTTGATGGCTGTTACAACGTTAAATCCATGGTCACGTGCTTGTTTCTCGCTGAGGCCTGTCCGACCGACATTGAATCCCATAGTGTGCAGCACGGCTGTCCCAAGGGAACCACGGAATACGGATTTGCCGCCGGCAACATTGTCGCCCGCAACCCGGCCCTGCCTGTTGGCATTGGTTGCCATGGGCAGGAATACTTTTTTACCGGTCACAATATGCGTAGTTTCAGCGCAGTCACCAAGGGCAAAAATGTCCGGGTCGCTGGTTTGCAGGTACTCGTTTACAGCAATGGCTCCCGTTTCACCTATGGTCAGACCCGCCTGGCGTGCCAGCTCTACGTTCGGTCTGACGCCCACGGCAATTACCACAAGTTGGGCGTCCAGGACGCCTTTATCGGTTACCACCCTGGCAACGTTGCCTTCTTCGTCTCCCTCCAGTTTTAAAACTTTTGTGCCCAGGTAAAATTCAATACCCTGGTCGGTTAACTTTTTAGCCAGCACCCTGGCCATATCTTCGTCAAGCATGGCGGGAAGGATCTGGTTTTGCAGTTCTACCACCGAGCAAAACATGTGTAGTTTCATCAATGCGTCGGCGGTTTCAAGGCCGATTAGACCCGCTCCCACAATTACAGCTTCCCCGCCGTCAACTTCTCCGAGGAATTGCTTGATCCGGTTGGCGTCATCCGGGTGGTTCAGCTGGAACACGCCATTGAGATCCAATCCCTCTATGGGAGGTATAAACGGGCTGGCTCCCGTGGCCAGCACCAGCTTGTCATACGGTACGGTGTACTTTTCACCGGTTTCCAGGTTTTCCACGTGTACTTCTTTGTTTTGCCGGTCAATGGATTTTGCCTCTGTACGGGTCAAAACGCGGCATCCTTTTTCCCGCCAAAAGTATTCCTCGTTCCTGATTACGCCGTAAGTTGTTTCAAACAATTGGTTAAATTTCTGTACTTCACCTGATATGAAAAATGGCATGCCGCATCCCGCGTAGGAGATCAGTTTTCCTCTTTCAATAATGGTGATTTCCGCATCCGGCGCCACGCGCCTTGCCCTGGCCGCTGCTTTCGGGCCGGCGGCCACTCCGCCGATAATGACAATCTTCTGACTCATTAAAAAAACACCCACTTTCTCGGACTGTATTTACCGGTTTTGTATTAGCTGCAGACCGGTGGTGAAACCCCGGGATATTCAAAAAGCTGAATATATTTTAATTTGAAACTACAAACAAAGTCAAGGACAAGGCAAAGCGCGCGCGGAAACACATTCCGCGCGTGCCTGGGAGAATCCCACACTACACATCCAAGTGAGGGCGAATGTATGAGCAAACAACACTTGTTTTTTGGTCGCCTTTCCAAAGGCAATACCTCGACTAAAATATATTGTTTGTTGCCTTTTTTTTATGTTCTATAGGTCGTCATCCAGCCTGCCTTCGAGGTTTTCCGGCTCGTCCGCAGTTTCAAAAGTATCGTCGTTTACAAAAACAACTTCGTCGCAGTTGGGACAGGTAACTTCAATTACATCTTCATCCTCGACTATTCCCGGATCGAAAAGAACGGTTTCACCACAGCGCGGGCAATCAACTTCCACGTAATCTTCAAAACGGTGCCCCTCGTTGAAGTCATTTTCCAAGGCATACAGGTCGTCGTCGATGGTTTCAACATAGTCCTCCAGTTGTTCATGAGCGTTTTCAAGTTCGGAAAAAGACTCGGCGAACTCGTCTAGGACCTCAATTATGCTGTTTAATAATTTTCCTTCTTTGCTTTCGACATCTAAATTCATCCCGTTGGAAAGTCCCTGCAGGTAGGCAACCTTTGATTTCAGGTCTGACATGTAAAAACCTCCTTGTACTCGCGAGATAATGGTAACAAAATTTATTATCCCTCGAGACGGAGGTTTCTAAACATTTATTTCCTTGTTTATACCCTCTTTATATAATGCCCGGTGCGGGTGTCTATCTGTAAAACATCTCCGACATTGACGAAAAAGGGAACTTGCACGACGTAACCCGTTTCCAGTGTGGCCGGTTTGGAGCCCCCGGAGGCGGTGTCACCCTTTATGCCGGGAGAGGTATCCACCACTTCAAGTTCGACAAAGTTGGGCAGTTCGACGCCTATGGAGCGACCCTGGAACATCAACAACTGGATATTCATGTTTTCTTTCATGAACTTAATCGCGTCTCCCAGCTGCTCCCGGCTCATGCTGAACTGGTCATAGGTTTCCATATCCATGAAGTGAAAGTCCGTACCATCGTTGTAAAGGTACTGTACTTCTTTGCGCTCTACCCGCGCCCGGGGTATTTTTTCCCCGGCGTTGAATGTTTTATCGATGATTGCCCCCGTGCGCATGTTTTTGAGCTTTGAACGAACAAATGCCGAACCTTTGCCCGGCTTGACGTGTTGAAAGTCCACCACCTGGTAAACATCCCCGTCGATCTCGATAGTCAGCCCGGTGCGAAAATCGTTGGTTGAAATCATTTCTTTTTTCCCCCTTAAGTACCGGTTTAATTAATTAAATTTCCATCAAGCTGCTTTTGGGTGACTTGGTCAGCAAGCGGCAGCCATTACTTTCCACAACCACGCTGTCCTCTATGCGCACTCCCCCGCGACCGGGCAAGTATATACCCGGTTCCACGGTTACCACCATTCCTTCTTCTAGGATTGTATTATCCTTGGAAGATAGCCTTGGTTCCTCGTGGACGGCCAAACCAACCCCGTGACCGGTTCCGTGCCCGAAATATTCTCCGTAACCTTTTGATTCAATAACGCTGCGGGCAGCCTTGTCCACTTCACTGGCAGGTACCCCCGGCTTGATGGCTTCCAGGGCAGCAAGCTGTGCTTCCAGCACAATTTTATAAATTTCCTCCATGTCCGGAGGTTTCTTGCCCACCGCAACCGTCCTCGTCATATCCGAATTGTAATGTTTATATACAACTCCAAAATCAATGGTAAGCATGTCACCTTTTTGAATAATCCTATCAGATGCTTCACCGTGCGGGAGCGAAGAACGAGGCCCGGAAGCGACGATAAAAGGGAAAGACGCACCTGAAGCACCATGGCGCCGTAAGAAAAATTCCAATTCAAGCGCTATTTCACGTTCGCTCATACCGGGCTTGACAACGCCGCATATGTATTCAAAACCAAGATCCAGCATGGACATGGCTTTTTCTATAATATCAAGTTCGGAGGCGTCTTTTATTCGGCGAAGTCTTTCCACGGTTCCCGAAAGGGGAACCATTTTTACGCCGGGTAATCTATCCTGGATTTTATTGTATAATTTGCAGTTCAAAAAACCATCTTCGTAGCCCAGGACGTTAAATCCCGTTTTCTTTTGCAGTTCAGCCAGAGTGTCCGGGAGCGTGTCCCGTACCCGGGTTATTTCCATGTGCGGGCTCTGGGATTCAGCTTGTTCGGTGTAGCGAAAGTCGGTGCATAAATAAGATTCTTTTTCTGTAATCAGCAAAGCTCCAGTACTGCCACTAAAGCCGCTCAGGTAGTACCTGTTTTCGGGTTGCATAACCAGCATGGCTTCGACGCCTTTTTGAGACATTAAATCTATAGTTTTTTCCACGCGATGTCTCATTTCGTGTTTTTCGCGTCTCCTGTCGATTTTTTTCGGGCCAGAACCACCGCCGCGCTAAGGGCCAGGACGTAACCTTCGGGTCCCAAGCCGGATATTTGACCGGCAGCCACGGGTGCTATTACTGATTTGTGCCTGAATTCTTCCCGGGCATATATATTGGAAAGGTGCACTTCGATCACTGGTAAATCGATGGCTGCCACGGCGTCGCGCAAGGCGTAGCTGTAATGCGTGAATGCACCCGGGTTGAAAATTACTGCTGCACAGTCATTCGCGGCGGCATGCAGGCGGTCGATAAGTGCCCCTTCGTGGTTGGACTGGAAGAATTCCAGTTCCACATTCAATTCACCTGCCAGCGAAAGCATGGACTTCTTTATGTCTTCCAGGGAAGATGAGCCGTACACTCCCGGTTCGCGCTTGCCCAGCAGGTTCAAGTTGGGCCCGTTCAAGACTAAAATTTTCACAAAACCACCTCGAAAAACACTGGCAACATTTTAACATAAATGCATAACCCTGCAAACCGGGGCCAGTATGGAAAGCTTTTGTTACAAGTCCTTTACCGTGGCACAGTAATGAAAAAACAGCGGCAGGCGGAATCACCCGCTGATGCTCATGCGGGATACGCGCAGTGTTGGGGAACCTTTACCACCAAAAAACTGCAGGTCCGTACCCACGGCGTCTATATTTTTGATTACCTCCATGATGTTTCCGGCTACCGCCATACTCCTGACGGGGCGGACCAATTTGCCGTTTTCAATCCACAAGCCAGAGGCGCCGAATGAAAAATCTCCAGATATCGGGTTTGCCGTATGCAGACCCATTACTTCGGTGATGTAAAAACCGTTGTCTATTTCGCTGATAATCTTTTCCGGGTCCATGTTGCCCGGTTGAACAAAAAAGTTGGTGGTGCCCACTTCAGGCGTGGACTTGAAAGAACCGCGGACACCGTTTCCGGTTGATTGCACCCCATCCTTCGCAGCGGTGTAGGTGTTATGCAAGAAACCTTTAAGAAAACCGTTTTCAATGAGTACGGTTCTTGAAGTGGGAACTCCCTCTCCGTCAAAGGGGGCGGAAGCAATGTTATTTTCCAGCGTACCGTCGTCTATGACGTTGAAAAGTTCGGAAGCAACCTTGTCCCCAACCTTCCCGGCGAATAGCGAACGGCCCTTTTGCACGGCCTCTGCGGATAAAGCGGGGGCCAGTATGCCGAGAAACCCTGTTGCAATATAAGGTTCGAGCACCACGGGAGCTTGCTGTGTGTTACCCGGCTTTGCGCCCAGCATGCGTACCGCCCGGTTGGCGGCCTCCCTGCCCAGCCTGGCGGGGTCGAGGTTTTTCAGGCGCAGGCTGTAATCCAGGGCGAAACCCGTTTGACTGTCGTCGCCGCTACCGGCAACCAGCGCTATGTACATGCCGCAGTAAGCAGCTGTGTAATGTAAAGATATTCCAAGCGAATTAACCAGTGTTACTTCGACTTCGCCGTCCTGGTAAGTTGAGCTTTCGACTACGTTGACCCGGGGATCAAAATCCCTCGCTTCTTTTTCCATGGCTTTCGCCATTTCAATTTTTTGTTCTACGGTGGTGGAACGAATGTCCTGATCGAATAGGTCCATTTGCGGGTACGTTGTTGCGGGACCGGGCAACGTGCGTTGTGGATCAGGCTCGGCGCAAGAGGCGTTGGCCAGTGCTTGCCTGATTATTCCTTCAATGGCGGTATCACTAAAGTTGGTAGTAAATGCGAAACCGCTTCTTCCGTTGGTGAAAACACGGATACCCATGCCCCGGTCCGCCGCCAGTTTCATTGTGTCGACCTCGCCGTTGCGCACGTCGATTACCAGCTCTTTGCTGTCGCTTATGTAAGCCTCGGCCATTTTTGCACCCAGCCTGAGGGCTTTACTGACGGCGTTTTCAGCTGTGGTACGGTAACGTAATTCCATGTCCCTGTTTCGCTCCTTTCAATTACGTTAGTATAATTCAATGAAAAATAAACTATTCCTTTTTGTACCATGGTGTTAAAACAGAAAAACTGCCTTTCGGCAGCTTAATGCAGGAAACAGGAATTTGCCGTCAGGGCAATCAAGTCTTTCAGTGTTACCGGGGACAGTTCCTGTACAGAAACCTCGACCACCGAGTTGGGGTCGAGCATGGCCAGGATGGCAACTTTTTCGCCGGTGTGCTGGTCGGTATAAAAACCGATAATACAAAAACTGGATTCTTCATCGCCAGCTTTCCTGGTAACAATGTCACCAATCTTCATTCACCAAATACCCCCTGAAGGAAGTATTGAAAGCCGGAAAAACGTGGAAGTCCCGGCCGGTTGATTATATTCCTAATTCCAACCTTACATTAACAACATATGCCCCTTTGCCGGGAGTTGTGTCACAATAAGTTGCACGGTTATTAAATAAAACCAAGGCCAAAGTAATACCCGGAGTCTCATGAAAATGGATTTCATGAAAATAATGTATATGCCTTTACATATTCAAACCAATGCCTGTTCAAAATAGTAATTACATCTGAAGTTATTAAAAAATTAAAACCGGGGTGATTATATGGAGTTCAACTTTAATGCTATTACAAGGATGGACTGGAATGCCTGGAAAAACTACCTTAAACAAGCTATGGAATTCGCCGAGGAGTTAGGTATCCCCAGGGAAAGAATACAATTTATGGCCCAGCAGGTTGGCGATTTGCTGGCCCAAAATGTTCCGCCATCAAACCCGGAGCAACAGGCGGTGAAAGAATTGTGGCAGGTGGCGGACCAAAATGAAAAGCAAGTGCTGGCGCGCTTGATGACCAAGGTGGTCAACCAGTAAAAATGTTATTATTAACAGTATTGCCCGGTTATGTAACCGGGCATTTTAATCAACCACCAATACTTGTCAAGGTTTTGTACCACGCCAGCAGTTTTTCGCCCCAGAGCACGGCAACTATTCCCCCCAGCGCCAGAAAGGGGCCGAACGGCATCTTGTCCTTCCTACCCTTGCGCCCTGTAGCCAGCAGCAATACGCCAACAACACCCCCAAACACAAACGAAACCAGCAGCGCAACCAGCACCTTCTGCCAGCCAAGGTATAACCCCATAACTGCGCTCAACTTGATGTCCCCGCCTCCCATCCCTCCCCTGGATACAAAGGCTATGGCGAGCATCACGATGCCGGCAATAAGCAAGCCATACAACCCGTTAATCAAAAAAGCAACTGACTGTAACAGAGCAAATAGTATACCGCCGGTTAAACCGGCCAAAACCAGCCCGTCGGGTATTATATAATTATCCAGGTCAATAAAAGCCGCTACAACAAGCAGGGAGATGAAAAACCAGGCCGCAATGGTTGCCCAGGTGCAACCGTGCACAAGGTAGGCTAGTACGAACAACAGCCCCGTGGCCGATTCCACCAGCGGGTACCGGGGCGAAATACTCCGCCCGCAGTGCCGGCAATTGCCGCGTAACAGGAAATAGCTTGCAACAGGTATCATTTCATAAAAATTTAAATGATGACCGCACGAACGACAACGCGAGCGGCCGGTAACCACCGTTTCACCCGCCGGAACACGATATATACAAAGGTTGAGAAAGCTGCCCGTGCAAGTGCCCGTTATAAAGACAAGGAGAATAATTATTGAATCCAGGCTCATTGTTTTTCCCCGCCTGCTTTTTTTCGCCGGTTCCCGTTACCACGGTACCGGGCAAATACGCGTGCCTAGGTTATTTACGCGCATTGAAGGCTGGTGCAACAACCATTTAGTGGTTATTCTACCCGGCGTGCTTCCTAAAGGTAGGAGCAACAGTCTATGGTGCACCTGGTCGTTGTGGTCAGTCTACCGCGACGGGCTCGAAGCACCATTGACTTTAACGACCTGCCTTCGCCAGCCGTAGTGGAGTAGTTCGATGGCTAGTAATTTTCATCCTCCTATTGGTGCCGCATTGCAGCGGCATGGGGGTCTACCGCCAAAATGATAAAAACCCGAACCCAGGTAAAAATATTTTACCTGGGTTCGGTTTTATACACGGGGCAGCCCGGCTGCCGTATTTTGAACCCTGGACCGCAAAAAACTAGTCATGTGCCGTGCCGCCCACTATGAGCTGCCGGATTAAAAGCGTGGGTTGCGCATCGCTTACCGGAACTCCCTGGCCTTCCTTACCGCACGTGCCGATGGTGAATCCCAGGTCGCTGCCCACTGCCTCAACTATTCTCAATACTTCGGGCCCATTGCCCGTGAGCGTTGCACCCCGCACCATGGGGCCTATTTCTCCGTTCATAATCAGGTAACCTTCGGCCACATCGAATACGAAATCACCGGTTGTTGTGTTTACCTGCCCGCCGCCCATTTTTTTAACCAGCAGGCCTGTGCCGGCGCGGCGGATTATATCCGCAGGATCATCCTTGCCCGGCGCGATGTAAGTGTTTCCCATGCGGGGGACCGGCTTGTGCTGGTATGACTCGCGACGCCCGTGACCGTTGGATTCAACCCCGTCTTTTTTGGCGGTAAGCCTGTCGTACAGAAAGTTCTTTAATATGCCGTTTTCAATCAATACCACCTTGCGGGCCGGTACACCCTCGTCGTCGAAACTGTATGAACCGTACTTGTCGGGAATGGTGGCGTCATCAATAACGGTGACGCTGTCCGCGGCCACCTTTTGCCCAAGCTTGCCGGCATACACGGACAGCCCCTTCTGCACCAGGTCGGCTTCCAGACCGTGGCCGCAAGCTTCGTGCACCATGGTTCCGCCCGCCTCACCGGCCAGCACCACCGGCATTTTACCCGCCGGCGCGGGTCTTGCCGAAAGCATACTCACGGCGCGTTTCGCTGCAGTGGCGCCTATTTCTTCCGGCTTGTTGCGTTCCAGAAGTTCAAAACCGCTATGGCTCCCCACGGCTTCGTAGCCGGTCTGGATGACGCTTCCTTCGGCGGCCACGGCATGTACCATCAGGCGGGTGCGAATTCTTTCGTCTTCGACATAATCCCCGTCGCTGTTGGCGATAATTACTTTTTGTACCACATCCCCGTATCCTACCATAACCTGCTTGATTTTTTCCCGGTTCACGTTGCGGGCTGCCTGGTCGGCCCGCTTGACTGCCTCCACTTTTTGCGCGGTGGTTACGTTTTCCGGTCTTTTTTGGATTTCGAAATGTACCTTTGGTTCCAGCCGGCGCAAGTCGATTTTTATCTCGCGGCCACTTCCCCTGGCAGCGTGGCTGGCAATTTTGGCCGCTTCCAGGAGTCCCTCGCGGCTCAGGTCGTTGGTGTATGCATAAGCGGTGGCTTCCTCGGAAATAACCCGGATCCCCGCCCCGCACTCAATGCCCGAGTGGATGCGCTCGATTTTACCATCCTCACACCCGATACCTGTAGATATTTTGTGCTCAATAAAAATATCGGCGAAATCCCCGCCGTTTTGCATGGCCGCGGCCAGTACATCTTTGAACAGGTTTTGATCCATGTTCCAACACCCCAAATGATATGTTTCTGCAAGCAATATTCTTTACCGGATTGTATTACATTTATAAGAAAAAGTTAATAGTTTCAAGTTAATTTTCTTGATTGCCCCCTGGTGGCCCGGTTTCGTCACCATTTGCCGGTGGCTCAGCTGCGGTGTTTTCCATATTCTGCGCGCCATTGCCCGGCGTGGTGCTCAAAAGGGTATCGTTGTTTCCTTCTGTAAAGCCTGCCGGTGGCGAAAAAGGGTTTTCCCGGCCGCTTTGCCCGGGTGAAACAAATTGCCCTTCCACTGCCGGCAATAGGCCGGGCTGGGGAACTGAATAGATTACCAGTGTGTAATTTGCATTTACAAGTTGCGGGTAATATGAATTTTTTATTTCATCCCGGCTTTCCGGGCCGGAAAAGGTACTCTTTACCGGCCGGAGCGACACGGGTTCTATTTCCAAGCGGCGTATTTCTGCCAGGTTAGGCAGGTTTTCGCAAAAAGCCAAAAATGAGATAACAGCGGGAAACTGGCCTTGAAGCCCAATTTTTAAGGGCAGCTCCCAAAAGTGTTCGTGCTGTAATATCCCCAGCGGTTCCAGGCTGGTAATTTGAACACCCAGTTCCCCGGCTTTGGAAATAAGCAGTACCAGCGCGGCACCAGATTTGAAGTCCGTGTTGAATTGTTTTTCGCTTATTTCCAAGCGGGAATTCAATTCTTCCCAATGCCTGTAAATAGTGTCCTTGTTGCTAAAAATTGATTCCGCCTGTTTCAGTTGTTTACTTTTTTCCTCTACCTGGCGGCTCCACCGGTCCAGTTCGCGTTGATTTGGCAGCAGGAAAACAAAATAAAACAGGACAATAATTGCTGTCATTACGAAAATTAAAAGCTCGTACTTACGGTCCTGTTTTTTGTTGTTCAGCCTGACGCACCTCCCGCAACCGGGCCTCTATTGTGAACAGGTGGGTTCCGTCACCGGTAGCATGCATTTTTAACAAGTACACGCCGTCGAAATACGGCAGTTTTGCCAGCTGGTCAATAAATATTCCCATCATCTCCGGCTTGCGAGTGGAGCCGTTTACAACCAGGGAATTCGGCGGGGAGGGCAATATGTCTTCCCGCCCGCGGGTGCCTTCCCGGAGTTCGGTTAAGGATTTTTCATCATTGCTTGCGAGGTCGTTATTCCCGCTTACCGGTGTTTTTTCTTCAACACCAGGTATGACGGGCCGGGACCCGGGTGAAGCAAAACCTCCCCGGTACGCCTGTAGCTCGCGATGTTCAACGAACAGGCCGGTTAACTGGATACCGGCGGGAGTGGCTCCCGTTATACCCGTCAGGACCGGGTTTATTTCAACACGCCGTGCCTTCAGGTTCTCCAAAAAGGATACCTTTTCTCGGCTCAGCTTAATGAACTCCGCATGCCTGTTCAACTGGTCCAGCCCGGGTTGGATCAGATTAAGTTCCTCTTCCAGTAAAGCCAGCTCCCGCTGCAAGGCCTGGTGCTTGTACTGCATGTAGCTGTAGTAAGCACAGGTTCCTAACAAAAATACGAAAACAAGTACAACAAGCGCTATTTTTTTAATCTCAAAGCCTTCCCGCTGCAACTCCCGCGGTAAAAGGTTAATGTCCTGCACAAAACCGCACCCCCCGCAAAGCAAGGCCGGTAACCAGGGACATGGAGGGGTCGCCTGCAACTTCTCCTTCCACCGCGCCTGTAATACCAGGGCCGGCAACGATTGTTTCAATACCAAGCTCTTTTCGCAAGGGTGAAACAAATTCCGCCAGATTCCAGTAGTCGCCGCTCAGAATTATTTTAGCAGGCGGTTTGTAATTCAAAGTGCTCGTGTAAAATTCAATAGAACGGTTAATCTCGGTTAGTACCCGCTCGTGGAGCACAGGACCGGACAATTGTTCCCGTTTAGCCGTGTTATTAAAAATACTTTCAAAACCGCTGGCCTGTGTTTTTTTATTTTCCGGTGCATTGAGACAGCCCGTCACCAGCGGTACGGCGCGGGAAAAAATCAATTGAATTTTTTCGCCAATTACCAGGTGGAATTCCGGCGGGCTTAAATTGATGACGGCTATTGATTCGCCGTCACATGCAGCCCGGTGAAACAATCTCCACAAGGCGATGACGGGCAAGTCCAGGGCCACCAGTTTAATACCACAATGTTTTAGCAGATCATGATAGCTTAATACTATATTTCTCGGGGCAGCTGCCAGCAGAATGTTGTAATAAGCGTCCCCGCTTACCTCAACTTCGCCCAGAATAGTGTACCTTAACACCATTTCTTCCAAAGGAAAGGGTATTATTCTTTTTGCTTCAACCACAACAACCTTGGGCAGTTCTCTTTTCAACATAACCGGCAAGCGAGTGTGTCTTGTGATAACGTTGTTGCCGCCCAGGTGAGATACAACCTTTTTGCCAGCCAGGTTGTTATCAGCCACAATTTGCCGAATTTCTTCCACCAGTGTTTCCAATTCAAAATTTTGTGCGGTCAACCCGGCGCAAAGAGGAATCCGAGCGGCCTTTTCTACTTGTATAACATGCCGGGTTGGGCGGGCTGAAATAAACCGCATTTCGCCTGCGCCAAATTCCAAAGCGTAGCGGGTATTGTTAAAACGTTTGAAAAAGCCGTTAAACAGCATAATCTATTCACCTGGAAGCTTTTGTCTTACCTTGAATATGCTCTTGAGTGTAGGTATACCTGTTCCGGTCAAGCGATTTGCGGGTGCGCCGGTAACGGCACCCGGCGTAGCGAGGTTGCGAAACCAGACGAGCGGCCAGGACGACCGCGAGAGCCATAACCGAACCAGAATGGTGAGTTTATGGCGGTCCGGTTTCGGAAAGCGGTCAGGGGACACACTTCCCCTTTGGGGTCGAAACTTTTAGGTCGGAAGTATGTCCCCAACGTATAAGCCGTAGGTGCCGTCGGCGCGGGAGTTTTTAAACACAGTGATGGTCTCCACCCGTAGTATGCTCTTAACCTTCATAATGGTGCCGTTTAGGTAGTGCGTCACCTGTTTAGAAAAAGCGAGCTGGAACAGGTATACCCACAATCCTCTTGCCGGTGTTGCAGCACAGTATGGGGGTCTAACATGAAACCTGAACGTCAAATGCAGAGTTTAAAAATCACTGGTATCAAAATTTTGGTGTATCAGGCCTGCTAACAATTAACTCTATATTACCTTGTACAATTCCTTCCACAAGTCGACGCGCGCCTGTACAGGTAAATAATCCGGGCGCGGAGAAATATCCGGTTCATAGTTCAGCGTCATCCCAGCATTCCCGGTTGCCGGGCTGACACCGGTTACACAAGCGGCACCATTGATTACTGCCCCGTCACTGTAGCGGATGTGGCCCCGGGCCACCAGGCAGGCATATACCTTATTGCCGTGAATGTTAATATCTCCTAGGGAAACAAGCGTAATGCTTCCCGCCCCGGTGTCGGGATTACCCCCGGCTATAAAGCTGGGCACTAGGTCACCGGATATATTTATATCACCGGTGGCAAAAATCAGGGCATTGCCGTAATAGTCCCCGGATATGTTTATATCTCCTTCCACGTAATAAAAACCGCTGTACCCGGTTGCCGTTTCCACCAGTTGACCCGTATCATCAGTGAAAACTTGATTGGAGAATGTTGTGTCGCTGTAAAAGCATTGCCCGCCGGCCAGGGCCTTGTGGTGGTAATATGTGGTGTCAAGGTTCGGGAACGCGGGAATGTATCTATACGACTTGTAAATATTACCCGCACAAGTTCCGCGGACTTCACCGCCGGCAATCACGTCACCGTTGATATCAATCCCAGCGGATAAATCAATACTGCCGCTTGCCACAAGGCTGCCGTTTACGGTGATGCCACCCGGTAGGATCGCTACCTGGTCATCACCGGCTAAAACGCTCAGCCCCTTCAAAAAGTCCCCGGCGGTAAAAACGGCCAGACGGGGGCAGATTGTTTTACGTGCCAGCACGGCGCCGTTTTCTCCGTTGACCATACCCACCGAGTTCAATTGGAGTGTTGTGCCCAGCACTTCCCTGTTTCTGGCACCCTCCACCCGGAGCACGGTGCCGTCCGGCAGTTCAGTGACGCCGAAAATTTCGACCAAAGAGTTGCCTGTGGAAAAAGGGATGCTTTCGTACCAGTCAATGTCGCTCCGAACCCGGGCCAGCGTCTTTTCCACGCCGGCATCAGCGGCCAGAAGCGCACGGGTTAAAGCCTGCTCCTTTAAAAGGTTTTCTCTGGTTTTGCATGTAATTGAGAACAGGTTTACCATAATCAAACTTGTCATGGCCACTATTACCGTCACCATTAACAGGGTCTGGCCCTTTTGGTTGCGGGCAAGCGCTGAAATGCCGCTCTTCATGACTTGCTTCTCCTGATGGTCACGCATGTTGTTAAGGGAATCTCACCGCTGGTGCCTTTTTCACCCACCAGGGTGATATGTACCGTCCTGGTATGAGTATTGCAATTTTCTGGTGATACCTCAATTTTTTTAATGTATCTAGCCACGGGATTATTACCCGCGCCGTTTATCGACCTGGCCAGCTGGTACGCCCTTTCCGGGTCACCGCTTGTATTGCGGTAATAAGTTATCGTATCACCGTCAGAGGTTATAAAAGTAAGCCTGCCTCCTCCGGCGTTTGAAAAAGAAACAATTTGTCCGGACTGGCGTAATTCCCTGGTCAGCTGGTTCATACCCAGGCGCAAGTTCTCCCGCACTTCCAGCCGGTCGTAATTTTGACGCCAGCTTATGGCGCTGGAAATTAGAAAACCGCTTAACGAAACGCAAATCACTGCGGTAAGCGAAACAGCTATAACCAGTTCCACCAGCGTAAAGCCATTATTGCAACCCGTAAGAACAGCCTTGGCCGTACCTATTTTGAAGCTGCTGCTCCGCATATTTCCGCGCATTTTTCAACCTCTCCGCCCGGAGTGGTATAAAACACGGTCACTGTAATGTATT
The DNA here is from genome assembly GCA_965539975.1 of uncultured bacterium. Lineage (GTDB taxonomy): Bacteria > Bacillota > Desulfotomaculia > Desulfotomaculales > Desulfallaceae > CBETWA01. The sequence continues at coordinate 3,773 of CBETWA010000040.1, read as the reverse complement.
TAAGCCCGGAGCTGAAATCGGTGTCCTCGGTTACCCGGATCGAGTAACTAAAACCGGTATGGGGCGGTGGAAAAGGTTCGCTTTGAGAAGTGCCCTCAATAGTACCATATTCCTGGCCAATCATTTCCTCCAGCTTTCCCTGGGCCAGTTGCAAGGCCACCTGTTCCCTTTCGGCAGCTTGCAAGTTTTCCCGGATTGTAACAATACAGGCAGAAACCGGCACCAGGCAAGCGGCCAGGATCATAACGGAAACAAGCAACTCCAGCAATGCAAAACCTCTCCGGTCAAACAAAAACAAAGACCTCCTGTTGACGGCTGTTTGCTAGTAATCATGGTCGCTTGCCGGTAGCCGTTCACCTATGCGAGTCCGCCCGGTAACGGCAGCCACGATAACGTGGGTTAATTCACCCGTCAGTTTGCTCCTTAGTGTCACATGACCACCGCGTGTCGGTTTGCCCTTGGCGGAAATGTTAATCTGGTCGGAGATATAACTGGTGTCAAAATTGGTATCCACCAGGTCGACTCCGGGCGGCATGGTTACCTTGCGCGGTTTCCCCGGACCGTAAACGTAGTAAAATTCACTGTAGGTGTAAAAAACAATGCGATAATCCGCTGATTCCCTCACCAGGGCTTCCTGGCACAGCGACCTTATGTCCTGCTGAATTTGCCGGGCCGCCGCCTGAAGGCTGTATGAAGCGTATGTTTTTTTCAGGCCGGGTAGCGCCATTGCAACAAGCATCGACATTACCAGCAACGTCACAGCCAGTTCAATCACCGTCAGGCCCCTGGTGTTGCCTGTTAATCTCACCAACACCGTTTAGTTATCCGGACCCTCCGTTGAAATTTTCGTGTATGAAGCGATTTCGGGCTCTCCCCTTGTGGGCTCGACGCTCTGGGAACAATACAAAGTTGTCCCGTCACCCGTTTTTTCGGATCCCTCAGACACAATGTAATAAACCGTGCTGTCACTAGATTTATAGTAGTATGCGTATTCACCACCGTACGGGTCATCGACCGGCCAGGAAATACCGTAATCTTCAAAAGCCTGTTTCAGTTCCGTTTCATTACCCGGGTACTGGCCGTTTTCTACAAAATACAGCTCCACGGCGTTTTGCATGTTTTTCAATTCGGTCTTTGTTACATTGTCTTTGGCCTTGTCGGTCTGTTTGACATACTGGGGTACCAAAATGGCAGCCAGTAGGCCAATAATCATTACCACCACAGCAAGTTCTATCAGCGTGAAACCGCTGTTATATTCATAACGTCCCGAGCGCCTGCTCAATTTCAATCTCCCCTTGTTATGCAAAACAATAAGTCATTCAATTGTTCCCATGATGCTGAAAACCGGTAATATTGTGGATAATATCAAAAACCCGACTATAAACCCCATGACAAGTATAAGCAGCGGTTCAAGCAGCGATGTCAGCCGGTTAACAAGATTCTGCACTTCCTTTTCATAGTAATCGGCAATCTTTTCAAGCATTTTTTCCAGTGAACCCGATTTCTCGCCAACAGCCACCATCCGGCTTACCATGGGCGGAAATACTTCGCTGTACTCAATGGCCCCAGCAATATCATAGCCGGTTTCGGCCCGCTCCGATGCCCACGCAATAACGCTCTCCACTTCGGTGTTGCAGGTAATTTTTTTCACCGTTTTTAGGGCTTGCAACAACGGAACGCCGCTGGACAACATTGTGCTAAGCGCGCGGGCAAACCTGGCTATTATTACGTACTTGGCCAGGCGCCCCGTTACCGGTAAACGAAGCTTAACCCGGTCCGCGATCACGCGCCCCCGGTGCGTGGAACAAGCAACCCGCGCCAGCTGGTATGAAAAAACCGCCGTCAAGAATAAATACACCAAATTTTCCCGGATAAAGCCCGCTGATTTTATTGCCATTAGGGTCGCAGGCGGCAAGCCCGCTCCGTATGATTCCAACACGCTGGAGAATTCCGGTAAAACAAAGAACAACATACAAGTAATGGCAGCAACCGAAGTGGCGGCGATAAATAACGGGTAAACCAGTGCGGTTTTGATTTTTTCCCTGATTTCGTATTCTTTTTCGAAATGCTGCGCCAGCCTTTCCATGACTTGGTCCAGCGAACCGGACATCTCGCCGGCTTTAACCATGCTGGTGTAAACGGGAGGGAAAACTGACGGGTATTGTTCACTGGCCGCGGAAAGTGGCCAGCCCCTGTTCAGCAAGCTTATGGTGCCGCGGACAGCTTCCGCAAGGCTGGTATTGGTTGCTTGCCGTTGCAGTATGTCAAGGCATTGCATGACCGGCATTCCCGAATCCAGCATGGTGGCAAACTGGCGACAAAAAAGCGCCAGATCTCCAGCGCCCGTGCCGATTACTTTAATTTTGATTGTCTTCAGGATACCGCTTGTCCTCTTTACCCACTTCGGAAGAAAGTCCTTTTGCAAACCGCCTGTTTTTTCTTTGTCAACGCCGGTCGAAATCCTATCCTTTGTGGGTTTCCCGCTCTGGTTTCCGGCCCGGTAGGCAAATTGTCGATTCAACAATCATCACGCCTCCCCGGGTTATTATGAAGCTCTAAATATTATATAGATAATACAACATAAATTTATGTAAATCCTGCCGCGCAAAGCGAAATATTGTAAAAATTATAAATTATCTTTTGCAATAACTCCACACCACGGCCCGGACACCGGAAATTCCATTACCCCTATTGGGGCGGCAGTTCGTTCCATGCGGCTTTTAGTACACTACACGCATAACTTCATGAACAGTGGTAAGGCCCCGGGCAGCTTTTGCCAGCCCGTCTTGCCTCATCGGAACCATTCCCTCGCTTATAACTAGCTGCATAATATCCTTGGAACCCGCTTTTTTCAAGATCAGCTCCCGTACCCCGGGCGTCGCAACCAATACCTCCTGTATGGCCATTCGTCCCCTGTAACCCGTGCCGCCACAATAGTGACACCCCGCGGCTTTGAATAAAGTTGCATCTTCAATTGATACATCACTGATAAAATCAAAATCCGGTGAACCTGCCACAGGTTCGTATTTTTGCCTGCAAAATGGACATACCAGGCGCACGAGACGTTGTGCAACCACTCCGAGCAAGGATGATGCCACAAGGTAAGGCGCGACACCCATATCCAATAGCCGTGTAATGGCTTCGGGAGCGTCCCCGGCATGCAATGTGGAAAACACCAGGTGGCCTGTGGTGGCGGCGCGCACGGCAATAGCCGCTGTTTCAGCGTCCCTGATTTCTCCCACCATAATGATATCGGGATCCTGTCGCAATATTGAACGCAACCCGGTGGTAAAAGTTAAACCAACCTTTGGGTTGACCTGCATCTGGTTTACATCATCCAGTATGTACTCCACCGGGTCTTCCACGGTTACAATGTTTTTTTCTGAACCCTTCAAGTACTTTAGCAGTGCGTAAAGGGTTGTCGTTTTCCCGCTCCCAGTTGCCAGCGGAATAAAACTGGGATAGTTCTATATCAGAAAGTTAATCACGTAAATAGGTATATATATTATCCCGAGGATACTCTAGGCCAGAAAATTAGAAAGCAACGGTTTCTTAGAAATCTAACCGCTGCCGAATTAGGAAATCTTTGCGGGTGTACAAAACATGCCGTATATAGATACGAATCTGATCTTAATCCTCCTCATCATACAATCATGGAAAAAATTTGTGCGGCATTAAAGGTTCCTGTAGAATATTTCGAGGATGATTATTACAATTTAGTTGAGTCCGTATAATTGTGTAAAATAGGTTTCCAAAAAAAATACTGGAGCCAG
>CBETWA010000039.1:0-24418 GCA_965539975.1 uncultured bacterium | reverse complement strand
GAAGTGTGTCCCCTGACCGCTTTCCGAAACCGGACCGCCATAAACTCACCATCCTTGGTTCGTGAAAGGCTTTCGCGAACATCACGTTCACTCGTCCGGTTTCACCGATTCGCTTGCGCCGGGTGCCGTTACCGGCGCTCCCGCAAATCGCTTGACCGGAACAGGTATACCCTACAAGTAGTTTTCATCTTTCTACTGGTGCTGCAACGCGACGGCATGATCGTCCACCGGGCTTAACTACGCGTACCGGGAGCATTAAACCTTAAAGTTACCCCGTGCGCGGTTAAAGCTAACGACGTGACGGAAACGAACTTTTCCAGCAACCTGACCGGAGAACTTCTTTCTCCGGTTTTTTACGCCCGGGAAAAAAGCACAGTCCAGGCCTTGCTGTATATTCAATATTTTTTTGGCCATAATAACTTAGTATGAAAACAAATTGTTGGAAACGGGGGCATAATCAACATGTCAATCAAGGTGGGTATACCCAGGGCCCTGCTTTACTATTACTATTACCCCCAGTGGATCACATTTTTTAATCACCTGGGAGTCGAAACCGTGGTCTCGGGAGAAACCACCAGAGGCATACTGGACAAAGGGTTAAAATCAACGGTAGACGAAGCATGCCTGCCCGTCAAGCTTGCCGTCGGGCATGTTATAGATCTACGGGACAAGGTGGATTATATATTTCTTCCGCGTATTATCAGCACCGCCAGGCGGGAATACATCTGTCCCAAATTCCTCGGTTTCCCGGACATGGTGCGCCACACAATAGAAGGCTTGCCTCCGCTTATTGATCTTAATTACAACATGTACGGGAAAGGAAGCAATCCCCGTGACTTTTTTATTAAAGTTGGAAAGCTTTTTACACGTAACCCGGTTCGTATAATGTCGGCTTACCGTGCTTCAAAACGAGTCCTGGAGCAGTATCGTTCCAATATGGTTGCGGGCATGAAACAAAAAAATACTGGTACCTGTCAAGACCGGGAGCCGGGTGCCATTACCATTGCCGTCATTGGCCACCCTTATAACATATACGACCGTCACATCAGCATGAATATGATTGAACGCCTTGAAAAAAACGGAGCAAAAGTGTTAACAGCCGATCAGTTGGAGGATGGCGTAGTCCGATCCGAAGCAGAAAAATTGCCCAAGAAATTATTCTGGACCATCAACCAGCGCATGATTGGCGCGGCCTACCACTATTTTAAAAAGGAAGATGTGCACGGAATCATACACGTGGCCTCTTTTGGTTGCGGTCCCGACTCCATAACCGGGGAATTAATAGAAAGATACGCAAGAAGTGGTTCCCGAAAGCCGTTATTAAACTTGACCATCGACGAGCATACCGCCGAGGCCGGGCTTATTACCCGGTTGGAAGCGTTTTTGGACATGGTGCGCTGGAGGCGCAACCTGGTGGACGTGGCGGCAACATTATAAGCAAAATGTAAATGGGAGCGATTTGCTTGAAAGTCACGTATCCCCACATGGGCAACTTGTGGATCTGCGTAAAAGCCATGCTTGAATACCTGGGCGTGGACGTTATCATACCGCCACCATCAAGTAAAAAAACAATGCAGTTGGGCGTTAAACACGGCCCGGAATTTGCCTGCATGCCTTTGAAACTTAACCTGGGCAACTTTATGGAAGCGGCGGAAATGGGTGCCGATACCGTTGTTATGGCCGGCGGTTGCGGTCCTTGCCGTTTCGGCTACTATGCCCATGTTGAACATGCCATTTTAATGGACCTAGGCTACCGGTACAACCTGGTGGTTCTGGAACCGCCGGAAAAACACATCGGGGAATTGATCGGCAAGATCAGGTATATCACCCGTAATCGCTCGTGGTACAGGGTGATTCAGGGCATCAGGTTTGGATATACCAAGGCAAAGGCCGTGGACGAAGTGGAAAAAGCGTCCTTTTATACCCGCCCGCGCGAGCTTGTGCCGGGGGACACGGACCGGGCTTTGAAAAAAGCCCTGGCCGAGATTATTTCCGCCCGCACGCCGGAAGAAATGCCGGCGGCCCGGAAAAGGGCCATGAAAATCATGAATAGTATACCGGTTAATAAAAACAAGCCCATTGTAAAGGTGGGGCTGGTCGGGGAAATTTTTACTCTTCTGGAGCCTTTTGCTAACCTGGATATTGAACGCAAGCTGGGAAACATAGGAGTAGAGGTGGACCGTTCAATATATCTCAGTGAATGGGTCAACGACCATCTTTTCATGGGTATGGCCAGGTGTGAGAGAAGTAGTAAACCGGCAAAAGAAAAAGGCCTGGCGTATCTTGGTCATATGGTGGGTGGGCACGGGCTGGAAACGGTGGGAAGCACCATAATTTACGCCGAACAGGGCTTTGACGGTGTAATACAACTTCTACCATTCACCTGCATGCCGGAAATTATCGCCCAAAGTATACTACCCCGGGTTGGGGCCGACCTGGACATGCCGGTAATGACACTGATAGTGGACGAACAATCGGGTGAAGCCGGTATAGTCACAAGGCTTGAAGCCTTTATCGACCTTCTTAGCAGAAAAAAGGAACTCAAAGGGGGTACGGCCTGAATGTACGTTCACCTGGGAATAGATGTTGGGTCTGTTAGTACAAATATTGTGGCTGTGGGCGAAGACGGGACAATTAAACATAGTCTTTACCTACGCACCAGCGGCAAACCCATTGAGGCCGTTCAAAAGGGATTGAAACTAATGCACAAGTTCCTTCCAACCGGTTCAAGGGTCGCGGGGGTTGGTACCACCGGCAGCGGGAGGCATCTTGCCGGCGTAATCACCGGCGCGGATATTGTCAAAAACGAAATCACAACCCACGCCATAGCCGCATCCAATGTTGTACCCGGCGTGCAAACCATAATCGAAATCGGAGGGCAGGATTCCAAAATTATCATCCTGCGTAACGGAGTAGTGGCCGATTTTGCCATGAACACGGTATGCGCGGCCGGGACGGGATCCTTTTTAGATCAGCAGGCCGCCAGGCTGAATATAAATGTAGATGAATTCGGCACACTGGCGCTTAAATCCAGTGTACCTGTCCAAATAGCGGGGCGATGCGCTGTATTCGCGGAAAGCGACATGATACACAAGCAACAGATGGGTTATAATTTGCCCGACATACTGGCCGGGCTATGCGAAGCCCTGGTTCGCAATTACCTCAATAATGTGGGAAAGGGGAAGGAAATTCTGCCTCCTGTGGTGTTTCAGGGCGGTGTAGCCGCCAACGCCGGCATGAAATGGGCATTTGAAAAAGCCCTGGGGGTGGAGGTAATAGTCCCTCCCTATTTCAACGTAATGGGGGCTTTGGGCGCAGCTATGCTGGCCAGGGAAAGCACCAACCGTAAGAAAACGGGATTCAGGGGATTTGGTATAGTAGAAAAGGAATTCACCAGCGGCGGTTTTTCCTGTGACGGTTGTCCCAATATATGCGAAGTTGTGGAAATCAGGGAATCCGGCATGGTCATTGCCCGCTGGGGCGACCGCTGCGGGCGCTGGAGCAATTCACTGGCCAGGGAAGAAAAAATTAGCTGATAAGACTTGCGCAATAATTCCTATTGGTCTAAAATGTGTTTATGCTTTTTAAAAATAGTTTTGTAGAGAGGAGTGCGAGTTGAGATGAGTGAAGTTAAAATTTTGCTTTCAGAAAAGGAAATACCCGAAAAATGGTATAACGTCATGGCGGACATGCCCAACATTCCCAAACCACCACTGCATCCCGTCACCAAGCAACCCGTGGGACCGCAGGACTTGTCAGCCATCTTCCCCATGGAATTGATTAAACATGAGGTAAGCCAGGAACGGTGGATTGAAATCCCCGACGAGGTGCGGGACATTTACAGGCTCTGGCGCCCGTCCCCCATGTACAGGGCCCGCAGGCTGGAAAAAGCCCTGGACACACCGGCAAAAATTTACTACAAGTATGAGGGTGTCAGCCCGGCGGGCAGTCACAAGTTAAACACTGCCGTTGCCCAGGCTTATTACAATAAAAAGGAGGGCATCAAGCGTCTTACCACTGAAACGGGAGCCGGTCAGTGGGGCATAGCCCTCAGCCAGGCATGCAGTTTCTTCGATATGGAATGCCGCGTTTTCATGGTCAGAGTCAGTTACGACCAGAAACCATACCGGCGTACCATGATGGAATTATTTGGCGGAAGCGTGGTGCCCAGTCCCAGCAACGAAACAGAATCAGGCCGCAAAGCCTTGGCGGTGGACCCCGACACTCCCGGTAGTCTAGGCATAGCCATCAGCGAGGCCGTGGAAGTGGCCGCCCAGCGCGATGATACCAACTACGCACTGGGCAGCGTGCTCAACCACGTCATATTACACCAGACTGTTATTGGGCTGGAAGCGAAGGAACAAATGGCCAAGGCAGGTGATTACCCCGACGTGGTTATCGGGTGCTGCGGCGGGGGAAGCAACTTCAGCGGCATTGCCTTCCCATTTGTTTACGATAAACTGGTTAACGGAGCCAAGGTGAGGCTGGTTGGCGCTGAACCGTCGTCCTGCCCCACCTTGACGCGAGGAAGACTTGCTTATGACTTTGGTGATACCGCCGGTTTGACACCTCTACTCTACATGTACACGCTTGGCGCCAATTTTGTTCCACCCGGCATACACGCGGGGGGACTGCGTTACCACGGCGATTCCCCGCTGCTTTGCCAGCTTGTGCACGACGGTATTATCGAAGCGGTGGCCCTGGATCAAACCGCTGTTTTCAAAGGCGCCAAAATTTTTGCGCAAAGCGAGGGAATAGTACCGGCTCCGGAATCTTCACACGCCATTCAGGCTGTCATCAACGAAGCGCTAGCCGCCAGGGAAGCGGGTGAATCCCGTACCATCCTGTTCTGTCTTAGCGGCCACGGGCTACTGGACATGCCTTCTTACGAAGCTTACCTAGCCGGTAAACTTGAGAACTACCCTCTGCCCGATGATGTTCTGGCCAAGTCGCTACAAAAATTACCCAAAGTCGAATAGTTATGGAAACAAATTATTTTACCACGGGGCGGCCGTTTTTTAACCGCCCCGTTGATGTGTGCCCACATGTGTTGCCGGTTTGCATTTAATTGACTGGTTACGGCCTTCATGTTAAAATGGCCACGAGTGTATATAGAACCACATCTTCGCCATGAGGTGGGTGGAGGTGCGAAGTGTACTGGTTACTCGCAGCGGGGCACGGGCAGCCCGTGAACCGCGGTAAAATAACAAGCCGCCAAAGCCCGGTGCGGCGCCCGGCACACCGTGCTGGCGCCACAACGAACAAGCATAGTACTGTCACCCGGTACGGTTAATTACCGGGTAAAGCGCTTTATCACAGGGAGGAGAAGGTTTAATTCTGCAGGCCGCCTTCACCCGCATGGAAGGGGCTTTTTAGTTGCTGTAATGTTTATTTTCCGGATTGGAGGAACACAGGCACATGAAATTACAAGGCACCATGAAAATAAACAGTAAGGGCCACCTTGAAATAGGAGGCTGTGACACCGTTGAACTTGCCAGGCGTTTCGGAACCCCGCTTTATGTTTTGGACGAAGCCCATTTCCGCCGGAACTGCCGTAACTACTACCGCAACTTTACAGAAAAATACGACGGGGTGGTTATATATGCGGGTAAAACGCTGCTGACCCTGGCCATATGCTATATGGTTGCCCAGGAGGGACTCAGCCTGGATGTTGTTTCAGGAGGGGAACTCTATACCGCCCGGAAAGCCAATTTCCCCATGGAAAGAGTATTTTTCCACGGCAACAATAAATCAGAAGAAGAACTTAAAATGGCACTTGAATATAAGGTCGGGCGCGTAATGGTAGACAACAATTACGAGCTGGAAATGCTGGATCGCCTTGCCAGGGAAGCCAATACAATCGCTGACATCATGCTACGCCTTACCCCGGGGGTTGAAGCACACACCCATGAATACATTAAAACAGGACAGATCGACAGCAAGTTCGGCACTATCATTCAAAACGGACAGGCCATGGAGATAGTTAAGCGTGCCTTGTCAATGGAAGGCGTACGCCTGAGGGGCTTTCACTGTCATATAGGTTCTCAGATTTTCGAACTGGAATCATATGGTCACGCGGCGCAAGTAATGATGAATTTCGCCGCCGAGGTGTATCGTACAACCGGGTGGATACCGGAAGAATTGAACCTTGGCGGGGGATTGGGTATTTATTACACCCAGGGGGACGAACCCAAGCCGGTAGAACAGTACGCAGATATCGCAGTGGGTGCGGTTCGCAAAATGGCCGAAGAGTTAGGCCTACCGGTACCCAGGGTAATGGTGGAACCCGGCCGGTCAATAAGCGGCCCCGCCGGAATAACTTTGTACACAGTGGGCTCCGTGAAGGAAATCCCCGGTATCCGCAAGTACGTGGCAGTTGACGGCGGCATGGGAGACAACCCCAGGCCGGCCATGTACCAGTCCCGTTACGAGGCAGTACTGGCAAACCGGGCGAACGAAAAACCGCAAGAAGTAGTATCAATTGCCGGCAAGTGCTGTGAATCGGGCGATATGCTCATTTGGGACATCAAGCTGCCATCGCCGCGTCCCGGTGACATTCTTGCTGTTTCCGCCACGGGGGCGTACAATTACACCATGTCCATGAACTACAACCGCTTGCCGCGTCCTGCCATGGTACTGGTCAATGGCGGAGAGGCCGACCTGATTGTGGCCAGGGAAACATACGAAGACTTGCTCCGAAACGACCTGGTCCCCGATAGGTTGCTTGATAAAAAGCTTTTGCAGTTAGCTGGAACGGGAGCGGTAGGCTTATAAAACGAAATAGTCCGGGTGACCCGCCGTGTATTCACGGCGGGTTAATCTATTTTGGAAAAATTTAAAACTCCCACACGTATTTTCAATCTTCTGATGTTGCCGCAACGCGATACGAGCGTCCACCGCTTCATTAATTGAGCCACGGTAAGGTATTTTTTTTGCGCTGGTATACTCGCAATATGGTATAATATGTAGCCAGTGCAACAATTTTTAACCGGCGGAGGTACCACTGGTGGAAATAATCACCACGCACACCAACATGGACATGGACGGGCTGGCGGCGATGGTGGCGGCGCAAAAAATCTATCCCGAGGCCAAGGCGGTTTTACCACCCAAGCTTTCCCGCAACGTCGAGGAATTTGTTTCGCTGCACAAAGACGCTTTAGGCTTTAATAACATTAGACAGGTCGACCTCGGGCGGGTAAAAAGGGTTATCATAGTGGACACCAAAAACCCGCGTCGCCTGGGTAAAATTGCCGAAATATTGAAGAACGGCAAGGTGGATATTCACATATACGACCACCATCCCTGGTCCGAAGGCGACGTCAGGGGATCGCTGGAAGTGGTAGAGTCGGTGGGGGCGACAACCACCCTGCTTGTCGAGAAAATCAGGGAACTTGGGATTAAGCTAAACCCGCTGGAAGCTTCCATTCTCTGCCTGGGTATTTACGGTGACACTGGTTCACTCATGTTTACGAGCACTACCCCCAGGGACGTTGACGCGGTCGCCCACCTGTTAAGGCAGGGCGCCAACCTGGCCGTCGTGGCGGATTTCCTGGGTCGCCCCATGTCCAACGAGCAAAAAAAACTGTTAAAAAACCTGCTCGTCAACGCGGAAAGATACCATATCAACGGAACCAGAGTGCTGATTGCCAAAGCGAGGACGAAAGAGTTCGTGGTGGGTTTGGCGACCATTGCCTCCACCATTTCGGAGATAGAAAAACTCGATGTTGTATTCGTTGTGGCCGAAATGGATGACCGGGTGCACATAGTGGGGCGAAGTAGTATACCCCAGGCTAACGTGGCGGAAATATTGAAGCACTTTGGTGGCGCCGGTCATACTTCAGCTGCTTCGGCCACCGTGAAGAAAGTAAATGTGGACGATGTCGCCTGGGAACTACTGGACGTGGCATATAACAAAATTCAGCCACCTCTTTGCGCGGCCGACATAATGTCTTCGCCTGTCAAATCGGTGGCGCCGGAAATGAGCATAGAGGAGGCCGGCCAGATAATGCTGCGGTACGGTCACTCCGGCCTCCCCGTTGTCAAGGGAGAAAAAATGATGGGTGTCATTTCCCGGCGTGACGTGGAAAAAGCTTTGCACCACGGGCTCGGCCATGCTCCGGTCAAAGGATTTATGACCGTCAGGGTGGTTTCGGTTCCCGGCGACATGCCTGTTTCCGAAGTGAAGGAATTGATGATCAGCCATGATATAGGCCGGGTGCCGGTAGTGGAGGGCGGCAAGTTAATAGGTATCGTTTCCCGAACCGACGTTTTAAAAACGCTACACGGAGAGATGCAATCAAGACACATGACGACTTATATCAACGGCCCGAACATTTCACACCACCATAATGTTAAAGGTATCATGCAACAAAACCTTTCACCCAAAGTGCTGGACATTCTCGACGAAGCGGGAAGAATCGCCGATGAGATGGGTTACAAGGTATATGTTGCAGGCGGGCTGGTTCGCGACGTGCTGATGGGTATGGAAAGCCTGGATGTGGACCTGGTCGTTGAGGGCGACGGTATACTTCTGGCGGAAGAACTCGGTAAAAACCACCTGGCCAAGGTAAGGTCGCACTGGAAATTTGGTACCGCGGAAGTGATATACTCCGAAGATTTTAAAGTGGACGTGGCTACGGCCAGGGTCGAGTTTTACGCTTATCCCGCCGCGCTGCCCCAAGTGGAAAGCTCCTCGCTCCACCAGGACCTTTACCGCCGCGATTTTACCATTAATGCAATGGCGGTATCACTGAACAACGATAATTTCGGCCAGCTGGTGGATTTCTTCGGTGGTAAGGAAGACCTTGACAAGGGGCTAATCAGGGTGCTCCATAACCTGAGTTTTATCGAAGATCCCACACGGATTCTAAGGGCTGTGCGATTTGAACAGCGATACGATTTCGAAATAGAACCTCAAACCTTGAAAATGCTTAATGAATCTGTGAAACAAGATGTATTGTCCAGGGTTACTCCCGAGCGCATTTGGGATGAACTCAAACATATCCTGGTGGAAAAAGAAGCCGCCAAGATGCTACAACGATTGGAGAAGCTCCAGTTATGGCAGTACGTGTTTCCGGGCGTCAACTACTGGGAAATAGATCCCGTTTTAAAAGAGCTTTACGGGGCCATGGAAGTAATAAGCGAATGGGGTTTAATGAAACCCACGGAAAAATGGCTGCCTTACATTATAGCAATCCTGCACTGGTCGCAACCGGAGACGGCGTTGAGGATATGCGAGCGATATAATTTCAGCAAAAGACAAACGGAAAAAGTTCTTACGGCCCTTGAGGGCTGGCGCGAAGCAGTATCCATGATCTGGAAGGCGCCGCGAGAAATAAAAGTAAGCCAGCTAGCCAAAGTGTTGCTAAAAATGCCCAGGGAATCATACCCCATGTTAATGGCCATCCTGGAAGAAGACTGGATAAAAGTCCGGTTCAGGCAGCTCCTTGTCGCAATCAAGGATAACAGGCCCAAAATAAACGGAAAATATATCAAGCAACTTGGTTACCGTCCGGGTCCCATTTACCGGAAAGCATTGGAAGCTTTGTGGCAGGAACGCCTTGACGGTAATGTAGTAACCGAAGAAGATGAAAAGGTATTTATCAGAGAGTACATGTCGAAAGCTGCAAAAGGAGAGAGTTGATGTTTAGCCTGCCAAGCCTTACCGAATTATTGCTTTTATTACCGGCGATACTTATCGGGCTGACCTTTCACGAATATGCCCACGGCTGGGTTGCCTACAGGCTGGGGGACAATACCGCCAAAAACCAGGGTCGTTTAACACTGAACCCGGTTGCCCATATTGACCCGGTTGGTTTTCTAATGCTTATTTTATTCCGGTTCGGCTGGGCCAAACCCGTGCCTGTAAACCCGTATAAACTACGTATTGACCCGGCCAAAGGCATGCTCATGGTATCTCTGGCGGGCCCCGCCGCCAACCTAGTGGTGGCTTTTGTAACAGCCATCTTATTACGGCTGGGCGTACACGAATTGATACCATACGGAGGCTTATTGTTCATTCTTATCATTCAAATCAACGTAGTTTTGGCACTGTTCAACCTCATTCCGGTACCGCCCCTGGACGGGTCTAAAATACTGGCTGGGCTTTTTCCCCGCAAAGCTGGGTTTATATACGGCATGGAAACGTATGGTACCCTGATACTGCTGTTGCTTCTTTTTACGGGGATACTGGGAAAAATTCTCTGGCCGGCGGTAAGTTTCATTTCGGGCCTGTTCAGAAGCCTGGGGGGTATACCTTATTAAAACTCATCGCCGTAACGGAAAGGAGTAATCGAAATGGGTGACAAACAAAGAATTCTCAGCGGTATGAGACCTACCGGGCGCTTACATATTGGACACCTGAGCGTCCTGGAAAACTGGGTGAACCTGCAGAATTCCTACCAGTGTTATTTCTTTGTCGCCGACTTGCACGCGCTCACAACGGCTTTCGACCAAACTGAAAACATTCGCGAAAACACCAGGGAAATGGTGGCGGATTGGCTGGCGGTGGGGATAGATCCGGCAAAAAGCGTAATATTTACCCAGTCTGAAAACCCGCACCACTACAAGCTTCACTTGCTCTTTTCCATGATTACGCCTTTGAGCTGGCTGGAACGCGTTCCCACATACAAAGACGCCATCCAGCATCACCGGGAAAGGGGTAAAGACATAACAACATACGGATTTCTGGGTTACCCGCTGTTAATGGCGGCAGATATTTTGGTATACCGTGCCGACGCAGTTCCGGTGGGAGAAGACCAGTTACCGCACCTGGAACTAACCAGGGAAGTGGCCAGGCGCTTCAATCATCTATACGGCCGGGTGTTTCCCGAGCCCCAAGCTTTACTATCCGAGGTTTCCTTGCTTCCCGGCACGGACGGCAGAAAGATGAGTAAAAGTTATGCCAACGTAATTGAACTGGCCGCAACACAAAAAGAACTGTTAGGCAGAATCAATGCAATGATAACAGACCCCGCCCGTATACGAAAAAACGACCCTGGTCACCCGGAAGTATGCGTGGTGCACAAGTATCATGGTATATACAGGCCCGGGGAGCTATCCGGGCTCGAGGAAGAATGCCGGTCCGGAGCGATAGGTTGCGTAGCCTGCAAGAAAATGCTCGCCGGTACACTGGAAGAGATACTGGCGCCCATTAGGGAGAAAAGAGAATCAATTTTAAACAACAAGGGATACATTGACGACGTGTTAGCCGAAGGAACCCGCAAGGCAGTGGAAGAAGCAAACAAGACCATGGAAATGGTCTGGACCAAAATATTCAAAAACTAAGTATCCTGCATATTCTACTGATTTTCCCGGTAGATGCTCATGCCGCTGCAATGCGGCACCATCAGGAGGATGAAAATACTGGAGCGAGGGTTTCGTGTTAATTGGAGGGTTGCATAGGAGTACGGCAACGGCATTGAAGCAACTTTGCCAACAGTACCCTTTGTGTAGCCGTTGCGGTGCCATTCTTTAACAATGCCCAGCCCTTATTACGAGCGAACCCGAGGATAAGCGCCGGTGCATGTTTGAGCCCGGCGGAGCCGGGCGAGTTCTCCGGCGCCCGAGGGAAAGTATGAGTCTGCCCGCAATGGCTCCGGAACAAGTTTATGTTGCGGTAGGCTGGGCGAGCCATTGCCACCGCGAGTCGCAACCCGGAAATTAACACGAAACCTAAAGAAGGTGTATTTTCTGGGTAGATGCTCATGCCCCGTTGCGGCACCAGCAGAAAGATGAAAATATTTATGGGGTACACCTGTTCCGGTGGAGCGATTTGCGGGAGCGCCGGTAACGGCACCCGGCGCAGCGAGGTTACGAAACCGGGCGAGCGAACAGGACGTTCGCAAAAGCCTTTCCCGAACTAGGATGGTGAGTTTATGGCGGTCCGGTTTCGGACAGCGGTCAGGGGACACACTTCCCCTTTGGGGTCAAATCTTTTGGGTCGGAAGTATGTCCCCAACGTATAAGCCGTTGGTGCCGTCGGCGCGGGAGTTTTTAAACACAATGGTGGTTGCTGCCTGTAATATGCTCTTATCCCTTTTAATGGTGCCGTTTAGGTAGTGCATCACCTGTTTGGAAAAAGCGAGACGGAACAGGTATACCCGTATTAAAGAGTATTTTATGGGTAGGATAAAGACCGGGGTGCAGCATGTGGCTTGTAATTGTTTTATTAATCGCGGTTACTTTGCTGTTGCTTGTTTCACCGGTCACCGCCGAAATTAAATATGATTGCGTTTACCGCGAAGACCCAGGGGAAAAAGGGGCAGATGGTTCCTCGTACCCCGGCAAGGGTGTTCGAATTTCTTTTTTCTGGGGTCTATTAAATATTTACCTTAAAGCCCCTACATTTGGAAGAAAACCACAACGCGCCATAAATCCTGTATTGAACATCCGAACAAAGTTATTTAAAAAACACGGTCCCACCTTGGCTAGAGAAGAGTCAAAAACCGGGCCCGATTTCGCCTTAAAACTTATCCGCCGGGCCCAGATTATTTACCGGGCTGTAGCTCCTGTGCAAAATTTTATACTGTCAAGAATACTGGTGCGGCGTTTTATATGGCGTACAGTCATTGGTTTACCGGAAGCGGCACAAACGGGAGTCGCCACAGGGATGTTATGGGTGTTGAAAGGCAACACCGCCGCGTTTTTATATCAAAAGCTGTCCCGCCGTTCTTCCCGCCCGGAACTGGAGATTGTTCCGGTTTTCAACCGGCAACTGTTACATGTCTATTTCAACTGCATATTCACCATGCGCACCGGCCATATTATTTATACGGGACTACTCGCTGGCTGGTATTTCCTGAAAAATAAAACCAAACCGGGGGGTTAAATTGGATGGAGCAACATCCCATTGACAGCCTTATGAAAACGGCCATGGAAAGCATAAAAGAAATGGTGGACGTCAACACTGTGGTGGGCGAACCTGTGGAAACCCCCGACGGAAGCGTCATCATACCCGTTTCCAGGGTATCGTGCGGATTTGGTGCCGGGGGAAGCGAATTTGAACTTAACAACAATGACGGCGGTGGTGACAGAGCCGGTGCAAAACCCACCCCTGCCTTCGGAGGCGGTAGCGGCGCAGGGATGTCAGTAAAACCCGTGGGTTTTCTCGTCGCCGGAAATGGCCATGTCCGCATGCTGCCCGTGGACGGGAACGCATTGCTGGACCGTATCATCGATATGATACCGCAGTTGATCAGCCAAATACAGGGCATAATGGAAAAGGCGAAAAAAGATACCTCCCGGGAATAACATATCAATGGAGCAGCAGGCGGCCCGCCACCGGCGGGTCGCTATACTTGTTTTGGCTGTTTTTTTCATATTGTACCAGCGTTGATCATACCATTTAACTAGTATGAGATGGAGGAAAGTGGTATGGTCAATATTATTTGGCTTGGAATGATGGTTATTGGTATTCTTGTCGCTGCCTGGAAAGGACGCATCGAAGTGGTCACCAGGGCCGCCCTTGAAGGGGCACAGATAGGCGTACAGACCGCGTTGGACTTAATAGCCATCATCACTTTCTGGCTGGGTATTATGAAATTAGCCGAAGCGGCAGGACTTGTGCGGGCGCTGGCCCGCCTGGTACAACCCGTCACCAGTTTTCTCTTTCCCAGCGTACCCAGAGAACACCCCGCCATGGGTGCCATCGTAATGAACTTGAGCGCCAACATACTGGGGCTGGGTAACGCGGCTACACCGATGGGTCTTATCGCAATGCAGGAACTTCAAAAACTCAACCGTGGCGATCCCAAAACCGCCACCGATGCCATGTGCACTTTCCTGGCATTAAACACTTCATGCATTACCCTGATACCTACCACAATTATTGGCATCAGGCTGATTTACGGTTCCGGTGATCCAACGGAGATCGTTGGCACCACCGTTTTTGCCACGGCAATGGGCATGACGGTAGCCATATGCGTGGACAGGCTGTTGCGTTACATCCATTACCGGGGAAGGTGAAAGCATGTTTGGTATTGTATCCGACCTGTCGCGCTGGGCGATTCCCATCGTGTTGCTAATGGTTCCCCTTATAGCGGCAGCCAGAAAAGTTAACGTGTTTGAAACATTTGTTGAAGGCGCCGAGGCGGGTTTTTCAACGGCTATCAAAACCATCCCCTACCTGGTGGCCATGCTTGTGGCAGTCAGTGTATTCAGGGCTTCCGGTGCCCTGGACATTATGGTGCAAATTTTCACCCCCGTGCTGAGCGTGGTGGGAATGCCCGCGGAGGTATTGCCCCACGCCATCATGCGCCCCCTTTCCGGCGGGGCCGCCCTAGGCATTGCCACCGACATCATAAAGACCAACGGCCCCGACAGCTTTATAGGCAGGCTGGTCTCCACCATGCAGGGCAGTTCCGATACCACTTTTTACGTACTGACTCTGTATTTCGGTTCAGTAGGCATCAGCCGTTACCGTTATTCAATAATATCCGGTTTGTCAGCCGATTTTACAACCCTGATTGCTTCCGTTTTCATCTGCCACAAAGTTTTTGCCGCATAATATAACCAAGGTTTTTCAGGCATGTTCCTAACGCCAGCGACCTTGATTGCCCGCAAGGGCAATTTGTTTTTTATTTTGCGGTTTTGCTCAATGGTGTTAAAATTTACTAAGGTGATGTTTTCTATGGAGCGCTTGCACAAATTCATGGCCCGGGCCGGAGTGGCATCCCGAAGGCAGAGCGAAGATTTGATAGCCCGGGGACTGGTAAAAGTAAACGGCAAAGTGGTAACAACGCCGGGGTTAAAAATCGACCCTGCCCGCGACCGGGTTGAAGTAAACGGAAAATTGTTATATAAACCAGAACGCAAGGTTTATATATTGTTGAACAAACCCGCAGGGTATGTAACCACCGTCAGCGACCCCCGTGGCAGGCGTAAAGTTACCGATTTGCTACCAGGTATCAGCCAAAGGGTATACCCTGTGGGCCGCCTTGACTATAATACCGAGGGATTATTACTTCTAACCAATGACGGGGATTTAGCATACTACCTTACCCACCCCAGCCACCAGGTTCCCAAAACATATATTGCGAGGGTGACCGGTGTTCCTTCAACCGAAAAACTGGAAGCCTTGGCTCGGGGCATCGAGCTGGATGACGGGCCCACGGCGCCGGCAAAAGTCCGTCTTATTAAAAACATTGACAACCAACACAGTATTCTCAAAATAACAATCCACGAAGGAAAAAACCGGCAGGTACGGCGCATGTGCGAACATATCGGCCACCCCGTGGAATACCTGCGCAGGGTTTCAATGGGACCTTTACAACTGGGGCGTATCAAGCCGGGACAATATCGTCACCTTACGCAACGCGAGGTTAAAAGGCTGAAAAAAATAGTGGGAATAAAACAAGGTGAAGCATACCGGCAGGATATTCCTACGGAACGATAGAATAAATCACACTTAACCCTGCCCGGAGGTGTTCGGACTGTGAGCGTATCAGAATTGGACGGAAAAAAAGAATTGAAAGTCAGAATCAGGCTGGATTTTAAAGGACGTGCAAAGCCCGGACGTTTTTTCTTTGGCGGCAAACCTGTAGATAAGGTGGCCGAGGAAATTCGTGAGCAACAGGTGTCCATTTTTCGCAATATACCCATTCAGGGAATACGAATTGATGACATAGACGTAAGCACCGATGTGTACACAGTCCGGGATGATTTTACCAATAGTGAAATCGCATACGCACCTGTAACACTAACCTTGACGGCTGAAAACCTGGTGGATTTGATTCACTTTATAGCCAGGGAGGAGTTCCGCAAAATCGAAATCCTGGAGCCGGGGCACCAGTACCTAACCAAATACGACATTGAGCGCTTATTGTTTAGAATACACGAGGAATTCAATTCCTATATCGATTACATGGAAAAAAAAATCAAGGTGCGCCAAGTTTAAATTAACATGCATGATGAACTTACAGGAGGGATGCCAGTTGTCACCCGTGGGTAGCAGGGAAGTAGCCCGGGCCGCCATTAAAATGGCTTTATCAGAAAACCGCGAGCAAGAGAAAGAATACAAGGCCCGTTATATAAAAGTGGGCATTAAAACGGCGGCGGTGGACCATGGCGGCGATTTCATAGCATCAGTAAACAAAATAACAGAAAGAGCCGTGGTTGCCGCAAAAAGGGAAGGAGTTATCAGAGAAGTTCACGCGGACGAAGGGGCGGTGGCGGGAGCCACCCGGGAGGCGCTAACCCAGATTATGCCCAAGGCGCTGGGACTTAACGTGGGTGGCAAGATTGGCATCGCGCGTTACAATGATCATATCAGTGTGGCTGTTTTTTTCGGTGTGGGACTTTTACACTTGGACGAAGTTGCCATAGGGCTGGGACACCGGGCGGTTTCTTCGTGAAAATATGAAACTGTATTCGAGTTTAACAGGACGGAGGTTGTTCAATGCGCGGCATCAGGGGAGCTACCAGCGTGCGAGAGAACAGCGCTGCCGCCATTGCTGCGGCCACAAAACAACTTCTTCTGGCTATGATGGATAAAAATGGCGTGGATACACGCGATATTGCCAGCGTTTTGTTTACCATGACCAAAGACATCAACGCGGCTTTTCCAGCCACAGCCGCCAGGGAAATTCCCGGTTGGGACATGGTTCCCATGCTTTGCTCGGTTGAAGTGGATGTACCCGGCGGCCTGGAAAAATGTATCAGAGTGCTGATGCTTGTAAATACAAGCAAAACCCAGGATGAAATCAAGCATGTTTATCTTGGGGAAACAGCCGGCTTGCGTCCCGACCTTGGCTGATAGGCAGTCCAAAATAAACAACAAAATGTACCGCGCCGGTGCATTCCGGGCATATTGCACCCGATCTGATAAAATGCTAATATATGTTTACGGTAGGAAAAACATATGGGTATACCTGTTCCGGTCGAGTGATTTGCGGGATCGCCGGTAACGGTACCCGGCGCAGCGAGGTTACCAAACCGGACGAGCGAACGTGATGTCGCAAAAGCCTTACCCGAACCATGGATGGTGAGTTTATAGCGGTCCGCTTTCGGAAAGCGGTCAGGGGACACACCTCTATATTCTTATTCTCGCCAGTGGTGCCGGTTTTGTAGCGCGTCACCTGTATTGAAAAAGCGAGCCGGAACAGGTATACCCATACTAAAAAGCTTTACCAGGTAGGATGGTTTAAACTGGAAGCATAGTAAGAAGCACGGTAAATGGCAAAAACATTTGAAACAACATCCCGGTGAATAACGGTAGCACGGCAGGGGGGGATGTATTATGTTTACATAACACTCCCGGGGGGGAGTTTTGTTTTTTATCGATTCTGGTTAAAAATATTATTTATTAATTTTTTTCAAAATGAGCGGAGGTACAATATAACATGATAGTTGTAATGACACATAAAGCCAGCGATATAGAAATCCAGCGGGTACTTGATAAGCTCAAAGATGCCGGTTTTCAAACCCACCTGTCCCGGGGAGTTGAAAGAACGATTATCGGGGCAATTGGAGACAAGACCCGGCTGCACGACCTGGCACTGGAAGCCATGCCGGGAGTAGAAAAGGTTGTTCCGGTATTACAACCATATAAACTGGCTAGCAGGGCGTACATGGACGGGCCCACGGTGGTTAAAATAGGCGACCTGGAAATTGGAAGCGATGCCATCCATGTTATAGCCGGGCCCTGTGCCGTGGAAAGCCGCGAGCAACTGATGGAGGCCGCGGGTATTGTTCAGCGTTATGGCGCCACCTTGCTTCGAGGCGGCGCATTTAAACCGCGCACATCACCCTATTCCTTCCAGGGCCTTGAACGCCAAGGGCTGGAATACTTGGCCGAGGCAAGGGAAAAAACTGGCCTCCGCGTTGTCACCGAAGTTACGGATCCCAGAAACCTGGAAATGGTGGCTGAATACGCGGACGTTCTACAAATCGGTGCCCGTAACATGCAAAACTTCTTTCTTTTACGGGAAGTTGCCAGGGCGGGGAAACCCGTTCTCCTGAAACGCGGCCCCTCGGCCACCATTGAAGAATGGCTGCTTGCCGCGGAATATATCCTGGCTGAAGGCAACCGGGACGTAATCCTTTGCGAACGCGGTATCAGGACATTCGAAAGTTACACGCGCAATACACTGGACTTAACCGCGGTGCCCGTGATCAAATACCTGAGTCACTTGCCGGTTATCGTAGATCCGAGTCACGCCACAGGTAAGTGGAGATATGTGGAGCCCATGGCCATGGCCGCTGTGGCAGCCGGGGCCGACGGCGTGATGGTGGAAGTACATCCAAACCCCGAAGAGGCCCTGTGCGACGGGCAACAATCCCTTACAGCCGCCAACTTCAACCGGATGATGCAGAAACTCCGGGATATTGCGCAAGTGACAGGGCGCAAATTGGGTCGATGGCAATGATTAACCGGTGTGCAATTATCGGCCTCGGGCTCATAGGTGGTTCGCTGGCACTGGCTCTCAACGAAAGAAAGCTTGTAAAACATATTTGCGGTGTTGACACCAACCCGCAAAATCTCGAACTGGCGCTGGCGGGGAAAGCGGTGCACGAAACTGCCGGCCTGAAAAAAGCCGTGGTGGATGCGGATGTTGTTATTCTAGCTACCCCCGTTGGAGCCATGCCGGCTATCCTGCGCGAAATAAGCCCTTTCTTGAAGCCCGGTTCTGTAGTGACCGATGTGGGAAGCACCAAGAAAACCGTTATTGAAGAAGCCGAAAAAGTGCTGGGACCCGGCCACTGCTTTGTAGGTGGACACCCCATGGCCGGGTCCGAGTCTTCTGGCTTTGCCGGTGCTGATCCCTACCTGTTTGAAAACGCCTTTTACCTTCTAACCCCAACACGCCGGACAAACCCGCAAGCACTAAAACTTGTGCGCCGGCTGGTGGAGGGTATTGGTGCCGTGGTAATGGAAATACCGCCTGATGAGCACGAATTAATAACAGCGGCAATAAGCCACTTGCCCCACCTGGTGGCGGCGGCGCTGGTCAATGCCGTGACCACCATGCCGGCTGGTGACAAAGCCCTGGCATTATCCGCCGGGGGGTTCAGGGATACCACCCGCATTGCCGCGGGAAACCCGCAAATGTGGACGGATATCTTTGTTACCAACAGGGACAGGGTTTTACAAGCCCTGGATTACTTCCGGGGAACCTTGGATGAACTGGAATCTGCCATTAAAAACACGGACCGGGACAAAATTTACAGTATCCTTGACCACGCCGGGAAAACACGCAGGGAACTGCCGTTAAAAAGCAAGGGTTACCTGCCATACGTCTACGAGGTGGTGGTCACCGTTCCGGACCGGCCCGGGATGATCGCCATGTTATCGGCTATGCTCGCCGGTGCCGGGATAAATATAACGGAAATAGAGATTTTACACGCCAGGGAAGGATACGGAGGCACCATCAGAATCGGTTTTTCCACGCCGGAAGAGCAGGAAAAAGCATATAACCTTCTGCTTTCCAATAACATCAGGTGTCGCCGCAAAACGTAAAAGATAGGAGAGTTTTATGTGAATGTTACGGTACAACCGGTAAAAAAGTTGCGCGGTGAAGTACGAGTACCCGGCGACAAATCGATTTCGCACCGTTCGGTTATACTGGGAGCACTGGCCAGGGGCGAAACGGAAATTGAAAACTTTTTATTTGGTGCCGACTGCATTTCCACCATCGGCATTACCCGCGCCCTTGGTGTGGATATAGTAACGGAAAACAACAGGGTGATAGTACGCAGCGGCGGTGCCGGTGCTTTTCTGGAACCTGATAACGTGCTGGATGCCGGTAATTCGGGCACCACTATGCGCCTGATGGCAGGTGTTCTTTCAGGGTGCCCGTTTTTCTCCGTCCTTACCGGCGATGAGTCACTTCGCCAAAGACCCATGGACAGGGTTATTAAACCTTTAACAGCCATGGGCGCCAAAATTACGGGACGAAAGAAAAACACACAGGCACCTCTTGCAATAAGCGGGGGAAATCTCAAACCCCTAGAATATAAAACACCGGTGGCCAGTGCCCAGGTCAAATCCGCAATACTGCTGGCGGGATTATTTGCAGATGGTAAAACATCGGTGACTGAACCCTACCGCTCCCGTGACCACACCGAAAGAATGCTTCGGTATTTCGGGGCGGAAATAGAAATTGATGAATTTAAGGTTTCAGTCCGCGGTAAGCCGGAACTGGAAGGGAAAAAGATAATTGTGCCCGGGGATATTTCTTCCGCCATGTTTTTCATTGCCGCCGGTGCCGCGTTGCCCGGGTCCGAGCTTTATATACCGCAAGTGGGGGTGAACACCACTCGAACCGGGGCTCTGGAAGTACTAAAAAAGATGGGAGCCGCAATTACCCTGTCCAATAAAAGAGAAGTTTGCGGTGAACCAGTTGCCGATATAACGGTGACCGGAGGTGGGCTTGAAGGAATAGAGATTAGGGGAGACATTATTCCGGCATTGATTGACGAAATACCGGTTCTGGCGGTTGTAGCCGCCCTGGCGGAAGGCGAAACAACGGTTCGTAATGCGCAAGAACTGCGCCACAAGGAAACTGACCGGATAAATGCAATTGTAAAAATGCTGTCCTCCCTTGGAGCTGATGTCGAAGAATTACCGGATGGTTTTATTATCCGGGGTGGCAATGTGCTCAAAGGGGCAGTTTGCGAAAGTTACGGAGATCATCGCATAGCAATGGCCGCCGCCGTGGCGGGACTTTCAGCACGCGGTGAAACGGTAATCAAGCAAGCCGAATGTGTAAACATATCCTACCCCGGCTTTTTTAATACATTAAATAACATTATGGTGCAATAATAACCCTGCAGTACTTACCTTTAACAGGTTTTATTTTTAATTTAAAAGAGGATATTAAAACGGTATGTCGAAAAAATTAACGTGTTCGTTTTTACTAGGAGTGGAAATGGCATGAGTCGTCGTATCAATATCGCCATAGACGGGCCGGCAGGCGCGGGCAAGAGCACCGTTGCCAGGCTGGTGGCCGAAAGGCTTGGTTACACATACGTTGACACAGGTGCCATGTACAGGGCTGTAACATTAAAAGCACTAATGGATAAAATAAATATGGACAATGTAGAATTACTCACGAATACATCACGTAATACGGATCTGGTATTACAAAGGGGTCCCGGAGGCGCCACCAGGGTATTTATTAACGGGCAAGACGTTTCCGAACAGATACGTTCTCCGGAAGTTTCCAAATACGTTTCTCTGGTTTCACGCATACCGGGCGTTAGAAAACATATGGTTCAACTGCAAAGAAAGATGGCCGCAAGTGGTGGCGTCGTAATGGAAGGAAGAGATATTGGCACATATGTGTTGCCGGAGGCCCAGGTTAAATTTTTTCTGACCGCGTCAGTGGAAGAAAGAGCACGCCGCAGGTACAAAGAGCTTAAACAAAAAGGTTTCGAGGTGGAATACGAGGATATTATTAAAGAAATTAAAAAACGTGATGAAATTGATCGCAAAAGGGAGTTTGCGCCCCTGAAACCTGCTCCGGACGCCGAAATAGTCGATTGCTCAAATATGGACGCGGCACAAGTGGTTGAGCTGATTTTGAGCAGAGTTTCGGGAGGTTAAACTGATGTTCTATAGGGTGGCCAAAATTATCTGCCGTGTGGTCCTGCTGGTTATTCGCCGCTGGAAGATTATCGGGAACCCCCGGTTGCCCGAAGGGCAGGGAATGGTCCTGATAGCAAATCATGTGAGTTACTGGGACCCGGTGGTAATTGGCTGCGCCATCAATAGAAAAATTTTTTTCATGGCCAAGGCAGAATTGTTTAGAATTCCGGTGCTTGCGTTTATAATTAAAAAACTTGGTGCATTTCCTGTACACCGTAGCGGTGCGGATAGAACATCCATCAAAAGAGCGCTGGAATTACTCCAAGGCGGTAATGTGGTGGGACTTTTCCCGGAGGGAACGCGCAGCAAATCTGGAGAACTGCTAAACCCCCATCTTGGCGCCGCCATGCTGGCCTTAAAAGGGGGTGTGCCTTTGTTGCCGGTAGCGGTCAGCGGGACTAAAGGGTTTTTTGGGCAGGTCAAGGTTGTTATCGGCAAACCAATGCATTTTACCGCCCAAAACCGCAGGAAAGTCTCCAGAGCCGAAATGGAATCGGTCAGCCGGGAGGCAATGGAAGAAATAGGCCGGCTGCTGGCGGTGGTTGAAAAATAGCGGATTGCATCAATAAACGCGGTGGATTGGAAATGAAAATTAAAATTGCAGCTAAAGCAGGTTTTTGTTTTGGCGTAAAAAGGGCTGTGGATATAGCCCGCAACTGTTTAAAAACCGGTTATAAACCTGATGTTTATACCATCGGCCCGTTAATCCATAACCGGCAGGTTACGGATTTACTTACCCGGGAAGGGGTAATAATTATTGACGATATTAACCAGATTAACGGCCCTGGAACGCTAATCATTCGTTCTCACGGAGTTGCCCCTACAATATTGCACGAAGCGAGTAAAAAAGGGCTTAAGGTAATAGATGCAACCTGTCCATTTGTGAAAAAAGTTCAAAGAACTGTGCAAAAATTGGTGCAACGGAATATACCGGTAATTGTTGTCGGAGACCCCGAGCACCCGGAGGTAAAAGGTATTTTAGGCTGGTCCGGCAACAAGGCCATGGTAGTCAGGGAACCCGAACAGGTAAAAGAACTCGGTTTTTTACCCCAAGTGGGCGTAGTTGCACAGACAACACAGCGACTTGACAATTTTCAAGCCGTTATCCACGCCCTGGAAGATAGCGGAAGCCGGGTACATGTATTCAACACCATCTGTTCGGCAACAGCCGAACGCCAGGAAGAAACATTGAAACTGGCAAAGCAGGTGGACGCCATGCTAGTACTGGGAGGGAAAAACAGCGCCAACACGTACAGGCTGGCTCAACTATGTCGCACCACCGGAATTCCGGTTTACTGGGTTGAAACCGCCGAAGAAATTGACCCGGAATGGTTCACCGGCCTTCGAGCGGTGGGAATTACGGCTGGCGCATCAACACCCGGCTGGATAATAGAGGAGGTTTATTGTAAAATGAGTGACTTCGCTGACAACAACAAGGATCAGGACATGACTGGAACAATGGTTACAGAGAATCAACCGGAAACCGTTGAGGACCAGTCAGAAACCACTGCTGAACCCGCCGTGGAAAACGCGGGAGAAGAAAAAATGCAGCAGGAAATGGAGGAAGCGGTAGAGGTAAGAAACCTGAAGCCGGGGGAGACTGTAAAAGGCGTTGTTGTGCAGGTCAACCAGGATGAGGTACTGGTGGACGTGGGCGCAAAAACGGAAGGAGTAATACCCCTGCGCGAGCTCGCTTGTTTCAGTGTAGATAACCCGCAGAATATTGTTAAAGTGGGCGATGAAATAGATGTTTACGTTCTGAAATCGGAAGATAACGAGGGTAAACTGATTCTTTCCAAGGAAAGAGCCGACGCTGAAAAATCATGGTCCAGGCTGGAGGAATTGAAGGAAAACGGTGAACCCGTCAAGGGTACCGTACGCGAAGTAGTTAAAGGCGGGTTGCTGATTGACGTTGGTGTCCGCGCTTTCCTTCCTGCTTCCCTGGTTGATATGGGCTATGTGGAAGACTTGAGCAAGTATTTGAACATGGAAATTGACGCGCGGGTTATTGAATTGAACCGTGCCAAGCGTAAGGTGATCCTTTCTCGTAAAGCCGTCCTGGAAGAGGAGCATGCACGCAGGCGCGAAGAACTCCTGGCCAGCCTGGAAGAAAACCAGGTGGTACATGGTGTGGTCAGGAGGTTAACAAATTTCGGTGCTTTTGTGGACATCGGCGGAGTGGACGGCCTGCTTCATATCTCGGAAATGGCTTGGTACCGCATCAACCATCCTTCCGATGTGGTTCAAGTGGGAGACGAGCTTGATGTAATGGTGCTTCGGGTAGACAGGGAAAACGAAAAGGTATCACTGAGCCTGAAACAAGTATTACCGAGCCCGTGGGACAGTGTTGAGCAAAAATACCCGGTGGGAAGCATTATTAAGGCCAAGGTTGTGCGGCTGGCCCCATTTGGAGCATTTGTCCAGCTGGAGCCCGGCGTTGAGGGACTAATTCATATTTCTCACCTCGCCGATCGCCATGTTGCCACCCCCGATGAAGTGGTCCATGAAGGAGAAGAACTTGATGTCAAGGTGCTGAGCGTAGACACAGGGGAAAAGCGTATTCGCTTGTCAATCAGGGAAGTGAACAAGGAAAACCGCAGGTCCCAGTCGCGAGAAAGCGCGCCCAGGCAACAGGAACCTCCTGCCAGCGATGGCGGCACGGTAACCATAGGAGAAATGGTGGGAGATATTTTCGAGGAAAGCAAAAAATAATACCATTCTTCAACAGGCAAAAACCACAATACCAAGAGACCGCTCGCGGTCTCTTTTTATTTTTCCCGGGTAGACCCCCATGCCGCAGCGTTGCGGCACCAGTAGAAAGATGAAAACTAC
>CBETWA010000038.1:0-25742 GCA_965539975.1 uncultured bacterium | reverse complement strand
TTCGTCCGAAGCAAGCCGTTGGTGCCGTCGGCGCGGGAGCATATGAGCGAGACGGGACAGGTATACCCATGTCCAAGAGTATTTTCCGGGTGGACCTAAATTTTAATTGACTTATCAAACTCTTCCGTGTTAATATATAACAACAAACAGTCGAACATAGCAAAAACCATGATGGAGAAAAGTAGGCAGGCCCCAGTTTTCCAGGGAGGGGGCGTCGTGGACTGGAAGCGCTTCCAAAACATGACCTGTTGAAGTTCTCTCCGGAGTTGCGCGGCTGAAACAGTTTGCAAGTAGGTCGCGACGGGAATCTTCCGCCGTTAAAAGGAAGGGGGTATCGGAATATTCCACAGTGAACAATTCCCGTACCCGCCAGAGTGGGCATGTATTTATATGCCAATTAGGGTGGTACCGCGAAACTTTTCGTCCCTAGACGGAAAGTTTATTTTATTTATGTGGAGATATTATTCCCGTACCCTGCCAGAGCGGGCATGTATTTATATGCCAATTAGGGTGGTACCGCGAGACCTCTCGTCCCTTACCGGGCGAGAGGTTTTTATTTTAACACCGGGGGTGGTGGGTTTTATGTGACATCATGAGCACCTGCTGCAAATAAAGAATTCAAATTAATTAAATATTAAGGAGGTTCTATTAATATGCTGGGCATGGCCGATCCGTGGATTACGGCAGTCTGGTTGTTAAACGCGGGAGCAATGTTGCTGTGCGTTGTTTACGGAGCGCTGAACTGGAACAAGGGTGGTGAAGAATAAGTGGGCGAAACTGAAGCCTTGCAAGTAGCCGCCAAGATCAACATACCATTACTGGCCGGTTGTTTACTTGTGTTTATAGGGATAGTGACTTACCTTACCTACTTGGGCTCAAAGCAAACCAAGAACCAGCTGGAGTACATGGTAGCCGGCAGGCGAATAAACGGCTGGATGATGGCCCTTTCCTACGCCGCCACTTTTATCAGCACTTCCGCCATCGTGGGATTTGGAGGCGCGGCGGGGTTATTCGGCTTCAGCTTGTTGTGGCTGTCATTCTTTAACATATTTGTGGGGATATTCATTGCCTTTGTCTTTCTGGGAGCCCCGATCCGGCAAATGAGCGCCAACCTGGGTTCAAACAGCATTGCCAGCTTCCTTGGCGATCGTTTTCAGTCCAAGTTTATCACCTGGTTCACCGGGCTTATGATTTTTTTGCTGATGCCCGCGTATACCGGGGCCGTGTTAATCGGCGGCGCCCGTTTTATTCAGGAATCGCTGCAAATCGATTACAACCTGGCTCTTTTGTTCCTGGTGTTGCTGGTTGCTTTTTACGTGGGCTGGGGAGGCATGCGGGGAGTTATGTACGCCGATGCCTTCATGGCCATCATGATGATCGCCGGTATGGGTTTATTGCTGTTGAAAACTTATTCCGTGGTGGGGGGAATTGCCGGCGGACACCAGGCTCTGACCAGTATGTCCGCCATGGTACCAGATAACCTTGCACAGGGCGGCCACCTGGGGTGGACTTCCATGCCGGCGCTGGGTTCTCCGGTATGGTGGACCGTTGTAAGCACCATGGTCATGGGGGTGGGCATCGGGGTGCTGGCCCAGCCCCAGCTGGCGCTGCGATTTATGACCGTGCCCAACAAGCGGGCGCTTAACCGGGCCCTTGTTACCGGCGGAATCTGTATTTTCCTGTTTACAGGCACGGCTTTCATGGTGGGCCCCTTGAGCAACGTGTATTTCTACGAGACTTTCGGCAAAGTATCTGTAGCCATGGTAAACGGCAACATAGACTTGATCATGCCCGCTTTCATTAACGCCATCATGCCCCCGTCTTACGTGTACCTTTTTATGATTACCCTGATTTCAGCCTGCCTGACCACCGTGCTTGGTTTAATTCACGTGCAAAGCGTGGCCTTTTCCAGGGATATGCTGGCCACCTGGGGAATTAAAAACGCAAATTCAATCAAGTATTCCCGCGTAGGCGTGGCACTCAGCGCCCTGGGCGCCGCAGTCATGGCTTACCTGCTGCCGGAGGGGGTCATTGCCCGCGCCACTGCTTTTTGGTTTGGCATCTGCGCCGCGGGAATACTGCCGTTGCTGCTGGCAGCGGTATTCTGGCGCCGGGCCACCAGGACGGCGGCCATAGCCAGCGTGGCCTCGGGTTACGGGGTGGCCATCTTCGGCTTTGTTTTCCTGCACTCTTCGGAATCAGCGGCCTTTGGCATTTGCAAGGCATTGTTCGGGGTAGACGCGCTGCTTCCTTACCCCTGGACGGCAATCGATCCCCTGTTCTATAGCTTGCCCGTATCGGCTGTGGTTCTGGTCGCCGTCTCCTGTTTTTCAAAACAGTTTTCCAGGGAACACTTAAACCGTTGCTTTGCGGGTCTTGAAAAACCGCACACTGCTCCCCTGGCCGTAAAACAACAGCTGGAACTTTAAATGCAATAGTTTAAGCCCCCTTGACCAGCACAAAGCAAGGGGGCTTTTGCTTACTTGGTGGAACATTTTTATTGTGCAAGCATGCCGGGCAAAAATGTGGCAATTTGCGGGAAAATAATCAGGATAATTAACCCGGCAATTATCGCCGCCAGGAAAGGCCATATGCCTTTAAAGATTACTTCCAGCGGTACGTCCGGCGCCACTCCCTTGATGATGTACACGTTCATGCCCACCGGAGGGGTAATAACACCCATGGCCACCACCATTACAATGATTACCCCGAACCAGATGGGGTCGTAGCCAAGGGTATTGACCACCACCGGGTAAAAAATGGGTATGGTCAGCAACACTAGCGCCAGGGCGTCTATAAAACAGCCCAAAACCAGGTAAATAAAAAGGACTATGGCCATAATCATAAAAGGCGGCAGCGCCAGGGCCCCGGCCCAGTCGGCAAACTCAAAAGGTACCCTGCTGACAGCCATGAAACGCCCGAAAATGATGGCCCCGGCAACCATCAGCATGATCATGGCCGTGGTCCGGGTGGTATCGAAAACCGACTTTTTCAGGCCTTCCCAGTTTATGCTCTTTTTCAGCAAAGCAACAGCCAGAACCCCGCCGGCTCCCACAGCTCCCGCTTCGGTGGGTGTAAACCAGCCGGCAAAAAGCCCTCCAATGGATAGGGTGAACACAGCCAGGGCTTCCCACAGGCCATTTCGCAGCGCCGCAATTCTTTCCTTCCAACCGGCCCTAGGCCCGGCCGGCGCAATCCCCGGCTTGCGAAAAGCAAGTATATAAATGGCCGCCATGTAAAGCAACATGAGGAGGATGCCGGGTAAAACCCCAGCCATGAAAAGCTTGCCAATAGATTGCTCTGTGGCCATGCCGTACACAATCAGGATTACGCTTGGCGGAATCATGACGCCTAGAACTCCACCGGCGGCAATGCTGGCAGTAGCCAGCGAATCGTCATAATTGTATTTCTTCATTTCCGGCAGGGCAATTGCGCCCATGGTTGCAGCGGTGGCGGTATTGGAACCGCAAATGGCCCCGAAAACGGCACATGCCGCCTGTGTTGCTACAGCCAGTCCCCCGGGGTGGTGTCCCAACATTTTGTATGCAAATACATACAGCCTGGAACCCATACCTGAATAAAAGGCCAGGAACCCCATCCAGACAAACATGGCAATAACGCTCAAAGAATACGATGTAAAAGTGGAATAAATTTCTTCCGATACCATGCGAAAGGCCGCCACCGGTGATACCAGGTAACTAAAGCCGGCAAAACCCACCAGGGCCATGGCAAAAGCTATGGGCATGCGCAAAACCAGAAGCACGAAAAAAAACGTTATACCCAGTATCCCTATTAAAAATTCATTCATTTACTCAGCCGCCTTCTTTACTGATTCAATCAATCGAGTCAATAATACCATGCTTAAGGTAAACAAACCGGTAGAAACAAGGTAAACAAAGGGATAATACGGCACCTGAACCGTGGATGAAACCACCCCGCTTGCAGCCAGGCTTCCGGCATATACCCAAAGCTGCCAGGCCATCAGGCCCCAGAAACCGCAAGCCAGGGCATTTACCAGTACATCAACCGCGGCCTGCATTCTGGCCGGAAAACGCTCCACCACAAAATTAACGGCAATATGAGCGTTCTGCACGGCACAGAAGGCCAGGGAAAGGCCGATTACCGCAGCCATCAGAAAACCGACGTACTCAATGGTACCCAGAATGGGGCGGTTAAATACGGTACGCAACAATATGTTGGCCACCACAAGGACCATAACGGAAACCAGGCCAAACCCGGCTATTATATCCATTAGCCGGCTCAAGGTAACTACCGAACCAGCCAGTATTCCTTCACTGTTCCGCACCCGGCCGGCAAAGGAAATTTCCCGGGCCGCTGTTTTTTGGGCAACTGCCTTCATGCCAAAAACCCCCTAAACGCCTAAAATTCCTCGTTGTACTGCTCGGCCAGCTGTTTCACCGTGTCCAGAATTTCCCGGCCGTTTAAACCCTTCTCATTCATTTTGGCCACGAATTCATCATGTATCGGCTCTAAAAGCTTTATCCAGCGTTCAGCCTCTTCACCAGGAAGAGTGATGACCTCAATTTGGGTCTCTTCCACCGCCCACTTCATTGCTTCTTCGTTTTGTTTATCCCACAAGCCCATGGCCACTTTTTCAAAGTACTCTTCGTTCACTTTTTCAATGGCTTGCTGTACGTCTGCGGGCAATGATTCCCACTTATCCTTGTTCATGGTAATAAAGAACAATGTGTTGTAAAGAAACGGGGTTTTGGTAACGTAATCCGTTACTTCGGCATTCTTCCAGCCTTTCAATACTTCCACGGGACCCAGGTTGCCCTTTACAACTCCCTTGGATAGCGCTTCGTAGGCTTCTGATTGCGGCATTGCCACCGGCGTGGCCCCCAGCGCCTCGAGAGTTTTTGCACTCAGGCCGGTGGCTCTGATGGTCAATCCTTTTAAATCTTCAAGGGTACGGACGGGAACCTTGGTGAACAAATCGCCGGGGCCGGTTGTTGTCACCATCAAAAGTTTTGTGTCCTGTATTTCTTCCGGGTTCAGCTTTTGTATTCCCTCCCAGGCAACTTTGGTTGCCACCTTGGAGTTCTCATATATAACCCCCGGCAATTCAAAAACCTCTAAGACCGGGAAACGCCCCCGGGTATATGCAAAACAGGAAAGCCCGATGTCGGCTATACCGTTAACTACACCGTCGTAAGTTGCGTTAGCTTTGAGCAGGGTTTCACCCGGGTAACTGGTTATTTTTACCCGCCCGCCGGTGGCCTCCTCAACAGCCTTTGCCCATGGTTGCACGAGTTCAGTTTCCGCCGGGTGCGTGGAAGGGAAGAAATGCGCCAGCTTAAGTTCAATTGTTTGTGTGTCCTGCTCGCCGGTTGAGCCGGATGAGCAGCCGGCGAGAAACAGGGCAAACAACAATAACATGGGTAGTATCAGTTTTGACAGCACTCGCCCCTTGATTAATTGACGGTTGCCGGGTAACAATCTTTTCACAACTATTCCTCCTTGTAAATGTGGTAATGTTTATATAAAAATAAAAACTCCCGTAGGAGTTTTATAATTGCGGTTTACTGCACAAAGTGCGCACGCCTGGTATTTGCATGCGTGCCGGGGTAACCTGAGAATAAAAAAGCCACCGACATAGAAAATAAGATATTATTGCCAGGTGGACATATTCTCGCGGCAACTCCCGGCAAGGGGAAAACCGCATACTATTCCTACCGTCCAACCATCAAACCATTTGTTAAAAAACAGTAACAGGCTTAAACCGTCCCTCTGTTACATATTTTATTCAATGCCAATTGAGAATTTCCTTCTCCGGTTAAAAAATTTTTTCTTATAAATTTATTTTTTGCTATATTACTGAGTGCGAACATGCACCCCGTAAAAAGCAAAGCCCCCGGCTTATACTGCGCCACGGGGGTTGCTGCTTGTAAATGTTTTTATTCATTTACTTATTCCGTTTTTTTTAAATTACCCCTTCTTCCCGCAAATTTTCTATCTCCGCGCCGGTTAATCCCAAAAGCCCGTTATATATTTCATAATTATGCTGTCCCAGCTCCGGGGGAGGTGAAGGTACTTCGGTGGTATCACCGTAATTGATTACAGGATTGCGCACCTGGGACATGGTTTTACCCCCGGCCAGCTTGACACCGGTAAACAACCCTCTCTCCCGGGCATATAAGCTTTTGGTAACACCGGCAACATCATCCACCACCGTAAGACAGCAATCCACGCCACCGGCAAATTCTCGCCATTCTTCGGTGGTGCGGGACATGAATATTTTTTTCACTTCTTCGTAAACCGGTTCACCTTCAACTGCGGGTGAAACATGCCCGGGTATCAGGTCAGGGCGCTCCAGGCCGTGACAAAAGTTCACCCAAAACTTTTTCTCCAGCGCCCCCAGGGCCACGTAACCACCATCACGCGTTTGATACACGTTATAACAAACAATCCCCCCGGAAAGCATCATGCCACCTCTCTCCGCAGGTACCCCCGCCATGAAGCTGGCAAGGTGAATGGACATCACAGAAAATAAACCGTCGGTCATGGCCACATCCAGGTAGGTCCCCTTGCCGCTCCGCTGCTTTTGCACCAGTGCGGAAAGAATTCCGATCACCGCAAACATCCCGCCTGTCAAATCTGCAATTTGCACGCCCGGAATAACGGGTTGTCCTCCCCTGACACCCGTAATACCCAGTACCCCGCTTGTTGCCAGGTAATTAATATCATGCCCGGCCCGGTCCCGGTACGGTCCATCCTGCCCGTATCCTGTAAGAGAACAGTATACCAAACCGGGGTTGATTTCCTTCAGCGACTCGTAACCCAGCCCAAGCCCATCCATTACTCCCGGGCGGAAACTTTCCAACAGCACATCCGCCTGTTGGATTAATGCAAGTAAAATTTTTTTGCCCCGCTCCTTTTTCAGGTTCAGGGTGATACTTTTTTTATTCCGGTTTACCGCCAGGAAAAAAACGCTGGTACCATCAATTTGTGGTAAAAAATGTCGCATGTAATCGCCCTGTCCCGGCTCTTCAACCTTGATTATTTCCGCCCCCAGGTCGCCCAAAAGCATACTGGCGTACGGGCCGGGCAGCAACCGCGAAAGGTCGATGATCCTAATCCCTTTCAGCATCATATCACCCGCTTTTTTGGTTTTAATATTTATTCATTGCCCGGCTGTTTTTACCTGCCGCTATTTAAAATTACTTGGCTCTATTATGGTAAAGTTTTATCTTTACGCGAAGAACAAAACTTAAAAACAGCCTAATCGCCGGCTCACGCCCGCATGCCAATTACCGCCGGTGTGGCGTCATGTTCAATTTTTTAACGCGCAACGGGCAGCCTTTTGTGTACAAAAAAGCGACCCTGCCAACAGGTCGCCATATGCTAAAACAGAGAGGTTTTTACTGTTTATTGACGCATCAATTCTATATTTATTGTTTAATCCCCACTTATTGCGACTTTTTACTGTAATCGTAGAACCCCTTGCCGGTTTTTTGCCCCCATTCCTTCTTGATAAACTTCTCCACTATAATTGGAGACGGCTTGTGGGACGGGTCGCCGGTTTCCCTGTATCTTTCCATCCCGATGTAGTAGGACAGGTCAATGCCGGTAAGATCCATAAGCCGGAACGGCCCCATGGGATGTCCCAGGGCATAGACAACGGCGGTATCGATATCCTCGTATGAGGCAATACCCATGTCATACAGGTAAAGGGCCTCTTTGTTAATGGCCGCAACAATCCGGTTAACCAGAAATCCGTAAATTTCCTTTTGCAGCATTACCGGAATTTTACCTATATCCTTGGCCAGATCAAAAATCTTTTGTGCTG
This sequence comes from uncultured bacterium, assembly GCA_965539975.1. Classification (GTDB taxonomy): domain Bacteria; phylum Bacillota; class Desulfotomaculia; order Desulfotomaculales; family Desulfallaceae; genus CBETWA01. The sequence goes on along the minus strand of CBETWA010000038.1, from coordinate 17,932 downwards.
TTTCCTCGGAAGTGTGCGGTCCTTTTACCACTTCAACCAGTTTCATCACCAGCGCCGGGTTGAAGAAATGCATGTTGCACACTTTGTCCGGTCGCTTGGTAACCGGCGCTATCTTGGAACTGACAATAAAGGAGCTGTTGGTTGCCAAAATGGCGTGCGGTGGACAGATTTCATCCAACTGGGCAAACACTTTGTGTTTCAATTCAAGCTTTTCCAGCACGGCCTCAATTACAACGTCCGCGTCCTGGGCCCCTTCCTTTATATCCGTAGTAAAGGAAATGTTGGCCCGGGCTTGCTTGGCGGTCTCCTCGCTCATCTTGCCCTTAGCTACCCTCTGCGGCAAATAGGTATCGGCAAAGTTTTCCGCCTTTTTCAGGATTTCATCGTTAATATCCACACATTTAACCTTGTAACCTGCTATGGCACAGCAGAGCGCAATTTGGTGCCCCATGTTGCCGGCTCCCAGCACGCAAATATTACTTACTCCCGGGATGGTCACTTTTTATCACTCTCCTTTATCTTTTTACGGGCTTCCCGTATTTTGTTCAGGCAATTAACCTAATCATTGATGCCGGCCAGGCGCTTGGCAATTTTTTTCTTGGACTCGAAGTCGTACATGCCTGTAATGGCAATTTTCTCCATAATTGGCGAACCGCCCCCGTGTATGCCGGCAACCTGCATTACGCCGGCGTGTGCCGAGCAAAGCATGTCACTGCAAAAGCGGAAACAGCGATGCTGGTTTTCCGCGCTAATGGCGGGATTGCGCATGATGTACTTGTTTAGCAGGTCTCTCGTTTCGGGGTTCAGGAAGTCCCCTTCAGGCGGGAGCGTGGCCGGCAGCCCACCCGCTATATCAGCCAAAATCTCATACTCGTGATATACATTTACTCCGGCATGATAGCGGGCCACATTTGTATAAACGAAATTGGGTACATAAGTGCCGGAAGCCGCCTGGTAAGACTTGACTGCTGATGCTATTCCCGTGCCGTAAACCAGCTCGGCAACCGCCACAAGGTCGGCCAGTTTGTCCCGTACGTGGGGAGCTTTCTCAATGCCGTTATACTCTGCCACCAGGGCGGTTGCACCCATGATCACGTCGGTCACCGCGGGCTTGCACCCGGTATAACTGTGCCGGTGGTAGTTAGCAAACTGGATGGCCAGCAAGCCGGCAAACTTTGTTTCACCGCAAAGAAACACTCTTTCCCAGGGCACGAACACGTTGTCAAATATGGTCAGTGAATCGGCTGAACCGTAACTGTCGATAGGCGCTTTAAATGCCTTCCTTTCCCGTGGAGCTGTGGTCCGGCAAACCAGGTAAACACCCTCGGTATCCGCCGGCACGGCGAATGCCACCGACCAGTCGGCATCCTTCTCGGTCATGAGGCGCGTGGGAATAACAATAATTTCATCGGCATAAGGCGCTATTGTGTTATGGGCCTTGGCTCCACGCACCACTATACCATCTTCCCTTTTTTCCACCACCCGCAAATACAAATCCGGGTCTTGCTGCTCGTGGGGCCGCTTCATGCGATCGCCCTTTACGTCTGTTTGGGCGCAATTGCCCACCAGGTCGTTTTCCTGGAAATACTCCAGGTATTTCAAAAAACGCTCGTGGTAATTGGTGCCCATCGCATTATCGCAATCCTTGGTCACCACCGACAGGGCATTTAAGGCGTCAACCCCCATGCAGCGCTGGATACAGCCGCCGACATGCTGGCAAAGTATCCTGGTCATTTCCTGTTTTTTCATTAAATCCTCGGCACTTTGGTGGATATGCGTGAACCGGTTGATGGTCTTGCCGGTAATGTGGGACTTGGCGGTTACCAATTCGGCATACTTGGGATCCATGGCAAAGTTGAAAGTTTCCGCAATAACATTTTGCCCTTTAACCAGCCGGGGGTCATCCCTTTCCACCAGCTGCCCGTCAATATACACGTTTTTACGCATGGAACAAAGCCTGTCCCTGTATTCCGCCGTTGTTCTCAAGCAAATTCCTCCTTAAACTACTTTGAACATTTAACTACTTTGAACATTAAATAAACCCGCAATTTTTGTGCCACTTTGCGGGCCTTGATTTATAACGGGTTTTTAGCAAAGCTTGTTCAATTTATTAACACTTGTTGTTACAAAGTAAACATGCCGGGTCCCTGGCGCTCGGACAGGTTTTTCAAATCGCAACAAATCCACATTTCAACACCCGGCACCATCAAACGGCACCATCAAAAGGACCGGGGAGAAATTATCCCCCCGGCCCGTGAATAGGATCAGCCCAACAGTGCTTGCAAGCGCATGGCCAGCGACATGTCGCCTTCCACTTTTAATTTTCCGGTCATAAAAGCGCCCATGGCATCCAGTTTACCGTTTACAAGATCCACAAAATCGGATGCCGCCATTTTTATGGTGATATTGGGATTATCAGCAATACCTTCATTCACTTTACCTTCACCGTCGTTAAACACCACATTGTACTCGCCGCCGCCGTCTCCGGACAGGCTGAACTGGTAAGTCGCCGTTACACCAGCCATTTTTGACTTGTCACTGTTGATTTTCTGTTCCAAACCCGCAAAAACTTCCTTTAAGCTCATTAAAATTCTTCCCCCTTTGAAGTTTTATAAGGTCGGTGCCAAGCACCGTTAACCCCGAAAAATGAATGAACTCTCATTCAAAAAATGTTACAAAAATTAATCCCGGCTACTGCTCAAAACACCGCGCAAAACAAGGTCCAGCACGTGACTTAGCCATTCCTCCAGCCGCGCCGGGGTGTTCATATCCCGGCGCCGTAAAACGCGAAGCAAATCTTTCCTTGTAAGGTACACGAGGCAAAGACCGTGAATGCTGAGTACGAGGTGATCTACATCAATGCCGGGGCGAAAAACCCCTTCGCGCACACCGGAGGCATATATTTCACGCAAGCCAGGCAGGGAATTTTTGAGAAAACCGGGCAGTAGCCTGGCAGAGTGCTTGCTTCCATAGAGATTCTCCCAGCTAATCAGCCTGACAAAATCACCATTGCCGGCCAGGAAATAAAAATATTCCCGGGTAATATTGCACAGGTTTTCCACCGGACCGGCCTGCGGGTCGACCACTTGCCCGCCTAGCGCCTGTGCCCGGCTGAAGTTCACTTTCAATACTTCCAGGTACAAATTCTCCTTGCTACCGAAGTAGTGATAAATCATGCGCTTGTTAACCCCGGCGCCGGCGGCGATTTCATCCACCCTCGCACCGTCCAGGCCCTTTTTGGCAAAAATTTTTTCAGCTGCTTGCAATAGCTTTTCCCTGGTTAGTTCCGAATTTTTTACCCCTATTACTGTTACCGTACTCACTCCCAATTTCGCCAGATTGAAAAGTAACTACCTGGTTACTTTTCAGTTTAATTAAAGGAAAAACCATTGTCAATACAGATACGAAAATTCTGACAGTTAACCTTTAAAAGCCGGGATTTCCCCGGCTTTGTAAATAAATATATCTTTTTTATATCTCAACCGCATCACCCAGGTAAAAAAGATAAATGTACCTGGCAATTACAGGCATCCCGGTTAGTGTCTCCGCCGCCTTTGCGTAAAGCTCCACCTGGGGCCGGTAACGCTCCACCAGTTCAGCCAGAGTTTCAGGTGTGTAGCGATCGGTTTTATAATCCAGCACCACAAGGCCGTCGTTTTCCTCCACCAGGCAGTCAATTATTCCCTGCACCAGTATGGTTTCTTCCCTGTCGCAGGGGTGTTTCCGGTGAATACCGGGATAAATATCCCCAACAGGTAGGGCCAGGGTAAAAGGCAGTTCCCTAAACACCCGCCGCCCTGCCAGTACACGGCGGCCCAGCGGGCTGTAGTAAAATTCCGCCACGGCTTCCGGGTTTACCGCCGCAGCCTGCTCCGGGGTCAACTGTTCCCGGTCCACCAGCAAGGCCAGCTGGTCCCTGATACCGTCCGCCGACAGATCGCCTTCCAGGTTAAGAAGTTGCATCACCAGGTGCAGCGCCTGGCCCCGGCCTGCAGCGTCCAGTCCCTTCCTTTGCTGTATAAACGCGGGCTTTAAGGCGGTGGCAGCCTTGATGGGCTGCCGGTTTTCCCGGGCTTCGAGCCCTGTGTCACCGGTGCCCGGCAAACCTGCTTGCAAACCGGTAACGGTTGCCCGGGCGGGTATTCCCCGCAGTTGTGAATAGGGGTAAACCCATTCCAGGCGCGAACTGACCTCTTTCGCCCTTGGGCCGGCAAAGGGAACCGGTACCAGTTCCCTCACCGCATCCCTGTATTTTACCGGCACCCCGGGTTGGGATTCGGGCTCGGGGTCCTTGCCGTAATGCAGGGTTAGTAACCAGCGGGAAGAGTCTTCCTTGCCGGAAGCCCCCGTAGCTTCATCCACCCCGGCCAGTTTTCGCAGAAGCACCCCCGCCGGGTGGCCCGCCAGCACGGGGCAAATCCAGTCCAGGCAGTTATCTGCCTGTGATGTCAGCCATTCCGGCAGCGGCCCGTCGCCCGCACCCGCGGTCCCGCACCACCTGGTAGACCGGTTCGCCAGCCCGGATACCGACCCCACCAGGATCAGTTTTTCCTTCGCCCTGGTCATGGCCACGTAAAGTAGCCTCATTTCCTCGGCCAGCCACTCCGCTTTAAGCTTTTCCCTTACCGCCAGCTTGGCAATGGTGGGATACGTGATTCTTTTTTCCGGGTCCACCATTTGCGGCCCCAGGCCCAGTTCCCTGTGCAGGAGTACACTACTGTTCAATCCTGTAAAGTTGAATTTCTTGCCCAGGCCGGCCACAATTACCACCGGAAACTCCAGTCCCTTGCTCTTGTGCACGCTCATGACGCGCACCACGTTTTCGTTTTCGCCAAGGGAACGGGCCGTGCCCATGTCCCCTTCGCCCCGCCTGAGCCTTTCTATAAACCGGAGGAAGCGGAACAAGCCCCGGTAAGCGGTGGCTTCGAACTGCCCGGCCCGGTGGTAAAGCGCCCGCAGGTTGGCCTGACGCTGGCTGCCACCGGGCAAACCGCCGACATAATCGTAGTAACCGGTGTCCCTGTAAAGTGTCCAGATTAGTGACTGCAGGCTTTGCTGGCGGGCAATGGTGCGCCACCCCTCCAGCCTGCGCAAAAAAACCGCCACGCGCCGGGACAGTTCCCCGGGGCCTTCTTTCTTCACTTTAAGCAGGGCGTCGTAAAATTCCCCACCCCCGCCGTATAGCCTGATTTGAGCCATGTCTTCCGAATTGAAACCCGCCGCCGGGGAGCGGAGCACCGCGGCCAGCGGAATATCCTGCCGGGGGTTGTCGATCACTTTCAACAAGGACAGTATCATTTCAACTTCCGCCGCTTCAAAGTAACCGGTAGCCAGCTCGGCGTATACAGGCACTCCCAGCCGCTGGAATTCCTCCACAAAAGTATTGGCCCGGCCGGTGGTGGCGCGCATCAAAACCACCACATCGCGGAACGTCACCGGCCGGTATTTATTCTCCGCCCTGTCGTATACCGGGTAACCGCTTTCCACCAGTTGGATTATGCGCCGCGCAACCACCCGCGCTTCCAGCTGCAACGCGTCCGGTTCTTCTTCGAGTTCGCCTGGAACCTCCCCCGGCTCTTCTTCTCCGGCCCGGTAATCTCCCGGGGCTTCCCCCGGCTGCTCTTCACCCGATGTTTCCACCAGGTGTAATTCCACCGTATCCAGGTCATCGTTTTCCACCGGTGGAACAGGATATTCCCCTCCGTATACCAGCTGGGCCCGGTCATCGTAATCCAGTTCACCCACTGCCCTGGACATTACCCGGCGAAAAAGGTAATTGACGGCGTCAACCACACCGCGGCGGCTGCGAAAATTCCGGGCCAGGTTCACAAGCCGCCCGGCGCCGGGTTCGGTGGAAAAAAGCTCGTACTTGGCCAGGAACAAGCCCGGCTCGGCCAGCCTGAAGCGGTAAATGCTTTGTTTCACGTCGCCCACCATGAATAGCCCCGGCCCCCCGTCACCACCTGAGATAAGATTTAAAATGGTTTCCTGCACGGCATTTATGTCCTGGTATTCATCCACCAGCACTTCTAGGTAACGCTTGCGAATCCCCAGCGCAACAGCCGAGGGTTGGGGCGCGCCCGTTACGCTTTTCCCGGAGGAAAGTATCTGCAGGGCGTAATACTCAAGGTCGTTGAAATCGACAACAGCGCGTTCCAGCTTGGCCTTATGGTAAGAAGCGGCAAATTCCCCCACCAGCCCGGCCAGCGTTTCCGCCGCGGTTTTCAACTGGCGCAAATCTGCCAGCAACTCGGCGGCCGGGCGGTGAAAATATCTATTTTTCAGTCCCTGTAATTTTCTCTTTACGGTATCGCGTAATTTTTTGACCTGTTCCACAAGGCCGGCGTCAGCCTCATCTTTGCGACACCTGGCCAGCCTGGCAAAAGACAGCTCCCCGAACTTGAGTCCAATTGCATCCCAGCCATTATCACAAGCAGCTGTAAGCCCGGCGATCAGTTCCAAATCCTTCTCCAGCGCATCCAGGTAAGGCGCCGGCCCACCGGGCCGCCGGCACAGGCCGGCGGCTACCTCCACAAGACCGCGGGTGGCTGCGATTTCGTTGCGCACGCATTCCACCAGCACCCGAAACCAGGGTAGCCCGTCAACGTCAACATCGCCGGGGATGTCAAAAGCTTCCGGCAGGGCGTTCAACCAGGCCACCGGGTCAGGTGTGCTGCGGGAAAATTTATACACTTCCAGCACCAGGTCCTGTATCCCGCCGTCATCCTTGGAACCCCCGTAACAATCCACCAGGTGCAAAAAGCCGTGATCCCCCGCGGCATACCTGCTTTCCAACACGTCTTCCAGCACATCAAGCTGTAACAGGGCAGACTCGGTTTCATCCATCACCCGGAATGACGGGTCAAGGTCCAGGTAGTAAAAATATTGCCGGATAATATCCAGGCAAAATGAATGGATGGTGCTGATGGCGGCGCGCTGCAAAAGCGCCAGCTGGCGGCGCAGGTGGGACGAACCCGGGTTTTGTTCCAGGGCGGCGCCGATGGCCCGGCCTATCCGCTCGCGCATTTCCGCCGCCGCGCCGTTGGTGAATGTAACCACCAGTAACCTATCCACGTCCACCGGGTCCGCCGGATTTGTAACCCGCCTGATGATACGCTCCACCAGCACGCTGGTCTTTCCCGATCCGGCGGCGGCGGCCACCAGTATTTGTTTGTCGCGCTTTTCAATGGCATCGAGTTGTTCCGGCGTCCACCCCGGCATTATCGTCCACCCCCGTATTCCCGCCTGATTCTCTCCAGAACTACGCTGTCCTTTTCCGGTTTGATAACGCGGTAGGTATTGCCCGGTAACAGCGGGTCGAAACGGCACACAGGTTTGTACCGGCAAAAACGACAAGCCTTGTGATTACCTTTCCGGTAGGGGTTGATATCTTTCGCCCCGGCCAGTATATCCGCTCCCGCACCGGCCACTCTATCCCGCAGCAGGGCAAGCAAAAGCTCGAACCCGCTGCCGTCCACCACGGATGAATTCGCGGTAAATGTATTGTCACTTTTTATTCCCACAGGTACCAAATCGGAACTTGATCCCGCACGATCGTCCAGCTTTTTCACCAGGTCCTGGTCGGCCAGCAACAGCCCTTTCATTTTCAATTCCCGCAACAGGCGCTGCCGGATTTCATCCTCTCCCACCTTTTCGCCGCCGGTTTTAATTAGCGGGTCGTCCAGCCTGAAGTACAGCACCGCGCCGGGCAAGCCATCCTTGCCCGCCAGTTCCCCGGCATACCGCAGCGCCACCTCCAGGTAGGCCAGGAGCTGCAGCTTTAGACCGTGCCACACGTCGCAAAGTTTCAGGTCGGTATATCCCGACTTGTAATCTATTACCCGCAGGTAAACCTTGTCCTCAGCGGCGTCAGCGGCGTCCAGCCGGTCTATAACCCCTCGCAGGATCATTTCACCGCCCCCCGGCAGCTTGAAAGTAACTCCTTTCAGCCCGCCCTCCATGCCGAAGGACAGTTCCAACCCCACCGGGCGGAAAGCGCCCCGGCGGGCGTGTTCCGTCAGTACCAGCGCCGAACGCTGTACAACCCGCTTCAGTTTACCGGTCAGGTAACGGTGGCGGGCGGAACTGAGTAGGATTTCGCTTTGCAACCTGGGCGCCAGCTCATCAACCACTTGCGCCACCAGTTTGTTACACTCATCAGGTCCTATTTGGCCCCAGTCAATGCCGCGCTCCTTCAACCGCTGGGCAAACATTTTTAAGGCAGCGTGAAAAAACTGCCCCATGTCAGGGGCTTCCAGGCGAAAAACATCCCGTTCCTTAAGCCGTAACCCGTAGGCCAGAAAATGCGAGTAAGGGCAGGAATAGTATTTTTCCAGCCCGGAGACGCTAGTTTTAAAAGGCTTTCCGTACAGGCGCCGGGAAACTTCAATATCCAGCCTGGCCTCCCTGTTTTCATAAAACAGGCTTTGCATAACCAGCCTGAAGAGATGGCCGGTATGGTTCTGCACAAACCAGTTGTACACGTCCCACCACAGGGGGTCTATTTCCCGGCCGGCAAATGCGTCCCGCAACCTCCCGGCCAGGTAAGTCAGGCAGCGCCCGGACGGGGTTACGAACTCCAAGTCATCAATACCCGCAGACCCGGGTTCCTGAGCCCAAAACCTTTCCCGCAACCCGGGAAAAAGCTCCCGCACTCTCCGGACCACCGGGGAGGGTTTAAGGGCCCGCCCTTCCTCGTCTGCCAGCGGGTAGGATAAAACCAGCCGTTCACCGGCCCGGGTTAGGGCCAGGTAAATTATGTATTGCTCGTCAAAGGCGCGCCTACGCGGGCCGGGCGCCAGCCCCAGGCCGGCCCGGCGCAGGCGCTCCCGCTCGGTCTCGGAAAAAATGCCCTGTTCGAATATCCTGGCGGGTAAAACGCCTTCGTTAACCCCGGGTATAAATGCCACCTTAACCTCCGGGCTGCGCGAGCGATCCAGAGATCCCACCAGCACCTGGTCGAGCCCCGGCGGAATCAAGCCCAGGCGAATGGAAGCCAACCCCGTTTCCAAAATGCGGGCAAACTGTCGCAATTCCATTTGTTCGTTACCAAGGGTTTCCACGATCTCGTCCAGCAAAAGAATAATGTCGTCCCAAACCTGGGCGTGCTCCCCCGCCGTTTCTAAGCGTCCTTCTTCAACCGCCAAAGCGCTCCACCTTTCCAGCCGGCCTGGGACATCCAGTTCCGCCAGCAAGTGGTAAACGGCGGCGCAATATTCCTCCACCGTGCCGCTCTGGTTCAGCCGGGCATGCAGGTTGGCCAGGGCGGAAGATGCTCTTTCCCGGATGGAATTTATTTCTTCCAACTGCATCTTCTCCGCTTCGGTAATCTCCGCGTCTTCCTCCAGCGTCAACCGGCGCCGGTATTCCCACGGCCTGCCGTCGGTCCAGCGCTCGCCGCGGATTCCGTGGGCCAGAACGTAATTCTCCAGCCGGTCCACCTCTTCCCTGGACACCGGTACCAGGTCAGTTTTCAAGTAACGAAACACGGGGTCGAAAGCCCAGTTGCTGATAACGGTTTCCAGGGCGGCGCGTATTAATTCTACAAGGGGGTGGTGCGTTACCGTTCTCTTTCGATCCAGGAAAAACGGAATCCGGTAGTCGCTAAACACGGCTTCCACCAAGTCCGAATAGAGTTCAACATCACGCAACAGCACCACCACGTCCCGCCAGCGGTACCCCTTGCTGCGGCAAAGGTGCACAATTTCCCGGGCCACGCCCTCGATTTCAGCCCTGCGGTCGGTGGCCGCCACCACGTGTATTCCACCCGTGGCTGTTCCCTGAGCGGCACGCCGGTGGAAATAATTTTCTTCCAGGTGCGCCAGGTCACTTGAAACAAACCTGCGCGGCACACCACCGCCAGGCGTCGGCAAGTGTGCAACGGAGACATTCTCCCTTGCCGCCATTTCCACAAGCTTGTTGTAAGTTTCCCAGACCGGATAAAAGGGGTCTGTATCCGCCAAATCTGCGCCGGCCATATCCGGGGGCAGGCAAAGAGCAACGGTAACCCCCTCCACCTTGCGCAACAGCGCCCCAAGCACTTCATATTCCTGGGGGGTAAAGCCGTTAAAGCCGTCTACCCATACCCGCGCTCCATCCAGCCATTTTGAAAACCTGATTCTTTCTGCCGCCAGAGTCAAATAGTCGTCCGGGTCGTTGAAACGACCCTGGATATACGAATCGAAACCGGCCAGCAGAAGTTGCAAATCGTGCAGCTTGTTCTCGAGGGCGGAACCGGAGCCCGTCCCCTTTATTGTTTCCAGGCACTGGCTCAGGTCCTCCGCGCGCACCCCGTAAATCTTCATCTCGGCCAGCGCGCCGGCCAGCTGTTCGACAAAACCGGGTAACTCCACGCCGCGGTTGAAAACCCTCAGTTCGTCGCGACGGCTTTCCAGTATACGGCGCAGGATCATCCGTTTCCCGGTTTCCCCCAGCGGAACGCGGGCACCTCCGCCCGTTTCCTGCAATACCCGGTACGCCAGGCGCCTAAAACCCAAAACCTGGGCGCGCATGTAGCCACCTGTTTTTACAGCCCCGGCAAGCAATTTCTCCGTCTGGAAAGACGCTTGTTCCGGTACCAGCATGATCAGCGGTGGGCCCAGGCTCTGCCGTTCCAGCTCTTTGCATATTTCCCGCAGGCAAAAGGTCGTTTTCCCGGACCCAGCCCGCCCGGTTATAATACTGAGGCGCATTGGTTTCTCCTTTCAACCGTTCAATTACCTAATGGCGTAATCTTATCTTACCAGCCGGCCAAGACAATTTCCTGTCACCGCACGCACAAAACCAGTAAAATTTTATGTAAAAAAATAAAAACCCTTCGCCTCTGGCAAAGGGCCCCAATTTCAATATAATACCCACCGGGCCGTCGCCCTGAGTTTTTCTAAAACCCACCTCTCCCAGGTGGGTGCCCGGCCGGTGATTTCTGCCTTCCGCTCCCGGACGCGGCCTGGCATTGACCAACGGACCTATTGCTCCCGAATTTTATCTGTAGGTTAGAAAAACAAACGGGCAACGAACCAAGCAGGTGTTCTTTTCAATTATCTTTTGCTGTTCTGACCTTATTATACCACATACAAACACGAAATAACAGGTACATACAAAAAGTGGCAGTAAACATGGGCAATAAATAACCGGAGCACGGCCGTAAGCGAGATTCTGTTTCGGCAGCCATCTATCTAGGTAAACCAACTGGTTTACCTCCCCACTAGGGGGTGCCCCTACCCGCGGTTCAAAGACCGCCTATTTGGGTTGCACGCTGGCGGAGTTTACCCTTGCACTCACCGGTTACCCGGTGACATAGTTTCTGTGGCACTTTATGGCTACTCGAAACCCAGTGGGTCTCTTTTGCCGTCGTCAGGTCACCCTGCCCCGGCTTGCGCCGGGCGCCATACTACACCGCTCGCCTTTAGGCACACGGTGTGCGTGTCTCGACTTTCCTCTACCAACCGGCAAATTGCCGAAAGGCAGCGACTGCCCGCCGTACTCCGGTTTTTTCAGTTGATGCGTGTTATATTATAAAACATTTGCGGCCTTTGCGCAAATGCAAACTATGGCACAAAACATCCATACCCGCACGTGTTTGGTGTTTATCATCAAACAACTAAAACATACCCGGCTTGATGTGACAATTCCGCAAAGGATTGACTAAACTCACTAACAAGTGATAAATTGAATAAAAAGCTTTGTCCACGGGGAGGGATAGGTTAGCATGGATAAATACTGGAACTTGTTCTACATCCTTATGGGCGTGCTGGCCTTGGTCGGCATTTTCTCCGGCATATTCGCCAATCGCGTCAAGGAGGCCATAAAAAAGCTGGAATACTACGCTGATGGAAAGGTAACATCTCATCACAGCTACGTTCCATATGACTAATGGCTTATACATGTTACGAGTGATTCCGGCACCCCGGGCTTGCACGGGGCTTTTTCTTTTGCTTTTATGGCAATATAGTCTTGTTAATGATATACTATATCATATATACAACTACAAGGAAGTGGGGCATATTGTACGCAAAAACGCGCGGAAACACAAAGCGAAAAGCCCGGCTGGCTATCCTCATTGCATTCCTTTTGCTTGCAATTACCGGAGGTTGTTTCTTCGCCGGGAACGGAGACAACGACAGCGATAAAAACGATTCCCCGCAAAACAGCCAAAACAACCAGAAACCTTCGGATATTGTATTAAACGTTTATTTTGTAAAATTCACCGCCGACGACGCTTACCTGGTCCGGGAAGAAAAAGTGATTCCTCATACCGAAGAAGTTGTCAATGCCGCGGTTGAAATACTAATCAACGATGAGAAAAGCATCTTCCCACCGGGCACCAAAGTTCTGGACATAAACATTGAAAACGGCATTGCCACGGTGAATTTCAGCCGTGAAGTATTGTCCAATGCAAATGTCGGGTCTACCGGTGAAGCGCTGGGCATACAGAGCGTGGTCAACACCCTTACCGAATTCCCCAATATCGAAAAGGTGGCTTTCCAGGTGGAGGGAAGTTCCGAAGGACCCGCACGCGATTGGTGGGGACACATCGGCCTTTATGACCAGCCATTTTCCCGGGACCTGTCAAAGGTTTACGAGCCGGCCATCTGGATAACCCATCCTTCCCGCAACCAAGTTGTGGGTGTTCCCCTGCTGGTCAAGGGTAGCGCCAGGGTTCAAGAAGGGCATGTCAAAATCAGGTTGCTGGATAGTTCGGGAAATGTACTTGCCGAAGGAACTGTCACTGCATCGGCAGCCGCGCCAGAACGGGGAAGCTTTGAAACCAGCTTGAAATTCGACCCGCCTTCGGAAGGGAAAGGCACTCTCGAAGCGTTTTGGGTGGACCCTAGGGACGGCAGCGAGAAGGATAAATTTGTAGTACCCGTATTATGGCCGTAACAACGGAGGTGATAGAATGTCGAGGGCTGGAACAAGTTTTCCAACCGAAAGCCGCAACCCCGAAAAAGTTGCCGCAAGAGTAAAAAAGGATCTGATATGGGTGGTAGTCAGCGTTGCTGCCGCCACCGCCGCGGCAGTGGTGACATATACCTTGTTACCAAAGTAATTTTCCGAAGTGAGGAAGCTAAAATAACCGCCCGAAGGCGGTTATTTTTATTATAAATGCACGAATGATCCCGCAAATGACGGGCCTGGAACCTAACTAAACGTAGTCGTTAAGAATTACCTGTTTTTACTGGAAGAAATAAAACCACAGCAAGGCAAACGCGGCCATACCCGCCACTTTCGCTGAGGGAGACGCTTTTTCACTGACCAATCCTTTGTATTTCAACCATTCCACCAGCCCCTGGGGAATCACAAACACAATAAATATCGCTTTGGCCACCGGTACTAATTTCGGGTGTCCGTAAGAAAGCAACCATAAAATCACCGCCCATAAAACCATGGCCAGTGTAATACGAACGGGCTGGGACAAATTACTTTTTCTTTCCGTCATAAGTTTCTGTTCCTCCCCAAGCTCATTATCCCGGCTGTTGCACTGCCAGTTCACTTGTATTGACAGGCTGCACGTCCCCTATTGTGCGTCAAAACCACCGGGTACGTAAAAAAACCCGCCTTGCGGCGGGCTCACTGAGAGAAAATTAGGAGGCTGGTTACTGCTACTCGCAGTGACAATATTATACCCGCCGGGCTACTTTATATCCGTATTCATGAATTTTTTTTCGCATTATAATGTCGTTTTATGTTGTATAATTTCCTACTGCCTGATTTCCGGCTTCTCCACCCCTATTTAGCAGGTGCCCGGCCATGGAAGCGAAGGAATCCGCAAATGAATTGAAGTGAACAGCCCACGCGTCACCAGCCCTTGTCATGCTGAAAGGTTTGGCAACATAAGTGGTACCATCGGGCATGGTGTATATAACTTCTACTATAACCCCGTCCTTTCCGGCAGCACTAATGGCCTCCAGCCGCCATTCAACAGGGTACAGCATCTCCACCTCGCGCTGAAGCTCTTCAAGCGACATTTTCCTTTCATCCTGGTCAAAACCGTAAAGACAGGTGCTTGCTCGTGTCAAGTCGTTTATGCGCAAGCTTTCCATTAAAGTTGCCAGTGTTTCCTGAACACCCGCCGTCATTTCACCATATTCCTGCGGCGAAATCACCGGGTTTTCTTTTTGCCCCGCCAGCGGTTGAGCTACTCGCAGCTGGCCAGCATTAGTTTTCCGCCCCTCCGTGTTACGCGCTTCAGGCTGAACCTGTTTTTCGGCACTTTGCCCGTTCTCGTCCACCGGCCATGGAAGTGAACAGCCCCCAGTGCATAACACAAATATTATCGACAAGCAAACAATTAGTCGCCTACACATAACAAGAGGTCCTCCAGGGTTCTTCCATATTTTTTTCATAATCTATTATCTATTTTACAAGAAACACTCTTAAACGGGTGGTCAAAAATGAACTGGGAACAAAAATACATTGAAAAGCCTGAAAAAGAACCACCGAGTTACTAAAGAATAACATATTATCCAATTATAAATCAACCGGACAACGCTGATTTCGTTTCAAAATATCGCTTGTCACCAAAACCATCATCTGTAACGTTTTGGTAACACCTGAATAGTATATATCGAACATGTGGTTTATGCTAAACAACCGGTAAAGGAGGTATATTTGAATGGGTTACGGCGCCACCGGAACCGGCACCTACTTTGACGGGAGTTTCATCCTGTTCCTGATCCTAATCCTGCTCGTGTTCGGGATGACCCCCTTCTATGGTAAATATGATGCCAAATAACTATTTACTCAGTTGAAAGGGGCGCCAAATGGCGCCCCTCATTATTTTTCAGCGTTTTAAATAACTGCATGATTTAAATCCTGCTCGGAAAATGCTCTTGGGTATATACTCACAAATATTTTCATCCCTCTGCTGGTGCCGCAGCGCGGCATGGACGTCTACCCGGTATATAAAGCCGCCTGTAAAGTGAAATAATTGAAGCCCAGTTGACAAACCTTCACATGTCGTGGATTTAACCGCGTGCCGTGTGAAACTAACCAAAATATTTTTTAAAAAGTTTATTTAATGCCTCATCGGCTTCTTTAATAAATTCACCGTATTTGTACATTAATTCCCGGGCCTCGGAGGTCAAGTAAGAACCGCCGCCGGAACTGCCGCCCACTTCCCGCCATAACAGCTTGAACCCCAATCTTTTTTCCAGTCTGTTAATGAGATTCCAAGCTTGGCTATAAGACATGTTCATTTCTTTGGCGGCTTGGCTCAAAGAATTTAGCCTGTCAATACGCTGTAATATGTCATAAGGTCCCTTACCAAATGCTTTCCCTCCGTTTTCCAGCCAAATTTTATATCGAAACTGCATCATTACACCCCGTTTAAAAAGCAGGTTTACCTGGTGGTGTTGCAATACTACTGCCCTTTCACTACGCGTATTTTTAAAAAGTTTGTTTTTGACACCATCCCACTCGACTGGTCAAAGACAACCTCATTTTGCCGGTATTTAACATCTCAACGGCTTACCCAGAAGATGCCCTTTAGTATGGATATACCCGCAAATATTTTCATTCCTCTGCTGGTGTCGCAGCGCGGCATGGGCGTCTACCCGTATATTACCGTTGTTTTTTCGCCAGCCACCCACCGGTAACCAAATTTTTTCTTTTGAGAGCCAGATATTTAGTGATTGAATTCCCGCTTACCACCCATTACATCGTCTTTTTTATAGAATATTATTTTGCAACATAGAATTCAAGGGTACCGGGAAAGACAGAAAATATTTTGCTGGCGGTGATGCTCTTAAGTTTCCGGGTGATATCAGTAGGGGCCACTGTTGGCGAGGCCAGTAGGAAAAGGCGATGCCCCTTTCATCCCACGGGATAAACCCGTGGGATGAAAGGGGCGGATTTCCATAAATATACCCCCTTCCTCTTTTAGTAACAATGGAAGGGGGCTCCCGTTATTACTTCTTGTAGTACCTCATTTCCAAAGTCATACAGCCATAGGGAATTTCATAAGGGCCGTGTTTCATTCCGGGCGGGCGGCAAGCATACATTCCTTCAGTATAAGTTTCTTTTTTGTTGATGTCGTACAAGCTGCCTTTTAAAATGTATACTTCCTCCCAGAAATCATGTACCAGCACCTCGGTGGTGGTCATGCCCGGCGGGAATTTCAACAGCCTGGTGTAATCTCCTGTTTCAGGGTCTTCACTGAGGATTTTCTCGATAATCCCTTCTTGTGCCCCTTCCACCTGGCGCCAGCCAATATTAAGGTCATGATCAAAAAACTCCAGTTCCGGTTTCGCCATTGTGCCCACTCCTCTCTTTTAAATTATTTTTTAAACCACTTGTTTACCGGTACCAAACGGTAGCCGCTTGAAAGCACAAGCTTCCTTTTCGGGTCTTCCAGTTGGGCCTCAAAAAACGGGCTATAATCCACTTCCACTTTACCCGCCACGGTTCCCGAATAAATTACCAGTCCTTCCAGGCTTGGCAGATCAACAATTTTCTTGATCCGCTCCAAAAGATCCCAGGGAGATAGCAATGCAGCCAAAGGCGCTTCCTGATATACTACTTTCCTTCCTTCGAGTTCCACCCAGCCGCGCAGGATTATTTCATCCCAGTAGTCTTTTACATCCGATAATCTCCAAACGTCTTTGGAAATGGTATTGGGATATACTTGCTTGGCCTTTGGAATATCATCCTCTTCCAGTTTGCGGTCGGTGTGGTCACTACCCGCGGCTACATAAATCTCATTACCGGTGCACAACAAAACATATTCCGCTTCACCCGAATGATCGGTTTCATCGAGCACTTCAATTGTTTCATCCTGAGTTATACGATCGTTGAATTTGGCAAAGTAAGTTGGCGTTTCATCCGGTGCTGGTATCCCTTTTTCTTTCAGTTCATCGATGTGTTTTTGAACTTCTTCCTGGTTCCTTCCTGTATACCCGGCGTTGATCATTTTTTTGACTTCAAACTTTAAAATTTCGTTGGGATTGCCGTTGATCCTGAACTCCAGTACTGGCATGCTTCCTCCTCCTTTCATTTTGATTGTCTATATTCTCAATTTCCTGTCCCGCAATGGAGGAAATACCTCCCGTACCTTGTGCACCAGGGAAGGATCTATTTCTGCTCTGACGATACGCTCCTCATCCGCACTACCGGCAATAATCACTCCCCAGGGGTCTACCACCATGCTGTGCCCTAAAAATTGCTTGCCCCTGTTAATACCGGCACAATTACAGGATATTAGATAACAAATATTCTCCAGCGCTCTGACTTGGTTTAACGCCACCCAGTTGGCCACACGCGGGAACGGCCAGCCGGATGTAACGAGGAATATTTCCGCACCTTTTTCCATCATCCTGCGGTACAATTCAGGGAATCGCAAGTCGTAACACGTGGAAAGGCCCAGGTTGCCCAGCTCTGTTTTTAATGTAACCACTTCCGTACCCGGGGTTAATATTTCTGTTTCCGCCGACCCGTAACCGAACAGGTGCATTTTCCTGTAAGTGCCTATAATTTCCCCGTTTTTGTCCAGCATCACACTGGTGTTGTATAACTTACCGTCATCTTTTTCCACAAAGCTACCGGCAAATACGTAGGAATTTATTTCTTTAGCTTTTTGGGCAACAGCACTTATAGTAGGCCCGTCCAGTGACTCGCTTTGACTTTCGTACTGGTCGAAAGAAAAGTAACCGATGTTCCAAATCTCCGGCAGCAGAATCAAATCCGCGTCCCGCGCTTTTTCCATTTGCTGCAGCGCATATTCAATCCGCTCTTGTTTGGTATGTGCATCGTTTATGCTTAGCTGTATGGATGCAACTTTAATGACCCCCGGTTTCATCAAAAACTCACCCCGCTAGATATTATATATTGTATATTATATAACAAAATTAAATATTCCTTCTACTAAATAAAAAAATATTTAACTTCAATAACCTCCCATCTCCCTTTCCCTGGCAGGAAGCAAGTATTAACATAG
>CBETWA010000037.1:0-25920 GCA_965539975.1 uncultured bacterium | reverse complement strand
GGAGCCACCAGCCCACCCCAGTGCTATTTTCATCTTACTGCTGGTGCCGCAACGCGGCATGGGCGTCTACCCGGCATACTTTTCTTGTTGAGGGGCCGTCTCTGGCTTGTATTGTTCCGGTGTTGTTTGTGATACAATAAGCTTGGTCCTAAAATTCAAGCTTGCGGCATGAAAAATTAACGGAGGTAACGTTCGGGTGGAGATATACGCCGACTGGCACACGCATACCACTTATAGCGACGGGAGGGCAGCACCGGAAGAAATTGTGGCGGCGGCGGCTCGCCGGGGGCTGGGCGAAGTGGCCTTGACCGACCACGGCCCCCGGGGAATGTTCATTGGTGTGCGGGATGTCGCGGTTTACCTGGAGCTGAAAAAAGAAGCGGCCCGGCTTAGCGAAAAGTACTCCGTGCGGGTACTGGTGGGCGCGGAGGCCAACGTGACGGGACTGGACGGCGGGATCGACCTGCCCCAGGAAATTTTAGAAGAGCTTGACATAATTATTGCCGGCCTTCATCCCCAGGTCTGGTGCAGGCCCTGGTGGCAGACCATTACCTGGATTGCCCCCAACCAGGCGGGGCGAGCTTTCGCGCGGGTGCAAAAACTGATGCGTGAGGCCAACACCGTGGCGCTGGTGGAGGCCATTCGCCGCAACCCGCTGACATTTGTCAGCCACCCGGGACTTATGATGGAAGTGGACTTGGACGCCGTGGCCAGGGCGTGCGCCGAGACGGGGTGTGCCATGGAAATAAACGCCGGGCACCGTTACGACCGGGATGCAGTGATTAAAGCAGCGTTGCGCCAGGGAGTGCCCCTGGTGGTGAACAGCGACGCGCACTTTTCCGAGTCCGTCGGTGACCTGGCTGAAGGGGTGGCCCTGCTGAAGAGACACGGCGTGCCGCCCGGGCAGGTACTCAACGCGCGAAACTGAAAATATTAAGGATTTTTGCATTCTGGTATCAAGCCAGAAATGGTATTGTTGATTTTTGAAGCATGGTGCAGGATTTTGTGGTTAAGTAATGAAAATAAGCCCGAAAAAGGGGTGGGTGTATATGCCGGCGCGCATGGTTATAGTCACCGGCCTTTCGGGGGCCGGTAAAACCCAGGCGCTTCGTTATTTTGAAGATATGGGGTATTTTTGCGTGGACAACCTCCCGCCCACCCTGATACCAAAATTTGCCGAACTGTGTGCACAATCGGCCAGGGGCATTAATAATATAGCATTAGTTGTGGATGTGCGGGGTGGCGAGTTTTTCCAGGCTTTGTCCGAGGTTCTGGACCAGCTGGAACGGGGAGATGTCAATTTCGAAATACTGTTCCTGGAAGCATCGGATGAAACCCTTGTCCGGCGTTATAAAGAATCCCGCCGGCGCCACCCCCTGGGCAGGTTCGGCGAGGTTCTGCGCAATATACAGGAAGAAAGGCAACTGTTGGAAGAAATCCGTGGCCGGGCGAACAAAATAGTCGATACTTCCAATATGAGCAACCGGCAATTAAAGGAAAAGCTAGCGGAATTGTTCAACAGTGATGCCGAGGCCTCTCAGCTGTTGATTACCGTAATCTCCTTCGGGTTCAAGTACGGCATTCCCCTGGATAGCGACCTGGTGATAGACGTGCGGTTTCTGCCGAACCCCCATTACGACCCGGTGCTGCGACCCATGACGGGGAACGATCCGCCGGTTCGGGACTTTGTCTTCAACTCACCGGTAACGGCCCAGTTTATGGAGAAATTTACCGATCTGGTTGAATTCCTGATTCCTTGCTATATAAAAGAAGGCAAAACAATGCTAATGATAGCCATCGGCTGCACCGGCGGCATGCACCGCTCGGTGGCTCTGGCCAACCGGCTGGGGGAAATATTGCGGCAAAAGGATTACCGGGTGACGGTGCGTCACCGGGATATAGGCAGGACGGGTTGAACAGCCGGTTAAAGATACGCGTTAAACATCCAGTAAAATCCGTTTCAAAATTTCCGTGGCGCGGAGGTGTGCGTCAATGAGGATTGAATGGTTGTACCCGGGCATGAAAGTGAAGCGCTGGCTTGTTCTGGTGCTGCTGGGCCTGGTTTTGGTGGTGGCGGGTGCTTTCCTGATCACCTGGGCATTTATACCGGTTCCCGTGTTACTTGCGGAAAAGGGTATAGCCAGCCTGGTGGGCGGGCTCCCGGCCTGGTTGCCAGGGACCGTTATTATACTGGCCGGTGCGGCACTGGCTGTTTTCGGTTCCCGGAGGGTGTTCCGGTCGGTGGTAGGACCCTTTATGCACGGGGGCAGTACTCTTGTTGACACTATCTTTGCGCGCCGTTACCTGGAAAAAGGACCGCGGGTGGTGGTTATCGGCGGGGGTACCGGAATCCCGGTACTGTTGCGTGGCCTCAAGGAATATACCGGTAACCTTACGGCGGTGGTTACAGTGGCCGATGACGGGGGAAGTTCGGGCCGGCTGCGAGGCGATCTTGGCATCCTGCCCCCTGGTGACATAAGAAATTGCCTGGTGGCGCTGGCCCACCGGGAACCCCTGATGGAGGATTTGCTGCAGTACCGTTTTCCTTCCGGCGAGTTGAAGGGTCATAATATGGGCAACCTGTTGCTGGCCGCCCTGTGTGACATTTACGGCGGGTTCGACCGGGCGGTGCGGGGGTTGAGCAGGGTGCTGGCCGTACGCGGGCAGGTACTCCCCGTCACCCTGTCCCAGGTGAGGCTGTGCGCTGAAATGGAGGACGGCACGGTGGTGCGCGGGGAGTCGAAAATCCCGGCCAGCAGCGGTAAAATCAAGCGTGTTTTCCTGGAGCCCGACACATGCCGCCCCAACGCCGAAGTGTTGAAGGCCATCAGGGAGGCGGATGCAATAGTTATGGGGCCGGGGAGCCTGTACACCAGTATACTGCCCAACTTGCTGGTGCCGGGTATTGTCGAGGCCATTGCCCGCTCGCGGGCAGTCAAAATATACGTGTGCAACGTGATGACGCAGCCCGGCGAGACGGCGGGCTATAGTGCATCCATGCACCTGAGGGCACTGGTTGATCATGCCGGGGATATAGTTAATTACATGATTATAAATACCGAGGGAATTTCATCGCGCCTGGTGGAACGCTACCACCGCGAAGGTTCCGCCCCGGTTGAACCTGACTTGGACGCTGTGCGCAAAATGGGTGTAGAACCCGTTACCGCCAGGCTGGTCCAGGAGGGCGACCTGGTGCGGCACCATCCCGACAGGCTGGCCCGGACGTTGATGCGGCTGATCAGTAATCGTTACCCGGGGCGGGTAGTTTCCCTGAACGGGTATATCAAGCACAAGCAGGCTTCCAACAGTCGTGGCAGCGCGGTGCTGTAAACCGGCGCGTTATTCTTGAACCAACCCCGGTTTACCTAAATATTCCGGTGTTTATGGTAGCAACCGGCAATATAACGGCAGTACCGGGTTAAAACGCCTGGCAGACAATTTTCCGTCCCCTGCCCACTTGGATGGCCCCGGCAATTCTTTGCCTTAACCAGCCGGTGGACGTTTTCACCGCTTCCGGCACGGAATCACCGTGGACAAGCCGGGCCGTCAGGAGGGAGGCCAGGCAGCACCCGGTACCATGCAGCGGCCCGGCGTTTGTCCTGGGGGCCGAAAAAGTGAAAAACCGGTTTCCGTCGTACAATAAATCTGTAACCATACCAGGATTATTATTTTCCAGGTGTCCCCCTTTGACAAGTACCCACCGGCAACCCCATTCTTTAATCACAGCGGCCGCCTCTTTTGCATCGTCCGGGGTTTTAACTTTAATTCCCGTCAAAGTGCCTGCCTCCATTGCATTGGGTGTGACCAGGGTGGCCAGCGGAAAGAGTTTGTTTTTTAAAACACTTGTCCCTTCTGCCTCGTACAGGGAGAACCCACCCCCGGAAGCCAGGACCGGATCCACCACGATGACCGCGTCCCCGCTACAGGTAGCCAGCCATTTTTCCAGTGTTTCAGCCACTGCCAGCGCCGTTGCGGCATTTCCCAGCATCCCTGTTTTTATACCGTGCGGGCGCAGGTCCCACAGCACGTCCTCCACCTGCCGCTTAACCCAGTCCGGCGGTAGCACCTTTACTTCCAAAACGCCTTCCGTGGTTTGGCGGGTCAGGGCTGTCACCGCCCCGGCCGCGTAAACGCCCGCCCCGGATAGTACTTTAATATCGGCCTGAACACCCGCTCCCCCCGAAGGGTCTGAACCGGCTATGCTGACAACTCGCTTCACCTTTGAAAACCCCCTTGTTTTAAAAACAAAAACCGCAGCCGGAAGGCTTGCGGTGGTACTCCAAACACCACTACCTTGCGTGTGCGAACTAATTATGCATAATCATAGCATTAAAAGCCGGAGCGGCGCAACATGAGCTTTATGAAAAAACTATACCAGAAAATGTGCCGTATTATCGGGATTGTGCATGGACACCACTAACAACAACAGTTGCATGGGAACGCCAGAAGCTAACAGGAGGTGTCCGCTCGTGTTTTTCAAGGATACGCCCTCTTCCGAGGAATCCAGGGCCGGGTTGCTGGTATTGACGGCGGTTTCCGTAGTGCTTACCGTTCCGTTTTTATTCTATCTTAAGAGTATAGCCGATTCATTGCACACCATTGCGGAGGAAAAGACGGGTTACAGGAGAGCTAAGAAATATGGCGATTAGCCAGCCGGGCCGGGTGGATGACACCCGGCGTTTCGCTTTTAAGTAGCCTTTCATATTGCCGTGGGACATTGCCCGGGTTTATACAACCGGTTACGGGTGGTTACGGAAATAATTGGACCTGTAAGTACCGGCTGCTTGACGCTCCCTGAAATACGGTATACTATGAATTAAGCAAAAAACAATGCGAAACTCGGGGAAAGCGAACAATTATGACTGTACGCGAAGTTTACCTGGACAACAGCTCTACCACCCGGCCGTACCCGGAAGTGGTGCAGGCCGTTGTGGAGACCATGGAGGAAAACTACGGCAACCCGTCTTCTTTACACTGTAAAGGGGTGCAGGCCGGGCGGGTTGTAGCCAGGGCAAGGGAGAACGTGGCCGCCAGCCTTGGCGTGAATCCTGGTGAGGTGGTGTTTACCGGCGGGGGCAGCGAGGCGATCAACCTGGCTGTAAAGGGCCTGGCACCCGGGCGGCGCGGCAGGCATGTAATTGCCACGGCGGTTGAGCACCCCTCCGTGTTGCACGCGTGTGAGCAGCTGAAGGAGCAGGGCATAGAGGTCACCCTGCTGCCGGTGGACGCTCACGGGGTGATCGACCCCGAGCGACTGCGGGCGGAAGTGCGTGACGACACATACCTGGTTACTGTTATGTACGTCAATAACGAAGTGGGTTCCGTCATGCCCCTGGACGAAATAGCGGGTATAATCGCCGCCCGCAGGAAAACCGGGCAGCGGTTGTTCTGGCACGTGGACGCCGTGCAGGCATACGGCAAGCTACCATTGCGGCCGGGGGAACTGGGCGTGGACCTGCTTTCGGTGAGCGCCCACAAGGCACATGGTCCCAAGGGTGTGGGAGCGCTTTACGTGGCTCCCAGGACACCGGTGCGCCCGCTTGTGGCCGGCGGGGGGCAGGAAAGGGGTTTACGCTCGGGAACCGAAAACGTGCCCGGCATAGCCGGTTTCGGTGTGGCCGCGGGCGTTATTTCCCGGGAAGCCAGCCGGTGGGCGGGCAAACTGTGGAAATTGAAAAGACGTTTGGTGGAAGGGATACTGGCCGGGGTTCCGGGAGCGGTGTTGAACGGCCCTCCCTGCGATGAAAGAGACCCGCGTAGTGCGCCGCACATAGCAAACATATCATTCCCCGGTATCCCCGGGGAAGTACTGGTACATGCACTGGAACAGCAAGGAATTTACGTGTCCACCGGATCCGCTTGCTCGTCGCGTAAAAAGACGGGCAGTCACGTGCTTGAAGCAATGGGGCTGGATGAGCAACGGGTATCCGGGGCGATAAGGTTTAGCTTGTCCCCGGTCAACACGGAGGAAGAAATAGATTACGCGGTGCGGAAGACAGTGGACGTGGCCCGCGAATTGCGTGCCGTTTACGGGTAAAGTTTCTTCGTTTAGAGGTGGGGCGATGTACAATACATACCTGATTCGTTACGGGGAAATCGGCCTGAAAGGCAAAAACCGGCCGCAATTCGAGCGGCGTTTAATGGACAATATCGGCAGGGCGCTGAAAAAACTGGGCCCTGCAAAAATTTCCAGGGTTTACGGGCGACTGGTGGTTGAAAGCGATGTCGACCCCGTCCTGGTTGTGCGGCGCCTGCAAAAAGTATTCGGTATCGTGGGCATAAGCCCGGTGTTGCGCCTGCCCTTAGACGAAGAAGCCATATGCCAGGGAGCGTTGCAGGCTTTACGGGACGCCGCCGCCGGCCTGCATGTTCCGCCCGGCTCGCCAGTAACCTTTAAAGTGGAAGCCAGGCGTTCAAACAAGGCATTTCCCAGGACATCACCCGAACTGAACGGCATTGTCGGGGGTTACCTGTTGAAACACTACTCGGGATTGAAGGTTGATGTCCATGACCCGCAGGTAAAAGTGCGCGTGGAAATACGGGAAAAGAACGCTTTTGTATATGCCGCCGATATGCCCGGGATTGGCGGTTTACCCGTGGGGGTAAGCGGCCGGGCGATTCTGCTGCTGTCCGGTGGTATCGACAGCCCGGTTGCAGGCTGGATGGCCATGAAACGCGGCATTGAAATCGAGGCGGTACATTTTCACAGCTTTCCCTTTACCGGAGAAAAATCCCTGGAAAAAGTGCGCGACCTGTGCCGCGCTCTGGCCGGCTATACCTCCCGTATCAGGTTGCACGTGGTGCATTTCACCGGCATCCAGAAAGAGATACAAGCCCGTTGCCCGGAAGAACTCCGGGTTACCATCATGCGGCGCATGATGTTTCGCCTGGCTACACGCATCGCCCTGCAAAGGGAGGCGCTGGCTCTGATTACCGGTGAAAGCGTCGGCCAGGTGGCCAGCCAGACACTGGAAAGCATGCGCACCATCAACATTGTTACCGATTTACCGGTTTTACGGCCGCTGGTGGGCATGGACAAGCAGGAGATAATCCAGCGGGCGCAACAAATCGGCACATTTGACATTTCTGTTCAGCCGTACGAGGATTGCTGTACACTGTTTTTGCCCAAGCGCCCGGCCACCAGGCCGGAGCCGGAACAGGCTGCCCGTGCGGAAAAAACACTGGCCGTGGAAGAATTGCTGGCCGGGGCCCTGGAGCGCACGGTGATTGAGGAGATAAAAGCCCGGGGGTGAAGCAATTTGAGTTTCTCCATGGCCACCAAAAACGAATTGGCCCGGGTTATGGCACCGCGGCGGTGCTGCCGGGTGGCGGAACTGTCTGCGCTGGTAAAAATGGATGGAACACTCCAGATAAGCGGCCGGCGGGTTTCCCTGAGTATACTCAACCACAACGCTGCGGTGGCCCGCAAGTTGTTCAAATTGCTCAAGGAATTATTTGGCATCCACGCCGAGGTGCTGGTTAAAAAGAAAATGCGGTTGAAAAAAAATAATGTTTACCTGGTCCGCGTCCCACCCCGGGACAGCCTGGTGGAAATGATGTCCAGCCTGGGTATGCTGGACGAAAACGGGTTGCCCGCGGAAGGCATCCCCCGGGAACTATTGCGCAGTGAGTGCTGTTGTCGCGCTTACCTGCGCGGGGTTTTCCTGGGGGGCGGGTCGGTGAACGACCCGGGCGGCACTTATCACCTGGAGGTAATTACCAGCGACGAAAAGCATGCGCCGGGTATTTGCGACCTGATGAAACGCT
The DNA here is from genome assembly GCA_965539975.1 of uncultured bacterium. Lineage (GTDB taxonomy): Bacteria > Bacillota > Desulfotomaculia > Desulfotomaculales > Desulfallaceae > CBETWA01. The sequence goes on along the minus strand of CBETWA010000037.1, from coordinate 18,153 downwards.
TCGGGCTGGAAGCCCGCATCAGCACCCGCAAGAAATGGTACGTGGTTTACTTGAAGGAAAGCGACCAAATTGTGAAATGCCTGAACATCATGGGTGCGCACACGGCGCTATTGGAATTTGAAAACGCCAGGGTGGTAAAGGATATGCGCAACCGGGTGAACCGCCTGGTCAATTGCGAAACGGCTAACTTGAATAAAACCGTAAACGCATCCTTGCGCCAGTCGGAAAACATTCGGTTGATTGCTAAACGCATTGGAATAGACAAACTGCCACCCCCGCTGCGCGAAGTGGCTGAATTGAGGCTAAGCTTTCCCGACGCCAGCCTGAAGGAACTGGGTGAAATGGCCACCCCGCCCCTGGGGAGGTCCGGCGTTAACCATCGCTTGCGCAAACTGGACAAAATAGCGGAAAAACTGCGTGCCGGTGAGATAAGGAATATTTCTGACTTGGGGAGGTAACACTGGTGCGGAGAATAACACATTACCCGGTTCACGGGGAAGGCAACTCCATGCACGGTTGGTATCGCCGGGCCGGCTTCTTCAGGGTTTGTTTTAATTTTGTTATTATCACCCTTTGCCGGTACTTGCCTTCCTTACGTCTTAAAAACATATTGTACCGGCTTATAGGTATCAAGGTTGGACGGGGTGCTTCCGTGGGGTTGATGGCTATGATGGACGTGTTTTTTCCTCAGTACATATCCATCGGGGAAAATACCGTCATAGGCTATAACGCCACCCTGCTGGCCCACGAGTTCCTGGTGCATGAGTTTCGCTTGGGGCGTGTGGAAATTGGGGCCAATGTGATGATCGGGGCCAATTCCACCGTGCTGCCGGGGGTGAAAATTGGGGACGGGGCGGTTATCGGTGCCGGCTCGCTGGTTAACCGGGATATTCCGCCGGGAGCGCTAGCCTGCGGCGTGCCCGCGCGGGTGAAGCGAAAATTTTACCGGCCGGCCGAGCCGGCAACTGCAAAAGGAGCCAGCTATCCGGGATAAACCCCGCATCTAACCTGCGCGGGATTTGTGAGTAGACTCCCATGTCGCGTTGCGGCACCAGCAGATGGATGAAAATTGCTTGTAAGGTATACCTGTTCCGGCTCGCTTTTTCTAAACAGGTTACGCACTACAAAGCGGAAACATTGGCGAGAATAAGAACATGTTACGGATAGCAACCACCACTGCGTTTAAAAACTCTCGCGCCGGCGGCACCAGCGGCTTATACGTTGGAGACATACCTCCGACCCAAAAGTTTTGACCCCAAAGGGGAGGTGTGTCCCCTGGCCGCTTTCCGAAAGCGGATCGCCATAAACTCACCATCCTTAGTTCGGTTATGGCTCTCGCGAACATCACGTTCGCTCGTCCGGTTTCGCAACCTCGCTGCGCCGGGTGCCGTTACCGGCGCTCCCGCAAATCGCTCGACCGGAACAGGTATACCCATACTAATAAAGTATTTTCCGGGTAAGCCGGGGCAGGCATATCTATACACCAACATATTGTCGGTGTTTCGCAATATGTACCGGCTTAGTTCAAGGGGGTATCTCCTTGCACTTGCTTGCAGAACTTTTGGACGAACTATGGCACCGCCCCTGGCGTTCCAGCCTGGTGTGGCCCATAATCATTATCAACCTGGCGGGATCTTTATATGGGTACTACTGGTACAGGGCCCAGCTGGCGGAAACCCCGCTTGCCCTGTGGCCTGTAGTTGCAGACAGCCCGCTGTCCTCCACCCTGTTCGCCCTGGCGCTGGTGGCGGTTCTATCGGGCCGCCGCCCCGGTCTTCTGGCGGCGGTTGCCTGCGCCACCTGTATCAAGTACGGTCTTTGGGCCGCCGGGATAAATATCCATTTCTGGTGGGCCGGCGGAGATTTTACGTGGATTAACGCCATGTTACTGCTGTCACACCTGGGGATGGCCTTGGAAGGGTTTATTTTTCTAAGGGTTCTCCCTCTACCCGGTAGGGCGGTGCTTGGTGCCACCCTGTGGATGGTATTTAATGATTACATGGATTACATGCGCGGGTGTCACCCCCACCTTTTTATGCCCGGCCAGGAAATACTTGCCATGGTATTGGCCGCCGGCCTGACCGTATTTGCCTTTGTCCTGCTGGTTCGTTCCTGCATATGTAATCATAAACCAGTCAACTGAATATATTGGAATTTAAGCAGGCAGGATTTTTGCTAGCGACATCGAAAATTTATACTAAGGCAAATTATTAAATTATATAGATAATTGCCAATTATAGCTTAACTTAATAGCTTAACTTGAATTACTGGAGGACGTTTTAAAAATGCGCATGGGTTATGGACTGAATATTTTGCAAACACAAAAATTAATCATGACCCCGGAATTGCGCCAGGCCATAACCGTACTGCAACTCTCTTCCTTGGAACTGGAAAATTACGTGGAACAACAACTGCAGGAAAACCCGCTTTTGGAGGTAAGAGAGGAAGACACGGAACAGGATTTAATAGAGGGAAAAACCGTCCTTGATGAGGAAAAACCCGGGGAAAGGGAATATGACATCGACTGGCAGGATTATTTTCACGACAGCAGTGACCTGGGGTTGTCCCGTCCGGAAGTAATAAGGGAGCAAAACGAATACAATTACGAGCATTTTGCCAGCCGGGCACCCAGTCTCATGGAGCACCTGCTGTTTCAGCTGGGACTTACCAAGTGCTCCGAGCGACAAAGGAACATTGCGGAATATATTATCGGCAATATAAACCACAACGGTTACCTTAATTACCCCGTGGAGGACATAGCCAAACACTTGTCGGTAACTGTGGAAGAAGTCCTTGACGCTTTACGCCTGGTGCAGTCTTTCGACCCTCCGGGCGTTTGCGCGCGCAACCTGCAGGAATGCATGATGCTGCAGCTTAGTCATCTTGGTATTAGCGACCCCCTGGTGCGGGAAGTGGTTCAAAACCACCTGCTCGACTTGGCTGATGGCAAGTACAACCGCATGGCCCAGCAACTTGGCGTTACGGTGCAGGATATCCAGCGGGTGGCCGATCTAATAAAAACCCTGGATCCCAAGCCGGGCCGCAATTTTAGCGGCCCGGGCGACAACAGGTACATTGTACCGGATATTGTTTTAAACAAGGTCGATAACGAGTATGTAATAATCATCAATGATGTCTCCATACCGCGCCTGACCATAAACAATACTTATCGTTCGGTGTTAAACCAGGATAAAAGCGACAACAAAACCCGCAAGTACGTGGAACACAAACTGAACGCGGCCGCCTGGCTGATTAAAAGCATAGAGCAGCGGCGCCTGACCCTTTACAAGGTAACCAGGTGCTTGGTGGATCTGCAGCGGGATTTCCTGGATTACGGTGTAAAGTATTTAAGGCCGCTGAACCTGAAAACGGTAGCCGACCTGGTGGGACTGCACGAGTCTACCGTTTCCCGGGCCACTTCCAATAAGTATATACAGACACCCCAGGGTGTCTACGAAATGAAATACTTTTTTTCTTCCGGCTTGAGCAATAGCGGCGGGTCCATGGTTTCTGCCGAGAGCATCAAGAAAACTATCCAGGAAATAGTAGCCGGTGAGGATGTCAAAAATCCCTTGAATGACCAGCAAATTGCGGACATGCTGGGCCGTAAGGGTATCAAGATATCACGGCGTACGGTGGCCAAGTACAGGGATGAACTTGGTATACCACCGATCAGAAAGCGAAAGCGGTATTAAATAAATGGTATCGCTCAGCGGAAAGTTTTATACTTTCCGGCCAAACTAGGATACCAAGTGCATTTTGCGTCCCTAAAAAAGATTGGCAAAGAAGAAAAGAGGCACTAGACAGGTGCCTCTAAATTTTTTTTGCCTTGTATACAAAAAGGGAGGAAAGATCCTGTTGATTATCGAATAGAGTATAGCATATTTAATTAAATAAAAGCTACTGAGGCATACTATTGAGAGGAGTGGGAGTAATAATGGCGGTGAAAATAGGGATCAACGGTCTGGGCAGAATAGGGCGCCTGGTGCTGAGAGCTACCCTGCATCGCCCCGACATCGAGGTGGTGGCCGTTAACCACAAGTCCAGGAGGTTGCCGGCCGATGACGTATTTGCCGCTACCCTCGCGCATACTTTGAAGTATGATACCGTGCACGGTAGGATGGATGAGGATATCCGCGGGTACGACGATATAATATCTGTCAATGGCAGGGAAATCAAAATCTTTTCGGAGGCGGACCCGGCCAAACTACCTTGGAGCGAGGTGGGAGCGGACATAGTGGTTGAGTCCACCGGCAAGTTCAACAAGGTAGACGACGCCGCGCTGCACCTGAAAGGCGGGGCTAAGAAAGTAGTAATCTCGGCACCGCCCAAGGGAGGCGAGTGCTTGATGGTGGTTATGGGGGTTAACGAACAGAAGTACAACCCCGTGGAGCACCACGTTATCAGCAACGCTTCTTGTACCACTAACTGCCTGGCGCCTGTGGCCAAGGTGCTGAACAATGAGTTCGGCATCGTAAAAGGATTGATGACCACAGTACACGCTCTCACAAACAACCAGCAGTTGCTGGATATGCCACACCGCGACTGGCGCCGCGGGCGGGCCGGGAGCATGTCCATCATACCTACCACCACCGGTGCCGCAAAGGCCGTGGCCAAGGTGCTGCCCGAGCTGGAAGGCAAGCTGAACGGTATGGCGATGCGGGTGCCCACGCTCAATGTTTCCGTGGTGGACCTGACGGTTCAGCTGGCCAGGAAGGTTACCAGAGAAGAGGTTAACGCGGCCTTGAAAAAGGCATCGGAAGGCGAATTAAAGGGAATACTGGGTTACAGCGAATTGCCGCTGGTATCCTGGGATTATAATGGCGACCCCCATTCTGCCATTATTGATTCCCTGTCCACTATGGTTATGGAAGACGACCTGGTCAAGGTTGTGGCCTGGTACGACAACGAGTGGGGTTATTCCAACCGGGTTGTGGATCTGGTTGCATATATTGCCAGCAAGGGATTTTAACACTGGAGGCATAAATTAAATGTTGCTATAAAAACTTAAAGTTTTGAGCACTGGTGACGATTCTGTAATAAAAAATGATTACTGGTGCAAAAGGGGGGATTTGATGACCAAGAAAACTATACGGGATATTGACGTGTCCGGTAAGCGGGTACTGGTTCGGGTGGATTTCAACGTGCCCCTGGATAAAGAAGGTAACGTGTCTGACGATACGCGGATCAATGCTGCTCTTCCCACAATAAAGTACCTTTTGGAAAACAAAGCCAGGGTAATATTAATGTCGCACCTGGGCCGGCCGAAAGGGAAGGTGGATGACCGTTACCGGATGGATCCGGTGGCCGAACGCCTGGAACAGCTTTTGGGCTTGCCCGTGCGAAAAGTGGATGACTGTGTGGGTGAAGAGGTTAAAGCTGCAGTGAGTGAAATGAATGACGGGGATGTCCTGCTGCTGGAAAATGTTCGTTTTTACCCGGAAGAGGAGAAAAACGACGAGAAGTTTGCCCGGCAACTGGCATCGCTGGGTGATATATTCGTAAATGATGCCTTTGGGACTGCTCACCGCGCTCATGCTTCCACCGAGGGCGTGGCGGAGTTTTTGCCGGCCGTGGCGGGATTCCTGATGGAAAAGGAGCTGGATATGCTGGGCCGGGTGCTTGGTTCGCCGTCCCGCCCGTTTATAGCCGTTATAGGCGGGGCCAAGGTGTCGGACAAAATTGCGGTTATCGACAACCTGCTGGAAAAGGTGGATGTGTTGCTCATAGGGGGCGGCATGGCCAATACCTTCCTGAAGGCCGCAGGGTACGAGGTTGGAAAGTCTCTTTTGGAACCGGACAAGACAGAATTGGCTGCGGAACTGATGCGAAAGGCCAAGAACCGCAACGTGGAATTATTGTTGCCGCTAGATGTGGTGGTGGCCCCGGCGGCGGCCCCCGACGCGCAGACCAGGGTGGTGCCAGTGGATAAGATTCCAGAGGATATCATGGTCCTGGATATAGGTCCCGAGACTTCCAAGGTTTACGGCGACCGGATCAAGAACGCCGCCACAGTGGTTTGGAACGGTCCCATGGGTGTATTCGAAATGGAACCCTTTGCCGCAGGCACCATGGCGGTGGCCGAAGCCCTCGCTGAAAGCAGTGCCCTTTCCGTAATCGGTGGCGGGGATTCCGCTTCGGCGGTGAAAAAAGCCGGGGTGGGGGATAAAATAACCCATATTTCCACCGGGGGAGGCGCTTCCCTGGAGTTTCTGGAGGGTAAAGTGCTGCCGGGCGTTGCCGTGCTTCATGATAATAAGTAGTTGATGTTTCAAAACGGGGTGATACCGGATGAGAATACCAATTATAGCCGGGAACTGGAAAATGTACAAGACCGTCGCTGAGGCGGTCAATTTTGTTAATGATTTCAAGGAAAAAACCGCCGGGATAACCGGTGTGGAGATGGTGTTGTGCCCGCCATTCACCGCTTTGGCGGCTACGGCGGAAAAACTGGCCGGCACGGAAATTGCCCTGGGAGCGCAAGACTGCTACTGGGAAAGTGAAGGAGCTTACACAGGGGAAATTTCCCCGGTGATGTTAAAAGAGACAGGCTGCCGGTACGTAATAATCGGGCATTCCGAGCGCCGGCAGTATTTCGGTGAAACCGATTCCACGGTGAATAAAAAGGTTCGCGCTGTATTGGCCCACGGCTTGGTACCCATAGTGTGCGTAGGTGAATTACTGGAGGAAAGGGAAGCGGGGCAAACCGAAAAAGTGGTGGAGGAACAGGTGAAAGGCGGGCTTGCGGGTCTTTCAGCTTCCGAGGCAGGACGCATTGTCATCGCGTACGAGCCCGTGTGGGCCATTGGTACCGGGCGCACCGCTTCACCCGGCGATGCCCAGGAAGTAATATCTTTTATCAGGAGTATATTGCGTCGTATGTTCGGTGCGGAACCCGCGGAGTCCGCGCGTATCCAGTACGGGGGCAGCGTAAAACCCGGCAACGCGGCGGAGCTGATGGCGCAGCCCGATATCGACGGGGCGCTGGTGGGCGGGGCCAGCCTGGATCCCGGCAGCTTTGCTGAGATAGTGCGCAACTCCGTACGGGTTGACAAGTGAATTGCACCGCGGGTTTAAAGGGGGAACAGTTGTTGGTTTCACGAAAAAGACCTCTGGTACTGGTAATTCTGGACGGGTGGGGACTGAACGAAAACGCGGATGGAAATGCCATTGCCCGTGCACGCAAGCCGAACATTGACGCGCTGGTGTCTCGCTATCCCACCACCAGGCTGGTCACATCCGGCGAGGCCGTTGGATTGCCCGAAGGGCAAATGGGTAATTCCGAGGTGGGCCACTTGAACATGGGAGCCGGACGTGTGGTGTACCAGGAGCTGACCAGGATTAGCCTGTCCATTCGCGACCGGTCGTTTTACAACAACCCGGTGCTGCTGGAAGCCGTGGAAAAAGCGCGGGAAAACAATTCTGCCCTTCACTTGATGGGTCTTGTATCCGACGGGGGAGTGCACAGCCATATCGATCACCTGTACGCTCTGCTGGAATTGGCCAGGGACCAGGGGCTGGACAAGGTTTTTGTGCACGCATTTCTGGACGGCCGGGATGTGCCGCCTGCCAACGCCGGGGAGTACATAAAACCGTTAATTGAGCGCATGAGGGAAATGGAAACCGGCAGGATAGCGACGGTAATGGGCCGTTATTACGCCATGGATCGCGACAAGCGTTGGGAGCGCACCGGGGAAGCTTATTATGCGATGACCGCGGGCCAGGGGTTCAGGGTGCCCGGCGCCCTGGAGGCGGTTGAGCAGGCTTACGCCAGGGGTGAAACTGACGAGTTTGTTAAACCTTCCGTGGTAGTGGATGAGAAAGACGAGCCCGTCGGGCTGGTGCGTGACGGGGATTCAATCATCTTTTTCAATTTCCGGCCCGACCGGGCCAGGCAGATTACCCGGGCTTTCGTGGACGAAGAATTTGAAGGTTTCAAGCGCCCGGCGGGCCGCCCGCGGGTGCACTTCGTTTGCATGACCCAGTACGACAAAACTATAAACGCACCTGTTGCTTTCAGGCCTCAGGTACTGGTAAATACCCTGGGTGAAGTATTGAGCTACCATAACCTGCGCCAGCTGCGCCTGGCGGAAACAGAAAAGTATGCTCATGTAACGTTTTTCTTTAACGGCGGTGTGGAAAAACCCAACCGGGGCGAGGACCGGGTGCTGGTACCTTCACCACAGGTTGCCACTTATGATTTGCAGCCCGAAATGAGCGCCTGCGGCGTGACCGATGTCCTGGTGAACAAAATTAGGGAAAACGTTTATGACGTAATTATAGTGAATTACGCCAATCCAGACATGGTTGGCCATACCGGCGACATGAAGGCGGCGGTTAAAGCCATTGAAACTGTGGACTGTTGTATTGGGCGGGCGGTTGAAGCTATAAAAGCCGCCGGCGGTATTACCATAATCACCGCCGACCACGGCAATGCCGAGATGATGCTTGATGGTAATGGAAAGCCCCACACCGCGCATACTACCAACGATGTGCCTTTTATTCTGGTCAGTGACAGCCACCGGGGTATAACGCTGCGAAAGGGGAGACTGGAAGATGTGGCTCCCACCATGCTGCAATTGCTGGGTCTGGAAAAACCCCCGGAAATGACGGGACGGAGCCTGCTGCTGAAGGATGGAAGTTAGAGGTTGGAGGTTAGAGTAGTTGTTGGAGGCCGGGAACCGGTTGTGCACCGGCGTTAGGTGAAACCTGCTGGGGCACATGACGTAATGGTTGGGTATAAAGAGTATTTTACACATAAAGAGCAAGGAGGGCTCGATATGTCTACCGTGATCGTCGATATTGCGGCCAGAGAAATACTTGATTCCCGGGGCAACCCCACCGTGGAGGTGGACGTGCTGCTGGAGGACGGAACCACCGGGCGGGCGGCCGTGCCGTCGGGGGCCTCCACCGGAGCTTACGAGGCGGTGGAACTCCGGGACGGTGACAAGGGACGCTACAAGGGAAAAGGCGTGTCCAGTGCGGTGAAGAACGTGGAAGAACGAATAGCACCGGAGATTGTCGGTTTTGACGCATTGGACCAGGCGGGTGTGGACCTGACCATGATCGACCTTGACGGTACACCCAACAAGGGTAAGCTGGGAGCCAATGCCATACTGGGTGTATCCATGGCCGTGGCCCGGGCGGCGGCAAGGTCGCTGGACATGCCCCTGTATCGTTACCTGGGCGGAACGGCCGCAAGGCTGTTGCCTGTGCCTATGATGAATATACTAAACGGCGGCAAGCATGCGGACAATAACGTGGATATACAGGAATTCATGATTATGCCCGTGGGAGCCGGAGATTTCGCAGAAGCGCTGCGCATGGGTACCGAGGTGTTCCACACCTTGAAAAGCGTGCTCAAGAAAAAGGGCATGAACACCGCGGTGGGCGACGAGGGGGGATTTGCTCCAAACCTGGGTTCCAATGAGGAAGCTCTGGCGGTAATTGTGGAGGCTATCGAAGCGGCCGGGTATAAGCCGGGCGAAGATGTTGCGCTGGCCATTGACGCGGCGGCCACGGAGTTTTACAAGGAAGGTAAATATGTGCTGGCGGGAGAAGGCCTGAACTACAGCGCGGAAGAAATGATTAACTATTACGCCGGCCTGGTTGGTAGGTATCCCATTATCTCTATTGAGGACGGGTTGGCCGAAGATGACTGGGATGGCTGGAAAAAGCTTACCGAAAAGCTGGGTGACCGGGTGCAAATTGTAGGGGACGACCTGTTTGTCACCAACACGGAGCGACTGGGCCACGGTATTGAAAACGGTGTGGCCAACTCTATACTGATCAAGCTGAACCAGATTGGCACCGTTACCGAAACGCTGGAAACTATAGAAATGGCCAGGCAGGCCGGTTACACGGCGGTGGTATCGCACCGTTCGGGCGAAACTGAGGACACTTTTATTGCCGACCTGGCGGTGGCGGTAAACGCCGGCCAAATCAAGACAGGAGCTCCTTCCCGTACCGACCGAGTGGCCAAATACAACCAACTGTTGCGCATCGAGGAGGAATTGGCCGCCACCGGCGTGTTCAAGGGACGCAGGGTTTTTTACAACTTGTGGTAAGCATATTCGCCGGCAGACTGCTTCGTTGATAATACGGTTTTGCCGGTATTTCCATACCCGCTGGCGATGACAATAAGTGCTTGCTTTATCGGCCCGGGTATATTAAAATGTGGTTAGCGTTTGAATGGGAGGAGTAAAAGTGGCTGTTGTTAAAATAATTTTAACCGCCCTGCACATCATTCTTTGCCTGGGCCTTATCGCCGTGGTATTATTGCAATCCGGCAGGAGTGCCGGGTTATCAGGCGCCATTGCCGGCGGGGCCGAGACATTCTTTGGTAAGAAGAAAGGTATGGACGAGTTTTTGGGCAAAGTGACAGTGGTAATTGCTGTTGTGTTTGCTATTACGTCACTTACACTGGTAGTTATTGCAAAATAAGATCCGGGGGTGGTGTCCCCCGGATTTGTTATTCGCCCGCACATAACTGTAGTGAATTTTTAAATTAGTATTAAAATATAGTGCACTTACTTTTATAGTAAGTGCATTTGTAAAATTTTACTCCCTGTGCTATAATTTTTTTCACGGGGTACGGGCGAGGGAGGTGAGTCTTATAGCCCTGGTGTAGTTAGCGGAGTGAAGTGTTGTCGGTGTTTTTGTGAAAAAACTAATTTACTAAGGGGAAGAGGAAGGTTTTTTCGTCACTCATTTGCACATGCCGTGGTTGTGTACCCCGGCAGACGGTGTGCCGGACTGATTCATGTTTTTTTTACTGCAGGGTGCACCGGGACAAGATTAAGATTCGGATTCATTCAAAAATTCATGCGGAGGTGAATTTTTTTGGGAGAGTATGGTTGGGTTATAACTGCAGGTTTGCTGTGCGCTGCGGTAGGTATCCTGTTTGCGGCTTATCTGATTAGCTGGATTATGAAGCAGCCTGCCGGCAGTGAAAGAATGCAGGCTATCTCCAGAGCCGTTCAGGAAGGCGCCATGGCTTACCTGAACCGCCAGTACACCACCATTGCTATAGTTGGCGTTATCGTAGCCATAGCGCTGGCCCTTGCTTTAAGCTGGAAAACCGCCGTGGGCTTCGTTATCGGTGCTACTTTCTCCGGTCTTTGCGGTTATATCGGCATGGGTGTTTCCACCCGGGCCAACACCCGCGTGGCTGAAGCCGCTAAGAGTGGTCTGGCCAGCGGCCTGAGCGTGGCGTTCAAAGCCGGTTCCGTAACCGGTATGATGTGTGTGAGCTTGGCGCTACTGGGCGTAGCCGGAATGTACTTTATCTTCCAGGATGTGCACGCTCTGGTGGGCCTGGGCTTCGGCGGTAGCTTGATTGCGCTGTTTGCCCGTATCGGCGGTGGCATCTATACCAAGAGCGCCGACGTGGGCGCAGACTTGGTTGGTAAGGTGGAAGCCGGTATTCCGGAAGACGACCCGCGCAACCCGGCCACCATTGCCGACAACGTGGGTGACAACGTGGGTGACTGCGCCGGTATGGCTGCAGACCTGTTTGAAACCTATGCGGTTACCGCCATTGGTGCCATGCTGCTGGGCTACCTGATCTTTGACGGAGCGCCTCAATACACCCTGTACCCGGTTCTGTTGGGCGCTGTAGCCATCGTTGCTTCGATTATCGGTGTGTTCTTTGTGCGCCTCCCGGCCAACAAGGATATTATGGGTGCACTGTACCGCGGTGTATGGGTATCCGCCATACTGGCACTGATTGGCTTCTACTTCGCCACCACTAGCCTGCTGGGCGGCCCGACTTTCTTCTACGCGGCTCTGATTGGTGTGGCGGCGACAGTATTAATTATGTACATCACCGATTACTACACATCTACCAAGTTTCGCCCTGTTAAATCTATTTCTTATGCTTCCCAGACCGGTCACGCCACCAACATTATTACCGGTCTATCCGTGGGTATGGAATCAACCGTAGCCCCGACCTTGACCATCGTTGCCGGTATTTTGGCCGCTTACTTCCTTGGCGGTGGCGGCGAGTACGGCATTTATTCCATTGGTATCGCTTCCATGGCCATGCTGTCCATGACCGGTATGATCGTGGCCCTGGACTCCTACGGACCCGTTACCGACAACGCCGGTGGCATTGCCGAGATGTCCGAACTGCCCAGCAACGTGCGTGAAAGCACCGACGCCCTGGACGCCGTGGGTAACACCACCAAGGCGGTTACCAAAGGTTACGCCATCGGCTCCGCGGCTCTGGCTGCCATTGTGCTGTTTTCCGACTACACCCACGCCTTGAAGGAACAGGGCGCTGAAACCGTCAATTTCTTGTTGAACGACCCGATGGTTCTGGCCGGCCTGTTCATCGGCGGCTGCATCGTGTTCCTGTTCTCCGCCCTGGCCAACGGCGCCGTGGGTCGCGCGGCTCACTCCGTGGTGGAAGAAGTGCGCCGGCAGTTCCGTGAAATCCCGGGCATCATGGATGGTACCGGAAAGCCCGAGTACGGTCGCTGTGTTGACATTGTGACCAGGCGTGCCCTGAAAGAAATGGTTGTTCCCGGCCTTCTGCCCGTTCTGACCACACTGCTGGTGGGCTTCCTTCTCGGGCCCCTGGCCTTGGGTGGCGTGCTCATCGGCGTTATTGTGGTGGGTATCTTCATGGCCTGCTTCCAGAACAACGGAGGCGGCGCGTGGGACAACGCCAAGAAGTACATTGAAGAAGGTATGTACGGTGGCAAGGGCAGCGAAGCTCACGCAGCTGCGGTTACCGGCGACACCGTGGGCGACCCGCTGAAGGACACCGCGGGCCCGGCCATCAACCCGGTTATCAAGGTCGTGAACGTTGTGGCCTTGCTCATCGTTCCGCTGATTATGTTCCACCTGATATAATAAAGTTACAAATTCAATGACAAAAGGCCCCTGCCAAAAACGGCAGGGGCCTTTTTCCTGGAGCCGGGCTTAAACTAGTTTAAGATAACCATAATATCCATATATTAAGAAAAAATGAGAAAGTTGGAACAAATGCAGGTAGCTCTTGCCAGAAAGGGTTATAATATGTAACAATAGTGTCCGGGGGTGAGCAAAACTGGCAAAGCTGACCAAAAATGATACCCACATGTGTTTCGGTTGTAGTGATAAAAACCCTATAGGATTGAAGTTAAAATTTACAATGGACGGTGACAAATGCCGTACAGAATTTACGGGCCAGGATGTTCACCAGGGGTGGAACGGTTACATGCACGGCGGGTTAATTGCCGCGCTGCTGGACGAAACCATGGCCTGGTGGCTGTGGATGAAGGGAATTTCCATTATGACGGCGGAGATGACCACTCGCTATAGCCTGGGAGTGCCCGTTAAACAAAAACTGGTGGTAGAATCATGGTGCGAAGGAGAAAAAAGGGGCCGGGTTTTTGAAATGGCGGCGCATATTATTCTACCGGACGGCAAAGTGGCCGCAAGGGCTAAGGCGAAGTTTATGAAAGTTGAAACATTGTAGGTTTTGAAACAGTTATTGGGAGGTAAAAATCATGATGAGCCGGGAAGAAGCATATAAACTTTTAAAACAGCATTTAAAAACTAAGAACCTGATTAAGCACTCACTGGCAGTGGAAGCGGTGATGCGACGCCTGGCCAAACATTTCAATGAAGACGAAGAAAAATGGGGCTTGGCGGGTCTGCTGCACGATATAGATTACGACCGTACCAAGGACGACCCCGCCCGGCACAGCCTAGAGGGTGCCCAGCTGCTCCAGGAACTGGGCTTGCCGGATGACGTGGTTTACGCTGTCAAAGCACATAATGAAGCCCACGGCCTGCCGCGCAAGTCGTTGATGGACAAGGCGCTTTACGCCACTGACCCGCTTACCGGGCTTATAGTGGCCGGGGCACTGATCCGGCCGGAAAAAAAGCTTTCCGCTATTGATGTGGAATTTTTAAAGAACCGTTACGGCGAAAAGTCTTTTGCCCGGGGCGCAAACCGGGAAACCATCGCCTCTTGCTCCGAAATGGGCTTGGAGCTGGAGGAGTTTTTTGCTCTGGGGCTGGAAGCCATGCAGGGAATTGCGGGTGAAATGGGTTTGTAATCCATTGACAAATATTCGACCTGTGGTATAATTACACATTACCTGACTAGAATTACCCGCGCTTTCAAGGCCCTCTCCTTTAAAGGCAGCAGGGCTTTAATTGTAAAGATGGAAGGTGTTTGATAAATGCCGGCCAAAACAATTACCAACCGTAAAGCCAGGCATGAATATCATATAGAAGAAACTTACGAGGCCGGAATTGCCCTTACCGGCACTGAAATTAAATCCATCCGGGCCGGCAAGGCCAACCTGCAAGACAGCTATGCCCGTGTTGAAAACGGCGAGCTTATATTATATAATATGCATGTAAGCCCTTACGAACAGGGCAACCGGTTCAATCACGATCCTAAGCGCCCGCGCAAGTTGTTGATGCACAAGCGCGAGATCATGCGGCTGTTTGGACTGACCAGGGAAAAAGGCTTTTCACTTATACCGCTGAAGCTTTATTTTACCGAGCGTGGCTGGGTGAAAGTGGAACTGGCGCTGGCCCGGGGCAAGAAAAAGTACGACAAGCGGGAGGATATGGCCGCCCGCGATGCCAAGCGGGAAATCGACCGGGCTTTGAAAAACAGGATGATCAGGTAATTATATCTCATAAAATTAAAATACCCTTGTTTCAATCATGGGGGCGAAATGGTTTCGACGGGGGAAGGAGTGGCAGGATAAGCGAGCCGGGGTTCCATCAGCCCGTAAAACGATGGACAGTTAATATAACTGCCAACGAAGAATACGCACTGGCTGCTTAATTAAAGCAGCCCATCCCACCCGCACCTGCCTGTGGAGCGGGATCCGGGGTGTCAACCCGACAGGCTTGCTATTAGGCCAATTCTCGGAGGTCTAATGGGACTTTCATCGAGATAGCTCCAGCGGAGCCTGGTTGTGGGCGCCAACGGAGCGAAACTTAAAACACAACCTACGCTCGTAGAAGGTCCTGTGGCTCTTCTTTCGGACGGTGGGTTCAACTCCCCCCGCCTCCACCACCAAAATAAGTAAAAAAAGTAAAGTTGTGTAAATTGGATTGTTGCGGCTAATATTATACTAAAATTAAATTTCTAAATTTAACGCAAGTTCGTTATTACGAGCTTGTTTTTTTTATGGTGGAATGATTGCATTGAGTATATGGCGAAGGCATTGAGTCAATAAACCTAAAAAGTCCAACCATAGACAAAGCATAGACCTTATTTACCAGTCTGGCTCCACCGTTGAAATACCGGTATTCCATCAACCCGTGTTAATAGCTGCCTTTTGACGGCGTACTCCAGCCGGCCCAGTGTTTCTTCCAGCATTACCGACTGGTGCCTCTACCCGTTACCGAGAGATACTAGGTAAGGAGCAACGTGCAACAAATAAAAGCCCCGGTCTTCGCGGAGTTTGATAGTTACCATGTCAGTGGACTGATATAAATGTTAATCATACTGTTCCAATGTTTGGGAGTTTGTTCTAATATATTATTAATGATTTCAATACGGGGGTAGGTCATGAAAAAATGCTCTGCAGTTAAATTATTATACAAGAATAAACAGTTATTTTGCATCTCATTTGTTTTTGTCTTACTGATTACTTGGCCAGCATATGCTCTGGGGTCTCAACCTATAACAATGATAATTGATAATACACAGCTAAAATCAAGAATACAACCGGTTCTTGAGCAGGAACAAGTATTTGTACCGCTGCGCGCTACCTTGGAAGCCATGGGCGCATATGTTGAATGGGATCATAACAATAAGGCCGTAACGGCTATCAGCAGGGGTAAATGTCTACAGCTAGTCGTTAATGAGCGAAAAGCTGTTTTAAATGGGGATGAACTAAGAATTAATGTTCCTGTAAAAAACCTACAAGGAAATACGTTTATACCACTTCGATTTGTTTCCATTGCTACGGGAGCCGACGTTAACTGGAACGCCACTTCCCGGACAGTAACTATAAACACTGGCCTTGTTCTAAATAATCAAGTAAAGGTACCCGCTAAAGAAAAGGATTGGGCTATTTCCTTTGTCCGCCATGAAAATAACGGCACATGTCGCGACCTATACATGGTGACCCTTGACGGTCGTAATATCCTCCTGGTAGCGGAAAATGTGCCGTTAAGTTATACCTGGAACCCATCAGGTAGCAAATTGGCCATGGACCAGGACGTATTAATTCATGGCCAGGGTACTGCCAACCCTTACGGCACTTGGGTGAAGGACATGGTTAACGGCAGGGAAAGCCTGATCTGTTATCCCAGTGGTGTGATGGGTCCTTTTGTAGAGGCCACATGGCTAGATAATGACAGGCTTATGACATCCCGGGGTACGGTTGTCCCGGAATCTAGAGCCATTGTGGTGGATACCCACTCAGGAGAAATTGTTCTGGAACTCCCTCCGGGATTTTATCCCCTTGGTCCCCGGGCGAACGGTTTTGTCGGTGTGTTGAGGGAAAGGGAAAATTGGTCAACAGCTATTCTCTGCTTTTGGGAGGACGGTGAGATTATTCAAAAGCTGGTTACGGAAAATGCGTCAGGTTTTTTGCTTGACCCATCGGCAACTAAAGTGGCCTGGCTTGATAACACAAACAGCAAGCAGCTTAATGATACGCCCTACAATGTTAAACAGATAAAAATATATCACCTGGAAAGCGGACAGCTTCAAACTTATCCGGTGTGGGGCCAGCTATTATCCTGGTCTCCCGACGGCCGATACTTGACCATCCCGGCTGGTGACACGCTGCAGATATTGGACGTTGGCACGGGGAAGATTGTACAATTGCATGGATTCAACCGCTACCCCGCAGGTCATTTTGCCTGGCGGTCGGATACAGTTGAGATTGTCTGGGAGAAGGTAGTCCATGAAGAGAACGGGCAGAAACGGGTGGAACTGTGGTGCTGGAAGCCCGGGGTTGAGAACGCCCCCTTATTCGACAATCAGTATCCAATAACCAAGGAACCCGCCTGGTCGCCAGACGGCCGGTATCTATCTTATGTGGCTGGCAATGAAGAAGGTGCAGGACTTTATCTCTGGGATGCTTATAAGAATATCCATTACCCTCTGGCTGCCAATAAAAAAGGGATTTTTACGTCAGATCCTCGTTGGGTTTTTAAGAATTGAAGGATACCAATGTAAGCTTTTATGAATATCTATTTAAATGCCAGAAGCTAATTAAGAAATGGATTATTAGGGATGGCCATTATCAAATTTCTTAACTGTTTAAGGAGGAAGAATTGATGATCGCCTATTGCGGATTAATTTGTACGGATTGCCCTGCATTTATCGCAACCCAGCAGAATGATGACAACAAAAGGCTTAAAACGGCTAAAGCTTGGTCTAAAGAGTTTGAAGCCGAAATTAAGCCTGAGGATATTAACTGTGATGGATGCCTGACAAATAATGGGCGGCTTTTTAATCACTGTAAGGTCTGTGAAATCAGGCAGTGTGGGCAAGAAAAGAACATAGATAATTGCGGGCATTGTTCGGACTTTGCATGTGATAAGTTGGATTTTGTCTTTAACGCTGTGCCCTCTGCTAAAAAGGTATTGCAAGATATTAAGAATAAGTTATAACTTAATAAAACTGGAGTTTAGCAACGAAAAAGATGAATAAATTAAATAATAGCGATAAAAAAGCCCTGTTTAGTTTCCTGTACAAGGATTGTGCTAATAACCTATATTTCCTTTCATACCTGAATGCACTGGAAGACTGCTGTTCAGACACAGCATTTTACGGTATTTATGAAAAAGATGAACTCATTTTCGCCGGGTTGATATCACCTGCCAATGCCTGTATTTCCACACGGGATAAAAGCTTGCTGCCGCTTTTTTCTCCCCTGGTTACCACAACCGCACCGGCACGCATAGTAGGACCGGACGAGCCGACTCTTGATTTAATAAATTATTGCCCGGGGTATATCCCTCATCCATACGCCTATATGAAATTAAACCCGGGTCTTCTTCCTCGCGCAAAAACTAGTTTCCAGGCAAAACGAGCCGGTTTGGGCGATATCCCGGAGCTGGTTAGCTTTTATTTGAAAAGTGATTTTTCCCAAAACGCGGAAACACGTATACCTCAATTTGTTGTGACTGGTAAAATAGAGTTAACAAATTTAAGCAAATTAGGGTGAACACAAT